>NZ_JABLTE010000161.1 GCF_013315795.1 Nocardia barduliensis
CGGGCATGGTGGCGGCTTGGCTGGCGAATATGCGCAAGGTGGTGCACCGGTATGCCTCGCGGGATCCGCTGTGGGTGACGTTCAACGAGCCTGCCGCGTATGTCGGCACCGAGTTGCGCACCGGGGGGATCAGTGTGGCGGAGGCGCCGGTGATGGTGGAGCACATCGCGCGGGCGCACAACGAGATCTACGACGTCATCCACCGGATTCGGCCGGATGCGCAGGTGACGAGCAATCTGGGTTATGTGGCGGGTGCGGAGACGGAGGTCAATCAGCCGATCGTGGATCGGATCTCGGCGAAGCTGGACTTCGTCGGGGTCGACTATTACTTCGCTCCGCTGCCGCGCACCGGGGAGTCGGCGCAGGGTGGCGCGGAGGGTGGTCCGCCGATGTGGGAGTTGCCGGTGCATCCGGAGGGTATCTACTACGCGTTGCGGCATTACGCGCGTCAGTTCCCGGATCGTCCGCTGTATGTCGTGGAGAACGGTCTTCCGACGGAGAACGGGCAGGTTCGGCCGGATGGCTATACGCGCGCCGATCATCTGCGGGACACGGTGTATTGGTTGCAGCGGGCGAAGGCCGACGGGATGAACGTCATCGGCTACAACTATTGGAGTTTGACCGACAACTACGAGTGGGGTTCCTATACGCCGCGGTTCGGGCTCTACACGGTGGACGTGCTGACCGATCCGACGTTGACGCGTCGCCCGACCGATGCGGTGGACGCCTACGGGCGTTTGATCCGCGCGGGTGGGGTGGCGCCTGGTTATCAGCCGACGCGGGTTCCGGTCCCCTGCGTTCGGATCGACGCACCGGAGACCTGTACCGGGGACGATCCGGCCTAGCGGAGGGGTAGCCGGGTGTCGGCGGTTGTCGCCGAGCGGTGGGTGTGTTCCGGTAACGTCGGCGGGAGAGCATGTGGTTCGTAGGCTCGGCCCGAAAGGTCATTCATGACGACCGACAGTCACCTGCCGCTCGGCTTGCAGTATCCGGCGGCGTCCTTCTCGGAGTATCTGCGCCGGTACGCGCCGCGGTTGTTGCCCGATCAGGATTTCGGCGGTGGCGTTGTCGCGCCGCACGGGACGACGATCGTCGCGGTCGGTTATCGCGGTGGTGTGCTGGTGGCCGGTGATCGCCGGGGGACGATGGCGAACCTGGTGGCGACGCGGGATATGCAGAAGGTCTTCATCACCGACACGTATTCGGCGGCCGGTTTCGCGGGCACGGTGGGGACGGCGTTGGAGATGATCCGGTTGTTCGCGGTGGAGCTCGAGCACTACGAGAAGATCGAGGGTGCTGCGCTGACGTTCGACGGCAAGGCCACGAAGTTGTCGGCGATGGTGCGGGCCAATCTGCCCGCCGCGCTGCGCGATATGGCGGTGGTGCCGCTGTTGGTCGGCTATGACGTGGATGCCGCGGATGCGGAGCGGGCCGGGCGGATCGTGTCGTACGACGCGGTGGGTGGCAGGTACGAGGAGCGTTTCGGTTACACCGCCGTCGGTTCGGGGTCGGTGTTCGCGGAGTCGTCGTTGAAGAAGACCTATCGCCGTGATCTCGATGCGGGAGGGGCGCTGCGGGTGGCGGTGGAGGCGCTGGTGGATGCGGCCGATGACGATACCGCGACGGGTGGTCCGGATCTGCTGCGCGATATCTACCCGACCGCGGTGCTGGTCGATGCCGAAGGCGCGGTGGAGGTTTCGGAGGAGAGTTTGGCGGAGATCGTCCGTGGGGTGGTCGACGCGCGGGTGTCGGCGATGGGCTGAGCCGCGCGGGATTCGCCTGGGAGGCCGGAGATTTCGGCGATATCCGCCCCGCTTGGAAAGCGCGCTGCGCGGATTTGTGACCGAAGTCCCATTTCGTACATGTTAAGCGGGTCACAGCAATTCGCGTGGCCATAGGTTCGGCAATGGTGCGGCGGATCGGTAAAGGTCGAGGCCAGCGCCGTGGGCAAAATGTTACTCACCGGTTGGGTCACATCCGGCTGCGATGCCGTCGGAGCTGCGGTGATGTATGGGAGATCGATCACCCTTGCCCCTGGTCGCGGAGGTGCTTACGGTGATTTCGTCGATGGTCGATGGCGCCCGTATCGAATTACACCTCATTCATGTGTCGCGATTTTCGACCTCCGGAGCAATTCCACTGTTATTGCGTCGGGCGGCAGCGAATTGCGCGCGGCACCGGCGAAACTGGAGCAATGGCACAAACCACCCCCTGGCAGGCATCCGAAGCGCGACACCGTGGGAGCCGAGGCTCCGGTCACCCGGCACGCGGCGCGACACCACGACGGGGGTTGGACTGGGGCTTTCTGTGCGCCGGTGCCACGAATCTGGCCGCGTTCGTCCTGCTGTTCCGGCCGTGGCTTTCGGCGTCGGGCTCGGGCGGTGAGGCGCGCTCCGACGCGTTCGGCCGGATCGCCGGTTTCACCAACGGTTTCGACGAGTATTCGGTGTCGAAGTTCCGTGACGTGACCATCAGCGGGGCCTGGGGTCTGCTGGCCGCCGCCGCGATGGTGGTCACCGTGTTCGCCGTGCTGGCGCAGGCGCGGTCGCGCTCGCGTGCCCTGGCTCATCTGGTGATGGGTTCCAGTGTGGCCGTGGCGATCCTGGTGCTCGGCGCCTTGCTGTATCTGGATGCCAGGGCGCCGGAGTTGCGGATTCTGATCGACCAGGGCGAAGGTTTCGACGCGGGGTTGCTGCACCGCGTGTTCGACGAAGCGGCGACGTCCGGTTCGGGTGAGCGGCAGATGGCCGGTGCCGGGCTGACACCGGTGGCGTTGGCTGTCGGCGGGATGACCGCCGCGGCGGCGGTGGTCGCTGTAGCGCAGGGCAGCCGCCGCTACGGTCTCAGTCCGATGCGCGCGTTGGCGTGGCTGGTGACGCCGCTGCCTGCCGAGCCGGAGCAGCCTGCGGTGGTGGCCGCCGAGGTGCCGCGCCCGGCGGCGCGACCGGTGGCGGACACCGAGCAGGTGCTGTGGGACGAGCTCGTGTTCGACGACGATCTGGTCGCCAACGTCACGTGGGTGCGGAACACGAATCCGCCGCAGCACGACAGCACCGCGCACCTTTCGAAGGCGCCGGTTCTCACCCGTTAGCGGGGAGCGGAGGAAGTTCGAGGTTGTCGCGGAAGGTGTCGCCGACGTAATCGGAACCGACGATGCCGCGGCGGCGCAGTTCGGGCAGTAGTCCGTTGACGACGAAGTCGCGGGTGCGGTGCTCGGCGAGCCCGCCGAGGGAGATCACGTCCAGCACGCCCGCGTCGTAGCGTTCCTCGATCGCGTCGGCGAGTTGTTCGGGGGTTCCGGCGGCGGCCCAGTGGCCGGTGTCCTTGGCGGCGATGATCAGCTCGCGCAGAGTCTTTCCCGACCGCGCGAAGTTGCTGAAGATCTCCACGCGCCCGCGCCTGCGGTGTACCGAGGTCACGTCGGGAAGCAGGGTTTGCGGTAGTGGCTTGTCCAGCGGCAGGCCGGACAGGTCGACGCCGCCGCCGAGCATGTCGGCGAGGGCGGCGCGTCCGGCTTCGAAGTCGGTCGCCTCGGCTTGTTCCCGTGCCAGGCGCAGGGCCTCGGCTTCGGTGGCGCCGTAGGTCGCGTGGAACGAGCTCATGATCAGCGGCAGTCCCTCGGCGCGGCCGTGTTCGCGGGCGCGGGCACGGATGCGTTTGGTGTAGGTCACCGCGTCTTCGAGGGTCGGCAGCGAGGTGAACACGACCTCGGCGAACCGCGCGCCCAGTTCGATGCCGCCGGCCGACTGCCCGGCCTGGAACTGGACCGGCCTGCGCTGCGGCAGGGGCGGGATGTTGAGCGGGCCGCGCACGGTGAAGTACTGCCCGGTGTGCTCGATCGGGCGGACCCTGCTCGCATCCAGGATCGCGCCGCCGCGCCCGTCGGAGGTCAGTGCGCCCGGCTGCCAGCTGTCGAACAGGGCGTTGACCACTTCGAGGGCTTCGGTGGCGCGTGCGTAGCGCTGCTCGGGGCTGGGCAGGTCCTGGTCGCCGTAGTTCTCCTCCCCTACCGAGGAGGTCACCGCGTTCCAGGCCGCGCGCCCGTTGCTGATGTGGTCGAGGGTGCCGAACAGCCGCGCGAGGTTGTAGGGGTGGTGGAAGGTGGTGGTGACCGTGGCGATCAGCCCGACGTGTGTGGTCACGGCGCTCAGCGCGGAGAGGAAGATCAAGGGTTCCTGTGCGCCGATCGCGCCTTGGGCGCCGAAGCTCAGCAGATCGGCGGCGAAGAGGGCGTCGAACTTGTGCCGTTCGGCGATCGTCGCGACCTCGATCGACGAGGCGACCGTGGTGGTGGCCGGGTCGATGGCCGCGGCGTAGACGCTCACCGCGCCGCTGACGCCCGTGACGGTCTTCAGCGGTCGCCGCCGCCCTCCTGCGTTGCCCATTGCGGCGACGCTACCGACGTGCCGCGGCGCCGCCACGGGTTGCGATCAGCGAGATGTTTTCCGCCCGCGGTGCGCAGCGTCCGGACGCGGAAGCTCAGGGGCTTACGCTCGCTCAGGCCCATCGTCGCCGCGCTGCTCGGTTGCTGCTCGGTGCGGGCGAGGCACTCGCACGATTCCGGTGTCGAGGTCGATGTCGAACCGCGGTGTGTGGGTCTGGCCGTCGCTGTCCTCGCTGCCCTCGTGGTTCAGCTTCTTACCCGGAAACAGCTCCCCGATGACGCCCATACGATCACGATACGCGGCGGCGGTGTCCCGGCGGCCGGGCCGTCTCTCCTCCCCCTAGGGGCGCCAGCCGATAGCCAACGGACAGTCCCATTTCAGCACCGCTGGGGCGGTGGCTGGGCTAGCATCGTGTTCGCTCCGATCGGCCGAGGACCGCGGCACGGGGAGCACTGGGCGACCGACAACGAATCGAACGACAGATCGGCCCACCGCATGGAACAAGATGCCGACCTCGCCCAGGCCCGGGTCTTCTTGGAGTTGCTGACCGTCCGCGCCCAGACGCTGGCGCGCGAGCTCGGATTCGCCCATCGTGGCGATGCCGCCGCGCGGCAGGAGTTGCACGCCGAATTGTGCGCCGTGCGCCGGTATATCGATCGGCTGCACCGCAGATTCCCGGAAACCGCCGCGCCACCGGGAAATCGGCCGCTCACCGCGCCGGGATACGGTTCCGGGTGGCCGCGGACGCTGGGGTGAGTATCACCGTCGGCGGTGCGTCGCCGCGCACGCGCGGGCGGGAGCTGCCGCGACAAGCCGCGTGCCGGGTTTCAGCGTCCCGGCGCGGCGATGGGGGGCTCGCGGGCGGGCACGGTGAGCATGGCGACGATCATGTCCACGATCTCCGCGGCGTCTTCGGGGTGGGCGGTGCGGACGCCGGATTCGAGGGTGCGTTCGTAGTCGGCGATCAGCGCGAGCATGACGGTGGTCATGGTTTCCAGGCGTTGCCTGCGCAGACGTCCCGTCAGGCCGAGGGCGGCGTCGAGCCGGGTGGCGATGATCCGGACCGCCGCCCGATCGGCTCCGGCGAGGCGGCGCGCGTCGGCCACCACGGGATGGGTGCGCACGACTTCTAGGAACCGGCCCAGATGGGTGACCCCGTCGTGGCCGAGCAATTCCAGGATCGGCATGGCGAGCATGGCGACGAGGGTGGGCAGGTCGTTGGCGGCGCCCGCGGCTTCGTGGGCGGCCAGCAGTTGCAGGCGCCGGTGTTCGAGCCAGTTCATGCGCCGCTCGACGATGGCTTCGATCAGGCCGGTGCGGGAATCGAAGTAATAGTGCACGGCGGAGTTGTTGCGCTGGCCCGCCGCGGCGGCGATGTCGCGCAGCGGTACGTCGACGCCGCGTTCGGCGATGAGGCGTTCCCCGGCGTCGAGCAAGGCGGTGCGCGAAGCGGCGCTCGGCATACCCGCACTGTACTAAACACAAGTATTGACGATGTTAAACACAGATGCTTAATTAAACGGCGTGGATAATGTGGCGGTGGTCACCGGTGCCGCGTCCGGTCTCGGCGCCGCGCTGTGCCGCCTGCTGGCCGCGCGGGGCGTCGCGGTAGTGGCCGCCGACAGCGATGCCGCCGGGCTGGTGGGCCTGGCCGCCGATACCGCGATCCACACCCAGGTCGTGGACGTCTCCGATGACGAGCAGGTGCGCCGCCTCATCCACAGCGCGGTAGCCGAACTGGGACGCATCGACTTCTTGTTCAACAACGCGGGTATCCGCCTCGGCGGCGTGGTCGAGCACATGCCGCTGCCGCAGTGGCAGCGGCTGGTGGACGTGAATCTCTGGGGCGTGGTGCACGGGACGCGCCATGCCTACCCCCTGATGCGCACGCAGGGATCCGGCCACATCGTCAACATGACCTCCATCGCGGGACTGACCCCGGTGGCGCCGTCGGCGGCCTATGCGATGACCGAGCACGCGGTGGTGGGGCTGAGCACCGCACTGCGGGTGGAAGCGGCCGCCGCGGGTGTGCGGGTGAGCGTGGCCGTGCCGGGAGGGGTCGCGACCGACATCGTCGATTCCGGCATCGACCTGCCCGGGTATTCCTTTCGCGGCCCCACGCGCCGGATGCCGATCGGGATGATCAGCTCGGAGCGGGCCGCGGCGCACATTCTGCGTGGCATGCGCAAGAACAAGCCCTACATCGTGATTCCGCACTACAACAAGGCGGTGGTCGCCGCCTACCGGTGGTGTCCGAGCCTGATGGGCCGCATCGGAGCACGACGATGATCGCCCGTGGACCGATCTTCCAACTGTGCTGGGTGGTCGACGATCTGGCCGCGGCGCGCGAGGCGTTCACCGCCCGGTACGGGGTCGGCGAGTGGTTCACCATCCCGGATGTCCGCTTCGGGCCGCAGGCCGCGCAACTGCACGGCGCGCCCGCCGATTACACGATCAGCGTGGCGCTGGGCTACGCGGGCGGCCAGCAGCTGGAATTGATCGAACCGCGCGGCGGGGCGAGCCTGTATGCCGAGCAGCTCGAGCGTTCCGGTCCCGGATTGCATCACGTCGCCTGGGTGCCCGACGACTACGACGCCGCCCTCGCCGAGGCCGTCACGGCGGGCATCGAGATCGTCGCCCGCGGCAGGTTCGAAGGCGTCGGGATGGAGTTCGCCTACCTCGACGGCGGCCCGATCGGGTCGCATGTCGAGCTGATGCGGTTGTCGCCGGAGATGAAGGCGATGTTCGACCACTTGATTCCGGAAGGCTTCACCAATCCATGGCAGTAGGCGGTGACCTCCGCGGCGGCCTCGACACCATCGAGGCGGCTCGGATCCGCTTGCGGCAGTTCCCCTCACGTCCCGGCGACCGCCCGGTCCGCGGGCACCGGCGCCGGGACCAGCGCGGCGCGCACGACGCGCCAGGAAGGCGAGCACTATGCGCTTCACCTACGCCGAGACGATGACCGATCCGTCGTACTATCTCGCTCTCGCCAAGGCCGCCGAGGAGGCGGGCTACACCTCCATGGCCGTCGCGGACAGCGTGGCGTATCCGAAGGAATCCGACGCGAAATACCCCTACACCCCGGACGGGAGCCGGGAGTTCCTGGAGGACAAGCCGTTCGTCGAGGCGTTCGTGCTCAGCGCGGCGATGGCGGCGGTGACCACGACCTTGCGTTTCACCCCGTTCGTGCTGAAGCTGCCGATCCGGCCGCCGGTGCTGGTGGCCAAACAGGCCGCCTCGGTGGCCGCGCTGAGCGGCAACCGGTTCGGGCTCGGCGTCGGCATCAGTCCGTGGCCGGACGATTTCGAGATCATGGGGGTGCCGTTCGACAAGCGCGGCGCGCGGATGGACGAATGCATCGACATCGTGCGCGGGCTCTCGGCGGGCGGATACTTCGAATACCACGGGCAGTTCTACGACATTCCGCCGATCAAGATCAGCCCGGTGCCCACCGAACCGGTGCCGATCCTGATCGGCGGGCACAGCAAGCCCGCGTTGCGCCGGGCCGCCCAGCGCGGTGACGGGTGGATGCACGCCGGTGGCGACGGCGCCGAACTCGACCGGCTGCTGGCCGAACTGGACGCCCTGCGCGCGGAGTACGGCACGCGCGAGGATTTCCAGGTGCACGTCATCTCGTTGGACGGCTTCACCGTGGACGGCGTCAAGCGCCTCGAGGACAAAGGCGTCACCGACGTGATCGTCGGCTTCCGCCTGCCCTACACCACCGAGCAGGACACCGAGCCGCTGGAGACGAAGATCGCCAACCTGTCGCGCTTCGCGGAGAAGGTCATCGCGCGGGTCAACGGGTGACGTTTCGCCGGTGCGGCGGCCTGGCCGGGGTCAGGACGCCAGCGCCGCACCGGCCGCGGCGAGGGTCTGCGCGCGGTAGCCGGCGCCGAACAGCACGACGTGCACCAGCAGCGGATGCAACTGGTGCAGCGGCGTGCGGGCGCGCCATCCGTCGGCGAGCGGATGGGTCTCGTGGTAGGCGGCGCGGATACGGTCCAGGTGCGGGGCGCCGAAGAGGGCGAGCATGGCCAGGTCGGTCTCGCGGTGGCCTGCGTGCGCGGCGGGGTCGACGAGCAGCGCGCGCTCCCGGGTCCACAGGATGTTGCCCGACCACAGGTCGCCGTGGACGCGCGCCGGGGGTTCGGCGGGTCCGGCCAGGTCATCTATGCGGTCGATGACGCGCTCGACCAGGCGTGTCCCGTCGGGGCCGAGGTGGGTGGCCGCCGCCGGGAGGTAGGGCGCGAGCCGATGCTCGGCGTACCACTGCGACCACGGTCCGTCCGTGCGGGTGTTGGGCAGCGGCAGGCTCGCGATCCAGCCTTCCCACGGCGCGCCGAACAGCTCGGCTCCCCCGGCGTGCAGTGCGGCGAGTTCGCGCCCGAATCGCTCGGCGGCAGCGGGTGTGGGGCCGGTTTCCTCCAGCCAGGGCAGCACCAGCATGCGGTCGTCGACGGCCAGCGCCCGCGGCAGCAGAGCGCCGTCGCGGGATGGGCCGGAATCCGCGGTGCGCAGCCAGGCCAGACCCGCCGCTTCGGCCGCGAAGACCGGGGTCGGCTCGGCCGAGGCCTTCACGAAGACTGTTCGGCCATCGGACAATTCGGCGCGGTGCAGCGTCCACGCATGACGGGCGCCGAGATCGGTGACGCCGCGCACGGGCATGTGCAGCAGAGCGGACAGCCGGGCGGCGCTGCTCATCGGGCGCCCGCGGTGAGCAGCTTCATGGTGTCCTCGTCGGCGGGGAAGAAGGACTCGATGGCCAGTTCGGCGACGGTGACGTTCATCGGGGTGCCGAAGACCGTCGTGACGCTGAGCAACGACAGCTCCGCGCCGTCGTGTTCGATCCGCAGCGGGACCACCGCCTGGTCGGGTTCGGGGACGGCGAGCTCCACTTCGCCTCCGGGATAGGACCGCAGTTCCTCGAGCAGGTCGGCCAGGTCCCGGGATCCGGTCACCTCGGCCTGGCGTGCCAGGCGGGCGAAGATGTGGCCGCGCCACTCGGCGAGGTTGCGGATGCGCCCGGCCATGCCGTCGGGGTGCAGACTCAGCCGCAAGGCGTTGACCGGCGGGCTGGTCAGCGCCGGGTCGATGCCCGCGATGAGCACGGCCACACCGCTGTTGGCGTCGATCATCGTCCAGTTCTGGTCGATGGCCAGCGCCGGATAGGGCTCGTGGCCGGCGAGGATCTGACGCATCGCCCCGCGCACGGAGTCCATGGCGGGGGTGTCCAGGCCGGGTTGGGCGTAGGCGGGGGCGTAGCCCGCGGCCAGCAGCACGCGGTTGCGTTCACGCAACGGGATCTCCAGGTGCTCGGACAAGTGCACGATCATGGTCCGGCTCGGCGTGGCGCGCCCGGTCTCGATGAAGCTCAGGTGCCGCGCCGACGTATCGGCCCGCCCGGCCAGTTCCAGTTGGCTCAGTCTGCGTTCCAGACGCCAGTGCCGCAGCAGGTCACCGGCCGTTGGGGTAGTCACGCCCCGATCCTACGAACCCCCGCGCGGCACGGCGATTACCTCTCGGGTAATCGACATCCGCACCCGCGATACCAGCCTCGCTCGCCCGAAGGCATCCGGCCGGAAGCCCGTCTTCCGGCCGGATGTCGCGCCCTCTCAGGCCATCTCGGGAACGCGCAGATGCGCGAACGCCAGATCGAACTCGCCGACTTCGAGCACGTTGGCACCCACCCGCTGGGTCGCCTGTGCCCTGATCCGATTGGTCTGCTCGCGGCTGCCGTCCATCGCCGCACGGGATTCCCATACGGTCGCGCCCACCGCGCGGCCGCTTTCCCGGTCGATGAACAGGCTCGCGCTGCAGAATCCGTCGAGCATCTCCGTCTGCGGCAGCACTTCCATCTTGAACGTGTCGGCCAGCCGGTCGAGCTGGTTCGGATCGACCTGCACCCACGTGCACCGGGTGCACGCGCTGTCACCGGCCGGATGATCACGATGCATCACCGCGATCTCCCATTCCTCGACCCGCTCCACCCGGCCGCCGAGCCGCCGGGCCAGGCCGTCGCGTAACTGCTGGACCCGGCCTCTGCTGGCGTGCAGTGCCTCCTGCGACTCCCACGAGGTCGAGGCGATGCAGCGTCCAGTCGACCGGTCGGTCATCAAGGACAGACCGACCCACCCTTGGATCTCGGGCAGATTCGGCATCACTTCGTCACGGAGGTATGCGATCCCGTCGTCGGTCGACGACGGCTGGGCCGCAATCGTGCTGGAACGTGCGTACACGGGCCACCTCCCGCCCTGGTCAGGGTGGCGCCCCGGTGGCGCCACCGGACATACTCACCTTCCTCCAGCCCGCGCTCCCACGCAATGCCCGGGGGTCGCGGCCGGATGCCCGGTGACTTTTCCCCTCGAACAGCCGAACCCGGTCGAGCACGGGCGCGAGTGGCCACGTGAGAGAGTGCTCGGATGACTACGGCCATAACGCCCGGGGCGGGGTTGGTGGTGCTGTGCACGGTCATGGTCGTGAGCGCGGCGGTGGTCTACCGGGTCGCCGGGCTGGGGCGGATGTCGGTGGCGCCGCGCGCGGCCGCGCGGGGCGCGGCCCAGCTCGCGGTGGTCGCGCTGATCCTCACCGCCGCGCTGGCGCAGCTGTGGTCGTCGCTGCTGGTGCTGGCGGTGATGTTCGGCGCGGCGGCCGTGACCTCGGCGCGGCGCGCCCGCGCGGGCCGCTCGGCGCTGTGGCTGACCGTGGCGCTGGGCGCGGGCCTGGGTGTGGTGCTGCCGCTACTGCTGCTCAGCGGCATCGTCCCGTTCACCGGTGTGGCGCTGGTGCCGATCGGCGGCATCGTTCTCGGTGGCACCATGACCGCGACCTCGCTGGCGGCGCGGCGCGCGCTGGACACGATCGAGGACCGCTGGGGCGAGGTCGAGGCCGCGCTCGGTCTCGGATTCAGCGAGCGCGACGCGCGCCTGGAGATCATCCGGCCCACGGCCGCCGACGCGCTGCTGCCCGGCGTCGACCAGACCCGCACGGTCGGGCTGGTGACCCTGCCGGGAGCCTTCGTCGGCGTGCTGCTCGCGACCGGCTCGGCCGCGCAGGCCGCCGCGGTCCAGGTCATGGTGCTGACCGGGCTGCTGCTGGCGCAGTCCTGCGCCGTCGCGGTCACCATCGAACTCGTCGCCCGCAGCAGGGTGCATCGCCTCGATGCCGGGCCGCGGCTCGATCGGTCCCGGCGCGACGAGTCCGGGCGGGTGTCCCGGTGATCCTTCGCCGACGAGCGGCACGAACGCTGCCGTAGGCTGGGGCGATGTCCGACCTGGTGGAGCCGGAGGACTCCGAGTCGCTGCGCCTGGCACGGTTGTTCCTCGGTAGCACCGTGGATCTGGTCATCGACCGTCCCTACGGAAGTCGCCACCCGAGGTGCGGATTCCGGTATCTCCTCAACTACGGCTACGTACCGATCACCCGTGCTCCGGACGGCGAGGAACTCGACGGCTACTATCTCGGGCCACCCGAACCGATGCGTACCGCACGCGGCCGCTGCGTCGGGATCATCCACCGCCGCTACGACGACGACGACAAACTGATCGTCGTTCCCGACGGCAGCCCCGCTCCGGACGACGCGACGATCGCCGACGCGGTCGCGTTCCAGGAGACCGCCGGTCACTACGTCATCGTCCGGGGATGACCGCGGGCCGCGCAGCCGATTGGGCGCGCGGATACCGGGTAGGCCCGTGGCATGGAACTGTTGGTGATTCTCGCACTCGCGGTGCTGGTCGGCGCGGTGATCCTGTATCGCAAGAGGACCGGCAAGCGGCCCGGCGCACCCGAGGTGCCAGGAAACGACGGCGAGTAGGGAGCGGCTATGAGCGCGATGGATCCCGATCCGGCGAAAACCCCCGATCTGGAACCCGGCGGTGGGGTGGCGCCCGGCTCCACCCCGCCCGACACGCCCCAGACGTCCGGTCTGTCGGCGCCGGAGCCGAGCACCCGACACCACTTCCCGGTGACCGGGGTGGTGGCGATGCTCGTCGTGGCTGTGGTGATCCTGCTGTTCGTGGCCGCCGCGGTCGGGATCGTGGTGTCGATGCTGTGAGCCCCACCGCCGACGGCCGGCCGATCCGGTCGATCGGCCGGCCGCGCGGTTCGTCGTGCCCGCGACGTCACAGAATCGGCCTGCCGCCGGTGACCGCGATGCGGGCGCCGGAGATGTAGCTGCCGTCGTCGCAGGCCAGCAGGACGTAGGTGGAGGCGAGTTCGGCGGGCTGACCGGCACGACCCAGCGGCGTGTCGTCACCGAACTGGCTGACCTTCTCCACCGGCATGGTCGCGGGGATCAACGGCGTCCAGATCGGGCCGGGCGCGACGCTGTTGACCCGGATTCCTCGCTCGCCCAGCAATTGCGCGAGGCTGGCGGAGAAGTTCGCGATGGCCGCCTTGGTCGCCGCGTACGGGGCCAGGGTGGGCGAGGGCAAGTC
>NZ_JABLTE010000162.1 GCF_013315795.1 Nocardia barduliensis
CACGGGCCGGGCGGGTCATGCGCGCACCGCTTCCGCAGTCTCGTCACACCGCTGACCGACCGCCCGAACCATCGTGCTGCCTCACCCTGTCTGTTGTCGCCACGCGCACGTTCACCATGCTCTCGCCCTCATGATCATCGAACACGCGCATGCCGATCGTTACCGAACCGCCGGCGTACGCCGAGCACGACCGGCCGCGAACCGTGGGTTCCGGATCGCGGGAGCGGACGCGTGCGACGAGCGCCGGGGACGATTATTCCTTGCCGACGCGCGATCCGGGTTTCGGCGTCGGCCGGACGATCAGCGTCGACCGTCCAGCAGCGCGGCCAGCTGCGGGCCGATCACCGCCAGCGCCTCCGGCGCGGCCATCCGGGCGTGGGTGACCTCGACCGGCCGGTCGACGACCATGCCCTGCACGTACGGCCACCAGTCCGCCGCGGCGGCGCGCAACTCGTCGGTGGGGTCGGCTACGGCCGCGCTGAAGTACTGCACGGTGCCGCGGAAGACCCCGGGCCGGTGCTCGGCGATCAGCTCCGCCGAGCGGACCGCGCTGCGATAGATCCGGCGCAGACGCTGCGGAGTCACCGCGACGAGATCCGCCGGGATCATGGCGTGCAATGTGGCCAACGCCTCGTCGTCGAGGTCGTAGACATCATCGCCCGCCGCGACCGCCGTACCGAGACCGAATTCGGCCAGGGCGCCGCGCAGCGCGGCGCGGAAGCCGACGACGTCCGGATTCGGATGGCTGTCCATCATGGCCAGCAACTCCACCCGCTCCCCCGCGTCCTGCAGTCTGGTGGCGATGGCATGGGCGAGCACACCACCGAGCGACCAGCCGAGCAACCGGTACGGACCTTGCGGTTGGACCGCCCTGATCTCGGCCAGGTAGCGCTCGGCCAGCTCGTCCAGCGAACCGGGCAGCTCGCCGTCCTCCGAAAGCGCGGGCGATTGCAGGCCGAAGATCGGCTGCTCGGCGGGCAGGAACTGGGCCAGCCCCGCGTAGGACCAGGCCAAGCCGTACATCGGGTGGAGGCAGAACAGCGGGGCCGCCGAACCACTCGCGCGGATCGGCAGCAGCACGTCCAGCGCCGCGTTGACGTCGGCGTCGCCCGCGTCGATGCGGGCGGCCAGGCCCGCCACCGTCGCGTCGGTGAAGAACCACTGCACGCGCACCGTCGCCGCGGTCGCCTCCCGCAGCCGCCCGACCACCTGCGCCGCGAGCAGCGAGTTGCCGCCGAGGGCGAAGAAGTCGTCGTCGAGTCCGACCCGCTCGGCGTCGAGCAGTTCGGCGAACGCCGCGGCCACCGCCTGCTCGGTCGCCGTCTCCGGCGCGCGGTAGCCGATCCCGCTGACGAACTCCGGCGCGGGCAGCGCTCGCCGGTCCAGCTTGCCGTTCGGCGTCAACGGCAGCGCGTCCAGCACCACCACCGCGTCCGGCACCATATAACCGGTGAGGAACCGGGCGACCTCGGCCCTGACCGCGGCCGGATCGATGCTCACCCCGGTGTCGGGCACCACGTACCCGATCAACCGCTCACCGGCGTGCTCGTCCTCGCGGACCAGCGCGACCGCCTGCCCGACACCGTCGCAGCCCAACAGCGCCGCCTCGATCTCGCCGAGCTCGATACGGAACCCGCGCAACTGCACCTGCTGATCACCACGCCCGGCGTACTCGAGAACCGCGTCGTCGGCCGCCGCGCGCCACCGGCCGATATCACCGGAGCGATACATCCGCGACCCCGGCGCACCGAACGGATTCGCCACGAAACGCGACGCCGTCAAACCAGGACGGCCCAGATAACCCCTGGACAACTGCGCACCGACCACATGGATCTCACCGGGCACTCCCACCGGCGCCGGATGCAACCGCCGATCCAGCACATACGCGTCCAAACCCGGAATCGCCCGCCCGATCACACTGGCCGCGTCCTGCGCGTCACGCTCGGACACCGGCAAGAACGACACATGCACCGTGGTCTCGGTGATGCCGTACATGTTCACCAACCGGGCGCCCGCGCCGTGGCGTTCATACCAGCGGCCCAGCTTGCGCAGATCCAGCGCCTCACCACCGAAGACCACATACCGCAACGCCAACTCGCCCGCGGTCGCCGCCCGATCGGCCTCCACCAACTGATAGAACGCCGACGGCGTCTGATTCAGCACCGTCACCCGCTCACCGGCCAGCAACTCCCGGAACTGCTCCGGCGAACGCGAAGTCAGGTAGTCGACCACGACCACACGGCCGCCGTGCGCCAACGCGCACCACAACTCCCACACCGAGAAATCGAACGCGAACGAATGGAACAACGTCCACACATCATCAGGACCGAACTCGAACAACGGCTGCGTATTGGCGAACAACTCCACCACGTTGCGATGCGCGACACCCACACCCTTCGGCACACCCGTGGAACCGGAGGTATAGATGACATACGCCAGATTGTCCGGGCGCAGCGGTGCCACACGCTCCGCATCACCTACCGGCGCATCAGAGTGCGTACCAGCCTCGGACATCAGCACCACCGGAAGCTCACCGGCAGGCACCGCGTCGCGCTGCTCCGCAGTGGTCAGAACACACACCGGGGCGGCGTCTTCGAGCATGAACTCCAGCCGCTGCACCGGATAAGTGGTATCGATCGGCAGATACGCCGCACCCGCGGTCAACACACCCAGCAACGCCACCGGCAGCTCATCGGTACGTGGCACCGCCACCGCCACCAAAGATTCAGGGCCCGCACCTCGGGCGATCAACGCCCGCGCCACCTGATTCGCCCGACGCTGCAACTCACCGAACGTCAACGAACGCTCACCGAACCGAATCGCGACCGCATCCGGACGCAACCACGCCTGCTCGGCGATCACATCCGGCAGTGTCGCGCCGGGGACCCACGCGCCCCGCGCATTCCAAGCGCTCAGGACCTGATCCCGTTCGCCCGGCGCCAGCACATCGATGTCGCCGACCACGGCGGTGGCGTCGGCGGCGACCGCCGCGAGGACGCGGCGCAACCGGCTCGCGAAGTTACGCACGGTCGATTCGTCGAACAGGTCGGTCGCGTAGCCGACCACCACCGAGATTCCCCGCGCGTCCGGCTGTTCGGCCAGGGTGATCTGCAAATCGAACTTCGCGGCCGTCACCTGCGGATCGATGCCCGACACCGTGAGCCCGGGCAGTTCGAGTGTGGCGGGCGCGAGATTCTGCAGCACCAGCATCACCTGGAACAGCGGATGCCGCGCCGCGGAGCGGACCGGATCGAGCAACTCCACCAGGCGCTCGAACGGCAGATCGGCGTGGCCGAACGCGGCGACGTCGGTCCGGCGGACCTCGGCGAGCAGCGCCTCGAACGGCGTGCCCGGCTCGACCTCGGTGCGCAGCACCAGGGTGTTGACGAACATGCCGATCAGGTCGTCGAGTTCGGCCTCGCCGCGACCGGCCACCGGCGTGCCGATGGCGATGTCCGAGGTGCCCGACAACCGGGCCAGCAGCACCGCGAGCGCGGCGTGCACCACCATGAACAGTGTCGAATTGTGCTGCTGGGCGAGGCGTTCGAGCCCGGCGTGCAGCTCGGCATCGATATCGAAGGCGAAGGTCGCTCCGCGATAGGACGCCTGCGCGGGCCGGGGCCGATCGGCCGGAAGCGGTAGTTCGTCCGGCAGGCCGGCGAGCGTGCCGCGCCAGTACTCGGCCTGCTGCGCGATCAGGCTCTGCGGGTCGGTCTCCGAACCGAGCACCTCGCGCTGCCAGAGGCTGTAGTCGGCGTACTGGACCGGCAGCGGGGCCATGGCCGGGGCCGCGCCTCTGCTGCGCGCCTCGTAGGCCAGGACCAGATCCCGGGTGAGCGGTCCGAGCGACCAGCCGTCGGAGCTGATGTGGTGCGCGACGAACGCGAGCACGTGCTCGGTGGGGTCGTCCGCGCCCGTGGTCGCGACCTCGAACAGTTCCACCCGGAACGGGACCTCGGTGGTCACCTCGAAACCGGCCGTCACCACCGCGGTCACCGCGGCGACCAGATCCGCTGCCTCGACGCGGGTGGGAACGAGGCCGATCGACACCTCGTCCACCCCGAGCACCTGCTGGACCGGACCCTCGGACGTCTGCGGGTAGATCGTGCGCAGGATCTCGTGGCGCGCGACCAGGTCCGCGACCGCCTGCCGCAGCGCGGAGACGTCCAACTCGCCGGTCAGGCGGATGGCGGCCGGGATGTTGTAGACCGACGACCCCGGGTCGAACTGGTTGAGGAACCACATGCGCTGCTGAGCCAGCGACAGCGGAATCCGCTCCGGACGCGGACCCGCGACCAAGGCTTTGCGGCCACCGGCACCCGCGTGATGCTCGACCTTGACGGCCAGCCCAGCGACGGTGGACGCCTCGAACAACACACGCACCGGAACACGAGCATCCAAAGCCGCACCGATACGCGCGGCGACCTGCGTCGCCAACAGCGAATTACCACCCAAAGCGAAGAAATCGTCATCCGCACCGACGCGTTCCACACCGAGAACCTCGGCGTACACGTTGGCCACGATCTCCTCGATCGGAGTCGAGGGCGCACGAAACGCCTGAACCTCGAACTCCGGCTCCGGCAACGCCTTACGATCCAGCTTGCCGTTCACATTCAACGGCAACGCATCCAACACCACGAACGCCGCAGGCACCATATACGAGGGCAGATTCGCGGTGAGTTCCGACTTCACCCGCGCCACATCGACATCGGTTTCGGTATCGCTGGGCACCAGATAAGCCACCAAACGGTCACCGGTCTTCGGATCCGACTTCGCGATCACCGCCGTCTGCGCGATCTCCGGCAGCCCCAGCAGCGCGGCTTCGATCTCACCGAGTTCGATACGGAACCCACGGATCTTCACCTGGAAATCCGTACGACCCCGGTACTCGAGCTCACCGTGGCTGTTCCACGCGACCAGGTCACCCGTGCGATACATCCGAGCACCCGGCTCGAACGGATTCGCCACAAACCGATCCGCCGTCAAATCCGCACGACCGAAATAGCCACGCGCCAACTGCGCACCAGCCAAATACAACTCACCCGAAACACCCACCGGGACCGGACGCAACCGCCCATCGAGAACGTAGACCCGGCTGTTCCACTCCGGAACACCGATCGACACCGACATCTCATCAGCGACAGTCACCCGATGACTGGTGATCGACACCGCCGCCTCGGTCGGACCATACAGATTGAACAACTCCGAACGCGGATAATCAGACAAGAACCGCTGCGCCAGCGAACCCGGCAACGCCTCACCAATCGCCAACACCCGCCACAACGAATCCGGCATACCGGTGGTCGACAAGACGTCGAGCATGGAAGGCACGACGTGCAGCGTCGTGACCCATTCCTGTGCCATGAGTTCGTTCAGATACGCCGGGTCCCGGTGACCGTCCGGCGCGGCGATCACCAGACGGCCACCACACACCACCGCCGACCAGAACTCCCACACCGACAAATCGAACGTCGCGGCCGTCTTCAACAGAATCGCATCCGCGGCATCGAGACCGAACTCGACGTTCTTCCACTGCAACTGATTCGCGATCGCCCCATGCGGCACCGCCACACCCTTCGGCCGACCCGTCGAACCCGAAGTGAAGATCACATACGCCGTGTTCTCCGGACGCAACGGCGCAACCCGATCAACATCCGTGACCGGCCTGGCGTCCACACCCGACAAATCGAGTTCATCAATCCGCACCACGTCAGCGACATCGGTGCCGAACTGCGCCTCGGCATTCGTCAGCACACACACCGGTGCCGCCGTCTCCAGGATGTAGCTGGTGCGCTCGGCAGCCTGATCCGGATCCACCGGCACATACCCACCACCGGACTTCGCCACCGCATACATCGCCACGACCAGATCCACCGACCGCCGCAACGCCAACGCCACCCGCGACTCCGGACCCACACCCAACGAGATCAAATGCCGCGCAAGACGATTCACCCGAGCATCGAGTTCGGCATAGGTCAGCTCGACCCGCTCGCCCTCGGCCGTATCGGCGACGAGCGCCGTCGCGCGCGGGTCGGCCGCCACTGTGGCGTCCAGCAACGAGACCAAGGTCGCGCCCGTGTTGACGGGCTGATCGGTAGCGTTCCAGCGCGCCAGTACGTTCTGCCGTTCGGTGTCGGCGAGGATGTCGATATCGCCGACCGGCACCGTGGAATCCGCGACGACAGCGGCCAGAACACGCGAGAACCGCTCGGCGAAACCCTCGACCGTCTCCCGATCGAACAAATCGGTCGCATACGTCAAGAACCCACCGATACCAGCAGCCGCACCCGACTCCTCATACCCGTCACCGACGATCAAATGCAGATCGAACTGCGACACATCCAAATCGGCGTCGACACCGGCCACCGTCAACCCGGGCAGCTCCAACGCGGTCCGCGCGACGTTCTGGAAGGACAACCCCACCTGGAACAACGGATGACGCGCCGTCGACCGCGGCGGATTCAACACCTCCACCAACCGCTCGAACGGCACATCCGCGTGCGCGAACGCCCGCAGATCGGATTCACGCTGCTTGCCCAGCAGGGCGGCAAACGACTCCCCGCCATCGATCCGCGACCGGAAGACCACGGTGTTGACGAACATACCGATCAGGTCATCGAGCGCCCGCTCACCACGACCAGCGACGGGGGTACCGATGGCGATATCCGAACTGCCGGACAGTCGGGCCAGCAACACCGCGAAAGCCGCGTGCACCACCATGAACAGCGTGGCACCGTGCGCACGCGCCAAGTCCACGAGCCCGGCGTGGGTCGCCGCGTCGATCTCGATATCCACCCGCGCACCGGCCAACGACGCCACCGCCGGACGCGGCCGATCCGTCGGCAACTCCAGCAAGTCGGGCAGGTCGGCCAGCTGATCACGCCAGAACGCGATCTGCTGCGCCGCGATGGATTGCGGATCGGATTCCTCGCCGAGCACCGCGCGCTGCCACAGCGCGTAGTCCGCGTACTGCACCCGCAACGGAGTCCATCCCGGTGCGTCACCCGTGGTGCGCGCCGCGTAGGCGATCATCACATCCCGCACCAGCGGACCCATCGATGACGCGTCCGCCGCGATGTGGTGCACCACCACCGCGAGCACGAACTCCTGCGGCGCACCGTCGACCTGGATCAGTGCCGCCCGCAGCGGCACTTCGGCGGTCACATCGAACGGCGTCGCGGCCAGGGTGTACACGGCGCTCGCCACATCGGTCTCGGCCAGCAGCCGGGGAGTCAGGTCCAAGGCAACCTGCCCGGCGGGCAGCACCACCTGCACCGGACCGTCCGCAGTCTCCGGATACACCGTGCGCAGCACCTCGTGGCGCGCGACCACATCGTTCAGGGCGGCGCCCAGAGCGGCCACGTCCAATGCGCCGGTCAGGCGCAGAGCGAACGGCAGATTGTAAGCCGCCGAACCGATCTGCTCAGCAGCGTCATCGGTCTGATCGAAACGATTCAGGAACCACATCCGCCGCTGCGCCAGCGACAACGGCAACTGATCGGGACGGGCGATACTGCCCAGCTCCACACCGCGCTCACCGTGCGTGTGCGACTCGAGCGCCGCCGCCAAGGAGACCACGGTCGGCGCTTCGAACAACGTCCGCACCGGCACCCGCGCACCCACCGCCGCGCCCAAACGCGCCACCACCTGCGTAGCGACCAGCGAATTACCACCGAGTGCGAAGAAATCGTCATCCGCGCCTACCCGGCCCAACCCGAGAACCTCGCCGAACACCCCGGCAACGATCTCCTCGAGCGCGCTCGCGGGCGCACGGAAATGCTTTGTCTCGAACGTCGGCTCGGGCAGTGCTTTGCGATCCAGCTTCCCGCTGGAATTCAGCGGGAACTCGGTCAGCGCCACGATGGCGGCCGGAACCATGTAAGTGGGCAGGGTTTCCCCGATCGCGGCCCGCAGTGCCTGTGCGTCGATCTGATCCCCTGGAGCGGGGACGACATAGGCGACGAGTTGATCGCCCAGCGCCGAAGGCGCGACGAGCGCGGCCGCCTGGCTCACCGAGGGCTGCGCCAGCAGTGCCGTCTCGATCTCCCCCAGCTCGATCCGCTGACCACGGAACTTCACCTGGAAATCGGTCCGGCCCAGATAGTCCAGCACCGCGTCGTCGGCGTCCTTGCGCCACACCACCAGGTCGCCGGTGCGATACATCCGCTGGCCCGAGGCGAACGGGTTGGCCACGAACCGGTCAGCGGTCAGGTCGGGACGCCGCACATAGCCGCGAGCCAGCTGACCACCCGCGAGATACAGCTCGCCCGGCACACCGACCGGCACCGGCCGCAACCACGAATCAAGCACGTAGACCTGAGTGTTCCACTGCGGCAAGCCGATCGGGACAGACCGCTCGTCCGCCGCCGCGGGCCAGTAGGTCACCGACACCGCCGCCTCGGTCGGGCCGTACAGGTTGTGCACCGCGGCGTCGGACACCGCCTGCATGGACGCTACGGTCTCCGGCGGCAGGGCCTCGCCGATCACGAAGACGTGCTTCAGCGTCGGGCAGCTTCCGGGCGCGGTGTGCGCGGCGAAGACCGTCAGCATGGAGGGCACGAAGTCGGTGACCGTCACGCCCTGCGCCGCAATGGTTTCCGCGACATAGGCGGGATCGCGATGGCCGTCCGGCGTGGCGACGACCAGCTTCGCGCCCACCCGCAGCGGCATGAAGTAACCCCACAGCGAGACGTCGAACGTCGTCGCCGTCTTCTGCAAATACACGTCGTCCGGGCCCAGCGGGTACTCCGCCAGCATCCACGTGATCTGGTTGTGGATCGCCGCATGCGAGACCGCGACGCCCTTGGGCCGACCGGTGGACCCCGAGGTGAAGATCACGTACGCCGGGTGGTCCGGCGAGACCGGGCGCAGCAACTCCTCCGCACGCACCGGGCCGTCGTCGAATCCGTCCAGATCCAGCGTGTCCACGGCGAGGGTAGGGACGTCACCGAAGAGAGTCGCTGCGTCCGCACCGGTGGTCACGACGCAGAGGGGGCGGGCGGTGTCCAGGATGTGGGCGATGCGCTCGGCCGGATGATCCGGATCCAACGGCACATACGCCCCACCCGCCGCCACGATCGCATACATCCCCACCACAAGATCCAACGACCGACGAACCGCCAACCCCACCAACGACTCCGCACCCACGCCCTGCGAAATCAACAACCGCGCCACACGATTCACCCGCGCATCGAACTCCCGATACGTCAGCCCCACACCCTCATAAACCACCGCGATCTGGTCCGGGTGCGCCGCAACGGCACGGCGGTAGCCGTCGAGCAGCAGCTCCGCGCGCACTGGGTAGCGGGTGTCGTTCCACTCGTGCAGGATGCGGTCCCGCTCGACCACGCTGAGCAGCTCGACAGCTCCGAGCGCGCGATCGGGATCGGCGGCGACCGCGCGCAGCAGCCGGTTCAGGCGCCCGGCGAACTCGGCTATCGTCCGTTCGTCGAACAGATCGGCGGCGTAGGTGAACATCGCCGCCAGGCCCGCGTCCGGACCTTCCTGCGGCGTGATGGTCAGCTGGAGATCGAATTTCGCCACCGCGCCGTCGAACTCGACCGCGCCGACCGACAGGCCGGGCAGCTCGAGCTGCGCCTGGTCCATGTTCTGGAAGAACAGCGCCACCTGGAACAGCGGGTGATGCGCCTGCGACCGCACCGGGTCGAGCACCTCGACCAACCGCTCGAACGGCAACTCCGCATGCGAGAAGGCCGCGAGGTCGCGCTCCTTGGTCGCCGCGAGCAGATCGGCGAACGACGCCGCCGGATCGACCTCGGTGCGCAGTACCAGCGTGTTGACGAACATGCCGACCAAGTCGTCGAGTTCCGCCTCGCCGCGACCGGCAACGGGCGTGCCGATGGTGATGTCGGAGGTGCCCGACAGCCGGGCCAGCAGCGCCGCGAAGGCGGCGTGCACCACCATGAACAGCGAAGCGCCGCGGGCGTGCGCGAGTTCGTCGAGCCGGGCGCGGGTCGGCGCGTCGACGGCGAAGGTGAAGACGCCGCCACGGCCGGAGGCCGACGCCGGCCGCGGCCGATCCATCGGCAGGTCGAGCCGATCCGGAACGCCCGCCAGAGCGTCCCGCCAGAAAGCGATCTGCGCGGCGGCCACGGAACGCGGGTCGTTCTCGTCGCCGAGCACGGCACGCTGCCACAGCGTGTAGTCGGCGTACTGCACCGGCAGCGGAGCCCAGTCGGGCGCCGCGCCCGCGCTGCGCGCGACATAGGCGGTCATCAGATCGCGCACCAGCGGCGCGATGGACGTGCCGTCGGCCGCGATGTGGTGAACCACCACAGCCAGGACGTACTCGTCGGAGCCGACGCGCGCGAGTGAGAGCCGCAGCGGCACTTCGGCCGCCACGTCGAAACCGGCGACGGCGAAAGTGCGCAGCCGATCCGGCAGCTCGTCGGGGGTGAGGCTGTGCGGCGTCAGGTCGGGGACGGCCTGTGCGGCGGGCACCACCACCTGATAACCCGTACCGTCCACCGCCGGATACACCGTCCGCAACGACTCATGACGCTCGACCACATCCGCGACCGCCGCCTGCAACGCCGCCACATCCAACACACCAGACAACCGCACCGCGAACGGAATATTGTTCGCCGCAGAACCAGTATCGAACTGATTCAAAAACCACATCCGCTGCTGCGCCAACGACAACGGCACCCGCTCCGGACGCTCCACCGCCACCAACGCGGGCCGGGGTGCGCCGCTGTCGAATTCGGCGAGCTGGGCCGCCAGCAGCGCGACCGTCGGCGCTTCGAACACCGTGCGCGCCGGAACCCGCGCGCCGATCGACGCCCCGAGCCGGGCCGCGACCTGCGTCGCGATCAGCGAATTGCCGCCCAGCTCGAAGAAGTCGTCGTCCGCGCCGATCTCGTCGCCCGCGCTGAGCAGGTCGCCGAAGACGCCGGCGACCAACTGCTCCAACGGCCCCGACGGGGCGCGGAACTCCTTGGTCTGCAACTGCGGAGCGGGCAGGGCCCGACGATCCAGCTTGCCCACGGGCGTCAGCGGGATCTCCTCCAGCACGGTGAGCGAGGTCGGCACCATGTGCACCGGCAGACTGCGCTCGGCATGCGCGATCAGTTCGTCGGCGTCGATCGAGTGACCGCCGGCGGCGTGCACGTAGGAAGCGAGAATCGTCGCGCCGCTGTCCAACTGATGTCCGACGGTGACCGCGAAATCGACCGTCTCGTGCGCGGCCAGCACCGCATCGATCTCACCCAGCTCGATCCGGAAACCACGGATCTTCACCTGGAAATCATTACGACCCAGATACTCCAGCTCACCATTCGGCGTCCAACGCACCAGATCACCGGTGCGATAGAGCCGGGAATGGTTCGGGTCGAACGGGTTCGGCACGAAACGCACGGCCGTAAGGCCGGGGCGCAACTGATAGCCGCGAGCCAACTGCGGGCCGCCGATGTACAACTCACCGACCACCCCGATCGGCACCGGGACCAGGCGCTCGTCCAGCACGTACTCGGTGGTCGCCTGAATCGGCGCGCCGATGGTCACCGGCTCGCCGGGCACCAGCGGCGCGCTGATATTCGTCATGATCGTGGTCTCGGTCGGCCCGTAGCCGTTGTAGAACTCACGATTGCCGTCGGCGATCGGACGAACCCAGCGCCGCACCAGCTCCGGCGGGCACGCCTCGCCACCGGCCACCACCACGCGCAACTCGTCCAGACCCACCGGATCCACCGACGCCAGCGCGGCCGGGGTGATGAACGCGTGCGTGACGCCTTCCCGGCGCAACAGCGCGGCCAGCTCGTCACCGCCGTACACCGTCGGCGCGACCACGACCATGGTGGCCGCGCCGCCCAGCGCGAGCAGCAACTCCAGCACCGACGCGTCGAACGACGGCGACGCGAAATGCAACGTCCGCGACGCACTCGTCACCCGATACCGATCACGCTGCTCAGCACAGAAACTCGCCAACCCCGCCTGCGTGACGACCACACCCTTCGGCATGCCCGTCGACCCCGAGGTGTAGATGACGTAAGCCGGATGCTCCGCGCGCAGCTGCCGCAGCCGGTCCGCATAGGTGACCGGTTCGGTCGGGTAGCGCTCGAGCTGCTGGACGCAGGCGTCGGAATCGACGATCAGCCATTCGATCTCGCTGGGCAGGTCGGCCACCACGCGCGCGACGGCCAGCCCCAGCACGGCGCCCGAGTCCTTCACCATGTGCTCGACGCGGTCGGCCGGATAGTTCGGATCGACCGGAACGAACCCCGCACCGGTCTTGGCCACCGCCCACACCGCGACCACCGACTCCACCGACCGCGGAATACCGACCGCGACCAGATCC
>NZ_JABLTE010000163.1 GCF_013315795.1 Nocardia barduliensis
CCCGCCACACCCCCGGCCGGTCGCGCCGTGCCGACCATGCTTCCGGGACCCCGCTCGAACCGGCGGCGACCGAGAGGATCACCACACGGCGCCCGTCGGCGAGTTGCACCGTGGCGGGGGCGCGCGCACCCGCCAGGTCCGGCCCGGCGCCCGCATGGGCGATGCCGGCGGTATCGAGCGCCGCGAGCGTGTCGGCCATGCCGGGAAGACCGAAATCGAGGACATGGTTGTTGGCCAATGCGCAGACCAGCGGCGCGATCGCGGTCAACGCGGGCACATTGTCCGGATGCATCCGGTAATGGATGCCTTTCGCGGGGACGAACGCGCCGTCGGCGGTGATCGAAGTTTCCAAGTTGAGCAGTCGCACCTCGGGGTCGATCCGGGCGAGGATCGGCAGGACGTCACCCCACAGTTGCCGGTAACCGACCGGATGGGTGAATTCGCCGTACGCGCGTTCGGCCAACTCGACGTAGGTCCGTGCGTCGTTGACGTATCGTTCGCGCAGCCTCGGATCGCCGGGATGGGGCAGGATCTGGTCCACACCCCGGCCGAGCATGACGTCGCCGCCGAGCAGCACCGTCGTCATATGACCATTGTCGATCATCGCGGTGACAATGTGAACGTTCCGGCCGTCGCCGGGCGGAACCGGATCGCGTCGTCACCTGCTGGACATCGAGAGCAATTGCTGCGGGTCGTCGGCGTAGACGGTGGCGATGATGTTCGCTCGCGCGGCGAGATCACGGGCCAGGTCCCGAATCTCGTCCGACGCCGTCGGATCGGCGTCGACACCGAGCAGCAGATCACGGGTGTGGATGGCGGTCGCCTGCGCGCAGCGCCGCAGACGGGCTTTCGCCACCGTATCGAGTGCGACCGGGGTGAGGTAGCGCTGGATGTGCTCGCCGCGGTCGGTGACCTGGTTGACCACCGGTTCGGTCGCGGCGTCGGTGAGCCAGCGTTCGGCGTCGGCGGTGATCTCGAAGACCAGATCGTGGTCACGGATGTCGGTGGGATTCGCGGAGGTGGTCAGCAGGGCCATGCTCGCCCGCCCGATCGCGAGGAACCCGCTCATCGCATGCGCGAGGAGCACGTTCGGGTTTGCTGTCGGCAACTTGTGGAGCCGTTGCCCGACGACGGTGACCCAGCAGGCGAGGTGTTCGGCTCCGGTGTCGATCGACGTCACTGTCGGCATAGCGCGACCATACGCCGTTACCCCGGCGAGACATACGAAGAAACGCTAGAAGTTCGCCGGGTGTCGGAATACGTGCTCGTTCGAGTGGCGGCAGGGGCGTAAGGGCCTCTCGCGAAACGGGATCGGTGTGGCTTCGGCGGTCGGAACCCGGCGGCCGGTATCACCTGCCCGCCGAGGGATTGACTCAATGCAACAATCTCACTATCTTTGATGCATGAGCACGGGCCGGGACGCTGTCGACGAGAAGATCATGGACGCGGCCCTCGATCGGATCCTGCAGGTGGGAATCCGGCGCAGCAGCCTGGACGACATCGCGAAGCGCTCCGGGGTCAACCGGGTCACCATCTATCGCCGTTTCACCGGCAAGGAGAACTTGGTCGACGCCGTGCTGGAACGGGAGACTCAGCGCATGTTGGCCGAGGTCACGGCCATCGCGGTGGCCGCGACCGACATCGATCTCCGGATCGAGGAAACGGTGCTGCACGTGCTGCGGCAGACCCGGATGCACCGGTTGGTGCAACGGCTGCTGACCGTCGCACCGGAGGAGGCTCTCGCCTTCTATACCGTGCGCGGGGCCCAGATCGTGTCGCTGGGCATCCGCTACATCGCCGGCTTGCTCGAACACGCTCAGGAGCTGGAGCTCATCGCTCGCTACGACGCACTGCCGGTGGCGGAGATGATCGCGCGACTGGCCCATTCGGTGATGCTGACGCCCACCGCCTGCGTCGACTTCGCCGAGGACGACGCCACACGCCAATTCGTCCGTGCCGCCATCGTGCCGATGGTGAAGCACGGCATCAGTGCCGGCTCGAAGGAGAGCAACGATGAACAAGCCACTTCCGCTGCGTCACCCGGACGCTCCGCGCCGGGTTCCCGGACTGCGACCGTTCGCACTGCTGCTGGGACTGGATAAGCCGGGGCCGGAGCAATGGCGGGATCTGGGCGAGGCACTGCTCATCGGTGACCAGCCGATGGACGAGCTGGTGGAGTGGATGTACCGGGAAGGCATGGGCCGCACTCGTCCGCTGTTCGACCGGGCACTGCGTCAGGGCATCGACAACGTGCCGGACGCTCCGGAGCCGTTGCGGGCATTCTTCCTCCGGGTCGAGACCCCGCCCGAATGGCTGGACCGAGAGCGGATCGAGCGCGCGGAGCGGGTGTTCCGGCGCGGTGGTACGGACGGGCTCTACATCGCGCGCGACGTCTCCTTCCTCGGTGGCTACCTCGCCTCGGGCTTCAACAAGACATTGCTTCGCACGGGCGCTCTCGAGAAAGGGCCCGCCAAGCGATTCGCCGAAACGCTGCAATGGGCGCTCGACGTCAGCTCCGAGGGCGGGATGTCGCCACTGGGCCGCGGCTACCGGTCCACGATCCACGTGCGGCTGATCCACGCCCTGGTGCGCCGTCACGTGGCGGCCATGCCGGACTGGCGCGAGGACGAATGGGGCGTGCCGATCAACCAGACCGACATGGCCGCGACGCTGGTCGGAGCCCTGATCGCTCCGTTCGTCGGCGGACTGGCGATGGGGTTGCTCTCGACTCCTCGCGAACTCGACTCCGCCGCGCACCTCGCCCGTTACGTCGGCTGGTTGATCGGTGTCGAGGATCGGTTCCTGCCCAACGGGTTCCGGGACGCCGTCCGGATTCTGTACCACAGTCTCACCGCCATCACCAATCCCGACGAGACCACGCCGCAGCTCGCCGTTCCGATGGCGGACGATCCGCTGCGCTGGCACTACCGGAACCTGCCCGCGCTGCGCGGCCGCATCGCGCGGGCTCAGCATCTGTCCATCGCGAGCGCCTTCCTCGGGCCGTCCGCCATGCGCGAACTCGGCCTGCCCGCCTATGTGCCGCCGTGGTATCCGGTGCTGCGCATCCCGGTCAATCTCGTCCGTAGCGCCCTGGCCCGGGTGCTGCCGGGCGGTTTGGAGCGCGCCACGGTGCGGGGACGCCGGGAACAGGAAGCGTTCCTCTCGACCCTCGTCGGCACCGAGGCGGCCGTCATCGGCGCGTCCGCGCAGCACGTCGGCCATGCCGCCTGAGGCCGCCGTCGACCTCAGCGCGGCGTCGATCAGGCGTCCAGGCGAGCTCGATAGTCGCGCGCGAGATCGCGCAGTGCCGTGGCACCGTCGCCGGTGAAGCTCGAACCGTGCATGATCGCCAGCGTGGTGGGTGCCAGTTCCGCCAGCCGATCGAGGGTGGCGGGCACGGCGGGGCCGAGCGACGTGGCATGGAAGACGTCCTCCGCGACGCCCGCCTGTTCCACCAGATCCGCGCCGGTCAGCGCCGGTCCGTTGCCCAGCTGGGTCATCAGGTCACCACAGAACAGCACGCCGGTGGTCTCCTCGTAGAGCACCCGCGCCTCCCAGTTGTGCGGCGCGTGCGGGGTGTCCAGGTGCCGTACGCGCCGACCGCCGAGTTCGATCACCTCGCCGTCGTCGAGCCTGCGCGGTAGCCGATCCGCCATATCGTCGATCGAGACCAGGCAGCCGAGCAGGCCGTGCGCCACCTGTGCGTGCGGTGCGGCGGCGAGGAAGAGATTCATCGCGCCGCATTCGTCCGCTTCCACGTGCCCGAAAGTGATCCAGCGCAACCGTTCCACCGGCATGATCCGCGCGATATGCGCGGAGACCAGGGGGAACAGCGCCCGCATGCCGGCGTGGAACAGCAGCGGCTCCTCGGCGTCGATGAGGAACTGGTTGAAGGTGAAGCCGGTCGGTCCGACCTCCGGAATGAAGGTCGAGATGCGGTAGATCTTCTCGGCTATCTCATCGGTTCGGGTATCCATGCGGAGTCGATTCGCTGGTAGTGGCCGTTTCACTCATTGTCTTCGATCGCTTGCCAATCGTGCAGCTAATTCTTGGTTTCCGTTGCGTGGTGCAATGATCCGGTCCCGCCGCGCTGGCGTGCGGACGTGCGCTCCGCTGCGGCACCGCGTAAGCCAGTAGCTAGCTGTCGTGGGGGACATGGGGCCGGGAGAGTGGTTCAAACTGAAACGAGTTCGATTCACCAGGCGACTGGCACACGTCTCGCTATCTGAAACTCATCCTATGACTTTAAAGAGGATAGTAGTACTCTAAATTATCTACCTGCAGTTTCACTATATGAGATTCGAGCATCGTCGTGCCGACGGTCCGAATCTATCCAGCGAGGGAGTGTCGCGTGCTGGAAATCGATCACTTCAGCCACGGGTGGCTTACGCCTGTCATCGCCTATCTCATGTCGTTCACCGGGTCATTGCTCGGATTACGGTGCATGGCCAGATCCCGTACCGGTTCCGCCCGGGACGGGTGGCTTCTCGCCGCGGCGATCGCCATCGGCGGCACCGGGATCTGGGTCATGCACTTCGTGGCGATGCTCGGGTTCGCCATCGACGGCGCCTCGATCCGGTACGACGTCCCGGTCACGTTGATCAGCGCCCTGATCGCCATGGGGGTGGTGTGGATCGGACTGCGCATCGCGCACCAGCGGGCGCTGGGGCCGCTGGCGCTGTTCGCCGGGGGCGGGATCACCGGCCTGGGTGTCGGTGCGATGCACTATTCGGGCATGTACGCGATGAAGTCGAACGCCGCGATCGGCTACGACGGACGGATCGTCGCGTTGTCGATGGTGATCGCCGTGGTTGCCGCGACCGCCGCGTTGTGGTTCACCCTGCACGTCCGCGGCACGCTCGCCACCGTCGGCGCGGCGCTGGTGATGGGCGTCGCGGTGTCCGGCATGCACTACACGGGCATGTTCGCGATGCATGTGCACGAAACCCAGCACGCGCATCCGCCGTCCGGAGCCGGCGCGACGCAATTGCTCACGCCGCTGATCGTGAGCATCAGCCTGGTGACCGTGCTGTTGCTGCTGCATCTGGGCGTCACGGAGGTCGAGGACGAGAACACCTACGTTCCCCGAGGCCGCCACGCCGCCAGTTACTGGCCGACTCGGGACTGAGCCGATCACGCGGCGATCTCCGACCGGCGCGATGCCGACCGCGTCCGGCTGACGCGGCAGCGCCCGGCCGCCCTTACGGCGGCACGGGCGCGCGGCGAAGTTTTCGCCGCCGGATGGCGGGTACGCGCGCCGAGAGCCGGTTTCGTGAGCCGACCGGCCGCTGTCGAACCAGGAGGTGGCGATGCGTATCGGATACAAACTGGCGGCCGAGGCATTCGGTCCGAACGAGCTCGTCCGCCAAGCGATTCGGGCCGAAGAAGCCGGATTCGACTTCGTCGAGATCAGCGATCACTTCCATCCCTGGCTGGACAACCAGGGGCATTCGCCGTTCGCCTGGACCGTGCTCGGAACGATCGCGGCGAAGACCGAGCGGATCGCGCTCGCCACCGGCGTGACCTGCCCCATCCTGCGGTACCACCCCGCGATCATCGCGCAGGCGGCGGCCACCCTCGCGATCTTGTCGGACAACCGGTTCACCCTCGGTGTCGGTTCCGGCGAACGTCTCAACGAGCATGTCGTCGGCCGGGAGTTCCCGCCCGTGCGCATCCGGCAGCGGATGCTGCGCGAAGCGCTCGAGATCATCCGCCTGCTCTGGAGCGGCGGTTACCACTCCTACGACGGCGAGTTCCTGACCGTTTCCGAAGCTCGCGTTTTCGATCTGCCCGACCCGCTTCCACCGATCGCGGTCGCCGGGGGTGGACCGGAGGCAGCCCGGATCGCCGCCGAACTCGGTGACGGCCTGTTCGCCACCGAGCCGAAGGCCGAACTCGTCGATCGCTATCGCGCCGCGGGCGGCGCCGGCCCGCGTTACGCGGAGGTCGGCATGGCGTGGGCTCCCGACGAGGAGACGGCCGCGAAGGCGGTGCTCGACACGACGCGCTGGGCGGTCACGGGGTGGAAGGTGATGAGCGAGCTGCCGAACCCGGTCAACTTCGCCGCCGCCACCACTACCGTCCGCCTGGAGGACATCCTGGACAATTTCGCCTGCGGTCCCGACCCGGCTCGCTACCTCGACGCTGCGAAGCAGTACGTCGATGCGGGTTTCGACCATCTCGTGATGCAGAACGCGGGTCCGGACCCGGACGGCTTCTTGGACTTCTACCGCCGGGAACTCGACCGGCCTCTCCGCGCCCTGACGCCGAGCGCCTGAGCCGGGCAGGGCAGAACGGTCAGGCTTGCCGGGCGGCCGTCGCGCGGAGGGTGGTGAACAGGCGCAGGCAGCGTTCGGTCATGTCCTCGGGTGTGTGGCCGGGATGGTCGCTCCACCAGGCGATGGTGGTGGACACGATGCTGAACCACAGCGCGAGCAGCAGCGAGTGATCGTCGGCGTCGCGGATACCGGCATCGGCCAGCACCTGCGACACACCCGCCGAGCCCATGCCGTTCAAGGCGTCCTGATATTCCCTGGCAACCGTGTGGGCCGCGCTCCGCCGGGGCAGTGTGGCGTCGTAGATGATCTTCCAGTTCTGCGTGCGCCCGTCCAGTGCGCGAAAGATGCCGGTCAGCGTCGCGAGCGCCCGGTCGTGGGCGCCCTGGGCGGACTGCGCGGCCGCGACCGCGTCGACCAGACTTTTCCCGGCGCGGTGCACGCAGGCCGCGTGCAGTCCGTCCCGGGAGCCGAAGTAGGCGTACACGAGGGGCTTGGAAACCCCTGCGGCCGAGGCGATCTCGGCGACGGAAGCCGCGGCGTAACCGCGTTCGCCGAATTCGGTGGTCGCGACGTCGAGGATCTGCTCCTCTCGCCGCTCGCGCGGTACGCCCTTGGTGCCCGGCCTGCTCACGGCGCCTCCCGCGCGGGCGGGGGTGGGGTCGGGTCGATCAGCACACCGGGATTGAGAATTCCCTCGGGGTCGAGCGCCGCCTTGGCCGCCCGCAGCGCCACGGCGAACGGTTCGGGGCGCTGGCGGTCGTACCAGGGACGGTGGTCGCGTCCGACGGCATGGTGGTGCGTGATGGTCGCGCCGTTGACGTGGAGTGCTTCCGATACGGCGGTCTTGATCTCGTCCCACTGCTCGACGGTCCGTCCCCACCGGCCCGCGGCGTAGATGCCGAAGTACGGCGCGGGTCCGTCCGGGTAGACGTGGGTGAACCGGCAGGTCAGCACACCGGTCACGCCCGCGGATCGGAACGCGGCCGTGGTCGCTTCCTGTACCGCCGCTCGCAGCGCCGCGAAACGGTCCCAGGTGCAGGCGGTTTCGAAGGTCTCCACGATCATGGACTGGGCCGCGAGCGCGTCGCGCTGGTACGGCATGCGGAGGAACGACGAGCGCCACGTGTCGGCGGCGGCGGTGCGCGCCGGGTCTTCGGCCGAGTCGGTGGTGCGAATGCCGTCGGGGATGGCGCCGCCGTGCTCGCGGCAGATCTGCACTGCCCGGCGCATCGGTTCGTCGACGGGATGGTCAGCGGACTCGAACCCGAGGACCAGCACCCCGCCTGCCGTGTCCGCGCCCGCGTTGATGAACGCCTCCACCGGATCCAGCAGCCGGCAGTTGGCCGGATACAGCGCCGACTGGGCGATGGCGCGCGTCGCGGTCACGGCGGCGCCGTAGTCCTCGAACGTCACCGACGCTCCGGACCGCCAGCGCGGGCGCTCTTGCACGCGCATCCACGCCTCGGTGATGACGCCGAGGACACCCTCGGAACCGAGGAACATCCGATCGGGCGAGGGGCCCGCACCGGACGCGGGGAGCCTGCGCGATTCGCTGATCCCGGCCGGTGTGACCACCCGCATCGATTCCACCATGTCATCGATGTGGGTGTAGACGGTCGCGTAGTGGCCGCCCGCACGGGTGGCCAGCCAGCCGCCGAGCGTCGAGAACTCGAACGACTGCGGGAAGTGCCGCAGCGTCAGGCCGTCCGGTCGCAGGGCGGCTTCCAGCGCCGGGCCCAGTATGCCCGCCTGTATCCGCGCCGCCCGGCTGGTGCGGTCGAGTTCGACGAGCGCACCCAAACGGCTCGTGTCCAGGGCCATGGACCCGGCGTAGGCATCGGTGGACCGGGGTTCGACACCACCCACCACCGACGTTCCGCCGCCGAACGGCACCACGGCGACGCCCGCGCTCGCACACCAGTCCAGGATGTCGACCACGTCCTGCTCGGTACGTGGCCGCAACACCTGATCGGGTACGTGTTCGACGCGGCCGAGAAGATTGCGCACGACGTCACGAAACGCCTGCCCGTGGCCGTGGGCGACTCGATCGCCGAGGTCTTCCGAGGCCAGCGGAGCCAGGGCTTCCGGCACGCGGACGCGCGGCCCGGGCACGCGCAACGAGCGCGGGTCCGGCGCCTCGTGCACGGTCAGATCGGCCGCCGGGAGCAGGGCCGCCACGCGTTCGGTCAGCGCCTCCCGCTCGGGGCCGGTCACCGCGTCTTCCCGATTGCCCCATCCCCACCAAGACCGCGTCGCCAACACCGGGCTCCATTCCGACGAACGTAATTGACTGAACAGTAAATTACTTGATGGTCAATTGCGAGCGGTAGAAGATTTGCCCGCTTGCAGCCCGGCAAGAGTGGTGATTTTCATCACATCGAGATCCTACAGAAACGAAGGTTATTCACATCACACCATGTCGTAGCCCAAAGTGTGCCGGGGTACCCCTGTGAACCCTCCCAACCTCGACGCGACGATTCGATCGGCGTTCGCTAAGGTCCGTCCTGCACGCTCGGGTCATGGTTCACGCATTTGAGGCACTGCTTCTGGCTCCATAGCCAGAGCGGATGATGATCGACCAGAGAGTGAACTCGCCACCGCATGACCCCGACACGCCGTTCCGCACGTCGCACCCCTCATTCACGAGCACGCAATCTCCTGTTTCCGCAATTGCTGGCCGCAGCGGTCGACACGGCGTTCGAATCCGTTGCGCTCCGGTATAATCCGACCGGCGATCCGGCTGATCAGCGTGAGCTCAGCTATCGAGAGCTGGACGAGACGTCCTCGCGGTGGGCCCGCTATCTGATCGGTTCGGGTGTGGGGCCGGGAGACGTCGTCGCGGTGGCCATCACCCGCTCGGTGGAATCGGTGCTGGCGGTCTGGGCGGTCGCGAAGACCGGCGCCGCCTACCTGCCCGTCGATCCCGCCTACCCGGCCGATCGCATCGCGCACATGATCGCGGACTCCGGCGCCGTCCTCGGCCTCACCGTCTCGGCGCATCGGGAGGCGCTGACCGCTGCCGGGACCGCCTGGATCGAACTGGACGCCCCGGCGCACCGGCAAAAGGTCGCCGACGAGCCCGGTCATTCGATCTGCTACCTGGATCGGCGGCGCCCGCTCACCGAACAGCACCTCGCCTACGTGATCTACACCTCCGGCTCGACGGGCAAGCCCAAAGGCGTCGCCGTCACCCATGCCGGCCTGGCGAGCCTGGTCGAACACGAGATCGCCGTCCGCGCGGTGACCCGGGACTCGCGCGTCACGCATCTGTGCACGCCCAGCTTCGATTTCTCGGTGATCGAGATGCTGCTCGCGTTCTCGGCGGGCGCGACACTGGTCGTGGCGCCGCCCACGGTGTTCGGCGGCGTCGAACTGGCGGATCTGCTGCGACGTGAGCGGGTCACGCATCTGTGCATCACGCCGGGCGCACTGGAGTCGATCGATCCGGCCGGACTCGACGACCTGCGGGCCGTCCTGTGCGGCGGGGAGCGCGTCGGTCCCGAACTGGTAGCCCGGTGGGCGAACGGTGACCGGTCCTTCGCCATCGTCTACGGCCCCACCGAGACCACCATCTTCGCCACCGGCACCGGGGCGCTTCGCGCGGGCGAGCCGACCCATATCGGCAGCCCGGTGCCGCACCTGGGCGTCCACGTGCTCGACGCGCGGTTACGGATGGTGCCAACGGGCGTGATCGGCGAGCTGTACCTCTCCGGACCGGCGCTGGCCCAGGGATACCTCGGACGGCCCGAACTGACCGCCGACCGGTTCGTCGCCAATCCGTTCGCGGCGGTGCCGGGCACGCGGATGTATCGCACCGGCGATCTGGTCCGCCGCACCCAGGCCGGACTGCTGGAATATCACGGCCGGGTGGACTTCCAGGTCAAGATCCGAGGGCTGCGGATCGAACTCGACGAGATCGACAACGCCCTGACCGCTCATCCCGACGTCGACTATGCCGCGACGCTGGGCACGACGCTGCCCTCCGGCGGCAAAGCGCTGGTGTCCTACGTGCTGCCGCGTGTGGCATCCGGCCCGGACCGAAGCGGCGACCGGGTGGCACTCGACACCGGCGAACTCGCCGACCTGCTGGCGAGAACCCTTCCGGCGTATATGGTTCCGGTCTCGATCACCGTGCTCGACGAACTACCGCTCACGCCGGTCGGCAAGTTGGACCGGGCCGCGCTACCGGCGCCCGTACTCACCACCCGTCAGTTCCGCGCACCCGCCACGCCGACCGAGCAGGTGGTGGCCGACATCTTCGCCGCGCTGCTCGCGCCGGACAGCGGTGCGGGCCGAGTGGGCGCGAACGACGACTTCTTCGAACTCGGCGGCAATTCGCTGATCGCGACGCAAGCCGCGGCCCGGCTCGGCGCCGCGCTGGACGTGCGGGTTCCGGTCACGCTGCTGTTCGAGGCGTCGGTGGTGGCGAAACTGGCCGCGCGGCTGGACGAACTGGCCCGGGTGACCCATCCCGTGCCGCGAGCTGTGGCGCGCCCGGAGCGGGTGCCGCTGTCGTACGCGCAGCGGCGGATGTGGTTCCTGAATCGGTTCGACCCGGCCGCGGCAGGCAACAACATTCCCTTGGCCGTGCGGCTGAGCGGGCAGCTGGACGTGCAGGCGCTGCGCGCCGCCGTCCGGGACCTGGTCGAGCGGCACGAAGTGCTGCGGACGAGCTATCCCGAGTGCGACGGCACGGGCAGCCAGCGAGTGCACGCCATGCCGGATCCGGCCGCGGTACCCGAGCTGCCGGTGCTCGACGTCACCGAAACCGAGATTCCCGAGTACACGGTGGCCGCCGTGGTCGAGGGTTTCGACGTGACGGCGGCGCCGCCGATCCGGTTGCGGCTCCTGCGCTCGAACGAGACCGAGCACGTACTCGTGGCCGTGGTCCACCACATCGCCGCGGACGGCTCCTCGATGGGCCCGTTGACCGCCGACCTGATGACCGCCTATTCGGCCAGGGCCGCCGGATGTGCTCCGAGCTGGGAGCCGCTGCCGGTGCAGTACGCGGACTACACCCTGTGGCAGCGCGCGATGCTCGGCCAGGAGAGCGATTCGACCTCGATTCTGGCCCGCCAGATCGAATTCTGGCGAGAACGACTGGCGGACCTGCCGCAACGACTGGATCTACCCGCCGACCGGCCCCGGCCCGCGGTGTTCTCCGGCCGCGGCGCCACCTACGAATTCAAGATCGACGCGCCGGTGCACGCGGCGCTGAACCGGCTGGCCCAGCGCCACGACGTGACGCTGTTCATGGTCGCGCACGCCGCGTACGCCGTCCTGCTCGCCAGGCTGTCGAACACCCGCGACGTCACCGTCGGCACACCGGTGGCCGGGCGTGGCGAAGCCACGGTGGACGGCTTGATCGGCATGTTCGTCAACACACTCGCGCTGCGGAGCGAGATCGACCCCGGACATACCTTCGCCGAGCTGCTCGATCAGGTGCGCAGCCGCGACATCGAGGCGTTCGGCCATGCCGACCTGCCGTTCGAACGCCTGGTGGAGTTGCTGGACCCGGTGCGCTCCAGCGCGCATCACCCGCTGTTCCAGACGATGCTGACGTTCCAGAACTTCGCGCCGACGACGCTGGAACTGCCCGGGCTGCACCTCCGCGCGCTCGACTTCGCGCTACCCCTGGCGAAGTTGGATCTCGAGCTGACGATGGTGCCGCACGAGGATGAGCGGACACCGTTGGGGATTTCGGCGGCGTTCACCTATTCCATCGACCTGTTTGACGAGGCGACGGTCGCCGGGTTCGCCCGGCGGTTGTGCG
>NZ_JABLTE010000164.1 GCF_013315795.1 Nocardia barduliensis
GGTGTGGGGATGGTGGCGGTGGCCAGGAGCGCGGCAGCGGCAGCGAGGGCGGCGAGGATGAGGAAGGCGGGGGCGTAACCGCCGACCGCGGTGGCCAGGGCGGTGGCGGCGAACGGGGCCAGCGCCATGGTGATGGTCAGGGGTGCCGACAGCAGGCCGGTGAGGTGGCCGTAGTGGGCGCTGCCCCAGCGGTCGGTGACAGCGGTGGCTTGCAGCAGGGTGAACACGCCGCGTGCCATACCCGCGGCGATCGCCGCCGCGATCAGGGCGGCGGCAGTGGTGAACACCCCGAGCAGGGCGGTGGTGGCGGCGATGGCGAGCAGGATCGCGACGGTGCGGGTGCGGACGCTGGTGCGGGCGGCCAGTGTCGCGTAGCCGAGACGGCTGGCGACCTGCCCGGCGCCGCCCAATCCGAGCGCGACCGCGGCGACGGTGGTGTCCAGGCCGCGTTCGGTCAGTAACGGCACCAAGGTGACTACCACGGCGAAGGAGGCGAACCCGCTGACGCTCAACGAGATCGCCAGCACCCCGAACGCGCGGCTGCGCGCCACCGGACCGGGGTGGGTGAGGTGAGCGTGTTCGGGTTCGGCGGGCGGGCGCGGCGGCCACGGCCACCGCAGCCCAATCCAGTGTCCCGGCACGGTCACCATTGCGAGGATCACTGTCAGCACCAGATACGTTGCCCGCCAATCCATGTGCGCGACCAGCGCCGCGGTCAACGGGGCAAACACCGTGGACGCCAGCCCCGCGGCCAACGTCAGCACCGTCAACGCCCGGATCCGGTTCGGGCCGTACCAGCGGGTGAGCGCGGCGAACGCCGGGGGATACAGCACCGCACCCATCGCGATCCCCGCAAGCAGCCACCCCGCGACGAACCACACCAGGGTGGGTGCGGTCGCGAGCAGGAACAAGGCAGGGATTGCCAGCAGGGAGCCGGTGGTCATGACGCCGCGGGGGCCGTGGCGGTCGAGCCAGCGGCCCACGGGGATGCCGGTAAGGGCGGCGAGGAGTTGTCCGGCGGAGAACGCGGCGGTCAGCGCGGTCGCCGACCAGCCGGTGTCGGTGGTGATGTGCCCGAGCAGCACAGGGAAGGCGTAGAACAGGATTCCCCAGCTGGTGATCTCGGTGACGCACAGCACCACCAACACCCGCCGCAACCCAGCCCCGGTGGCCACCGGCTGCGGCGGCGCGGAAACAGCCTCCATCACAACAGGCCCGTCTCAGCGCGCGGGCACGGCGGTCAACGACAGCTCCTGCAACGCCACCGGCCCCGACGACAACACTTCCTGCTTCGCCGGCGCACCACCACCGCAGCCACCACCGTCGGTGGGTTCCTCGGCCGGGGCGTCGAACACCCCGGAGCCGCCGCAGACACCGGTGTCGGGCAGGACGAGTTCGACACGTTCGGCGGCTTCATGGTCACCGGCCAGGGACGCCGCCAGCGACCGGACCTGTTCGTAGCCGGTCATCGCCAGGAACGTCGGCGCGCGGCCGTAGCTTTTCATCCCGGCCAGGAACACCCCCGGCTCCGGATGCGAAAGCTCCTTCACCCCATGCGGATACACCGTCCCGCAGGAATGCACGTTCGGATCGATCAACGGCGCCAGCTCCACCGGCGCCTGCAACACCGGGTCCAGGCCGAGGCGGATCTCCGACAGCCACGACAACTCCGGCCGGAACCCGGTCAACACCACCACCTCATCCACCCCGGTCAGCGGCTGCCCTGCCGCGGGGACCAGAGTGAGGCGGCCCTCGCTGTCGGTGTCGATGGTTTCGGTGCGGAATCCGGGGACCACGCTGATGTGCCCGGCTTCCACCGCGGTCTTGGCGCGTTGCCCCAGGGCGCCGCGGGCGGGCAGCTGGTCGGCTTCACCACCACCGAACGTCGTGCCGATCTCCCCGCGCCGCAGCAGCCAGCTGATGCGCGTGCCCGGATGCTGCTGCGCGAGCCCGGCGAAAGCGACCAGCGCGGTCAACGCCGAATGCCCGCTGCCCGCCACCGCCACATGCTTACCGGCATACCGGGCCGCGATCACCGGATCAGCCAGATCCGGCACTCGATAGGTGATCCGATCCGCGGCGGCGGCTTCCCCGATCGCGGGCAATCCGTCGCCACCCAGCGGGTTCGGCTTCGACCAGGTGCCCGACGCGTCGATCACCGCGCGGGCGGTGATCCGTTCCTCATCACCGCTGGCGGTGCGGACGTGCACGGTCAAGGGTTCGTCTTCGCGACCGGCGTCGACGACCCGGTCGCGGCCGCGGCGGGCGACCCCGACGACCTCGGTGCCGAAACGCACCCGCTCACCCAACGCCACACCCAGCGGCCGCAGGTACTGCTGCACCCATTCCACACCGGTCGGGTAACCATTCAGATCCGGCTGCGACCAGCCGCGTGCGGCCAGCAGCGGCCGGGCGGCGGGAGCGATCAGCTCCGCCCAGCGGGAGAACAGCCGAACATGATTCCACTGCGCGACCGCCGCACCAGCATGCTCGCCGCGCTCGAACACCAGCACCGGCAGGTCCCGGCCGACCAGTTCAGCGGCCGCGGCCAGCCCGACCGGGCCGGCACCGACAACAACCACAGGCAGATCGTTCATCACAAGCTCTCTTTCATCGATGGGGGTCGATCAATTGAGTTCTGACGATAATCGACCGCCATCGATGAATGCAACCATCGATCTGAATCGATATAATCGACCGTATGGCTATCGCGTTGCCCCGTGCCCAGGTCCTGCCCGCCGCGGAGGCCACCACCTACGCCGAATGGTTCGCCTGCCTGGCCGAGCCGGTGCGGGTGCGCCTGCTGCACGCGGTGGCCACCACCCCCAAGGGCATCACCGTCGGCGCGTTGACCGAGATCCTGGGCACCAGCCAATCCACCACCTCCCACCACGTGCGCAAACTCGCCGATGTGGGGTTCGTCCGCCTGCACAAAGAGGGCACGGCAACGATCGTCACCATCAACGAAGCCTGCTGCTCCGGCCTGCCGCACGCCGCCGACGCCGTCATGGGCCTACTCGGCGGACCTGGGCCCTGCTGCCCCGAGGACATCGCGACCGACGTCACCGTCCGCGCCCTCGCCGAGGACGACTGGCAGGCGGTGCTGGCGATCTACAGCGAGGGCATCGCCACCGGCAACGCCACCTTCGACACCCACGCCCCTACTCGCGACTACCTCGACACACACTGGCTACCGCGACATCGGTGGGTCGCCGAACGCGACGGCCGCGTCGTCGGCTGGGCCGCCGCCGCGGCAGTATCGGACCGCGAGGCCTACGCCGGGGTCGCCGAGACGTCGGTATACGTCACCGAAGACCACCGCGGCCGCGGAGTCGGCAAAGCGCTGCTGCGCCAGCAGGTGATCGCGGCCGACGACGCCGGGTTCTGGACCCTGCAAACCTCGATTTTCACCGAGAACCGCGCCGCCCTGGCTTTGCACCGCAGCGCCGGGTACCGCACCGTCGGCGTCCGCGAACGCATCGGTCAACGCGACGGAATTTGGCGTGACACCGTTCTGCTCGAACGCCGTTCACCAGTTCGCTGACAGGCGGCGGATCGCGTCATTGTCTGAATGACGGCGGGTCAGGCCTCCACTGTGAGTTGTTCGGCGTGGAAGTCGAAATGCTTCACCGGATAACGAGGGTCATCACGTCGGTGAAGAACGGATCCCATCGGGCCGGGAAGTGCATGGACAGGGCAAAGTGGGCTTCCGGCTCCGTGGCGAGGTTGCGCTGCAATGTGGCGATGACCTCTCGCGACCGTTCCGGTCGGTGCGGCACATGACCGAACTCGCCGCCCAACTCGAGGAGCGCGGGGTGGACTTGGTGGTGCTCGAGCAAGGCATCGACACCATCGGCCGGGCAGTTCCTGTTCCACGTCATCGCCGCGATGGACGAGATGCTGGCTGACCTGATCAGCGAGGCACCGTCGTAGGCCTGGAATCGGCGCGGGCGCGGCGGACGGCCGCCGAGCATGAGCGAGTTGCAGGTGCTCGAGGCACGGGAGATGCATGTGGAGCGACGAGCGCGGCCGCCGCCACACCGTCGCCCAGATCGCCGAGACCTTCGCCGTCTCACGCAAGACCGTCTACCGCAACCTCGAACGAGGACCGTGACCGGCGACCTCACGACCGTTGACCAGCGGATCGAGGAGCAGCCGGATCATCGGCGGCTATCAGGGTTGCATCCTGTACCGGGGTACAGGCTTATCGTCGGATTATGACGATTTCACCAGCTCAGGGCGATTGGGTGCCCTCGGCGTGCACCCTGCCCACAATGGAGCAGCCGATCCGGGTCGCCGAGTTCGACCAGTTCTTCACCACCTCCGCGCGCACCACCCGGCGCCCGGACCCGACGCGGCTCGAGGTGGTCGTGGATCCGGACGCCGAGGCGCTGGCCCGCGAGCTGGCCGGGCGTGAGAGCAGCTGCTGCTCGTTCTTCACCTTCGACTTCGCCTCCAGCGCCGAGGGGCTGGTGATGGGGGTCGGGGTCCCGCCGACCTACATCGAGGTGCTCGACGCCTTCACCGCGCGCGCCCAGGCCGCGATCGGGGCGGGCCGGTGACCGGGTTGCGGACCAGCCAGCTGGCCGCAGCGGCCGGGGTGAACACCCAGACACTGCGCTACTACGAACGCCGCGGCCTGCTCGCCGAGCCGGACCGCACTCTGGGCGGGCACCGGCTCTATCCGCAGGATTCGGTGACGGTGCTGCGGGTGATCAAGGCCGCCCAGCGACTCGGGTTCACCCTCGAGGAGGTCGCCGAGCTGCTCGAAGGCACCCGCGTCGGCTCGCGACGCCGCGCTGATGCGGGTCTGCGGGCCCGGGTGAGCGACAAACTGGCCGAGGTCGACGCCAAGCTCGCCGAACTCACCGAGGTCCGCGACACCCTGCGCGCCGCGCTGGCAGCAGGATGCGAGGACCTGCTGGCCTGTAGCGAATCCCCGTCCTGCCCCGTCCCGTTCGACAGCCCACCCGCCGTTCGTCCGGCCGAAGACGATTGCTCGGGCGGCCGTTGTGGCTGCTGAGACCAAGACGCGTCGCTGGTTGGCCTCGATCGGTGCCGGGGTGGTGCTGTGTGTGGGGTGCTGTCTGGCACCGTTGCTGATCGCTGCCGGGATTCTGGGGAGCGGAACGCTGCTGGTGAGCCTGTCGTGGCTGGAACCGCTCGGGTTCGCGCTCATCGGCCTCGGCGTGGTCGGGCTGGGGTGGCCACGGCTGCGGGCGCGCCGCCGAGGCTGCGCCAACACCAGCACCGATACGGCCGATGGCTCGTGCGCGAGTATCGGGTGCGGCTGCTCGACCGCGCCGGCCGCAGCCGCCGAAGCCGGCATTCAGGACCTGCGCCTGTGACTGTGTTGCGCTCGATCGTGCTGTTCGCCGTTGCTGCCGTCGCCGAGATCGGCGGGGCCTGGCTGGTGTGGCAGGGCGTGCGTGAACACAGAGGTTGGGCCTGGATCGGCGCCGGTGTCATCGCCTTGGGCCTCTACGGGTTCGTCGCCACGCTGCAACCGGATTCGGACTTCGGTCGCATCCTGGCCGCCTACGGCGGGGTGTTCGTCGCCGGATCGCTGCTGTGGGGCATGGCATTGGACGGGTTCCGGCCCGACCGGTGGGACGTGATCGGCGCGGTGATCTGCCTGGTCGGGGTCGCGATCATCATGTACGCGCCGCGTACGGCCTGAATCAGAACAGGGTGTCGCGCACCCGCAGCGGCCGATATCCGGTCGGGCCGAGTGCGGCGAGCTCGGCGTCGATGTGTACCTCGATCGCGTCGAAGAAATAGGTGTCGGCGCCGTGCGCCGGAAGATGTGGGCCAGGACCTCGGCGTCGATACGCTCCCGCGGTCTCCGTAGTAACCGCCGAAAACAACGGATATGGCGCAGCTGCTGGTCAGCGGCGGCGGTCGGCTCCCGGACCCAGCAGCGAGGTCAGTTCGCGTATCGCCTGCGGGGACGGTTCGAAGTAGCGGCTACCCCACAGCGGCTTGGATGAGGGTGTAGCCGACCACCGCGGCGAGTAACCCGACGGCGACGCTCAACGCGGCGTTGCCCAGCGCCTGCCGGTAGGCGCGTTGCTCGCTGAGCCGGACGGTTTCGTAGCTGAAGGTGCTGTAGGTGGTGAACGCACCACAGAAACCGGTGCCCGCCAGCAGCATCCACGACTGGGCCAGCCCCGCGCCGGTCAGCCCACCCAGCAGCAGGCAGCCGGAGATGTTGACGACCATCGTGCCCCAGGGCATGCGGCTGGTGTGGCGTGCCTGGACGGCGCGGTCGAGGAGGTAGCGCACTGGCGCACCCACGGCCGCTCCGGCGATGACGAGAACGGTGTTCATAGCGTCACCTGCGCGGTGAACAGTCGTGCCGCTGCTCGGGTGAGCTGCAAGCCCACTGCGGTGGCAGCCAGGGCGGCGAGCAGGGTGCCGGCCAGGTATCCGAGGGCGAGGGTAGCGGTGGCGGGGTCGAGCAGGGCGCGGGTGTCGTTGGCGTAGGTGGAGAAGGTGGTGAACCCGCCCAGTACCCCGACGCCGAGGAAAGGTCGCACCAGTGGGTGAGTGGGTCGGATTTCGGTGATCACGACCATCAGCACGGCGAGCAGGAAGCTGCCGGTGACGTTGATCGTGAAGATCGCCCAGGGAAACCCGTCGGCCGGTGTCGGCCACTTCAGTGTGAGGCCGTAGCGGGCCACGGCGCCGAGCGCGCCACCGGAGGCGATCACGGCCAGCACCGCGCCGTGCGTGGCGGAAAGTTCGCGTCGCTGGGCGGGGTCGGACACCTCGATGTCGGAGTCGACCGGAAGCGCTGGGCGGGGCTCGGCGGGCATAACTGTCTCCTACTCCACACCGACACAATGGTGGTCGGGTTGCTGGGGTAGGGACTGTTGGCGGTCGATGCCGCGGTTGTTTCCGACCGTCGTCGAAAGCGGCGAGCCCCACCGCCGCGCCTGTAATTCTACGGGTGCGGGCTCGGCGCTCGCCGTCAGGGTCGATGCTGGTCGCGGCTGTGCGGAGGTATCGAGGTCGACTACTCCGCCACGGCGCTACTGGACAGTCGCGCAGCGAATCCATCGGAGTCCGCTTTTCGGTGGACCCGGCTCCGGATGCCCAGAACCAGCGCGGCGAGCACCGCTGCGGTGACCGACGCGAGCAGGATCGCGCCCTTGGCGTCGGTGAGGTGACCGGGCTCGGTGTAGGACAGCTCGGCGATCAGCAGTGACACCGTGAACCCGATGCCTGCCAGCACGCCGATTCCGGCGATGTCAGCCCATCCCAGCTGCGGGTTCAGATGCGCCGAGGTGAACCTCGCGGTCACCCAGGTGGCGGCGAGGACGCCGGCGAACTTGCCCGCCAGCAGCCCGGCCAGGATGCCCCAGGTGATCGTGCTGCCCCAGAAGTTGTCGGCGCCGGAGAGGGTGACTCCGGCCGACATCAGCGCGAATACCGGCAACGCGAACCCGGCCGAGACCGGGCGCAGGAACGCCTCGACGCGGTACGAGGGCGAGGCTGATTCACCGGCGCGGGTGCTGGTGCGCATCAACAGACCCATCGCGACACCGGCGATCGTGGCGTGGACCCCGGAGGCGTGCATCAACGCCCAGATCACCACTGCCAGCGGCCCGAACAGCATCCACCCGGGCACGGCGGCCCGCAGCCGGGCCGCCGCTCGGCTCTTGCCGTTCTGCAGATACCCGAACATAGCCAGGCCCGCCAGAGCGGCCGAGAGCGCGAGCAGACTCAGGCCGGTGGTGTAGGCGACCGCGATGACCACCACCGCGCACATGTCATCCACCGTGGCCAGGGTCAGCAGGAACATCCGCAGCGCGCTGGGAAGCCCCCGCCCGACTACGGCCAGCACTGCGACCGCGAAGGCGATGTCGGTGGCCATCGGGATCCCCCACCCCCGCACCGCCTCACCCGGGGTGCCGAGGTTGATCGCGAGGAATACCAGCGCGGGCACGAGGACACCGCCCAGGGCCGCCATGATCGGCAGTACCGCACGCCGCGGGTCCCGCAACTCGCCGTGGACGAGTTCTTGTTTGAGTTCGTTGCCGACGGTGAAGAAGAACACCGCCAGCAGTCCGTCGGCCGCCCACGTCTGCACCGATAGGTTCAGGTGCAGCGACTCGGGGCCGAGGGTGAACGAGCGCAACGCTTCATAGGAATCGGCGATCGGCGAGTTCGCCCACACCACGGCGATAACGGCCGCGCCGATGAGCAGTGAACCGCTGAGCGCGTCCGAGCGCAGCGCAGCGACGGTCCGCGACAAAGCAGACATGAAAGGGATCTCCTGGGGTCAGCAAGGGCGAATAGGCATGGACGACGCCATGACCACCCGAGCGTTCGCTGCGGGTGGGCTCAGCCCAGCTGTGGTGGACAGATGCTGGTGATCGCGCCCCAGGTACTGACATAGCCGTTGGTGCCGATCGGGCGGTGTTCCAACGTCTCCAGGACCGGAACCGGAAGATCGAGGCCACGCGAGCGGTTACCAAGGTGCATCGCGGACTCCTCCCAGCTCCGAACAGGTTCTTGACGAAACCCTAACACCCCTGTCCGGCCTGGCTTGGACACCACCGAAGGCGAAAGAACACACCCGATAGCATCGGCATTTCAGAATGCCGATGAGTCTCGCCCGCAGCACCCAGGGCGAGGTCAGAAGAGGGTGTCGCGCACCCGCAGCGGCCGGTAACCGGTGGGGCCGAGCTGGGCGAGTTCGGCGTCGATGTCGACCTCGATCGCGCCGACGCCATATCCGCCCGATTTCCGGCGAACGGCTACCCCGTGTCCCCGCGACGATCGTGGTGAATGGCGGTGATCAGCCGCCATCCACCACGGTCGGTCTCTTGTGCGATAGGCATCGGTCGATGCGAATTCCTCGCTGTTGGGAATGGCTGGGAGTCGGACGGCCGATCGACTACCTGCCGATGCGGCCGCCATCCTTCTTCCACACCACGACGACCGAGGGCCGGGGCTGGGCGTTTGCACCATCGGGCCAGTGTGAGGTGGGGTTGTCGGGGGTGGCGGTGTCGGACTCCCCGGGATGCTGCACGCACACGATGACCCGGTTCTCCTCGATGATCGGTCCGCAGGTCTCCGCGCCCACGGGCACGGTGAGGAATTGCTTGGTCTCACCGCGGCGCTCACCGTCGAGCACGACCGAGAACAGGCCGTCGTTCGACTTCAAGGCGTTGCCGTCGGTGGAGATCCACAGGTTGCCGTACGGGTCGAAGGCGACGTTGTCCGGGCAGGAGATGGGGCTGACCTTCGCCTTGTCGAACCCGGCGAAGTAGGTGTCGGCGGCTTTCGGGTCACCGCATACCAGCAGCAGCGACCAGGTGAACGTTGTGCCCTTGTGGTCGTCGTCGATTTCGAGGATCTGGCCGTTCTTGTTCTGGTTGCGGGGGTTGGCTTCGTCCGCGGCGGCGAAGCCGTCCTTGCCGCGATTGGAGTTGTTGGTGAGCGCGGCGTACACCTTGCCGGTCTTCGGATTCGGCTGGATGTCCTCGGGGCGGTCCATCTTGGTGGCACCGGCCTTGTCCGCGGCCAGGCGGGTGAAGACGGCGACTTCGGCGGCGGTCATGCCTTCGACCAGGGACTTGCTCTGGCCGTCCGCGCGGGCCTCGAGCAGCGGTATCCATTGCCCGGTGCCGGTGAATCCCTTGTCGGAGGGTACCTTTCCGGAGCCGTCGACCTGGCTGGGGTGATCGCCGGTGATCTTGGCGACATACAGGGTGCCTTCGGCCAGGATCGTCATGTTGTGCCGACGGCTGGCCGCGCCGGTGCCGGGCTGGATCTTCTTCGACGAGACGAACTTGTAGATGTACTCGAACCGTTCGTCGTCGCCCATGTAGGAGACGACCGTGCCGTCGCCGGTGACGTGAATTTCGGCGCTCTCGTGCTTGAGCCGGCCCAGCGCGGTGTGTTTGACCGGGGTGGAATTCGCATCCCACGGGTCGACTTCGAGGACCCAGCCGAACCGGTTGGCTTCGTTCGGCTCCTGGGCGGCGTCGAAGCGCTTGTCGAAGCGTTCCCAGTGGCGCGGGATGTCGACCTTGCCGACGCCGTAGCGCTTCGCCCGCGCGGCCACCGCTGGGTCGGCGGGCTCTCCGGCGAAGTAGCCGTTGAAGTTCTCCTCACCTGAGAGCACGGTCCCCCAGGGAGTGAGGCCGCCACCACAGTTGTTCAGTGTTCCCAGCACTTTGGTGCCCGAGCTGTCAGCGGAGGTCTTCAGCAGATCACTGCCGGCCGCGGGACCGGTGAACCCGATCTCGGTCGTGGCGGTGATGCGGCGGTTGTATTTGCCGAAGGCGGGAACGAGTTTGCCGGAACCGGCCTCGCCGTGGACCTCCACGACGGTCAAACCGTGTGCGGCCAACGCGATCTCGTACTGCGCCGCACTCACCGTGTCGGGCCGGAAGCCACGGAACATCATCGGTTCGGTGGTGTATTCGTGGCTGACGACCAGCAGGTACTTGTTCGCCGCGCCGTCGATGGGCAACAGGGCCGCGTAGTCGGCGTTGTATCCGAATTGCCTGGCCTGCGCCGCGGCGGTCTGATTGTCGAAGTCGAACTTCGGGGCATCCTCGAACAGCGGGTCACCCCACCGGATGACGACCTGCTGCTGGTATCCCTCGGGGATCACCACTTCATCCTTGGTGTTCGGCGCGACCACCGCGAAATCGGTGCCGGTCCCCGGGGAACCGCCCGCAGCGGACGCGGGGTCGGCGGGGGTGTCCTCTCCGCAGGCGGCGAGCAGGCTGCCCGCGCCCACCGCCAGCACCGCCGCCGCGCCGCCCTTGAGAACACCGCGACGCGACAACGCAGCGACGATGTCGCCGAAGTATTCGCCGCCGGAGGTGTTGGAGACCTCGTGGAAGCACGCGTTTCCGCACTTGTACTGGCAGGTGAGGGAGGCACGCGACGACTGGCCGTCGTGCTGCACGAAAAGAGCGAGTGGGGTGAGATTCACGGCGAACTCCCAGGTAGGTCTCAACGCGCCGCACGGTAAACGCCGCAGACGAGCCATAGAAGACGCGCAGATGAACGACCAAACAATTAGGTCAGCCTTCACGCGGAGGCAGTCCGGGAACCGATCATGACGGTCGGGCACCTGACTGCCGTGATGGCGACGCGCGCGCGTTGGGTCCGGATCGCAGGGCGTGTGTGATCATGGACTCGTCATCAACCGCCGCGCTTCGGACCGGTCCAGTGCGCATATCGCGGATCACCAGGTCGAACCCGAGTACTCGCCTGCGGGATGTCGCCCGAACCCGCACCGGAGTGCGTGTGTTCACCGGGTGTTTGCTTGCCCGACAGTATAGATATCGGTCAATATAGCCGTATGTCGAAGTCGAAGCTGGTGGTGACGCCTGTGCAGGCGTGCTCGGTGGTGCCGATCGTGCGTGAGCCCTTGTCCGCCGACGCGGCCGGCGAGTTGGCCGGGGTGTTCAAAGCGCTGTCGGACCCGGTGCGGCTGCGGCTGCTGAGCGCGATCGCCTCGCGCGCCGGGCAGGAAGCGTGTGTGTGCGATCTGTCCGAAGGCATCGATCTGACCCAGCCGACGATCTCCCATCACCTGAAGGTGCTGCGCGAGGCCGGGCTGCTGGACAGTGAACGGCGCGCCTCATGGGTGTACTACCGGGTCATTCCCGAAGCGCTGCAACGACTGTCGGATGTGCTGTTGATCGAAAGCGGCGCGACGGCGGGAGTCGGCGCATGAGCGTGGACACCACTACCACCGCCGAGCACGGCGTCGTCGCGAAGCTATCGACGCTGGATAGGTTCCTGCCGGTGTGGATCGGTGTCGCGATGGCCGCCGGGTTGCTGCTCGGGCGGGTGATTCCGGGGTTGGGGGAGGCGCTGGGTGCGGTGGAGATCGACGGTATCTCGCTGCCGATCGCGCTCGGATTGCTGATCAT
>NZ_JABLTE010000165.1 GCF_013315795.1 Nocardia barduliensis
TCCTACTACAGGGCTCCGTAGTTGGTTGGTACTCTCGGCGGGGTGACCGCCGCCCCGCCCTCGCGTCGCATACCTGTGCGCCTGCTCGCGGTGCCGGCGGCGCTCGTGGGAATTGCGCTGATGCACGGACTCCAGTGCAAAGACGGCATGCCGGCGCTGCCGATGGCGCATGCGGGGGTGCACTCCATCGACACGACCGCCAGCGCCGGTGACCGCGTGGACCACCTTGTCACCGACACGCTTCACGCCGTGAAGACCGCGGCCGACGCCGCGGGCGACCCCGTGATGCTCGGCGGTGTACTCGCCGCGTGCATGGTCGCCATCCTCACCTGGCTGGCGGTGTCGACACTGCGCCCGCCGCGAGCCACGGCGACGGCGGCCATACCCATTCGAGCCGGGCCCACCCGCGCGGCTCGCGCCGCGCTACCTCGCGCACCCACCCTCGCGCAACTCTGCGTGCTCCGGACATAGGAAAGACCACCGCCCACCTGCCTGGCCCGCGCCGCGGCCCGGTCGGTGGCGCTCGCGTGTCTTCCTCTGCCCACCTCTGCTTTCAGGAGCTTGCGTGAATCTCCTCGCTATCCTCACCACCGGCCTGTTCGCCGGTGGTCTCTCGTGTGCCGCCGTGCAGGGCGGACTGCTCACCGGATTGATCACCCGTCAGCGCAGCACAGCCAGCGAAACGATCGCCGCGCTCGCACCGCAGACCACCGTCGCAGGCGAGGGCACCGGCTCGGCCGCACCCGCCCGGTGGTCGACCCGGCTGGCCGACGACCTCACCCCCGTCGGCGGATTCCTCGCCGGCAAACTCGCCTCCCACACCCTGTTCGGCGCCCTGCTCGGAACGCTCGGCGGCGCCGTCCAACTGTCCCTCGGGATGCGCACCTGGCTGCAGATCGGCGCCGGAGTGCTGATCGTCACCTTCGGGCTCGCCCAACTCGGGGTCCCGGGCTTGCGCCGCATTGTGATCGAACCACCCGCGTCCTGGACGAGGCTGGTCCGCAGTCAGGCCCGCTCCCAGGCCGCTCTCGCGCCCGCCCTGCTCGGCCTGGCCACCATCCTCATCCCGTGCGGGGTGACCCTGTCGGTCGCGGCCCTTGCGCTCGCCTCCGGCTCACCATGGCAGGGCGCAGCGATCATGGCGGTCTTCGTCCTCGGCACCGGACCACTATTCGCGGTCCTCGGTTACGCCGCCCGCCTCACCGCGACCGCCTGGCGCGGAAAGCTCAGCCTGGCCACCGGGCTGGTGGTACTCGCCATGGGCCTCTACACCCTCAACGGCGGACTCGAACTCGCCGGATCCCCACTCGCGGCCAACCGCATCACCGCATCACTCAGCCCCGCGGGACCCGCACCCGACGCTGCAGCCGCCTCCATCGCCAACGGCACGCAGACAGTGACGATCACCGCCCGCACCGGCTCCTACACCCCCCACACCATCGAAGCCGCCGCCGGGATCCCGACCACGCTGGTGATCAAGTCCGACAACGCATCCGGCTGCGTCCGATACCTCGTCATCCCCGACCGGGACATCGAAAAGATCCTGCCCGCCAGCGGAGAAACTCGCATAGACCTGGGCGTACTACAGCCCGGCCGGCTCGACTACACCTGCGGCATGGGCATGTACTCCGGCACCATCACCATCGCCTGACACACAAAAGGACCGAGCACGAAATGGCCACCAGCACACACGAATTCCGCATCGAAGGCATGCACTGCGGCAGCTGCGCCCTGCTCATCGACGACACCCTCGACGACCTCCCCGGAGTCCACAACACACAAACAACCATGAAAAAAGGCCACAGCACGGTCGAACTCGACACCAGCACCACCACTCCCACCGACATCGTCGCGGCCATCGAAAAACTGGGTTACACAGCGACTCTCGTATCCTGAAACCCTTCAAGGTCACCGCACCCGGCGGCCACCCCCAGAACGGCGACCACCGCGGCGGCGAGCACCAACACCCCGGGTTGTGGCGAACCGCCCGCTCAAAGCTCGACGAGTTGGCGGACGAAGTTCGTGAAGGAGAACCTCATGTTCACCGGAGAGGACTCGCCGCTGGCGACGCTGCGGCTATCGGTCATGGGTGCCTTCGCCGAGTTTGAGCGGGCACGATCCAGGACGCCAGCGTGAAGGGAGCGCCGCGGCCAAGACTCGCGACGTCTGCACCGGCCGCAAAAGCCCTCACCCCGAGCAGGCCCCGCGAATTGCGTGAACGGGCAAGCGCCGGTGAGCGTCTGTGCACCTGCTCGAGGTTTCGGCGACGGGTGCCTGATCTGTGAAGCCGTGACCATAGCAATCCGGCTGCCCCGGCGACGATCAAGACGTAGCCGAGGGGTTCGAGCCAGGACAGACTGGTCAGGACCACTCCGCCCGAGACCGCACCGGCCGCGACGAGCAGCGGTGCCGCGCAACAGCCGATGCACAGCAATGCGCGGAGCCCTATAGGTGCCCACCAGCGGCGGTTGTTGGTCGTTTCAGCAGCCACATCGGCCTCCGACGGTGTCGGTCACACCGGTGTTGTTGGTGAAAGGGATTGGGCAGTCGAGGTTTTCGCTGCATGTCAGCAGGTCCTCGCACCCCGCAGCGAGCGCGGCGGCAAGGGTGTCGCGCACAGCGTGGAGTTCGGCGAGTTTCGCGTCGACCTCGGCGAGTTTGGCGGCCGTGCGCGCCGCCAGCCCGGCATCGACGCGGCGGCGGCCGACGAATTGGGTGGAATCGAGCAGATCGGCGACCTCTTCGAGGGTGAACCCCAGCTTCTGGGCGGCCTTGATCACCCGCAGCACAGTGAGAGCCTGTTGTGGATACACCCGATGCCCGCCCAGCGAGCGGGCAGGTTCGGCGAGCAGCCCGCGCCGTTCGTAGTAGCGCAGCGTCTGGATGTTGACACCGGCCGCTTCGGCGAGCTGACCGGTACGCAGCCCGCTCACGCCGCCCTCGCCGCGCTGGCTTGCGCGGCCAGACCGTCGAGGACATCGACGCGGGCCTCGGGCACCGCGATCTGCATCGACAACCCGTCCGAGCCTCGGGCAGCGAAGGTGAAGGAGAAGAATGAGCAGCACCGGGATTCACGCGCGGCCAGGGCCCCGGGCGGTGGATTCGGCGGTGGCGTCGAGCTCGAGATGCAGCAGCGTCGGCGACACCCGCTGCACGCCGCGCAGCGCGGCGGAGAACAGCCCGGCGAACTCGGCTTTCCGCAGCGGCTGTTCGGCAGTGGGCAAGGTGCAGGCATCGACCGGCGCCCACAACGAGGCTCGTTGGGTGGGCGGCCCAGCCGATGCCAGCACCTCACCGAGCCAAGCGCGCACCGAAGGCTCCGGCTGCGCGCCGATCATCGTAGCGACCGGCTCACCGCCGACGAAGGCGATCATCGTCGGCGTCGATGTCACATCGAACCGGCCGACGGCCACGGGGCTCTGGTCCGCGTTGACTTTGACGATCTCCACCTGCTCACCGAACTCGGTGGCAAGGGACTCCAGCACCGGGGCCAACCGCCGGCACGCACCACACCACGTTGCCCAGAACTCGACCACCACCGCGCGCGACTGCTGTCCCGAAACGATGGTGGCGAGCTCGGCGTCGGTAATCTCCCGAATCGAAGCCTGCATGGCCATGACCTGCACCTCCAGCGATCCAGCGCCGAGGATCAGCGCTGCCTACCTCGACGCTAAACCTGTACCTCGGTACCGAATTCAACCCATTTCGATGCGAAAGTACGAAGATCGCACCCTCCCGCACGGCCGCTGCCGCACCAGACACGGGGCATCGCTACGACTGGACTGTCGACTCCGGCCAAGTATCGAACCGGAATCGACACGGCCTTGTCGTCGCACCCGGCAGCGCTGCCGCCGAGGCACCCCACGGCACCCTCATGACGCCGAATGCCTGCGTCGCGATGGCTATCATCTACTGATGGCGATCAACCGGCGCGCCGTCGCCGATGGTGGCACTGTCTGGATGGTGGTGACGGGGCATGAGCGAGACCATTTGGCATGGCGGTGCCCTGATCCGCCCAGGGCTGCTGGGGTTCTCTGGATCGATCGGACCGACCGGCACGCACTCCCACCACGCGGTGCAGGTGATGGTCTCCGACACCGAAATGGTCGTCGTCGACGAGGCAGGTCGCGCGCACCGTGGTCGGCAGGTGATCGTGGTGGCGGATGCGGCGCACCGGATCGAGCGCGGCGCCGAGTTCGGGATCGCGGTCTTTCTCGAACCAGAATCGGCGGCAGGCCGGGCCGCCGAGCGTCACAGCCGCACTCACGGGTGGACCGGGGGACCACCGCTCGGCGCAGTACTTGTGAGGCCGGATCGGCGGTTGAGTGATTGCGTCGCCGATCTGCTCGCCGGGTTGGTGCCCGACCCGGCCCCGCTCGGTCGTCATCCGTCGGTGACTGCCGCCCTCGATCTGATTCCTGGTTTGCTGGCATACGGCCCGGTCCGCACCGGCGATGTCGCGCGGCGGGTAGGTCTGTCCACGACGCGGTTGACTCACCTGTTCAGCGCTCAAGTCGGGCTGCCGCTACGCCGATACGTGTTGTGGTCTCGGATTTCAACGGCGATCGCCCGGGTCGCAGCCGGTGACGACCTCACCGCCGCCGCGCATGCCGCAGGCTTTTCCGACAGCGCTCACCTGACCCGCACGTGCCGGGACACCTTCGGCTTGCCGCCGTCCGCGCTGACCAGAAATATCCGTCTCGGCACCGGGTAGTCGAACCCAGCCCAGCCGAATCGTTCAAGCTCGATCCCGGCATCGGCGGCCAAGCTCGATGCCATGAACACGATCACTGCACCCACGCTCACCCCTGGCCAGCGGCTGGCCCGCTACGGGTATGTGCCGTTGATGATTCTGGGGATCGGCGGGGCCGCGCTCGCGCTGGCCCGCACTCCCGCAGCGCCGCTGTGGCTGCTGCTGCTCGTACTGGCCGGAGTCGGGTTGTCTTTCGCGGTCGAACGGATCATCCCCTACACCGGGGACTGGAACACCTCGCACGACGACGCCGGACGCGACACGATCCACGGCATTGTCAACGAGGGCGGGTTGTTGCTGACGGTGTTGGTGGTGCCGATCGCGGCGGCGCTGTCGCCGTTGGAATCGTTGTGGCCCAATGCCTGGCCGCTGCTGGCGCAGGTGCTGCTGGCGGTGCTGGTCACCGACGTGGGAATCACGTTGGTGCACTTTGCCAGTCACAAGATCGGTGTGCTGTGGCGGTTCCACGCCGTTCATCACAGCGTGCGTCGCTTCTACGGCTTCAACGGCCTGATGAAGCATCCCCTGCACGGTGGTGTCGAGTTGCTGGCGGGTACGGCGCCGCTGCTGATTCTCGGTATGCCCGCCGTGGTGGCCGAGGTCCTCGCGGTGTTGATCGCGGTGCAGTTGCTGCTGCAGCACTCCAACGCCGACTACCGTGTCGGCCCGCTGCGCTACGCGCTCGCCCTCAACGAAGGCCACCGCTTCCATCACCTCAAATGGGCCGGGATCGGCGACGTCAACTTCGGGTTGTTCACCTTGATCTGGGATCACCTGCTCGGCACGTTCTCCTTCGACCCACAGCGCAGGTTCACCAGCGACGACCTCGGCATGGCCGCCAAACCGAACTACCCCGACGCCTACCTCGCTCAACTGGCCGAGCCCTTCCGACCCAGTGGCGCCTGCAAATTCAGCGACACACCCGACATCCCGACCCGGGAAACCGAGCCTCGCTAACCGAGCACCACAGCAGGCACCGAGCCTGGCCCTGGGCTCTGTCCGTCCGACCGGTGCCACTGCTATCTTCTATACATTCATACATAGCAATGTATTTATGCAAATGAGTGGTTGTTGAATCTTGATGCGGCGCAACCGCATCCACGACACGAAGGTGACCGATCCCGGTATGGAACCCATCGTCGCGCAGATGCTCGCAGCGTATGGAGCACGCGTCGATCTCGTCTGCGAACCGCACCCGGCCGGGGGCTGGCAGCAGGCGCGCCGTGACCGGGTCACCGAACTGCTCGACCGGGAGGCCGATGCCTGGTGCCCGGATCAATACAACAATCCCGACAACGTCGATGGCTACGAGCCCCTGGCGCTCGAGCTGGTGGAACAGTTGGGCACAGTGGATGTGCTGGTGTGCGCGGTCGGCACCGGCGGCCACTCCGCCGGCGTTGCGCGGGTGCTGCGCCGGTTCAACCCGGATCTGACGCTGATCGGTGTGGACACGGTGGCCTCCACGATCTTCGGCCAGCCCGCAGGTCCGCGCCTGATGCGCGGCCTGGGTTGGAGCATCTACCCATCCAATGTCGACTACGCCGCCTTCGACCAGGTGCACTGGGTGGCGCAGGCCGAGGCGGTGTGGGCCTGCCGCACCCTCGCCGCCACCCACTACACCTGCGGCGGTTGGAGCGTGGGAGCCGTGGCTTTGGTCGCGGGATGGGCGGCCCGCACCCATGACGCCGACACTGTGATCGCGACGGTGTTTCCCGACGGGCCGCAGCGCTACTTCGACACCGTCTACAACGACAAATACTGCGCCGAGCATGGTCTGCTCGACACCGCCCCGCCGACCGAACCGGATACCATCGCGCACCCGACCCAGCGGGTGGTGCAATCCTGGACCCGATGCAGCACCGTCATCGAGCCGCGCCGCCGAGCCGAGGAGGCGCTCTCGTGACCGTATTCCCAAACTTCCGCAGCTTCGACCTCGCTGCGCGGCTGCTGATGGTCAATCAGTTCGGCATCAACCTGGGTTTCTACATGTTGATGCCGTACTTGGCGGGCTACCTGGCCGGTCCGCTCGGGTTGGCGGCGTGGGCGGTCGGTCTGGTGCTGGGGGTGCGTAACTTCTCCCAGCAGGGCATGTTCCTGATCGGCGGCACGCTGGCCGACCGTCTCGGCTACAAACCACTGATCGTCGCGGGATGTCTGCTGCGCACCGGCGGCTTCGCGCTGCTGGTGTTCGCGACCTCGCTGCCAGGATTGCTGATTGCTTCGGCCGCTACAGGTTTCGCCGGTGCACTGTTCAACCCTGCGGTGCGCGCATACCTCGCCGCCGACACGGGCGAGCGCCGGGTGGAGGCGTTCGCCGTGTTGAACATCTTCTATCAGGCAGGCATCCTGGCCGGACCGCTGGTGGGCCTGGCGCTGATGGCGCTGGATTTCCGGGTGACCGCAGGCGCGGCGGCGGTGGTGTTCGCGGCGCTGACAGTCGCGCAGTTGTTCGCGCTGCCTGCGCGGCGGGCCGATGTGGCGACCGAGCCGACGTCGGTGCTCGACGACTGGCGCACGGTGGTCGCCAACCGGCGGTTCCTGGCCTTCGCGGTGGCGATGATCGGCTCGTATGTGCTCTCGTTCCAGGTCTATCTCGCCCTGCCGTTGCAGGCCCAATTCATCGCGGGAGCACGATCGCAGACCCTGGTGTCGGCGCTGTTCGTGGTGTCCGGGGTGGTGGCGGTGGCCGGTCAACTCCGGATCACCGCATGGCTCGAGACGAGGTGGGGTACCGGGCGTAGCCTGGTCGTCGGCATGGGGATCCTCGCCGTGTCGTTCCTGCCGCTGCTGGTTATTCCCGGACGAGACCGGTTCGGGGTAGGCGCCGCGGTCGCGGCGCTGCTGGTGTCGGCCGCGTTGCTGGCCATTGGTACGGCAGCGGTATTTCATTTCGAGATGGACACCGTCGTGTCACTGGCGGGCAGAGGGCTGGTCGCGACTCACCACGGCTTCTACAACACAGTGGTCGGTGTCGGTATTCTCGCGGGCAACCTCGCCACCGGCGCGGTCGTCGGCGCCGCACGCACTACCGGCGCGAACTGGGCGGTATGGCTGGGGCTCGCCGTGATCGGCGCTGTCGCGGCATTCGCGCTTCACCTACTGGATCGACCCCCGCTGGAGGGGCATGCCGAACCGACACCGGCGCAAGCCCATCCGGTGAACACACTGTATACCGGAACAGGCGCCGGCCCAGGGCTCGGTAAGGGCCTGAGCCCACGCCGACGCTGCGCCGGGCTGCGCGATGTCGCCCCCGGGCCCGGCGCCGGCAGACGGCCGCCAACACGGTCGCGGTGATCGAACCGGCGACGAGGCAGCGCGCAGCGATTTCCTGGCCGCGCCCTGTGATGACCGCGACCGTCGAAGCCACCCGGCAGGTCGGTTCGACACGTCTTCGGTGCGGCCGGGTTCGAACGACACGACACCTGAGATTCGGATGCCCGCGCCGCGACCCCTGATCAGCCGGCCTGTGGGGAACAGCGCGCGGGGTTCGAGGTCGAGCCGGGTGACCGGGACCACCTCGGGCGGGGTGAGGCTGAGCACCCCGTCGCCGGAACGCGAATGGTGCGGGTGATGCGACGGGGTGATGGTGGCCAGAGCATCGGTGTCGACGGTGGCCCCCGGCGGCCAGGCGTTGGCGGCGTCGGTGATGTCCAGGGCGGTCGGGAAGATCGCGTAGTTGGCGACCAACTCGTTGAACGTCACCACCCCCGCTCCTGCTGGTCGGGTCCGTGGTGGCCGAAGCTTTCCGCCGAACATCAGCTACTCGGCGAACCCGTGGAACGCCTCGGCCCGGTTGGTGATCGCCGTGATCTGCTCCCGCAACTCCGGCTCCGCGCGACCGAACACTCGAGACCAGTGTCAACCGCCGACCGTTGCCCCCCTTTCCGGCGTATTGCGGTTCTCATCCCTTCTATAGGACGACGATCTCTGTCGCTTCGATGCTGACGGTACGGGTGGGCAGCGGTTCCCGGGCCGGGCCGTGCAGGACCGCTCCGTCGGTGATGCTGAATTTGCTGCCGTGGCAGGGACATTCGATGGTTCCGTCGGCGACGTTGCCGACGGTACCGCCGAACCTTGCTAGAAGCTGATTCGACGAACAGCTGATCGAGGTCCTCATCACCCGGCTGGCTACTTTGCGACTGGGGGCTTCGGTGTTATCGGCCATAGGTCTGTCGGTGTGCGGCCGGATTGCTCGATCGATCGCGCAACCTGTCGATATCAACGGATATGACAGTTATCATCGGATTATGGCGATGAATCATGGTGATGGATGTCTGGCCGGTGCGGAGGGCCTGGATCCGGCGGTGGCGTTGTTCCACAGCCTGTCGGATGCGACGCGGTTGGCGATCGTGCGTCGGCTGGCGTTGGGGAGGCGCGGGTGGTGGATCTGATGGCCGGGTTGGGGTTGGCGCAGTCGACGGTGTCGGCGCATGTGGCGTGCCTGCGTGACTGTGGGCTGGTGGTGGGGCGTCCGCAGGGTCGGCAGGTGTTCTACAGCCTCGCCCGCCCGGAGCTGATGGATCTGCTGGCTTCGGCGCAGACGCTGCTGGCCGCGACCGGCAACGCGGTGGCGTTGTGCCCGAACTACGGCACCGACTCCACCACCGCGACCAGTGAGGTGTCGATGGAGGTGCGGGCATGAGTGACGCATGCTGTGGCCCCGACGAACCCACCAGCGGCAGCGGTGAGGTCGAGGAGCGGGAGCCGGAGAAGCTGTGGGAGGTCAGTGAGTTGCGCGCGGCCGCGGTCGCCGGGGTGCTGCTGGTCGCGGCACTGATCACCGGCTGGGCCGGTGGCCCGCGGGCGGTGGAGTTGAGCTTGGAAGCTGCCGCGCTGCTGGTCGGCGCCTACACGTTCGTGCCGTCGACCCTGAAGCGGCTGGTCAAGGGCAAGATCGGGGTCGGCACGCTGATGACGATCGCCGCGATCGGCGCGGTGATCCTCGGCGAGGTCGGTGAGGCCGCGATGCTGGCGTTCCTGTTCTCCATCAGCGAAGGCCTCGAGGAGTACGCGGTCGCGCGCACCCGCCGCGGTCTGCGCGCCCTGCTGTCGCTGGTGCCCGAGCAGGCCACCGTGCTGCGCGAGGGCACCGAAACCGTCGTCAGCCCTGCGCAGTTGCGGGTCGGGGACCGGATGCTGGTCCGTCCCGGTGAGCGGCTGGCCACCGATGGTGTGATCGTCGAAGGCCGCAGCAGCCTGGATGTTTCGGCGATCACCGGGGAATCGGTGCCCGTGGAGGCCGGACCCGGGTCGGAGGTGTTCGCCGGGTCGATCAACGGCACCGGCGTGCTCGAGGTCGAGGTCACCACCACCGCCGCCGACAACTCCCTGGCGCGGATCGTGCGGATCGTGGAAGCCGAACAGGCCCGCAAGGGCGAGGCCCAGCGGCTGGCCGACACGATCGCCAAACCCCTCGTTCCGGGGATCATGATCGCCGCCGCGGCGATCGCGGTCCTCGGTGCGATCTTCGGGGATCCGGCGACCTGGATCGAACGCGCCCTGGTGGTACTGGTTGCGGCGTCCCCGTGCGCGCTGGCGATCTCGGTGCCGGTGACCGTGGTCGCCGCGATCGGCGCGGCGAGCAAGCTGGGTGTGCTGGTCAAGGGCGGCGCGGCCCTGGAGGCGTTGGGCAAGGTGGGGCAGGTGGCGCTGGACAAGACCGGCACCCTGACCGCGAACAAGCCCGCCGTGGTCGACGTCGCCGCCATCGACGGCGTCGAGCCCAGCCGGGTGTTGGCTGTCGCGGCGGCACTGGAGTCCCGCAGCGAACACCCCCTCGCCCGCGCCATCCTCACCGCTACCGGAACCGTCACCCCGGCCACCGAGGTCGAAGCCGTCACCGGCGCCGGGCTGACCGGCCGCGTCGAGGGCCGCCCGGCCCGTCTGGGCAGGCCGGGCTGGATCGAGGCCGCCGCGCTGGCCGCGGAGGTGGAACGCATGCAGCACGCCGGTGCGACCGCGGTGCTGATCGAGGACGACGGCCGGGTGATCGGCGCGGTCGCCGTGCGTGACGAACTGCGGCCCGAGGCCCGCGAGGTCATCGACCGTCTGCACGCGGCTGGGTGCCGGGTGTCGATGCTCACCGGCGACAACGCCCGCACCGCGGCCGCGCTGGCCGCTGAGGCGGGGATCGACACCGTGCACGCGGATCTGCGCCCAGAGGACAAGGCCCGCATCGTCACCGACCTGCGTCAGGGCCGGTTCACCGCGATGGTCGGCGACGGTGTCAACGACGCGCCCGCTCTGGCGACCGCGGATCTGGGTATCGCGATGGGCGCCATGGGCACCGATGTCGCGATCGAGACCGCCGATGTCGCCCTGATGGGTGAAGACCTGCGGCATCTGCCGCAGGCCCTGGCCCACGCCCGCCGCGCCCGAGCGATCATGCTGCAGAACGTCGGGCTGTCGCTGGCTCTGATCACGGTGCTGATCCCGCTGGCGTTGTTCGGGGTGCTGGGGTTGGCGGCGGTGGTGGCGGTGCACGAGCTCGCCGAGATCGTCGTCATCGCCAACGGTGTCCGCGCGGGCCGCACCACCCCCCTGGCC
>NZ_JABLTE010000166.1 GCF_013315795.1 Nocardia barduliensis
CCCCGGGCCCGCCCGTGAGCATCTCGGGTCGCTGCTCGACCCACTGGACGAACATCCTGAACTGCTGGAGACCCTGCAGGTCCATATCGCACACAACCTGAACCGCGGGCGCACTGCGCGGCTACTGCACGTACACACCAACACCGTGGACTACCGGCTCAAGCGGATCGCTCAGCTCACCGGATTCGATCCCACCATGGCGAGCGGGCTGTGGCATCTGCGTTCGGCATTGGTTGCCCGCACTTACCGAAGGTGAGCAGGCGGGGGTTGGCCCGCCCGGAATTACTCCGGTCGATCAGCGTCCACCGTTCCCGCCGCCGCAGGACGGCGTCGCCCGCGCTGGGAAAGCGCCACCGACCGAAGGATTCCACGACCCGGCACGTCTACGATTTGCGAAACGAGGGAGTTTGCATTCTCTACCCCGTTCCCGCACCGGAACCGGCCGATGGCAATAATCGCGCAAAAGAATCAGCGGAAGTTCGACCTCGACCACGGTCGGAATCGCTCTCGAAAAGTCGACGAGTTGGAAACAGAAATGGATGATATGCGACGAACCGAAGCCGGCGGATTGCGCGCGACATGGCTGCCGTTCCAGAACCACCTGATCTCCATCGTCGCAGTCCACGAGACGGCCAGTGCCACGCCGATCGTATCCTTCGGCCCCGAGGACTTTCCGGATCTCGCGCAAGCACGAGAACTCCTTCCGGAAATGGCCAAGTTGTGGGACGCAGTACGCCACGACTTCTGGACCAAACTCATCCCACCGCAGCCCCGGTGTCGACAATTGCGATGGAGGTGATCTCGACGCCGTGCCCACTGCTGCGATGCATGCCAGGCTGCCAACCGACGACCACCGCCGTGTGGGTCGAAGCGACGCAGCCCGGGATGGCCAAGGCTCTCAACAGCCCTACGCTGGAACTGTTCACCCCTTTGGCCTAGGTTGCCACGTAGCACTTCGAAAGCATGATGCCAAACCTCGTCACATACCTGTGGGCATGGAACCCGAGGCCGTTCATCCAAATCGGCGGGGGATTTACGCGTCCGGCAGTCGCCGATAAGGCGCCGATCCACGGTATGGCGCGACGGCATCTCGGCCGGTCACGCGGATCCAGGCCAGAATGTCGAGTGTATTTGCCCACCACGAACGCCGGGCGCACAGATTACGCAACCTCACCAGTCTGGGACTCCTGGACGGGCGGCGTGCATCCGAGCGCCGGAAGATTCCTCAGCGGCTACGCGCGCGATCAGCGATCCAGCGTTCACCCCCTTGCGTCAGTCGGCGAGAAAAGCGGCCGCGATCGGGGCGAACTTGTCGTGGAACTGGAAGATTGCGCCGTGCCCGGAGCCGGGGTAGATGATCAGGTCCGATCCGGGGATTCGGCGGTGGAGGTCCTCGGAGAGTGGCGAGGGCACCATGCGGTCGTGGTCGCCGTTGGCGATCCGATTGTCGAAGGCGATCACGTGGCGACCAGCGGCGATCGGGTCGATGATTCGGGGGTCCCAATTGTCGAGGTTGCCCGCGAGGTGAACGAAGAACACGACGGGGATACCACCGCAAGGGCCGAGTTCGCGGTAGGCGAAGGTGATCCCACCCGCCTCGATTGTCCGGGTGGGCGCGTCCTGGTAGGTCTTCACGATGCCATTCGGTTGCTGGTCGGAATTCATGGCCGGTCTTCGAGTTGTGGTTGGCGAGTCGGGTGGGTGTCGGCGACGGCCAGGAAGGCCGGCGCTTCGGGGACGAACGCGCGGTGGTCCGGGAACACGATCGGGACCTCGGACGCCGCCCCGAGCTCCCGGTAGGCGAAGGTGACACCGGCGGCCTCGATGGGTCTGCGTCGGTGCGTCTTTCCAGGTGGGCATGATGACGTCCCTTTTGCATGCGTTCATTGGATTACGGTCATACTATTATGATCGTAATGTAATGTCGAGAGGGACACTGAACCCGAACGGAGCACCACCCATGGCCAGGTATGCCGCTGATCACAAGGACGCGACGCGACGACGGCTGATCGATGCCGCCGCACGCCGGATCAAGCGCGACGGTCTCGACGGCTCGGGCATCGCGTCCCTGGTCGGCGACGCCGGGTTGACCAACGGCGCGTTCTACGGGCACTTCACCTCGAAGGACGATCTCATCGCGAACGTCGTCGCAGATCAGCTCGCGGCCCAGCGCGCGATGATCGAGGCGATGCCCGACGGGCCCGATGGGTTGGAGCGCTTCATTCGCGAGTACCTGTCCCCGGCCCACCGCGATGACCGAGAGAACGGATGCCCGTCGGCGGCGCTGCTGGACGAGATCAGCCGCTGCGACATACAGATCCGTGACGCCTACACGACCGGCGTGCGGTCCATCCTCGCCCTCATCGCACACCGCCTGGACCCGGACGACCCCGAGGCTTCCTACGATCGGGCGACAGGGCTGTTCACCGCACTGATCTGCACCTTGCAGCTCGCCCGTGCGCTCACCGACGGCGAACTTTCCGATCGCGTCCTCGCCGCCGGCGTCACTAACGCGCTCGCCCTGGCCCAGCCGCCGACAACCCCCTCGAGCTCACCACAACAGTAAGGACGGAAGCACCGATGAAGGCATTCGTGGTCGACCACTACGGCGAGGACGGACTCGAGCCCGCCGACATCCCCACCCCGACGCCGGGCCGCAACGACGTCCTCGTCGACATCCGCGCGGCGAGCATCAACCCGCTGGACAAGATGGTGCGCAACGGCGAATTCAAACAACTCCTCAAGTACAAACCGCCCTTCGTCCTGGGGCACGACCTCGCTGGAGTCGTGACTGCCGTCGGGGAAGACGTGCGCGAGTTCGAAGTCGGCGACGAGATCTATGCACGGCCGAGGGACTTGCGGATCGGGGCCTTCGCCGAGGCCATCGCTATCGACGCCGCCGACGTTGCCCGCAAGCCCGGTTCGCTGTCGTTCGAGCAGGCCGCCGCAGTGCCGCTGGTGGCACTCGCCGCCTGGCAGGCACTCGTCGAGACCGCCGACCTTCAGCCCGGACAGAAGGTGCTGGTCCACGCGGGCGCCGGCGGTCTCGGATCGACGGTCATCCAGGTCGCCAAACACCTCGGAGCCTTTGTCGCCACCACCGCGCACACCAAAGACCTCGACAAAGTCCGGGCGTTGGGGGCCGACGAAGTCATCGACTACACCACACAAGACTTCACCCGGGAGCTCTCCGGCTACGACGTCGTCCTCGACTCTCTCGGTGTAGCCAGCCTGCAGAAGTCACTGACCGTACTCGCCCGCGGTGGTATCGCGATCAGCGTCGTCGGACCACCCGACCCGGGCTTCGCCAAACAGATCGGTCAGCCGCTGCTCTCCCCCGTCATGTACCTGATGAGCCGCAAGATTCGCGCCCAAGCCAAGAAGCGGGGCGTGCGCTACTCGTTCTTCTTCATGCGAGCCGACGGCAACCAGCTCGCTCATCTGGCCTCGCTCTACGACCAGCAGATCCTGCGCCCCGTGCTCGACCGGACCTTCCCATTCGCCGACACCCCCGAGGCGATGGCCTACGTTGAGCGCGGCAAAGCCAACGGCAAGATCGTGATCACACAATGACCCGCCATCCATCGAGCCCACAGCCGGGACCGGCAGTGCGGCGGCGCACCGGACTGGGATAGCCGGCCCCCATCGAGCACTTGATCGAGCTGTCCACGACGCTCCAGAACCGACGCGTGGACCTGAACGACTTCGTAACCTCAACCGCACCGCGACTGGCCCAGCGCTACACGGACTTCGTCGATTCCAGTCATTCTGAGATAACCGCTGGTCAAGCCATTGTCGTTGCTTTTCGCCTGCCAATCCGCGACCCCTACCGCACGGAAGGCGGTTCCGCTCGCAGGTCTTTCGACCTCGCCCAAACGAGTGAGCATCTTGGGATTGATGTTGAGCATTGGGCACCGGAGCAAACTTCTCTGAACTTACCTCGAGCCGCTCGACGGCGCGGCTGGATCAGCGGTCGTGTGCCGCGTGACTCGTGGCGAGTTGAGTTCTGCATGCGTTCTGTATCTCATATACGAGTTGCTGTTCCGTTCGGCCCCAGCCCGCTACCCACTCGTCTTCGAGATCGAATATTTGGCCGAGCGGAAGTGCGATGACGCTGTCGGCATAGTCGGACCGGGCGACGATCTCGCAAACCTTGGCGAGTACCCATCTCTCGGTGGCTCGGTTGTCGGCGTGCATGCGTGCGAGTTTGGTGAACGCCACCTGGGCCGCAGCTGCGTCCGAGTCCGGAATTGCGACGGTGCAGTCGGCCAGCGCCGCGGGCAGTATGTCGTGGACATCGTGAGGATCCGTGCCACTCAACCCAGCCAATATCCGGAGCGTTTCACCGTCGTAGCCTTGCATGAGCCAGTGCGCTGCCCAGTGGGATTCGTTCGGACGGGATAGTGTCGAGCGCTACCCACGCGGCTACCAACTCCGGGGTCGGGATCTCGCCGGAGTCAGGTGCAGGCCAGTCGTGCATGCCAGCCATGATGCCTGACCGCGTCGGGCTGCACTTATCGATTTTCGCCGTGGCAGCTGTGGGTGTCCTGGCGTTCCTGTGCGGCCCCGGGCTCACAAGGTCAACTCCCTGCTACTTGGCCTGGGTCAGCAGTTGCTCGGCCGACTTCTTCGTCTCCACCGCGTCGTTTTTCCCCACGGCGTCGAGTGTCTAGGCCGAGCTCGGTCAGTCCCCGCCTCGCGAACCTGCTTTATCCACTCGTCTAGATCGCCACCGCGACGTTCGACCGGGATCACTGCGAACTCGCCGTGGCTGGATGACACTTAGTAGTGGTGTGTGGATTGGGCCGGATCAGACCGCGAATCCGGTGCAGGCGATCAGTGATAGCACGGCTATCATCTGAGAGATTCCTGCGCAGGATAGGACTCGGTATTTGAAGTTGGTCCCAGCCCGAAGTGTCTGCAGCGTTTGTATGTTGCAGCGAGCGGTCGCGTTGCGGGCGCTCACTTCCGAGTCGGTCCAATGGGTGTCGATCATGGTGTGCAGGGTCGATGCCGTTGCCGAGTCGTAGGATTTCGCAAAGCCGGCGAACAATGACAGTGCGGCGGTGATGAGCATGGCGATCAGCGCGAGCAGCAATGTCGCTTTGGCGGGGCCGGTGAGTATGAAGTCTTTGCCACGAAGCACGGTGAAGACGGCAGCGACGAGCGTTATCAACCCCGTGGTAGCGGTGAGTGCGGCCGCGGCACGGTTGTTGGCTGTGTCTCGGCGGTCGTGCTCGGTTTTCAGTTCCGCGGCGATGAAGGAGGCGTATTCCTTCCCCTGATCGCTCATGTTTGATCTGTTTCGGTCGACGGCGACAGCCTATCCGTTGTGACTTCGCGTGTCACGGATTCGAACTTCAGCCAACCCAGCTCGGGTGGAAGTTCTGCGGCGGTGTCGTCGGTTGCACCGCCGGTCGCAGCGTCCGGATCTGATTCGCTGCTCGATGGCATGGCGACTCCCTTCTCCTGGTTTGTCGATAGTAATGATTGCGTTGTCGCAGCAGTTCGGTGACGGTTTACGTGCATCGAGGCTCGGGTCGATCGGCTTGTCTTCGCTTCATGCGCCGACGTGGAGGTGGGACGCCCAGAGAAAGGGTGCCGCGGGGATGGCGTCACGCAGGTCGCGCACGGCGTGATGTAGGGCGTGTGCGGCGTGGTCGATGTCGGGTACCGGGCTTTGGGTGGCGCTGAGTCCAGCATAGAAGTGTTCGGCAATATGGGCAGAGGCGCTGTCGTTGACAGCCCACAGTGTCCCGACGACATGGCGGTATCCCGCGAGTTGGAAGGCCGAGGTGAGGTGGATGGCTTCGTCGATGAACCGCTGATCGGTGGTGAGCGCGGTTTGGCACGCGGAGAGGTACGCCAGCCGGGCATCGTCGAGATGTATTGCCGCGACGGTGGATACGGTCAGCGGTTTGGTCGTGTGATCGCGAAGCAGCAGGCGGCTGCGGGAGGGATCCGTGCTGTCACTGATGCCATGGCAGGCGAAATGCGCAATGGTGCTCCGGCGTAGCAGGCTCAGGACGTTGTCTCTGGTGGGCAGGCGGCCAACTTCGGGGGGTGTCGCCTCGTTGGGATCGGGTTCGACCAGAGTGATGGGTGAAGGCGTCCGGGCACTGACGATTCGGACTTCGTCGGTGACCGAGGCGAGGCGGCCTTTCACATGAGGAGTGGTGGGCATGGCCACTATTACTGCGGATTCACTGACTGCGGGCCCGCTGGCCCGGCGGGCGTGCCGTAGAGCTGCGACCGTGGGCACGTAGGAGGAGACGACACGGTCCAGGACTGTTCGGCCACGGGGCTCCGATGCGGTGTGGTACCCGGCGGCGTGGATGGGCAGCAGACCCAGCAGGCCGCCGGGAGACCACCACACCCGTGGGCCGAGCGTATCCGCAGCGCGCGGCTGCCGATGTCCGAGCTCATCCAGGACCGGAGCGGCAGCGTTGTCCCACAGCCATCTCAGACATGCGGAAAGCTGTTGTTGCGCGGGCTGCCACTGGGTCGCCTCAGTTGCGCGGCGAGCCAGGAGCAGAGAGTGGTGAAAGGTGTTGACCTGATCGACAACTTTCTCGACCGAAAGCCCGGGTAGGAGTATACTGTGCACCCCGCTCGGAGTGACAAGTATTGCATCACAACGGTATTCACTGATATTGAACAGTGCTATCGAGCCTTGCGCGGCCTGCGCGGTCAGTTGATCGACCGAGGGCGGCAGTGCGAAGCCGGCGAACCCTTCCAAGGAGCGGATCTCGATCAGTGCCTGCTCGAGCTCGTCTGCCAGCTGTCGGCGAAATTCGGGAGATTGCGCGGCTTCGGCCAACTCCTCCGCGATTCCGGTGACGGGGGTGATCGACTCGGTGGTGCTATCGAGCTGCTCGCGCAAAACAGTGAACCGAAGGGCAAGCTGCGGGTGGTGAGCGGTGAGATCGGTCAGATCGGTTCGAAGCTGCAAGGTTTGGCCGAACAGTACCGCACGGCCGAGTTCCAATAGCTGCAGTGCTTTTGCCGGCCGGTCCGCCGCGGGTACGGACGGATCTGTGAGTGCGAGTGCGGCTGCGTCGGCGGCGAGCCCAGCGTATCTGCCGAGCGCGTACTGACCGTCGCTTCGCGCCAATCGCCGTGGTGAGGCATCGGTCAGTAGCCGCACGGCTCGGTCGAGCAGCTTCGCCGCCAGGCCCGGATCTGTCTGCGCGACAAGGTAGGCCGCAGAACGCGCGGCGGGAATACGAACCGAGGGCTCGGCGGTCCGAAGTTCGACAGCCTCGAGGAAACTGTCTGCTGCGTCGTCGAAATCGCGCTTCTGCTGGGTTTGCTCGAATCTTGCGTGCAGAGAACGGCCGAATTCGGACAGCCGGAAGGCGCGAATCGGATTGTCCTGCGCGGTGGCCGCTACTGCTTTCCGGCCGCAGTCCACCGCCTCATCAAGATCTGCGGGAAGATGCGTTTGCTCGAACTTCCGTCGCAAGTGGATGCCGAGGTTGGACAGCGCCCCCGCTCGCTCCGGAGCATCGGGCGCGAAGCTGCCGACGGCGCGTCTGCCAACTTCTGCGGCCTCTTCGCCGTCAGCCGATTCGCCGGTCTGTAAGTACAGATACGACAGGGCGTTAGCCAGATTGGCGAGCCTGCCCGGCCTATCGGTGAGGTCGGCATCGACCGCTTGCCTGGCTACGCTCACCGCCTCTTCGAGGTCCGATAGCTCTCCCGTTCGCCGGAACCGCGTCGACAATTTTGTCGCCAGGTTGTTCAAGAACGCGGCTCTGCTCGGATTGTCCATGCTGGTGGTGTTCACCGCTGCACGAGCCGCGTCGACCGCGTCGCAGATGTCGGCGAGCGCGCCGAACCGCTCGAACCGGGTGGACAGCGAATTCGCCAGGTCCGACAGATGGCCACCACGGTTATGGTGGCCGAGGGGAGTAGCAGCGACGGATTGCCTATGCACTGATACGGCGTCGTCTATGTCCGAATGCTGCGCGTACCGGATGAAGCTGTGCCGCAACATGACCCCGAGAGTTGTCAAGCGGCTTGCACGGTTCGGATCTGCGGTGGCGGTTGCGTCGACGGCTCGCCGTGTGAAGGCGATCGCGTCGGTGAGATCGCTCTGCATGCCCGCTCTGTCGAAGCGGACCTTCAGTGCGGCTCCGAACTTTAACAATCGTTGAGCTCGTTCAGCCTGTTCGACTGGGGTCGCGACCACGATGTGCTTCCACACTTCGGCCACCCTGTCGAGAAAGATCAGGTCCGCGGAAGTAGCTGCCTGACCGAGCAACCGCGTGGCCTCATCCTCGACCTCGTCTGCCAGAGTCGGTAGTACTGGTGGTGGAAACCTATCCAGATCCTCCCCGGCCAGGAAACACGCCGCGAAATGACCGACCGCGGCTTCCATCGCCGCCCTGCCCTGATCCACCGGCAACGCCGCCAGCCGGTACCAGTGCAGCCAGCCTAGAAGCGATCTTGTACGCAGATCGTCCTCACTGGTCAGGGACTCCAGTTCTGCCGCTTCGCTTTCCACGTCGGCTCCGAGGACGAGCGTACGGTTCCTCCGCAGGTCGGCCTGTCGAAGGCGGTTCATCACAGACTGCGTCAGGGTGCGGTGACGCTCCGGACGAGGCCCATCGACCTGACCCGGATCGGCTTCGGGCATTCTGACCTCACTCGTTGCCTGGACCGGCAATCGGCTACGACGTCCTATCGATCCGCAAGGCATCCGACGCCGCCAACCATGCCCTGCTATCAACGAGTCTAGGCAGCGACTCAACTGCGCGGTGCCGGCCGAACTGAACGGACCCCAGTGCTGGTTACCAGCGTATGTGAGGCACCGTCGAGGCCGATACCGACGGCGACGTAGACCGGGCGCGAGGCGACCTGACCATCCCGGATTGCCCCAGATACAGTCGATCATCACGACCGCATTCACGCGATCGAGCGGGAGGGACTGCCATTCGGCCAACTCGCCGGCCACTTCGTCGGTGATCTTGAAGATCGTCTCCCGCGAGATATCGGCACCATAGATCTCGGCCAGATGCGCTCGGATCTCCCCGGTCGTGAGCCCTTTAGCATACAGACTGACCACCGCATCGTTGAACCTTGCGACCCGCCACGCGTGTTTGGTCACGATCCGTGGGCCTCAACCAAGGGCGAGTCCTCCGATATGCCGATCGCCGGTGGCCGCTGGCTGATCGAAGCAGACTCGATCGTCATCTACGAGCGCCCGACCGGCGTGAAGGTGGATTCCACCGTTCCGTCAGCCCTCCTTCGGAATTCACCATCATGGACACGTGTTGCATCGCAGCGTTCGTAGTGGGTGATCGGAGAAATTAGAGCCCTACCTACACCGAAGAGTAGAAAGTGCCTACGGTGCGGGAACGAAACGTGCCGCCGCCGCGTCGACGCGGCGGGTCGTCGGCTATCGCGCCCGTACCGTGCGCGCTGCTCACCGCATCGGGCAGGTCCTACTCGGGTGGGGTCGGGGCGACGAGCGTCACCGATGGTCGGCATTGCTGCGTCGAGAACGTCGGCCTCTCACCTCGCACGGGCCAATTGAGAAAGTTCATGTTTCATGGGAGGTGCCCACTTCGGGGAACGGCATCAGGTTGACGTCCGATAATGCGGATCAACGGACGTCAATTGCTCGAATGCCCAGATGGGGCATAGTTTCAAATGCGATTGCCTCTGGTCGCAGTGCATGGAACTGTCGCCGGCTGCCGCTACCACACTCGATCCAGTCCGATTCGGCGACCCGAGGGGGAACCTCGCCATGCCCGACCATCCACCCAACGAGCGCCGCGCGGTGCCCCGTGCCCTGCCACCTCGCGCGCTCGTCTTCGACTCCGACTCGCAAGCCACTGTTGTCCGCGACGAGATGTGGTACGCGGTTCCCGTTGTCCGACGATCGTCACAGTGACAATTTCCCGGCGACCGGTACGCCGGTCAAGGACCGGGCGACGAAAGTCGTGACCTAGCTTGTCATCGACCTGCCACCGATCGGCCGCGACCGCGATGCCGACTTCTCGCTCCCGCGCACCGGCGACAAACGACCCCGCGTGACCACCGACCGCGAGCAGATCGCCGCCGACCGCCGCCGCGCCGAACGCGAGGCGGCCGAGCGGGCGCACCACGCGCTACGCGACCGTCCGGAGTACCGGAAGCGCCTGGAGATCGCCCGCGCACTGGAGCGGGCCGCGTACTCCGCGAGCGCGGTCGGGATGTCGTTGGGCGCCTGTGCAGCCCGCGGTGACTGGGCCACGCTGACCGAAGAAAGCCGCACCCGCGCGGGTGAGCGCGTCCTCACCGACCTCGACGCCGCGATGACTGGGCTCTCCGCGGAGCGCCTAACCACCACCCTCACCCAGAACCGGCGGCAAGTCGCGGTCACCGGTCAGCCAGCGCAGCCACAGCCGACCAGCCGGCACCCGATCCCGATCTCTTTCCGGTTCAGCTGTTCTTGAAGGGGTTGAGGGTCTTGCCGGCGAGGTAGCCCAGGCGTACGGGCAGGGGCTTCATGGCGGCGGCGGAGATCTTGTTGACGATGCCGGGGACGCACACGGGTTTGCCCTTCATGACGGCGTCCCAGCCTTCGGTGACGACGGCTTCCGGCTGCTGCCACATAATGCGGGGCAGGTGGTTGGCTTGGTCTCGGGTACCCATGACGTCGTGGAATTCGGTGTGGGTGAAGCCGGGGCACAGGGCGGTCACGTGGATGCCGTGCGGTTTGAGTTCCATGTCCAGGGCTTGTGAGACGTTGAGGACGTAGGACTTGATCCCGGTGTAGAGCAGGCTCGCTGCCGGTGGCGCGAACGCGGCGACCGACGACAGGTTGACGATGCGGCCCCAGTGGCGTTTCTTCATGCCGGGGATGACCAGATGGGCGAGTTCGGTCTGAGCGGTCACCATCAGTTGGATCTCTGCGGCCAAGGTGTCCCAGGGGGTGTCGGCGAACGCGGTCTTTCCCGACAGCCCGGCGTTGTTGATCAGGACGTCGATGTCCAGTCCCTGCTCGTCGGCGTAGCCGAGGATTGCGGCCGGGGCGGCGGGGTCGGTGAGGTCGGCGGCGAACACCTCATAGCGCTGCGCGCCGTGCTGCTGGGTCAGTTCCGCGGCCAGTTCCTGGAGCCGTTCGGCGCGGCGTGCGACCAGCAGGAGATGGTAGCCGCGGGCGGCTAGGTGGCGGGCGAACGTCGCGCCGATGCCGGCGGACGCGCCGGTGATCAGCGCGGTATGCGTGGATGCGGTCATGGGATCCTTCGTTCGAGCGGGGCCGATGGGTGAGGGGTGGATCAGGCGGGCGGGC
>NZ_JABLTE010000167.1 GCF_013315795.1 Nocardia barduliensis
CCCCGCGCTCCGCGCCCGCCACCGACGAAACCCCCCGCTGGAACCCCGCGCCGCAGGCCGCCCAGGCCGCGCCGGACACCCAGCAGATCTTCTCCGCCGTGGACCGCGCCCTCGAGGTCGTGCAGAGCCAGGGCGTGCAGGTGCCGAAGGAAGCTCTCGACTTCTTCAACGCCGCCAAGTCCAGCGGAGTCACCCTCGACCCCGCGATCGTGAACTTCTACGAGGCGAACAAGGGCCTGCTGCCCTCCTGATCGCCGCTCAGCTTCAAGAAGGGCCCCGCATCACTGTGGATGCGGGGCCCTTCTTCGTTGCCGAGAACGTTCCGGTCGCGCGCTCAGCGGTTGATCACCGTGTTCGGGTGCATGTAGGGCAACTGCTCGGCGGGGACCGGAAACTCGGTGTCCTCGCCGTAGGGCGAGAGACCACCGGAGCGGGCCGAGGAAAGCTCGGTGACCGCGTGGTCGCCGTCTTCCACCTTCGGCCAGCCGTTGTCGACATAGGATTTCTTCGATTTGTTCACCACGGCCCCATGCTAGCGGTGCCGCCCCTCCGAGTATTCAGGCCGTACCGGTCAGGTGACACCGGATTTGCGTTCAGGTCCCGCGCCGGTTGCCGCGCACCCTTCGGGCGTACCCGGTGAGTTATCCAGGTGCCTCCGACCTCAGGTGTTGCGTGACAGGCTCCGATCGACCGGGCCCGGCGTCGTAGGGTGGATGGGATGACCGTGACCGACTCCCTCGCCGGATGGCTCGGTGCCCGCAGTGATGCCCAGCTCGTGACGCTGCTGCAGCTTCGGCCCGACCTGGCGGTGCCGCTGCCCTCCTCGATGGCCGTGCTCGCCGCCCGCACCGAACAGCGCGCGTCGGTGCTGCGCGCCACGGAGGACTTGAACACCCTGGAATTCGCCCTGCTGGAAACCCTTGCGGTGCACGGGGTGACGCGGCCCGACAGCGCTCCGCTCGACCGTGCCGAACTGCACGTGCACCTGAGCGAACGGGTGGCGGCCGACGCGATCGATGACGCGCTGGAGCGGCTGACGGCTCGCGCGCTGGTCTGGTTCGACGCCGAGCAGCGATTGCACCTTATTCCGGCGGCCGCCGAAGCGCTGCCCTGGCCGATCGGCACCGCGACCGAACTCCCCGACGCGCTCACCGAACCAGAGGTCGTCGCGGCGCTCACCGAACTCGAGCCCGCCGAACGCGCCCTGCTGGACAAACTGGCGGCGACGGGCCCGCGCGGACGCACGAGAGACGCCGCACCGGGCACTCCCCCGGATCGACCGATCCAGCGGCTGCTGGCGCGCCGGCTGCTGCACTGGATCGATGACGAGACCGTCGAACTCCCGGTCACAGTCGGCCAAGTGCTGCGTCGGGAACCGGTCACCCACCCGCACGCGTTGACGCCGCCGCGACCGGAAGCCGCCAAATGCGCGCCCGCCGAGGTGAACGCGGTCGCCGCTGGCGAGGTCGGCGAGCTGCTGCGGCACTGTGCCGCCGTGCTCGACGTGCTCGGCCAGGCGCCCGCTCCCGCCCTGCGCGCGGGCGGCCTCGGTGTGCGGGAGCTGCGCCGCATCGCCAAGCAGGCCGGGGTCGACGAGCCGCGGGCGGGTTTGCTGGTCGAACTGCTGGCCGCCGCGAAATTGATCGAGAAGGGTTTGCCGGACCCGGCGCCGGAGTTCGACTCGACCGACGATTTCTGGGCGCCCACGCCGCTGGTGGACGCCTGGCTGGAGTCTCCGCCCGCGCGGCGCTGGGCCGCGCTCGGCCTGACCTGGCTCGAAGTGGACCGCACGCCGTGGATGATCGGCATGCGCGACGCCAACGACAAGCCGCTGGCCGCGCTGTCGCTGGAACTGCGCACCCCGAACGCGCCTCGCGATCGCCACGCCATCCTGGGCCTGCTCGCGGAATATCCGTCCGGTACGGCGCTGGACCCGGCGGACATCGGCCGGGTGCTGGCTTGGCGGCAGCCGCGCAGGCGCAGGAACTTTCGTCCTGAGGTCGTCGAGCAGACCCTGGCCGAAGCGGCGGCGCTGGGCTTCGTCGGCCGGGGCGCGCTCGGCTCGGCGGCGCGGGCGCTGCTGCACGCGGCGCCGACCAGCGTCGCCGACGCCGAGGCGGAGATGGAGGCGGCGCTGCCGGAGCCGGTGGATCATGTGCTGGTGCAGGCGGACCTGACGGTGATCGCGCCGGGGCCGCTGACCACCGACCTGGGGCACCGCGTCGCCCTGGTCGCCGACGTGGAGTCCGCGGGTGCCGCGACGGTGTACCGGATCGGCGAGTCCTCGGTGCGGCGCGCCCTCGACGCCGGGTTGACGGCGGCCGAACTGCACGCTTTGTTCGCCAAGCATTCCCGGACGCCGATCCCGCAGGCATTGACCTATCTGATCGATGACGTGGCCCGGCGGCACGGCCAGTTGCGCGCGGGCATGGCGCAGTCGTTCATCCGCAGCGACGATCCGGCGCTGCTCGCTCAGGTGCTCGCCGCACCGGTGGCGAGCGCGCTGGCGCTGCGGTCCATCGCGCCGACCGTCGCCATCGCCCAGGCGCCGCTGGGCGAACTGCTCGAGCAATTGCGGGCGGCGGGTTTCGCGCCAGCGGGTGAGGATTCGGCCGGCGCGATCGTGGATCTGCGTCCGCGCGGCGCGCGGATCTCGGTGCGGCCCGCCGCGCGACAGCCGTATCGCCCGACACCGCCGTCCACCGAACAACTCGAGTTGCTCGTCACCGAGCTACGTGCGAGCGAACGTGCCGCCAGCGCCCGCTCCGGTCAGGCGGTGCGTCCGGACGGGACCAGGACCAACACCGCCGCGACCCTCGCCCTGCTCCAGCTCGCGGCGCGAGTGCGGCGGTCGGTGAACATCGGCTACGTCGACGCCCAAGGGGTCGCCACGCAGCGCGTGGTGGAACCGTTGAAGGTGGGCAACGGGCAGCTCGACGCGCTCGACCCGGTCACCGGCGCGGTCCGGCACTTCACGCTGCACCGGATCGCGTCGGTTGCCCTGCTGGAGTGATCAGCCCTTCGGCTTGCCCGTGCAGAAGGTGACCTTGGGATCGGTTTCGATGAGCCGGAAGCCGTCGGCGTTCGCGTCACACAGCAGTTCGTCGGCTTGTCCGTCGATCCGCTTCAGCACCTTGAAGGTGGCATCGGAGGACGCGCAGTCGACGTGCTTGTACCCGGTCGCGCTGCTCTCGTTGTAGCAGCTACCCTCCTTGAAGTTCGGCGCAAGGCACAGGAACGCGGTGGTTCCGCCGCCCAGGGTCTCCTCGTAGGAGGTGTAGTCCGCGGCGCAGTCGGTCTTCTTGTCGTAGGACTGCGCGATCTTGTAAACGGCCTTGTCCGACGAGCAGTCGACCGGCTCGGTCTTGGCATCGGCCGCCGAGCCCTCGATGACGTTGATGCAGTCGCCGACCTCGGCCTTGGCGGTGTCCGACTTGCCCGCGTCCTCGATCATCGAACAGCCGGCCACCGTGACCACCACCGCGGCCACCGCGACGAGGGCGAGCACAACTCGTGCCAGCAGCCTCGCTCCTGGAAACTTCACCTGAAAACCTCTCTCACCGAACACGTTCACGGGCTCGTGAACGCGGTGAGGATACCCGTAGGACCAGGCGGCCGCATCAGCCAACCGGCCGGCCCCGAGCGGGCCTGCGCGCTACATGTGCGTGCCGTAGAGCCCCATGAGGGTGTAACCGAGGATGCTTGGGAGCAGACGGCCGAGCAGCAGGAACGCAGAGTAATTCACTAGCAACGCCTTTCGCGATTTCCATCCGACTGGACGGATGTCCGGTATGCGGTGTGTGTCGTCGTCCGATACCGGGTCGTTACGCTTGGTCGGTATGACCGTCGAGGACGTCGCGCGCGAGCTGTACGGGCTGCCGCCTGCGGAGTTCGTCGAGGCCCGCACGGACCGGGCGGCCGCGGCCCGGCAGGCGGGCGACAAGCAGCTCGCGGTCGCCATCGGCAAACTGCGCAAGCCCACCCTGACCGCGTGGGCGGCGAACCTGCTGGCCCGCGCGGCGCCCGAGGACGTGGCGGATCTGCTCCGGCTGGGCGCGGCCCTGGCCGCCGCGCAGCGCGAACTCTCGGCCGAGCAGCTGCGCAGCCTCACCGCGCAGCGGCAGCAGCTGGTCAACGCGCTCGCCGAGAAGGCGGGCCGGCTCGCCGCCGAGCAAGGGCATCCGGTCGGCGAGGGCGCCGTGCGTGCGGTCGGCCAGACGTTGACGGCGGCACTCGTCGACTCGGAGGTGGCCGAGCGGCTGCGCGCGGGAACTCTCGCCACGGCGGCGAGCTACGAAGGCTTCGGGCCGAGCGGACCGAACCTGCTCGCGGTGCCCGAACCGGCCGCCCGGCGCGAGCGAGCGGCGTCGCGGCGACAGCCGGACGACAGCGCGCGCCGCGAGCTGGCCGAGGCCCAGGACGCGCTCGAATCCGCCCGCGCGGCAAAGGACTCGGCACAATCCGCACTCGAGGAAGCGACCGCCGGACTGTCCGGCATCGAGCAACGCCTCGCCGCGCTGCGCGCGGAGCTCGAGCACGCCGAACAGCAGCGGCAATTCCGCAAGGCGGCCGAGCGGTCGGCCAAGGACGGCCTCCACGCCGCGCAACGCCAGCTGGACCGGGCCGAACGCAGAGTGGCGAAGGCTCGGGAGCGCGTCGAGACCGACTGACGATTCAGCTGCGCAGTGCGCCGGGAAACAGGTACTCCTCCGGCGGCGGCGCGGTGGTGTTCAGCCACGCGTGGAAGAAACCGTTCAGCTCCACCGGAGTTCTGGACTGCACGAAGGCACGGAACTCCGGCATCGATGCGTTGCCGTAGGCGTGCGCGGCCAGGAAGTCCCGGACGGCAGCGAAGAACACCTCGTCGCCGATCTGCTTGCGCAGCGCGTGCAGGAACAGCGGCCCGCGGTAATAGACGGAGGTGAATTCTTTGCCCGCCCCGGGGTTCTCCAAGGGTATGTCCCAGAACTTCTGGTTTTCGCGGTATTTCCGGATGGTTCGGCGGTAGTCGTCGTCGACGTCCTTGCCCTCGATGCGCTCCGGCCACAGGTAATCGGCGGTGTAGCTGGCGAAGCACTCGTTCAGGCAGATGTCCGACCAGTTGCGCACCGACACCCAGTCGCCCCACCACTGGTGCGCGATCTCGTGCACGACCGTCTGCAGATCGATCCGCGGCGCGTAGATCGGGCGGGTCTGGGTTTCCAGCGAGAACGTGATGTCGGCGTCCAAGTAGATACCGCCCGCGGCCTCGAACGGATACGGGCCGTAGAGCTGTTCGGAGAAGTCCAGGATCTCCGGCAGGCGCTGCTCGAGCTCGCGGTGGCTTTCGTCCGCGTTCGGCGCGAACGCGCTGATCAGCGGAGTGCCATTGGCCCTGCGCTGCTCGAGGAAGTCGAACTTGTCGATCGCGACGGTGGTCAGGTAGCCGAGCACCGGCTTGGCATTGACCCAGCGGACCGCCCGTTTGTCGCCGCGCACCTCGTTCTGGGTTCGCACACCGTTGGAGACCACTTCCCACTCCGCGGGAACGATGGCGTGCAGGGTGAACGTGGCCTTGTCCAGCGGAGTGTCGTTGAGCGGGTACCAGCTGGTCGCCGAGTGCGGCTCGCCCGCGACGAAGGCGCCGCCGCTGGGGGCGAAGGTCCACCCCTCGCCTTCGGTGTTCACGGCGGGGCCCGCGTAGTCGACGGTGACCGTGAACGGCACCCCGGGCAGCAAGGGAAGCATCGGCGTCACCGTCAGCTCGTGCTCGCCGTTGCGGTCGAAGGCGGCGGGAAGGTGGTTCACCGACACCATCCGCACCTCCGGTCCCGCGAAGTCCAGATTGAACACGCGCAAAGCCTGGGTGGCGGTGGCGACGATCGTGGCGCTGCCCGCGAGGCGGCGGCTCGGCGGGTCGTAGTCGATGCCGATGTCGTAGTGGCGGACGTCGTAGCCGCCGTTGCCGTCCAGCGGGTAGTACGGATCGCCCAGGCCCGGCGCGCCGACGAGCGGGTCGGCGGGCGGGTCGGCGTTCGCGGGTGACCACGGCACCGCGACGAACACGCACGCCACCGCGGCGCACATCCGGCCGGACAACCTCATACGAACGACCACCCCTCTCCACCCCGCCTCTGCCGATACCGGCGCACCGGCCTCGCTGGATGGTAGCGGCTTCAGTCGCCGCTGCCGGTCAGCGCCACCGACGCGCCGACACCGAAGATCATCGCCCCGCCCGCGCCGCCGACCGCTTCCAGCCTGCGCGGCGACCTGGCGAACCAGGACCGCGCCGAGGCGGCCAGCAGCGCCCACGCGCTGTCGGAGACCAGCGCGATGGCGAGGAACACGGTGCCGAGCAGCAGGAACTGCCACGACAGGGAGCCCGACGCCGGTTCGGCGAAATGCGGCAGCACCGCGGAGAAGAACACGATCGCCTTGGGGTTGGTGAGCCCAACGATCGCGCTCTGGCGCAGCACCCGCGCGTTCGGCGTCGGCTCGATCGAGGCGCCCAGCGCCTCGCGCAACGCCGAGCGCTGCCGAATAGCCTGGATGCCCAGATACATCAGATACAACGCGCCCGCGAACTTCACCACGGTGAGCGCCAGGGCCGACGCCGTGAGCAAGGCGCCCAAACCGATCGCGACCAGGACCAAGGCGGCGTAGACGCCCGCGGCGTGCCCGAGCACCGAGAGCAACGCCGCGCGGCGGCCGAGGGTGAGCGCGCGACCGACGGTGAACAGCACGCCGGGACCGGGCACGACGATGATGACGACCGCGGCGGCGACGAATGCCAGCAGATTGGACGCTGGAACCATCTTTCGAGTGTAGGCGGCCGCGCAACCGGAATTCCCGCGTTCGCAGCCTGATTCAGGTGCCCAGTTCGCCGGGCAGCTGGTGCGGATCGAGCAGCAGTCGCTTCGTGGTGGTGCTCCGCACCTTCTCCGCGAGCGCGAGATTGTCGGTGAGCAGCCGCCACTCGGTCTCGCTGATCGCCGAGCGCGCGCGGGCGATGACCGATTCGTCGGTGGTGCCCCAGGCGATCGGCATGGCGTTGACCGATTGCCAGCGCTCACCCACCTGTCGCGGCGCCCGGTCGGTGCGCACCGCGACCGACGGCACGCGCTCGCCCGGCTTGGCCTCGTGGCCGGGAAGAGTACTGACCTTCCTGGTCACCAAGGCGTAGCGCGGATCGCCCGTGCCAGGAGTGGACACATCGACCAAGGCGAGCAGCACCACACCGGAGAGGCGCACCTCCGAGACCACCGCGGGCACCAGCTCACCGTCCGCGTAGAGCTTGTCGATGCTGGAATGGCGCGGCGTCCACAGGGCCACCCACAGCGCGGTCACCGCGCCGAGCGCGAACGCGACCGCGAGCAGATATGCCCAGGAGTGGTTCAGCCAGATCAGGAACGCCGTCCCGGCCGCGGCGACGACCGCGGCGGCGATCGCCAGGAGGCGCAGGCGGCGCAGGTCGGCGAAGACTTCGTTGACCGCGTGGGCATGCCTGCGGTCCACCGCGAATTCGAAGCGTCGCACGCCCTCATTCCTAGCACAGTTTGTGGAGGCAACGCCTCCGCTTATCCGATGGCGGGGCCGAGCAAGTCGTCGGCGTCCGTGATGCGATAGGCATACCCCTGTTCGGCGAGAAAACGCTGCCGATGCGCGGCGTATTCGGCGTCGAGGGTGTCGCGCGCGACCACGGAGTAGAAATGGGCCTGGCCCCCGTCCTGTTTGGGCCGCAGCAGCCGGCCGAGGCGCTGCGCCTCCTCCTGTCGTGAGCCGAAGGTACCCGAAACCTGCACGGCCACGGACGCTTCCGGCAGATCGATGGAGAAGTTCGCCACCTTGCTCACCACGAGCACCGGGATCTCGCCGCGCCGGAACGCGTCGAACAGCTCCTCACGCTCCTTGGTCTTCGTCGAACCCTGGATCACCGGGGCGTCGAGTTCGGCGCCGAGCTCGTCCAACTGGTCCAGATAGGCGCCGATCACCAGGGTGGGCGCGTCCGGGTGCTGGGCCAGAATCGACTCGACCACCGCGATTTTGGTGTGCGCGGTGGAACACAGTTTGTAGCGTTCCTCCGGCTCGGCGGTGGCATAGGCCATCCGTTCGGCGTCGGTCAGCGTGACCCGGACCTCGACGCAGTCGGCGGGGGCGATCCACCCCTGGGCCTCGATGTCCTTCCACGGGGCGTCATAGCGCTTCGGGCCGATCAGCGAGAACACGTCACCCTCGCGCCCGTCCTCGCGCACCAGCGTGGCGGTCAGGCCGAGCCTGCGGCGGGACTGCAGATCGGCGGTCATCCGGAAGACCGGTGCGGGCAGCAGGTGCACCTCGTCGTAGATGACCAGTCCCCAGTCGCGGCTGTCGAACAGTTCCAGGTGCTTGTACTCGCCCTTGGTGCGGCGGGTGATCACCTGATAGGTGGCGATGGTGACCGGGCGGATCTCCTTGCGCTCACCGGAGTACTCGCCGATCTCCTCCTCGGTGAGCGAGGTGCGCGCGAGCAGTTCGCGCCGCCACTGCCTGCCCGCCACCGTGTTGGTGACCAGGATCAGCGTGGTCGCCTGAGCCTTGGCCATCGCCGCGGCGCCGACCATCGTCTTGCCCGCGCCGCAGGGCAGCACCACCACTCCGGAGCCGCCCGCCCAGAACGAGTCCGCGGCCATCTGCTGGTAGTCGCGCAGGTGCCAGCCGTCGGTCGCGTAGTCGAGTTCGATCGCGTGCGCCTCGCCGTCGACGTAACCCGCGAGGTCCTCGGCGGGCCAGCCGATCTTCAGCAGCATCTGCTTGATCCGGCCGCGCTCGGACGGGTGCACCACCACCGTGTCGTCATCGATGCGCGCGCCGAGCATGGGCGCGATCTTCTTGTGCCGGAGCACCTCCTCCAGCACCGCGCGATCCAGGCTGACCAGCGTCAAGCCGTGCGCGGGATGCTTGACCAGCTGCAACCTGCCGTAGCGGGCCATGGTGTCCACCACGTCCACCAGCAACGGCTGCGGCACCGCGTACCGGGAGAAGCTGACCAGCGCGTCCACCACCTGCTCGGCATCGTGCCCGGCCGCCCGCGCGTTCCACAGGGCCAGCGGCGTCACCCGATAGGTGTGCACGTGCTCCGGCGCCCGCTCCAATTCGGCGAACGGCGCGATCGCCTGCCGCGCCGCGTCGGCCGCCTCGTGGTCGACCTCCAACAGCAGCGTTTTGTCACTCTGCACGATCAGCGGACCGTCGTTCACAGTCCCTCCTCCGATAGATTCCCCGCCATTCTCCCCGACCCCTCCGACAACCCGCAGGTTACCGGCCCCTTCTCCGCAGTCTGCGGACCTGGCAGCGATCGGGTGTAACAACGGGAAGTCACGATCTCTTCCCCGACGACCAGCAACCGCGACGGCGCGAGGGAGGCAGCGAACCGACGACGACGCTGCCGTCGCGGATTGCTGTAGGGGCCGCAGGGATAGCGAACGCTATTCCGGGCGCCCCTAAGCGCGTACCACTCGAAAATCCCGGGTGGGGCAGAGTCGTTGTGCTGGTTGGCATTTGCTCCGAACGACAACGAGGATCCGCGCACGCCCACATCGGCCGGTGTCGTGGCCGGGCCAGTAGCATGGCTACACATCTACCGATTGACGGGGGGCGCGGTGAGCGAACTCGAACTCGATCCGGACAAGACTCGCGAGATGGCGGGGATAGTACGCGGCCACGCCGACACCATACGACAGCTGGCACCGCTGGCGAGAACCGTCCTCGCCGTCAGGACCATGCAAGATTCCCAGGTCGCGGACTCTGTCGACCAGATCGCTGCGGCGCTGGACGACGTGGTGAACTACCACGCGAAACGACTGGTCGACTTCGCCGATGTCACGGACACTGCCGTAGCCGAATTCGTGAACCGTGACCAGGTCTGGCCGCGCTGACAGCTATCCAGCAAACCGACCTGGAAGGCGCGGAGAAGATCAAGCGGTTACTGGAAGATCTTTCACCGGAAACGCAGCGCGGAGCCACTGAAATGCCTCGAGACGCGAGTCTCGTCGAAGTCCTCACGAAATTCCAGACCGCTCCGTCGAGTGCGCCGGCCACGTTGTGGCCATCCGGCCTGGTCCTCGACCACATCCGGGCCGTCCGGCCCGATTTCCAACCGCTCGTGATGACACCTGAGGAGATAGCTCTCCTCTCATCACGGATGGCCCGGCCAGGAACCAACGCAATCAGTGAGATCACCGACTTCTTCGAGATCAAATCTCAAGCCGAGGACGCCGCCCGAAAGACCTATACGAATCCGGACGAGAACGCGCTCAACGACGGCCATGGTGATGCTTTCCGGCACATGTACTGGAATGCGCTCATGACCCAGCGGTACGGCGCGGAGTGGACCGAGAATTATGGCACCGCGCACGAGGGACTCGGCGCGAACCCCCCGACACGAGAAGCGATGGACCTGCACAACAATTCGATTGGACGACAGATTGCCCTCGACAATCCGAATGCCTCACCGGACGAGCTACAGCGATTGATCTATCAACGGATCCAAGATGGCGGCGCGATCGTGCTCGACCGGACAGGCCAGGTCGCATGGAGCAACCAGGTCGAAGTAGATAAGAATGGGCACCCCGAGCGTGCTGACATCCCCCTTCCGGCAGGTCGGTGAGCCCGTGCGCGCTTTTCTTCACATCATGGTGGCGGCGGGGTGCCTCCTGGCCGGTACAGCGTGCTCGACATCGGATGACCGTAGTGCCGCTGATGCTCAGTGCTCGGCAACCTTCGACCTGGCGTCGCAGGTTGAACCTTTGGGCTCTACCTACGAGTTGCAGCGCGTCATCAGCGACCGGGCCGCGCAACCTGGCACGTATTCGCTACGAATGCTGACGGAAGCCGCGGGGTGGGCTGGTCAGTGGGATCGCGTTGTCATGGCGTTGTCCGGCGTTCCAACAGAGTGGCTGAACTCCGTTGCAGGAACCCCTGGATACTGCTGGTCCAACCTTGGCAGCTTCAAGTTCGATTATCCCGTCGACAACTTCTACATCTTCGTCACCGGCTCCGCTCCGACGCAAGTGATTCGCACGAAGCAGGGGTCCGAACTCTTCATAGGCGTATTCAGTGGTGACGTCCTCGAGCCGGATTCCCGCTTCCAGTCCGTTCAGCGAGAGATCGGAAAGCCATATCTGGAATTGGCGCCGAGCTGAGACATGCGTCGCCGCCCTCGGGGAGTTCCGCCCCCGGACGACCAGCAACCGTCAACTGGACCGAGACGACGAGGCACGCGGCGGGTGAGGATCGGGGCATGATCGAGATGGCGGCGGTGGTGGGG
>NZ_JABLTE010000168.1 GCF_013315795.1 Nocardia barduliensis
CGGCCGCCGCTTGCTCCTTCGTCGCTTGCGCGGCGGCCGCGCAAACGCGAGCCGGGCCGCGAACGGCGGATGCTCGGTCTCGCTTCGCTCGAAACCTGGAGTTCAGGTGCGCTGGGCGCGTGGGTGGCGGAGGGTGGGGCATCGGGAGTGGCTCGAAGCAGTGTCGGAGTGGGGCATTGTGTACGCCTCGGTGTGCTCGTTGTCAGGTCGCCGGTTCTTGCCTATGTGGTGGCGTGAGCGGCGGATGCTCGGTTTCGCTTCGCTCGGAACTTGGGGTCGAGGTGTGCTGGGCGCGTGGGTGGCGGAGGGTGGGGCATCGTGTGTGGCTCGGAGCAGTGTCGGTGTGGGGCATTGTGTGTACGGCTCGGTGTGCTCGTTGTCGGGTCGCAGGTTCTTGCCTATGTGGTGGCGTGAGCGGCGGATGCTCCGTCCGCTTCGCTTGTGGCCTGGGGTGGGTCGAGCCGTGCGTGTGGGGTCGTGTGTTGCCCGAGGTTCGGAGGGCTGAGCGTCCGGTCGGCCGGTGCTCGCTGGGCGCGTTCTGTGCGGCGGTTGCCCGGACGTGCGCGGCCGCTGAACGGCGCGGGTCGTCTCGCTCCGCGCGAAACCGCGGTTGATGTGGTCGCGACGGATTCGACCACGGGGTCGCGCGTTCGCCGCGCGTGCGGTGCGCGGGGACGCCGGTGTGCGGACCTTCGATTTGACGGTGTAAAACAACGCGTTACCGTGCAGGTATGAGCGAGCGAGTGGAACCGGTTATCGACCGGAGTGTGGTGGATGGGTCCCGGTACGAGAAGCACGGCGGGTTTCCGAAGGTCACGCCGGCGCGGGTCGGGCCGAACTTCGGCGGATTCGTGGACGCCATGCGGACGTTGCAGGACCTCGCGGTGTCCGTTGACGCGCCGGACGACGTCTTCGGGGTCGCGCAGGCCAAAGCTCGCGAGCTGATCGAGCTGCTCGAGCCCTACCGCGCACCGGAGTTGCAGGGCCCGGCGGGCCGGGCTGTCGAATTGCCGGGGCGGGGGAGCCTTCTGCTGTTGCCGTGGCAGACGGTCGAGGCGGGGCCGGACGGCATCGTGATGACGGGTGTGTTCCGCCGGTTCCATCTCGGCGGCAACGGGGCCGCGCACGGCGGCGTGCTGCCGCTGCTGTTCGACGACCTGCTCGGCATGATCGTGCACTACGCCGGACGGCCGATCAGCCGCACCGCGTACCTGCATGTGAATTACCGCAAGATCACTCCGCTGGAGACGCCGCTGACCGTTCGCGGGCGGGTGGACCGGATCGAAGGGCGCAAAACTTTCATCACCGCCGAATTGCTCGATGAGCAGGGCGATCTGCTCGCCGACTGCGAAGGACTGATGGTCGAGTTGCTGCCGTGGCAGCCATAGCCGGGTGAATGCTGGCGCGGGTGCGTATAGTTGCCCTCGCTCGTTCATCGAATTCGATCCGGAGGAACCTGAAAGTGGTTGCAGCACTGTCTGAATCCCTGCTCGACGACGCGAAGCGCCCGGCTTTCCTTGCCGACGCCGTCGAGGTTCTCGACGCCGAGGTCTCGGACAAGGGTGGTGCGTCCGGCCTGGCCGTGAAGGGTGGCTACGCGGCGGTCAAGAAGATCAGCCCGTCCATCGTGCCCGATGCGCTGGAGTCGTTGGCGCCCAAGTTGGTCGCTCAGCTGGAGCCGTTCTGGCAGGAGTACGCCGCGTCGGGCTCCGGCAAGTTCGCCGACCTGCTCGTCGCCAAGTCGGACGAGGTCGCCGAGGCGTTGCTCGCCGTCACCGACGCTCGGGCCGAGTCCTCCACTCGCCCTGCGCTGCAGAAGGTCTACTCCTCGATGCGCTCCTCGGCGAAGAAGCACGTCGTCGAGGCGCTGCCGCGGGTCGGTGACCTGATCCAGAAGCACGCTGGCTGATTCCCGCGTCGTGTCAGATCTGCAGCGCCTGCGGCGCTGCGTGTTCGCGGCCCCCGCATGGCTCGCGTTTGGGTGACCACCGCTTGCGACTTCGTCGCCGACGCGGCGGCCACACAAACGCGAGCCGGGGCGCGAACGAACCGACCCCGGCCGGCGACTTCGTCGTGGACCACCCGGACGCGAGCGGCGTCGCATTCAGAGCAGTGTGCGATCACACAGTGTGATTGCGAGCCTCCCGGCGGCGACTTCCAGGCGTCTGTCTGCCAGTCTGGAGGCGTGAACCCGTCTACAGCACAAGCGCAGGTCGTCGTCGACGAGCTCGTGCGCGGGGGCGTGCGTGATGTCGTCCTGTGTCCCGGCTCCCGGAACGCTCCGCTGGCCTTCGCCCTGCAGGCCGCCGACGCGGCCGGGCGGCTGCGCCTGCACATGCGCATCGATGAGCGAACGGCGGGTTTCCTCGCTGTCGGGCTCGCGCTGGCCAGCAGGCTCCCGGTCCCGGTCGTGATGACCTCCGGCACCGCGGTGGCCAACCTCGGGCCCGCCGTGCTGGAGGCGAACTACGCCAGGGTTCCGCTGGTGGTGCTCAGCGCCAACCGGCCCTACGAGTTGCTCGGCTCCGGCGCCAACCAGACCATCGAACAGTTCGGGCTGTTCGGCAGCCAGGTCCGCGCCACCATCTCGCTCGGGCTCGCCGAGGAGGAAGCGGGCGACGCGGGCCATCCGCCCTACGGCCAGCAGAACAGCCAGTGGCGCTCCGCGGTCTGCCGGGTGCTGGCCGCGGCGCGCGGCACCCGTTCCGGCAACGCGGGCCCGGTGCACTTCGACGTTCCGCTGCGCGAGCCGCTGGTCCCCGACCTCGGGCCGGGCGAGTCGGCTCCCGCCGGTCGCGCGGGCGAGTGCGCTTGGACCGAGACGCAATACGCGACCCTGGACGTGCCGCTGGATATCGATCTCACTCCGGACACGGTCGTCATCTCCGGTCACGGCGCCGGGTTGCGACCGGAGTTGGCGGTCCTGCCGACCGTCGCCGAACCCACCGCGCCGATGCACGGCCCCGCCCTGCACCCGCTCGTCCTGCCCCTGCTGCGGCCGAAGCAGGCGATCATCACCGGCCGTCCCACCCTGCACCGGCAGGTCTCGAAGGTGCTCGCCGACCCGGACATCCGGGTGTATGCCCTGACCACCGGCCCGCGCTGGCCCGATGTGTCCGGCAACGTGGTCGGCACCGGCACGCGCGCGGTCACCACCGGCACGCCCAGCGCCCGATGGCTGGAGCACTGCCACGAACTGAACGCGAAAGCCGACCAGGTGGTTCGGGCAGAACTCGCCCGGCACCCGAAACCCACCGGACTGCACGTCGCCGCGGTGGTGATGGACGCGCTACACGACGGTGACCAACTCCTGCTCGGCGCCTCCAATCCGGTGCGCGACGCCGCCCTGGTGTCGCAACCGCGTCCTGGCGTGAAAGTGCTGTCGAATCGCGGTGTGGCCGGTATCGACGGCACCGTGTCCACGGCGGTCGGCGCCGCGCTGCACCACGAGGGGCGCACCATCGCGCTGATCGGCGACCTGACCTTCCTGCACGACGCGTCCGGCCTGCTCATCGGGCCCGGGGAACCGCGGCCCGCCGATCTGACCATCGTGGTCGCCAACGACGACGGCGGCGGCATCTTCGAGCTGCTCGAACAGGGCGACCCGCAGTACGCGGGGGTGTTCGAGCGGGTCTTCGGCACACCGCACGGTATGGACCTCGCCGCGCTGTGCGCCGCCTACCGCATCCCGCACCGGCAGGTGGATCCGCAGCAGCTGGCCGTCGAACTGACCGGGCACGCCCATGGCATGCGGGTGCTCGAAGTGGCCACCGAGCGGTCCAGCCTGCGCGAACTGCACGCGACGGTGCGGGCGAAGATTCAGCCCTGACCGGCCGGGCGGTCAGTAGTCGAGGTCGTCCTCGGGGTGGTCATCGATCGGTACCGCGATGGACTGTTCGATCACGTCCGCCGGGTTCGCCTCCAGGATGTCGCGCTCCAGGATCGCCCGTCCGACGGTGTCCTCATCCTCCGCGAGGTCGTCGGCCGGTATCGGCTGCTCCGGGTAGGCCGGAACGGACTGCTCGGCGAGATCGGCCTCCGGGACCGCGTCGGCAAGGGGATCTGACATCGTGCGCTCCTCTCCACGTAGGCCTCTCGATCGGCATACCCGTCATGGCACGCCGCAATCGAGGGGGACGATCGACTCCGACAGCATCGAGGATGCCCGGGGCCGGGCCGCACGGCAAGCATCGGCGCGTCAGTGTTGCGGCACCTCGTCGTCCCGCGGCGCCGTGCTGTTCGCGGGGTGCTCGACCAACGCGAGCGTTCGCCCGGCCATGAACCGCGCGGTTCGCACCGCCGTCCCCGATCGCGTCACTTCGCTGACTTCGACCACGCCACGCGCGATCCGTACTTCGACCCGCCGCCCCGCCCGGGTAGCCGCGATCTCGTAACTGCGAGACCCGTCGCCCACGTCGACGACGATCTCCACTCGATCACCTTTCATCTACCAATTGTCCGCTTTTCCAGCGTTTTTCGCCGCTACGAGTGGGTAACGGCGGGCGGTCTCGCGCCGCCGAAACGGCCCGGTCCCGTGCGCGACAGGGACCGGCCCGGCCGCGTTATGGACAGACTGGCCGCATCGCATCGAAGACGACCTCGGCGCTGCCCCTTCGCGGTGTCGGCCGTTGTTCGGCGGCGCGTTCGCTCGATACCGATGAATTTCGCTCAGCTGGGGCGTCTACACAGTTGGACATAATCCCCGCCACAGGAGATCCGATGAATCCGGAATTCGATTTCGCACCGGCCGCTCTCGCGTTGTCGTCCGTGGTCGGCGGCATCACCGACGACCAGCTCGGCGCGCCGACGCCGTGCGCCGACACCACGGTCCGCGATCTGCTCGCGCACGTGGTCGATCTGACCGAGGCATTCCGTCAGTCGGCCACCAAAGAGGCCGTCGGCGGTTCGGTCGAGCCGCCTCCGCCCGCCGAGCGTGTCCTGCCCGAGGATTGGCGCGAGCGTATTCCGGCCCAGCTGGATGCGCTGGTGGCGGCTTGGCGCGAGCCCGCGGCCTGGGACGGCGTGACGGAGGCGGGCGGGGTGAGCGAGCCAGCCCCGGTGATGGCCAGGATCGCCTTGGACGAGGTGGTCGTGCACGGGTGGGATCTCGCGAAGGCCACCGGTCAGCCCTTCACCTGCGATGCAGGCGATCTGGCGACTCTGCTGGACATGCTGCGCGAGACCCCCGCCGAAGGAGTGCCCGGTCTGTTCGGGCCGGTGCAACCGGTCACGGCCGACGCGTCCGTCTTGGAGCGGGTGCTCGCTTTCACCGGCCGCCGTGCCGACTGGACCGCGCCGGACCGGGGAGCGGTGCTCGGCTAGTCGAGATTCGGTCCGGGCCTCGCGGTGACGAAGGCGCCCGCGCTCACGGCTGCGACCGCCGCGCGGGCGGCCGTCTGCGCCGCGTCGTCGTCGACGGGGTCGCCGCTGGCCAGCAGACGGTAGTAGAGCGGGGCCGACACCGCGGACAGTGCCGCGCGTGCGTCGGTGCCCTCCGGCGCTTCGCCGCGCGCGATGGCCGCCGCCACACAGGCCGACCATTCGGTGAGCCGGACGTCGTAGAAGCGGCGCAATGCGGCCGCGGCGGACTCGTCGCAGGTGGCGGCCGCGATCACGGCGCGAAAGAGCCTGCCCTGGCGTGGATCGGACAGTGTCCGCGCGACAAGGCGGGCGTTGGCGGTGAGATCGCCGAGCAGCGAGCCGGTGTCGGCGTGCGGCTGCGACTGCTCGGCCATGTCGACCAGCAGGTCGGCGATCAAGCCGGTGGGTGTGCGCCAGCGGCGGTAGACGGTGGTCTTGCCGACCTCGGCGCGCGTCGCGACCTCGGCGAGGTCCAGGTGGGCGAAGCCGCGTTCGGCGAGCAGGTCGCCCGCGGCTCGCAGGACCGCGGCGCGGACCCGCGCGGTTCGTCCACCGGGTCGAACCGATCCTGGCGTAGCCGCTTCCAGCTCCATAACGGGACTCCAGTTTCATTTGAGCGCGAACGGGTGTACCGTTCCGGTTGTTAATGGAACTATAGACCCTTTAGGAGTGTGGCTCGATGAACGTGGACGGACAGATGGAGTACCGGCGGCTCGGAGCGTCCGGTCTGCATGTCCCGGCTCTCAGCTTCGGCGCGGGCACCTTCGGCGGCCGGGGCGACCTTTTCGGCGCTTGGGGCGACACCGACGTCGAACAGGCGCGACGGCTGGTCGACATCAGCCTGGACGCGGGCGTGAGCATGTTCGACACCGCCGACGTCTACTCCGACGGCGCCTCCGAGGAGGTGCTCGGTGCCGCTGTGCGGGGCAGGCGCGACCGAGTGCTGCTGTCCACCAAGGCGACGTTGCCGACCGGCCCTGGCCCGTGGGACGCCGGTTCCGGGCGTGCCAGGCTGGTCGGTGCGGTGGAGGCGTCGCTGCGCAGGCTGGGCACCGACTACATCGATCTCTTCCAGCTGCACGCCTTCGACGCGGGCACCCCGGTGGAGGAAGTCGTCGGCGCGCTGGACGATCTGGTGCGCGCGGGCAAGATCCGTTACGTGGGCGCGTCCAACTTCGCGGGCTGGCAGCTGATGAAATCCCTTGCCACGGCGGATCGCACCGGTCTGACCAGGTATGTCGCGCATCAGGTCTACTACTCGCTGGTGGGGCGCGACTACGAGTGGGAACTGATGCCGCTGGGCCGCGACCAGGGTGTCGGCGCGGTCGTCTGGAGTCCGCTCGGCTGGGGCAGGCTCACCGGCAAGATCCGGCGCGGACAACCACTTCCGGAGGGCAGCCGGCTGCACCGGACCGCCGAGGCCGGTCCGCCGGTGGACGAGGAGAAGCTCTACGACGTGGTCGACGTGCTCGACGAGCTGACCGCCGAAACCGGGAAGACCATCCCGCAGATCGCCCTGAACTGGCTGCTGCGCCGCCCCACCGTCGCGACCGTCATCGTCGGCGCCCGCAACGAGGAGCAATTGCGCCAGAACCTCGGAGCGATCGGCTGGGAACTCGACGCCGACCAGATTGCCCGCCTGGACAAGGCCAGCGCCACCACCCCGCCCTACCCCTACTACCCGTACTACCGCCTCCCGGACTTCACCCGCCTGAACCCACCCGCGGTGTGACCTGTCAGTCCGCCCGGACAGACGTGGCGGTGAAGCCGAAATCCCCGATCGTGATCACGGCCGGACCGCCCAGGCGGTCCAGGTCGTACATCGCCTCGCCGAGGTGGGTGGACATCAGGTCCATCCACCACTCCCATGGAGATTCAGGCCTGCCCTGCAGAGCGTCCGCCGCGATCTTGCGGTAGTAGCCCAGCAGTGCCTCAGGGGCGAACTGCATGGCCACCGGCGGAGTCAGCGCCGCACCATCGCGCTCGATGATGTACGGAACACCATCCCGAACGAGGATTTTCAATCCCTCCCAGTCGCCGGCTCGAACGATGGACTCCGCAAGCTGATCGTATGTCGGCTCATCCACGGCAAGCCTTTCCTCCTGGGTAGGCGGTGATAATCGCTCCGTCGCTACCAACGATAACGGTGGGATCGACTGTCTTCGCGATCTGTCCGGTGACGTGGTTGACAAGGTAAATTTGACCGGAGTAGCAGGTCTTGCCGCCTCCTGCGGGCGCGGTCCGGTCGGGTGTGTCAAGAGATTTCGCTATGGCGAGATCGGCGATATCCCGCCAGTTCTTCCCTTCGATACCAGCTAGATTCTGCCAATCCTGCAGATGTCGACCTTGAATGTGACGAAATCCCCAGCCATCAGTGCCGCATTTCAATGTCGCCTTGCTTTAGGTCGCAACGACCTTGTCCTGTCCGGACGATACCCCGCACGCACCCCATACCTGCGATGCGTGGGTCGGCGCGGAAGTAAAGATATAGGCGAAGCCTGCGACGGCGGCAAGGATACCGGCCGTCAGTGAAGTGCGGATATTCATCGCTCCCCCATCATGTGTATGCACCCGTCAAGGCGGGCGATGCCTGGATCGGAAGGTGACGTAGAACCCTTTGGTTCAACGCCGCCGCGTCGAAACGCAAGTCCGATCAAAGGTTTGGACGGCACCGGATGCAGTGCGGTTGCATACTGTGATCGCAATCACAGCATTAGTGCGGATAGGGAAGCGGCGATACGAGCTGTCAGTAGACGTCTCGGACGTAGCGCTTTTCGGCGACGAGTTGCTTCTTGAAGGCCAGCGCGCCGTCCTCGTCGAGTTTGCCGTGGATGCGGGCGATCCGCAGCAGTGCCTCGTCGACGTCCTTGGCCATGCGGCTGGCGTCGCCGCAGACGTAGAAGTGGGCGCCGTCGCGCAGCCAGGACCACAGCTCGGCGCCGTGCTCGATCATGCGGTGCTGGACGTAGACCCGCTCCCGTTGGTCGCGGGAGAAGGCCAGGTCGAGCCGGGTCAGGAAGCCGGAACGGAACATGTCCTCCAGCTCGGCGCGGTAGTAGAAGTTCTGGGCCGCGTGCTGATCGCCGAAGAACAGCCAGTTGCGCCCGGTGCAGCCGAGGGCCCTGCGCTCGTGCAGGAAACCCCGGAACGGCGCGATGCCGGTGCCGGGTCCCACCATGATCATCGGCGCGTTGGGGTCGGCCGGGGGGCGGAAATGCGGTGCGCGCTGCAAAAAGATCGGCACAGCCGCATCGGAGACCCCCGCCCGGTCGGCCAGGAAGGTCGAGCACACCCCGCCGCGCCGCGCCGCCGATCCGGTGGCCGCCGGGTCGCCGTAGCGCACGATGCCGACGGTCAGCTCCACCTCATCCGGGCTGACCAGCGGACTCGACGAGATCGAATACTGGCGCGGCTGCAACTTCTTCAAGGTGCCGAGCCACTCCACCAGGTCGGCCCGGACCGGGAAGTCGCGCAGTACGTCCACCGCTTGCCGATCCCACAGGTAATTCGCCAGCTCGTTGCGGTTGTCCCGGCGCAGCAACTTGGCGAGCTTGTCGCTGTGGTTGCGTTCGGCGAGGAAGCCGAGCAGATCCTGACTGATCTTGGTGATGTCGTAGTGCGTGCGCAACGCCTCGGCCAGCGGTACATCACGCTCGTCGACCTCGACGACCCGGCGGCCGTCCAGCCCGGTGGCGGCCAGCCATTCGGTCACCAGCGACGTGCAGTTCACGGGCCAGACGCCCAGCGAGTCACCCACCTCGTAGGCGGCGTCCAACTCGCGCAGATCGAATCCGAAGCGGCGCACCTCCTTCGGTGATCCGGCCGCGGAGAGCAACTCGTTGCGCACCAGCGCGGCCCGCACCGGAGCGGTGCGGGTGAACGGCGCGGCGGCGGTGCGGGTGCGGCCGAGCGCCGGTGCGGCGGTGGGCAACTCCACCGTGGCAACGCCACCACCGTGGGGCACGGGCCGCCTCGAGCCGGTTCCCCCGCGCACCGGCAGGTCGACGGGGGAGTCCGGCTGCTCGACCGGGCCGTCGCCCAACGCGGCGACCACGTCGTCGAGCCAGCGCCGCGCCGCGTCCTGGTAATCGGGTTCGCTGTCGACGCGCGGAAGCAGACGGGTCGCGCCCAGCTCGGCGAACTTCCGGTCGAGCTTGCGGCCGTAACCGCAGAAGTCGTCATACGAGGAGTCGCCGAGGGCGAATACCGCGTACCGCACACCGGTCAGCCGCACGACGGCATCGGACAGGCGCTGCCAGAAATCGGCTCCGTTGTCCGGCGGACCTCCGTCGCCGAAGGTGCTGCTGATCACCAGCACGTCGCCTGTGATCGCGCTCAGCTCGCAGGAGTCCAGGTCGAGCAGCCGCGGTGGGAAACCGCGCTCGGCGAGATGCGCCGCGACGGTGGCGGCGAACTCTTCGGCGGTGCCGGTCTGCGAGGCCCACAGCACGGTGACCGTCCGAGCGGCGGTGGCCACGCCCGCCGTCGCCATCGTGCCCGCCGCACCGCGCGAGTACATGCCGGCCAGCAGCCCGTCGACCCACAGTCTGCTGTGCGCGGACATCGGCGCCGACTCCGGCAGCACCGGCTGACCGGTCACCGGAAGCGCCTGCAGCGCGGCCAGATAGCCGCTGAGGTAGATCCGCTCGGTCTCGCTGAGCGTGGGCGCGGTGCCGCTGTCGAGGCCGAGCACGGCCGCCAGCGGGTGGGCCGCCTGCGCTGCGGGAGTCTCGGGTCGCGGCACGGCGGCCACCCGGCGCAGCGCCACCGCGCACGCCTTGAACTCCGGTTGCAGCGAGGCCGGGTCCACCGCGTCGTTGGTGACCGCGTTGATGGTGAGGTATTCGCCCTGCTCGTCGTTCCAATGGAACGGCACGAAGCAATCGCCCGGCCGCACTCGGTCGCTGACCTGCACGGGCAGCACGGCCCGGCCCCGGCGCGAGGCGATCTCGAGCTGGTCGCCGTCGCGCAGCCCGAGCCGCTCGGCATCCGCGGGGTGCACCTCGACGAACGGCGTGCCGTTCAGCTTGGTCAGCTTGTCGATCTTGCCGGTCTTGGTCATCGTGTGCCACTGGTGCTGTAGACGCCCGGTGTTCAGCAGGAACGGGTAGTCGTCGTCCGGCATTTCCTCCGGCAGCAAGTGCGGCCGCGGCCAGAACACCGCGCGGCGGCTCGGCGTGGCGAAGGCCAGCCGAGGTCGGTGGCCGTTCTCGTCGGTGAACAGCGTCTGGCTGACCCCGTCGTTGACGTACCGGATCGGATTGCGCCTGCGCTCCGGCTCCGCGCACGGCCACTGCATCGGCCCCTCGCGCAGCGCCTCGTAGCTCACGCCGCGCAGGTCGTAGCCGGTCGCGGGATTCGCGAATCGCTTGATCTCGGCGAACACCTCGGCGCTGGTGGCGAAGTCGAAACCGGGAAAACCCATCGCGGTGGCGATGTCGGCGATGATCCGCCAGTCCGGCCGCGCGTCGCCGGTGGGCGGCACCGACTGCTGCAGCAGGGTGAGATTGCGCTCGGAATTCACCATCACCGCGTCGGCCTCCGCCCACAGCGTGGCGGGCAGCAGCAGGTCGGCGTAGGCGTTGGTCGCGGTCTCGGTGTAGGCGTCCTGGGCGATCACCAGTTCGGCCGCCTCCAACCCCGCGATCACCGTCTTCCGGTTCGACACGGTGGCCACGGGATTGGTGCACATGATCCAGGCCGCTTTGATCGACCCTTCGGCCAGTTCGCGGAACATCTGCACCGTGCCGGGCCCGGCTTCGGTGCGCAGCGTGCCGGGCGCCAGTTCCCACACGGTCTCCACGAACGCGCGGTCGTCGGCGGAGAGCACGCTGCGCTGACCGGGCAGGCCGGGACCCATGTAGCCCATCTCCCGCC
>NZ_JABLTE010000169.1 GCF_013315795.1 Nocardia barduliensis
ACTGTCGCCTTGCACGAGTTCAGCTCCCGGGTGCGGTCCTACGAGGTCCTGGAATCCGGGATCGCGCGTGTTCATTCGTCCAACGTGCGTGGCTTCGCGCACCTTCCTATCACCGTGGAGACCCGATAATGCCAAGATTCGCCCCCCATCCCGAGCGCAGGCCCGCGCTCGTCTCCGGCGCTTCGTCCGGGATCGGCGCCGCCACCGCCGTGGCCCTGGCCGAACTCGGCCATCCCGTCGCGCTCGGCGCCCGCCGCGTCGATCAGTGCGCCGAACTGGCGGACAAGATCCGCGCCAACGGCGGTGAGGCGTTCGCTTACCGCCTCGACGTCACCGAGCCGGACTCGGTCGAGGAGTTCGTGCGCGCCGCCGAGGAAGCGCTCGGCCCAACCGAGATCCTGGTGTCCAGTGCGGGCGACATCGAATTCGGTCAGGCGCACGCGATGGATCCGGAACGGTTCCTGCGGCAGGTGCAGGTCCATCTCGTCGGCGCACAGCGCCTCGTGCACCGGGTGCTGCCCGGCATGCTGCGCAGGCAACGCGGCGACATCGTGCTGATCAGCTCGGACTGCGCGTCCGAACCGCGTCCGCGCACGGGCGCCTACAGCGCCGCCAAGGCGGGCCTGGAAGCGATGGCCGCGCAGATGCGCATGGAACTCGAGGGCAGCGGCGTTCGCCTGTCGCAGGTCCGGCCCGGTCCGACGCTGACCGGCATGGGCATGGACTCCACGCCCGAGATCGTCGGCCCGGTGCTGGAGGACTGGAAGGCATGGGGCTTCGCCAGGCACCCGTACATGCTGCGCGCGAGCGACCTGGCCGCCGCGGTGGTCGCGGTGGTGTCCACGCCGCGCGGCGCGCACTTGGTCCTGGTCGAGGTGCAGCCCGAGGCGCCGGTGCGTCCGCTCGCGGAACCGAACGATTAGCGAAGGAAGGGCCGACGATGCGAGTGCTGGCCGATCTCGATCTGTGTCAGGGCCACGCGGTGTGCCAGGACGAGGCGCCCGAGGCGTTCCACGTTCCCAAGCGCGGCAAAGTGGAGATTCGCGACGCCGCCGGGGATCCGCAGGCGCAGGCCGACGTGCAGCGCGCGGTTCGCTACTGCCCGACGCAGGCGTTGTCGATCGTCGCGGACGAGTGAGCGCAATTCGTCCCGCGCGGCGGGTAGGCAGGGCGTGCCGGGGCGAATACGATGAATCCGAAATCGGAACGTGTTCTAATTCAGTCGTATTGTCCGGCCCGGCACCTGCGGCGATGCCCGACGTCATGGAGAAGATCCGATGAGCACAGCACATACCGACAAGGCGAAGGGCACCCTGCCCGCCGGGATCACCGGGGAGCTGATCGCGCGGCTGACCGGCCTGGTGGCCGCCGACGGTAGCGCGGCGCCGTTCGAGATGACCGAGGTCTACACCGGCGCGCCGGTCGGCGAGCTGCCGCAGTCGACCCCGCAGGACGTCCGGGACGCGTGTGCCGCCGCGCGGACCGCGCAGACGCAGTGGGCCGCGCTGCCGCTGCGGCAGCGGCTGCGCGTGTTCGAGCGGCTGCACGAGCTGATGCTCGGCGAACTGGAGACCATCGCCGACCTCATCCAGATCGGGTGCGGCAAGACCCGTCGCATGGCCGTCGAGGAATCCTGCGACGTGCCCATGGTGATCAGCCATTACCTCAAGACCGCCCGGCGGGTGCTGCGGCCGAGGCGCCGCGGCGGCCCCATGCCGCTGCTGACCACCTCCACCGAGCAGCACCGCCCCAAAGGGCTCGTCGCGGTGATCGCGCCGTGGAACTTCCCCTTCGCCATCGCACTGTCCGACGCCATGCCCGCCCTGATGGCGGGCAACGGCGTCGTGTTGAAGCCGGACAACAAGACCGCGCTGTGCGTGCTCTTCGGTGTCGAGCTGCTGCACCGCGCCGGACTGCCGCGCGGTCTGGTCCAGGTGGTGTGCGGTGAGGGTCCCGACATCGGACCGGCGTTGATCGACAACGTCGACTTCGTCATGTTCACCGGCTCGACCGCCACCGGCCGGATCGTCGGCGAGCAGGCCGGTCGCAACCTCATCGGATGCAGCCTGGAATTGGGCGGCAAGAACCCGATGATCGTGCTCGCCGACGCGAACCTGGACGAGGTGATCCCCGGCGCGGTGTTCGCGGCGTTCGCCAACTCGGGGCAGGCGTGCATGCACATCGAGCGCATCTACGTGCACCGCGCCATCCACGACGAGTTCCTGCGCCGGTTGGTCGCCGCCGCGGCCGAATTGAACGGAAAGATCGGCGCCGCCTACGACTACACGCCGGAGTTCGGTTCCCTGGTGTCGCCGCAGCATCTGGAACGGGTCGCCGCCCACGTCGAGGACGCGCGGTCCAAGGGCGCCACCGTGCACGTCGGCGGGCACGCGCGCCCCGATATCGGTCCGGCGTTCTACGAGGCCACCGTGCTGACCGGTGTGACCCCCGAGATGACCCACGCGACGCTGGAGACCTTCGGTCCGGTCGTCACCGTGTACCCGTTCGACGACGAGCAGGAGGCGGTGCGCCTGGCCAACGCCACGGACTACGGTTTGAACGCCAGCGTGTGGACCCGGGATTTCGCGCACGCCGAACGGATCGCCGCCCAGTTGCAGGCAGGCAATATCAATATCAACGACGGCTTCGTCGCGACCTACGCCGCCAAAGGCACGCCTTCGGGTGGCGTGAAGCAGTCCGGAGTCGGCACCCGGCACGGCGACCAGGGCCTGCTGAAGTACACCGACACGGTGAACGTCGGCGTGCTCAAGAAGCAGGTGCTCGCCGCACGGGCGGGCCAGCCCTACGACAAGCAGCTGAAGATGACCCTGACGTCGCTGCGGCTGATGCGCCGAACCAGGTTGCGCTGAGCGCCGTGGGACCGGCGGTCCGGGGCTCTGCCGATCCGGTAGCGTGGCCGTCGGGGTGGATCCATGGAATCGAGAATGGGCAGGTCCATACGTATGAGCCTTCGAGAAATTCCGCTGCGCACACTGTCCGGCGAACCGACGACATTGGCCGACCTGGTCGGCGACCACGCGGTCCTGCTGGTCAACGTGGCCTCGAAATGCGGGCTGACGCCGCAGTACTCCGGACTGGTCGAACTGCACAAGACCTTCGGCCCGCGCGGCCTCAGCGTGGTCGGCGTGCCGTGCAACCAGTTCATGGGCCAGGAGCCGGGCACCGCGGAAGAGATCCAGCAGTTCTGTTCTGCCACCTATGGCGTCGATTTCCCCTTGCTGGAGAAGGTCGACGTCAACGGCGACCAGCGGCACGCCCTCTACCAGCAACTGGCGGAGACCCCCGATGCCGAAGGCAACGCCGGTGACATCCAGTGGAACTTCGAGAAGTTCCTGATCGACCGCGACGGCAAGGTCGCGGGCCGCTTCCGCCCGCGCACGACGCCCGAGGCGCCGGAATTGGTCGCGGCGATCGAAGCCGTGCTCTGAAGTAGTAACGAAAGCCGGGGCCGTCGTCCACTAGGGACGGCGGCCCCTGTCGCGTTCCTGCCGGAACTCACCTTCGAGCGCTCAACACCGGTCCGCCAGCAGGCCCAGGAACTCGCGCACTTCGGGCACCCCCGCATGGGGAAGAACGGCGGCGGCGATGCCATTCAGCTTCTGACGCACACGGGTGGAGGCGATCTGGCTGATGCCGTCGAAGTGGTCGGTCAATTGTGTTCACCGAGGTACATCTGCATCATGCCGGTCATTCCGCTGAGCAGTGCATCGGGGAGATAGACCCATTCCGGATCGAATCCGCGCGTCGACTCGTACGCCCGGTAGGCCCGGCCGAGTGCTTCGGTAACAGCCGACTTGTTGCCGCTCGGATCTTGCATCCCGAGCGCATCCGCTTCCCGAATCGCCAGGAGAGAACGCAGTTTCGGGCCGCCATGGCGCATAGCCGCCCGCGACGCGATCTGGGCGTACTGCACCGCTTGCCTCATTCCGGCAGGGGTGCCGCCGTTCAGTTCGGTCAGCAGCGAACTGGCGTTGCCCAGAGCGTGCGCGATCGCGATCCCATCGTCGGCCGCTGTCGCGGCTTGGGCAGCATCGGCATAGTAGCGCCGCGCACCGTCCAGGCGTCCGGCGTCATAGTGGACCCAACCCGCGGCCGTCATCATCTCGGCGGCGGCGCTGGTCAATGCACGGCCGACATCGTCGGTGTAGGTGCCGTTGTCCAGTAGTTGACCGACGTAGCGGACCTCATTGGCTGCGACCTGGCATATCCGGTCGCCGCCCACCAAGAGGTCCAGCTCGTGAATCTGGTTCACCGTCGCGTTGATGTCGGCGACATCGTCGGCGCAGACTCGGGCGCTGCTCGCTGGAAACGCGGATGCCGTCGACTGTTTCGTCGCCACCGAAGTCAGGGGCGCGCCTGCGCTGATGGCACCAGCGCGTAGGAAGTTGCGACGGTTCACATCCGCCTCCTCGTCCGACTCCACTACCAGTTGGCAAGAGGAACGTGGAGCGCTTTGGCTACTCGGCGCAGCACCCGCCATCGTGCACAGCAGCACCGCCGCGCTCGAGTTGGGAAACGCTATTCGGGCTGCGCTGAACTGTCCATGCGCCACTTGTGATCGGAGGTTGCCCAGGTCGGCGGTACGTTCCTGGACTCGGACGGCCGCGTCTGGGGCATCGGCTACGGCGCCCAGTGCATAGAGCAGCCCCGGAAACTGGTTCCGGGGCTGCTCTATTCGGACTGCGCGATTCCGCACCGCGAGAGCTGAGTGCTTCTGCGGCACCACCGATCTCGGCTACGCGGCTCGTCGGGCTCCGCTCGGGTACCGGACCCGGCTTTCGTTCACCGGGTCACTGTGGCGCACGGATTCGGCAGCGCCGAGAACGTGGCCAAGTCGCAGACGCCGCTGGTGAAGATCGTCAGGGGTGCGGCGACCATGAGCACGAGAATCCCGATGATGTCGCCACGCTCGAGGTGGTACATGGCGGTGCGCGCCGCGGCCGATCCGGCATCCACCGCCGAAGATCCGGTTCCGGGTGCTGCGACGGTCACCGTGGCGGAGCTGATCGGTTCGGCCGTCGCGCCGGCCGCGGTGACGACGAGAGTCGCCGCCGCGACCGACGCGGCGGCGAGGCGGAAGGGGGTACGCATCATCGCGCTCCTATGGTCGTGAATTGGCATTCACATGATAGCGAGAGTGCGGGCGGCTGTACGTGGAATCGTGAAGGAACGAGCGGCATCCGCGGTGTACCGCCATTCCTGGGGATCGGTTTGGCTGTACTGCTCGAATCTGGCGCTGGGCAGCAGGTCGAGGTCGTCGCTGATGCAAGAATTCTGCCCCGACTATCGACCTCCGTTGTCGCAACAGAGGAAGAATATGTGGTCACTTAATGCTGACCACGGACGCTCGTCAGAGGCATGGGGATGACCCCGAGTAAGCAGGACGGCGTTGCGGTACGACGAGGAGACCCGCGAGAAGGAACCATGGGATGCGACAGCGCCACGAGCGGTGGCCCGAGCCGGGCACGATCCGGCTCGGGCCACCGACGGCGCACCCGCAGTGAGCATGCGCGGCGGCGGCCGCAGGACGCGATGGTTTGCGTCGCGCTGATTCGAAGGTGGTCGAACGGTGCGTCCGCTACCGCGCGGCGCGAGAAGCGCGAGCGAACGCCGCGCTCCCAACGCGGCGGAGGGCGCGACCGGAGCGACGGCGGACGTCGTTGCCGCCGCCGGACCCGGCGATATGGTCTGTGTCATGCTCCGAGCTTGCGGTGCGGCGGCGGAATCTTCCGCGCCGCCGCGCCGAGCCGTGAAGATCGGTGCCGACCACGATATTCGGCGGATATCCCCGGAGCTGATCGAGAAATACACCACGGACCTGGCATTGCGCGACCTGCTGGAGGAGCTAGGACGGCCTCGGCACGGCGTCCAGCAGAGCGTGACCGATGCGTTCGGCTTGAACCAGGATATTCGTCTGCGCCGAGATGTAGTCGCCGATGCCTTCCTCTTGGGCGGCCCGCAGGTAAGGCGGCAGCGGTTGCTGGATCTCGGTGGGGATGACGTTGCCGAGCAGCGCTTCCATCTCACCGCGCAACGGATTCCCGGTCGCGGCCTGGTTGTCCAGTTCGAGCCTGCCCTCGTCGGTGCCGTAGTCGTAGAGCTCGAATTCCTGCTCGGCCGCCGGATCGATCCGGATCTGCCCGTGCACCCAGTGCGAGTAGGAGGCGAACTTCGCGTCGGCGGTGCGCACCATCGCGACGTGGCCGGGGGCGTTCTGGTTGAACAGGATCGCCGCCTCCTCGATGGACGCCTCGTCGGTGGTGTGCGCGACCCAAGGCCGGCCAGCGGCGCCCGCGTTGCGGCACAGCGCGGCGATATCGAGCCGCCCGCTCAGATGTTCGTAGCGCCCGTCGCCACGCCACCCGTCGCCGCCGGTGCCGATGGTGAGCAGCAGGGGAGTGAAGTCGACGCTGGAGGTGAGCTGTTCCCTGCTACTCGTGCCCTCGACCGGGCTCAGATAGCCACGCGGATCGTGGACGTAGAGCGGAACGCGCAGCGCCTCGTCGTAGGCGGCGCCGCCCTTGCCGTGCAGACCGTGCGAACCGGCGTAATCGCCGTGGTCGGAGGTGAAGACGACGACGGTGTTGGCGGCCACGTCCGGACGCGAGTGCAGGGTGTCGAGCACACGGCCGATCTGGATGTCGACCTGCTGCTGGGCCCACAGATACAAGTTGCGCATCTCGATCCAGGCATGCATGGCTTCCGGCGTTCCATACGGCGCCGCCCCGAACGCGACCGCCGAGACCTCGACCAGCGCCATCTGCAGGCGGGGCTTGCGCGAGAGCTGTTCGAGGGATTCGAAATTGGGCGGCAGCTCGGTCATCCACCGCGGGATGTCGGCGCTGAACTGGTCACGACGGGTCCAGCGCGGCCACCACTGGATGTCGTGCGGGTTGACCAGCGACACCGTCGTGCACCAGGGAGCGTTGCCGGAATCGTTGTCGAACCAGTCGACGAATTGGTCGACGATCTTCGGATCCGCTTGCAGCCCTTGACCCGGTGCGCCGTTCGGGGAGGGATAGGTGCCGCCGTGGAATCCGTAGGCCTCGAGCGCGCCTGGTGTGCGATCGGGATAGCTGCCGAGATGCCACTTGCCCCAGTAGGTGGTGTCGTAGCCGTGGTCGCGCAGCATCGATCCCCACGTGGGGAACAGCGGCGACAACGTCGACTCCGACACGACCATGCATCCGGTCTGCTGGGAGTAGAGGCCGGTCAGCAGACAGCCGCGAGCGGGCGTGCAGTCGTTGGCCGCCGTGTAGTGATTCTCGAACGACACACTGCCGCGACGGATCCGGGCGATATTCGGCAAGACGGTGTCCAAGGTCCGCTGATCGGGGAACCACACCGGTGTCCGCATCTCGTCCACGATGATCACCAGGATGTTCGGCTTGTCCGGATCGGTGTCCGCCCGCGCCCGGCCCGGTGCGGCGCCGGCCGAAACGGCGGCCGCGGCCGTCGCCGAGGTGGCCGCACTGGTCAGAAATCCCCTGCGAGTGAACGAGCTCGGCAATGTTCCTCCACGAATGAGTGATGTTCGTCGGTCGAATGGAACGCGGAGAATCTCGGTGCTGTCACCGTAGCGCCGCCCGGCGCGCGGCCGCGGCCGTGCGGTGTGGACACGCCGTCACCGAATGAGCTGGTCGAGCGATGCGCTCACCGACCGGCGGCCCTCCGGACGGCGCTCGCAGGGAGGGGCCTACGGCAGACCCGCGAGGTCGGCCATCACGTTCATGTGGTGGCCGAAGTATTCGGCGCGGGCGTCGATGGTTCCGTTCAGGCGGCCGAAGAGTTCGAAATTGACCAGGCCGAACAGCTGGGTCCAGGCGACGAAGACGCGGGCGAGCACGTCCTCGGAAAAGTCGGAGGACGGCTGCCCGATGAGTCGGCGCAGGTCGGGGGACGGCTGCTCGATGAGTCGGTGCAGGTCGGCGTGGACGGACGCGGGGAGCGGACTCGAAAGCGGCGGTGGGGTCAGCTGCCCCGCACCCGCATGAGCGATGGCGACGAGCCGGAAGACCACGGCCGCGGCGGGGGCCACGGTGTCCTCGGGTGCGGAGTATCCGGGCACGGGGCTGCCGTAGAGCAAGCCGTATTCGGCCGGATGAGCCAGTGCCCAATCCCGCACGGACGAGCACACCGCCATCCACCGACCGCGCAGATCGGCCGCGGGCTGTTTCGCGTCGGCGGCTTCGACTTCGGCGGCGAGCGCCTGGTACGCCTCCAGAATCAGGGCGGTCAGCAGGTCGTCGCGGCTCGGGAAGTACCGGTAGAGCGCGGACGCGACGATGCCCATATCGCGCGCGACCCCACGCAGGGACAGGTTCGCGCCGTCCACCGCCAACCGTTTGCGCGCGGTGGCTTTGATCTCCTCGATCATCTCGGAGCGGACGCGGGCACGTAGGGAATGAGCGGACATGTCCCCAGTGTAGAGAACGAGTGCCAGTTTCGAGAACAGGAGATTGTCTTGTGAACGGTGTTCTTGACTCGGATCGTTGTTCCCGATACGGTGAATGCACGAGCAAGAACAGTGTTCTCGAAGTTGAACACCGAGCAGAATGGATCCTCATGTCCCTGTACGTCGTCATCGGAGCCGGTCCCGTGGGCGCGGCGACCGCTGAGTTGCTCGCCGCACGCGGCGAGCGGGTGCGCGTCATCACGCGGCGCGGTATCGGCCCGGTTCACCCGCTGATCGAGCGCGTCGCCGCCGACGCCACCGACGCCACGGCGTTGACCGGGCATTGCACGGGCGCGAACGTCGTCTTCCAGTGCGCCCAGCCGCCCTATCACCGCTGGGCCACGGACTTCCCGCCGCTGGCCGCCGCCGCCCTGCGAGCTGCCGAGACAACCGGCGCCGTGCTGCTCAGCGTCGGAAACCTGTACGGCTACGGGCAGGTCGACGGCCCGATCAGCGAGGAGTGCCCGCTGCGCCCCAACAGCGTGAAGGGTCGGGTGCGCGCGGAACTATGGACCGAGGCGCTTGCCGCGCATCAGGCGGGCCGCGTTCGCACCGCCGAAGTGCGCGGATCGGATTACCTCGGTGCGGGAGCCAAATCGGCGTTCACCATGGTCGCGCTGCCCGCCGCGCTCGCGGGCCGCCGCGTGCTGTTCCCCGGCGATACGGACGCCGCGCACAGCTGGACCGACGTCACCGATACCGCCCGCACCCTGGTCGCGGTCGCCGACGACGAAACCGCGTGGGGGCGCGCCTGGCACACGCCGACCGCGCCGCCGGTATCGGTTCGCGAACTAGCCGGGCTCGCGGCGACGGTCGTGGACGCGCCACCCGTGCGTGTGGGGCGGATGCCCGCCGCCATGCTCTGGGCCGCAGGCCTTTTCGATCCCAACGCCCGTGAGATGCGCGAGTTGCGCTACCAGTTCGATCGTCCGTTCGTGCTCGACTCCTCCGCCGCGAGCGCGGCCTTCGGCATCGAGCCGACACCGACCGTGCAGTCCGTGCGCGCCACGATCACCGCCCTCGACGCGGAGAAGATCACGTCTGTCGGCTGAAGCGTGCCATCACGCACCTCGACCTGACGCGCCGACGCCTGGCCCGACGCGGTAGGGCCGAGAACGAGCGCTGGAACGCGGCCATCCGTGATCTGCTGCGCAGACCGTTCCTGCCGCTACCGAATTCCAGGGGTCGCCGGGTGCGGGCCGACGCAGCCGAGGATGAAGCAGCCCGGTGGCCAGTTCGCGAACGGCGCGGACATGGGCTTGCCCAGGCAGGACAGCGGGTTGCAGCCCGGGTAGGCCATCGGGCCGATACCGAGTGCGGCGAGGGTCGCATCGGGGTTCGAGATCATCGGATCGGACAGCTGGACATCCGATTGCTGTTCGTAGGGCGGCGCGGCGGGTACGCGGGGTGCGCGGAAGGCGGCGCCGACCGCACGCAGGACATCGTGCGGGAAGCTCAACGCGCTCCCCGGAACCGTGACGCCGGTCCAGCTGACCATCAATCCGAGGCTCGGCACGACGAAATTGTCCTGGCGCATCATTCCCGACATCTGCATCGCGTCCGGCGGCAGACCAGGAAAGTAGTTGGCGCAGTCCGGCCCGTTGACGACGAACAGGAAGCCGTAGCACGGGTTCGTCGGGGTGGGCCGGCCTGCCTGCGCGAGATAATCCGCCGAAATGATCTGATGATCGCCCCACCGGCCGCGATTCGTCAGCAGTAGGCCGAGCTTGGCGAAATCGTCCGGTGGCAGCAGCAGATGCGCGTAGCCGTAGGTGTTTCCGCTGCGGTCACGCCCCCAGAAGTAGTCGGTCGGCGGAATGCCCAAGGGATCGAACAGCTTTCGTTGCGCGTACGCCTGGAAGTCCTCGTCGACCGCACGCTGGATGACGTACACGAGCAGGTCGACAGCGCGCTGACTGTAACGCCACTCGGTGCCCTGCTGTTGATCGATCGGCATCGCCAACGCCTGCGCGACCACGTTCGGGTCGATTTGCGCCAACCCGGTGATGCCCTCGGAGGCCACCGCCACCCGCATGCCGCTGGATTCGACGAGCAGATTCCGCACCGTGATCGCGCGGTGTGCGGCATCACCGAGCTCGGGCGGCAGGTAGGCGCCGATCGGGTCGTCGAGCCGCAGCCGCTGCTCGTCCACCGCGATCCCGGCCACCATGGAAACCACGCTCTTGGTGCTGCTCCAGAGATTCCAGGGCACGCCGGCTGCCTGCGCGTTGTTCGGCCCGGCCGCGATCAGGCAATTGTTCCGAAAGATCTGCAGCGTCATGCGCGTCGAATCCGCCGCGAGCGCCACCGCCTGGCGCAGCGCCGCCGAATCGAGTCCGACCTCCTCCGGCGTCGCCGTTTCGGGGACCCGTCCACTGCTGACCGCGCAATGCCTCAACCCGTCCGGCCCGGCCTGCGCCATCGCCGGTGCACCAACCCCCAGCATCGACGTGGCCACCGTAATGGCAGCCACCGCAATGCTTCTCATACCTCGACCCACACCGGCCTCCGCTCTCGACGAACTCCACCTGGCTCATCGCCCC
>NZ_JABLTE010000016.1 GCF_013315795.1 Nocardia barduliensis
GCGTTGGCGTAGCCCACCCCATCGATGCCGGTGGCCCCGGCTCGGCCGTAGCTGTCGGTCGCCGCGCGGCAGGCCGTCTCCCCATCGATGACGGTGACGTCGGTCCCGTGTTCGGAGCGGCAGTGCACATCGGTGGCACCGGCCACTCCCGGGAAGACGAGGGAGCCTCCGATCGCGGCGGTCGAGCAAACGATTGCGCTGATCAGCTTCACCGGGAACTCCTCTCGAACCAGAAATCCCACCATACCCAGAGCGATTGGCCGCGCGTCGTTTCCGGCTTCGGCTCGACGGGCGCTCGGTCGATGGTGTATTCATGGCGTGGTATTTCAAGCACAGCCATGGCAACTGCGGTTTACGGGGGCGTGAGTTCGCCGGCGTTACAGCTCGGGAGGACTGTACGTGTCTCGTCAACTGCCCTGGGGTCGTCTCGCCCTCGCCGGGCTCGCCGTAGTGGCGGGACTGTCGCTGGTCGGGTGCAGTTCCACGATCAACGGCACCGCGCAGCCCGCGGTGGACAACGGGACGATCGACGCGGTCGTGACCAGCACCCCGAAGCCGTCCTCGGGCAAGCCGACGCCGAGCACCGGCAAGCCGACCACGAGCAAGCCGAGCGGCAGCACCGATTTCGACGCGAACATCAACGACTGCGTGAAACTCGGCGGCACCACCACCAACGCCACCATCGAGAAGGCGTCGTGCGGTAGCCGCGAGTCGAACTACAAGGTGATCGACAAGAAGTCGAAGAGCTCGCAGTGCAGCAGCGATGCCGACAACTACTACGCCGAGACGATCAACGGCATCGAACAGGGTGCGCTGTGCCTGGACATCGACTGGGTGGTCGGCGGCTGCATGGACGTCGGCGGTGACGATCCCAAGCGCATCGACTGCACCGGCGCCGCGCCCTCGAAGGGCGTCAAGGTGGTGAAGCGCGTGGAGAACGCCGATGACGTCAGCGTGTGCGGCAGCGGCACCGGGTACGTCTACGACAAGCGCCGTTTCGTCGTCTGCGTCCAGGAACTCTGACCGGCACTTCCCGGTGACGGCCGCGCCCTGACGGGAGCGACCGCTAGGTTGGGTCGGTGAGCACCACCGAGCTTCCCCGGTTGCGATCCGGTACCGGTCGCTGGATCCTGGTCGCCACCATCCTCGGATCGTCGGTGGCCTCGCTCGACGCGACGGTGGTGAACATCGCGCTGCCGCGCATCGGGGAATCGCTGGAGACCGATGTGGCCGGGCTGCAGTGGACCCTGAACGGCTACACCCTCACCTTGGCTTCGTTCATCCTGCTGGGCGGCTCGCTCGGCGACAAGCTCGGGCGTCGCCGCGTCTTCGTGTGGGGAACCATCGCTTTCGCGATCGCTTCGGTGCTGTGCGGGGCCGCGACGACCATCGAAGTGCTGGTCGCGGCGCGGATACTGCAAGGTGTCGCGGGCGCGATGCTCACGCCGGGCAGCCTGGCCCTGATCTCCTCGTCCATCGATCAGCGCGATCAGGGCGCGGCGATCGGCCTGTGGTCCGGCTTCGGCGGTGTCGCGGGCGCGCTCGGACCTTTTCTCGGCGGCTGGCTCATCGAACTCGCGGGGTGGCGGGCCATCTTCTTCCTCAACGTGCCGCTGGCCGTGGTCGTCGTGCTGGTCGCGCTGCGACATGTGCCGGAGAGCCGCGATCCCAACGCGGCCGCCCGGCTCGACGTGCCCGGCGCGCTGGTGGTGGCGCTGGCCCTCGGTGCGCTGACCCTCGGATTGATCGACACCATGCCCTTGCTCATTGTGGCCGGTGTCGGCTTGCTGGGGGCGTTCGTCCTGATCGAGCTGCGCAGCGACCACCCATTGGTGCCGCCATCGCTGTTCGGCTCGCGGGTGTTCACCGCGGCCAACCTCGTGACGTTCGCGGTCTACGCCGCGCTCGGCGGCGTGTTCTTCCTGCTGGTGCTGGAACTGCAGCTGGTGGCGGGATACTCGCCGCTGATGTCCGGCGTCGCGACCGTGCCGGTCACGCTGATCATGCTGTTGCTCTCGGCTCCCGCCGGGCGCTGGGCGCAGGTGCACGGGCCGCGCATCCCGATGACCGCCGGTCCGCTGTTCGCGGCAGCGGGCCTGGTGCTGTTGCTGCGCATCGGACCCGACACCACCTACCTGATCGACGTGCTGCCCGGTGTCCTGGTCTTCGGGCTGGGTCTCGCGGTGCTGGTGGCTCCGCTCACGGGTGCGGTGCTCGGGGCGGTGCCCGCGAGCGAGGCGGGCATCGCCTCGGGCGTGAACAACGCTGTGGCGCGCACAGCGCAACTGCTCGCGGTGGCGGCGCTGCCCGGCCTCGCAAGTATCTCGGGCGCTCTGGGCGACCCGGCCGCCTTCGACGACGGCTTCGCCACCGCGATGTGGCTGTGCGTGGGACTGCTGGTGCTCGGCGCGGCCCTCGCCGCCGTGCTGCTGCGGCCCCAGCGGCGCCCGGCCACCTTGGACAACGTGGATTGCATGCCGCAGTGCGCGGTCGCGGGTCCGGCGCTGGCCCCGGCATCGAGCGAGAAATGAGCGGCCCGAACGGATCGCTGTCCGTTCGGGCCGCTCATCGGACGGTGTCCGTCAGATCGGGATGTAACCCGCGCCGACGCCGCCGCGCGCGTTGACGTCGGCCATGATCGCGCTCAAGTTGGTACCGACCTCGGGACCGAAGCAAGCGATGGCCAGGTAGGCGTTCACCATGCCCACCAGCGTGCTGCCGACGACGACCGGCGCACCGGAGTCGCCTTCCACCACGCACATCTGGCTCCAGGTCTCGACGTTCGTCCGGAAGATGTCACCCCAGGCGATACCGCAGGTGTTGCCGGTGGTGCGCCCTTCCTTGCAAACGATCTGCGGGAAAGTGGCCGGTCCGCCGATTCCCGTGATGGTGACGTTGCCGACCCGGTTCACCGGGGTGATCTTGCCCGGATCGAACTGGATGACGGCGTAGTCGAGATCATGGTTGGAGTAGGCGAACCGGCCGATCACGCCCGCGCCCCGATCGGCCTCGGCATAGACCTGTGCGCCCGGGTCGCCGCAGTGCCCTGCGGTCAGTCCGACCAGACGTCCCGCGTTGTCGTGGCCGACAGTTGTGACCGTGCACTCGAACTGGTTGTCGATGATGATCCCGGATCCACCGCCCAACACCGGCGGGCCCGTTTGGGCGTTAGCGGCCCCTGCGCCCGTGCCGAGCAGCGCCGCGCCAAGGGCGACGGCGAAGGCGGCGTTGGCCACCTTGGCGAGTTTGCTGAACATGTCCCTCCAGACGTCGGAAGCCCGCACGATATCAATCTGTCGCACCCATCGTGTCAGTAAACGACCTCGGGCGCGTCACCTACTACCGGGTTGTCCCCACTGTTCGGCGCTTCAACCTCACTCCGTACATCTGTGATCAGATGTATCCCATGCGCCCATAGCATTCCGCTATCGCAATTGTGAAAATCTCGTGTCCATTAGTGTCCGGGTGATAGTAAGGAGGCGATGTGTTGGTCTTCGGAAACAAATCTGATTTTCGATGACTACCCTCCGAAATAATTCGCCGAACCACCGGGATAGATCCGGGATTCGCGCAGCTAGGGCTGTAGCTTGTGCCAGAGCTCGGGTCGCTACCTTTGGGGTCGTTCCCAATGTTTCACGGCCTTTCCGGAGACGGTGAGCGACATCTATGACTGCGATCACAAGTCGGTGGTGTGTTCTGCACTACTCCGTAGTAAGGTGCGTCAAGCAAACGAGTCGCCGGGGCAGCCAACCGGCGCCGAGGAGGGTTAGCCAGTGCAGTCGACCGAGAGTCCACCATCAGGGTCACGCTTCAGTGATGCGGCCGATTGGACGAGGTCTTACTGGCAAGATCATCCCAAGCGTTCGCTGGAGACCTTCGGCAGGCAGATCACGATGGGTTTCGCGGCCGTCGCGGAACTGTTCGTCTCGATTTTCCGCAGGCGCTTTCCCTTCGGCGAGTTCGTCCGGCAATGCGCGTTCATGGCCAGTGTCTCGGCGGCACCGACGCTGCTGGTCGCCATCCCCATCGGCGTGATCGTCTCCATCCAGGTCGGCTCGGTCGCAGGCCAGGTGGGCGCCACCTCGTTCATCGGCGCGGCCAACGGCCTCGGCATCATCCAGCAGGGGGCCCCGCTGGTCACCTCGCTGATGATCGCGGGCGCGGTCGGTTCGGCGGTCTGCGCCGACCTCGGCTCGCGCACCATCCGCGAGGAGATCGACGCCATGAAGGTCATGGGCGTCGACCCGCTGCGCAGGCTGGTCGCACCGCGGCTCGGCGCCGCGATGCTGGTGAGTGTGCTGCTGTGCGGCTTCGTCGTCTTCGTCGGCTTCTTGACCGGCTACATCTTCAATATCTTCGCGCAGAACGGTACGCCGGGTTCCTATGTCGGCACCTTCTCGTCGTTCGCCGTGACCACCGATCTTCTTGTCGCGCTGGGGAAATCGCTGATTTTCGGTCTGCTCGCGGCAATCATCGCCTGTGATACCGGATTGAACACCCGGGGTGGTCCGGGCGGTGTCGCGAACTCGGTGAATTCCGCGGTGGTGAGCTCCGCCATCATGCTGTTCGGGGTGAACCTCATCATCACCCAGGTTTACAACGCACTATTCCCGTCACAGGTGGTATGAGCCGGTGTCATCAACCTATGTTCCGCCGCTGCTGCGGCCGCTCCAGACGTTCCGGAAAACCGCGCAGGCGCCGGTCGATCTGCTCGCCAGGCTCGGCCACCAGGTGTTCTTCCTGTTGCGCTCGATCGGCTCCATTCCCCTGGCGCTCAAGCACTACCCCAAAGAAGTGTGGCGCCTGCTCTCGGACGTCACCTGGGGCAACGGCAATCTCGTCGTCGGTGGCGGCACCATCGGCGTCGTCCTCATCCTGAGCGCCTTCGGCGGCATGACGGTCGGCATCCAGGGCTACAACTCGCTGAACCTGCTCGGCCTGAGCCCGATCACCGGTGCGATCTCGGCGTTCGCGACAACCCGTGAACTCGGCCCGCTGCTCGCGACGCTGGCCTTCGCCGCCCAGGCGGGCTGCCGGTTCACCGCGCAGCTGGGCGCCATGCGCATCTCCGAGGAGATCGACGCGCTGGAGTCCATCGCCATCCGGCCGCTGCCCTATCTGATCAGCACCAGGATGTTCGCGGCGATGGTGGCCATCATCCCGCTCTACTGCCTCGGCCTGACGATGGCCTACGTCTCCTGCGCGGTCACGGTGCAGCTGATCGGCGGCACCGCCGCAGGCACCTACCAGCACTACTTCTATCAGTTCCTCATCCCGACCGACGTCATCTATTCGCTGATCAAGGCGATCCTGTTCGTCGCGATCACCACGTTCATCCAGTGCTACTACGGCTTCTTCGCCTCCGGTGGCCCCGAGGGCGTCGGCGTGGCCGCGGGCCGCGCGATCAAGATGTGCATCATCGCGGTCGTTTTCGCGAACCTGTTCATGACATTGGCGATCTGGGGTGTCAACCCAGGCATTCGGATCTCGGGGTAAATACCAAGATGATCATCGATCCCAGTGGGCGCGGGCCCACCATGCGGCAGCTGCTGATCGCGGGAGTGTGCGGTCTGGTCGTCTTCGCGCTGGTGCTCGGCTTCCTCATGCTGCGCTACCAGGGTTACTTCCAGGAGAAGATCAACGTCACCGCGAACCTGACCACCACAGGTGACGGACTGCCCGAGCAGGCCGACGTCAAGTTCCGCGGCGTGCTCGTCGGCGCAGTGAAGACCGTCGACGTCGCGGCCAAGGGCGAGCTGCAAAAGGTCCGGATCGAGATGAAGCCGGAGTTCGCCGGCGACATCCCGGCCAACGTGACCGCTCGCGTGGTGCCGAGCAACCTGTTCGCCGTCACCTCCGTGGAGCTCGTCTTCAACGGCCCCGCCGACCAATACCTGCACGAGGGTTCGGTCATCGAGGAAGACCGCAGCAAGGGCACCATCGCGCTGCAGGACACGCTCACCACGGTGCGCAACATCCTCGACAAGATCGATCCGGTGCAGTTCGGCCGGGTGCTCGGCACCCTGTCGCAGGCGCTGGACGGCAGCGGCCGGATGCCCGGCTCCACCGTCGAACGGCTGGACCGCTGGCTGCTGGCCGTCGACGAGTCGATTCCCGACCTCGGTGTGCTGCTCGGTGACTTCTCCGCGTCGTTCAACGCGCTCAACCAGTCCGCGCCGGAGCTGGTCGACGTGCTCGGCAGCTCGGTGCAGACCGCGCGCACCATCGCCGATCGCCGCAGCGAGCTGGTCTCGCTGATCACCGGCACCGGCGGGACCATCGACACGGTGAACGACCTGTTCGCCCGTAATCCCAACGTCGGCATCGAAGTCACCGCGGGAACGAACGACATGTTCGGCGCCCTCGCCGCGGACCCCGAGGCGATCACCAGGTCGCTGCTCAACCTGAGCGAGACCATGCGCCGGATGGACACCACGTTCACCTGGGGTCCGCAGAAGCAGCAGGTCTGGGACGCCGGTATCACGCTCACCCCGTACCGTCCCTACACGGTGGCCGACTGCCCGCGCTACGGCGAGATGGCCGGCCCGAGCTGCTTCACCGCTCCCGCCGTCGCGGACGTCGGCGAGCTGCCCGAACAGCTGAAGCCGCGGGCGCTCGAGTCGGCCGCCGGACTGCCGCCGGTGGTGCCGATGCCCGGTCTGCCGCTGATTCCGGGTGTCACCACACCGGACCCGAACCGCGCCACCGCGGCCGCTCCGACCGGCGGCGTGCCCGCGCCCTTCGCGGGCACCCCGCTCGAGGGCCTGTTCCCGATGCTGCCGCCGGGCCTGCTGCCGCCCGCCGCCGCTCCGGCGCCCGCCGCTCCGGCCGCCGCGCCCGAGGGCACGCCGTCGGCCGCGCCGATCTCCTACCGGGGCGACTCGGCGATCACCGCGCTGCTCGGCCGCAAGCCGACCACCGCCGAATATCTGCTGCTCAGTTCGATTCTGAAGGGCGGAACCATGCAGGTGTCCGACAACGGTGCCCGACGATGAGCATTCGCAAACCGCTGATCGGATTCAGCATCTTCGCCATCGTGTCCGTCCTGGTCACGGTGGTGGTGTGGAACACGCTGGCGCGCATTGTCAGCGGTGACACCTACACCTACTCCGCGACGTTCTCCGACGTGCTCGGTCTGCACGAGGGCGACGACGTGCGCATGGCGGGCGTGCGGGTGGGCAAGGTCGAGAAGATCGAGCGGGCCCGCGACGCGAATCTGAAGAAGTCGGTCGCGAAGGTCACCTTCGTGGTGCAGCGCGACCAGACGATCTACAACGACACCAAAGCGCTGGTCCGCTACCAGAACCTGATCGGCCAGCGGTACGTGGCGCTGGCTCCGGGCACGGCGCCCGACCCGGCGCCGCTGAAGGACAACGGTTCGATCCCGATCGACCGGACCGAGCCGTCGTTCGACGTGTCCGGTCTGCTCAACGGATTCCAGCCGCTGTTCCAGGTGTTGCAGCCCGAACAGGTCAACCGGCTGTCGGAGACCTTCATCCAGGCGTTGCAAGGTGACGGCGTCTCCTTGAGCGCGTTCATCGTGCAGGCCGCTCAGCTGGCCACCGACTTCCAGCGCCGAGACGCGATCCTGTCCGATGTGATTACCAACCTGTCCGGCGTGATGTCGGGGTTGGCCAAACGAGGTGATGAATTGGAGACCCTGGTGACCCAGACCCGGGCCTTGATCGGCGGGTTGTACGAGCAAGGGCAGTCGTTGCTCGCCTCGACCGAGCAGATCGCCACCGCCACCACGTCGCTGGTCGGCATGATGGACCAGATCCAGCCGAGCCTGCGCACCGCGCAGAACTCCACCAGCGCGGCGCTGACGCTGTTGATCGACAACGGCGCCAAGCTCGACCAGGCGGCGATCGACCTGCCGAACGTGCTGTCGGCGGCGGGCAGGCACACCTCCGAAGGTGGTTACGCCAACGCCTACCTGTGCGGGCTCGACCTGTCGCTCTACGGCGTCCTCTTCCCGCGCGGTCTGTTCTCCCAGATCGGTGGCACCTCGCACTCGGCGGTGTGCCGCCCATGATGACGAAGCTCAGGTCCAGGTTCGACAGCAACCGGTACTTCTGGTTGGGCATCGTCGGCGGCGTCCTCATCGTGGTGCTGCTGCTGGTGTCCAGCGTCTACAAGCTCATCGGCGTCGGCGAGCAGTCGATCAAGGCCGAGTTCGTGCAGGCCGCGGGCATCAAGGTCGGCGACAAGGTGAACGTCGCCGGGGTGTCCTCCGGCCGGGTGGTCGGCGCCGAACTCGAGGGCAGCCACGTGCTGCTCACGCTGAGCGTCAGCGACGACGTGAAACTCGGCCCGGACGCGCGCGCCTCGATCAAGATGGCCACGCTGCTCGGCGCCAGGTACGTCGATCTCGAGCCGGGTGACGGCTCGGGCCTGAAGGGCAAGCGCATCCCGGTGTCCAACACCGCGGTTCCGTACAACTTGGCCGACGTGGTGCAGTTCGGCACTCCGAAGTTCGAGGCGCTCGACACGAAGAAGCTGTCGGACTCGCTGAACCTGATCAACGCGCAGATGAACGGGTCGCCGCAGCTCACCGCGCAGGCGCTGGACAGCGTCGGCGCGCTGGCGAAGGTGATCGACAGCCGCAGGGCCGAGGTGGACAGCCTGCTCAAGGACCTGGACCGGGTCACGAGGATCCTCGGCGACAACCGCAACAGCATCCTGCTGGTGATCACTCAGGGCGAGGCCATCGCCAACCGGGTGATGGAGCGTCAGGCGCTGCTGCGCCAGCTGCTGGACAACATCGCGTCGCTGACCAAGCAGCTGGAGGCGATCGGCGCGGAGAACAACGAGCAGCTCGGCCCGACCATCGCGCAGCTGAACACCATGGCCGAGGGCCTGCAGAAGAACAAGGACAACCTGGATCGGATGCTGTCGATCATGCCGCCGACCCTGCGCTACCTGGCGAACTCCTGGGGCGGCAGCGGTCCGTACGGCGATGTCGGCCTGCCGTGGCTGTTCCCGGACAACTGGTTGTGCTTCGCCCAAGTTATCGAGGGGTGCCAGGGATGAAATTCCGCACGGGCTTTCCGCTGAGGACCGTCGCGAGGGCGCTCATGATCAGCGCCGCGGCTCTGACGGTCGGCAGTTGCTCATTGCTGCCGAGTTCGGTGAACGACGCGCTGGGCACCACCTTGCAGATCACCGCGGATTTCGACAACATCGCGGGCATCTACGAGGGCAATCCGATCACGGTGCTCGGGCTCGACGTCGGCAAGGTCGACAAGATCGTGGCCAAGGGCACGCTGGTCGAGGTGCACATGTCCATCGACAAGGACGTGAAGATCCCGAAGGACGCGATCGCCGCGATCGTCTCGCCGTCCATCGTCACCGATCGGCACATCGAACTCACGCCCGTCTACACCGGCGGCGCGACCCTGAGCGACGGTGCGCACCTGCCGAAGGCTCGCACCAAGACGCCGGTCGAGCTGGACACGATGATCAAGACCATCGACCAGTTCGCCGCCGCGCTGAAGCCGGAACCGGGCCAGGAGGGCATCGGCCCGCTGTCGGGCCGGGTGCTCTACCCGATGCTCAACGGCAACGGCGAGAAGATCCGCGACACTCTCAACGCGCTGTCCAACGCGCTGAAGGTCGGTGTGGACAACAAGGACGCGGTCTCCAGCATCATCATCAAGCTGAACGACCTCACCACCATGCTGGCCGAGAACGACCAGTCGGTGCGCGATTTCAGCAACCGGGTGACCCAGATGACCGGCCTGCTCGCCGAGCAGGCACCCGGCCTGCAGGCCACGCTCGATCAGCTGCTCGCCTTCCTGCAGAACACCAGCACCACGCTGACGCAGTACCAGGATCAGCTGTCGGGCAGCGTGACCGGCCTGACCAACGTGACCCAGCAGCTGCGCGACAACGCCTACGGCCTCACCGAGGTCGCCGACCTGGCGCCGATGGTCATGCAGAACGTCGACAACATCGTCAACCGCGAACACGGCTACGTCCGGCTGCACGCGGTGATCGGCACCGCGCTGTCGGGCGAGATCGTCAGCCTGTTCTGCGAACGCATCCAGATGAAGGCCGACGGTTGCCGCACCGGAAACATGCAGGACTTCGGACCCGACTACGGGCTCACCGCCGCACTGCTCGGACTGACGAAATGACGTACCGAATGACGATCAAGGCACGCAGGGCGCTGGTCGCCGTCGCCGCGGTGGCCGGTGTCGCGGTCACCTCCGGTTGCGGGCTCACGGTGGAGAAGCTGCCGCTGCCGAAACCGGGGATGGCCGGGGAGACCTACACCATCCACGCGGTGTTCGAGAACGCGCTGAACCTGCCCGACCAGGCGAAGGTGAAGATCGGCGGTTCGGACGTCGGCGTGGTCACCGACATCAAGACGAAGAACTTCCAGGCGATCGTCGACCTGACCATCAGCAAGGACATCGAGCTGCCCAAGGGCAGCACGGCGGAACTGCGCCAGGCCACCCCGCTCGGTGACGTGTTCGTCGCGGTGTCCAAGCCCAAGACCGAGCCGGGCGCGGACATGCTGCGCGACGGCGACACGCTCACGATCGACAGCACCTCCGCGGGCGCGACCGTCGAGCAGTTGCTCATCTCGGTCTCCATGCTGTTCAACGGCGGCGGCATCGCGAGCCTGTCCAAGCTGGGTTCGGAGCTGGATTCCATTGTCGGCGGCCGTGGCGAGCAGCTGGCCCACCTGATCACCGAGATGACCGGCGTGGTGGGCAGTCTGAACGCCAACTCGGCCCGGGTGGACAGCGTGCTCGGTGAATTCAGCACCCTCGCCAACACCATCGAGGCCCGGCGGTCCGAACTCGGCGAGGTGGCCGACACCCTGCCCCAGATGATCGGCGCGATCGCCGAGAACAACCGGGCCATCGGCGATCTGCTGGACAAGTTGTCCATCGCCAGCGCCGCGCTGGGCAATTACGCCGACACCTCCACCGCGCAGCTGAACGGCCTGCTGGAGAACACCCAGCAGCTGATGGACGCGATCGCCAAGACCGGTGACAACTTCGGCGTGCTGCTCGATCGGCTCCGCGTGCTGCGGCCGAAGGTGGACGCGACCTTCCGCGGCAGCAGTTTCGCGGTGTACGCCACCGCGACCAATCTCGACATCAGCGCGCTCACCGATCCGGAACACGGCAAACTCCAGGACCTGCACGACCTGCAGGACTTCGCGGGCAGCCTGCTCCAGGTATTGCAGCTGGTGCAGGGCCGGGTGCAGGGAGGACACCGATGACCTCGGTGCGCAAACTATTCGGAAGCAAGATCTTCCTGTCGAACCTGGGTTTGGTGCTCGTACTGCTGGTCGGCGCCGCCTACCTGATGGTGAACGTCATGCGGGTGAACCCGCTGCGGTCGGACTACACCGTCACGGTGAACCTGGACCGCTCCGGCGGTCTGCAGCCGGGCAACGACGTGACCCTGCGCGGGTGGCGCATCGGCAAGGTGACCTCGATCGAGCTGACCGATCGCGGGCAGGCCATCGCCGCCACCGCGCAGATCGAGTCGAAGTACAAGCTGCCGGTGGACACCCAGATCGCGGTGCAGGCGCTGTCCGGCGCGGGTGAGCAGTACATCGATTTCCGGCCGAACACCGAGCAGGGGCCGTACCTGGCCAATGGCGCGGTGATCAAGTTCGATCCGGAGAAGATCCACACGCCGACGCCGGTGTGGTCGGTGCTGGACAACTCCAGCGCCCTGATCGCGCAGATCAATCCGGACCACTTCCAGGTCATCCTGAACGAGCTGGACATCGCGCTCAGCGGAGGGCCGGATCAGCTGCGCGGCCTGGTCAACGGGATCAGCTTGGCGATGGCCGGCTTGGACTCGTTGCTGCCGCAGACCACGAATCTGATCACCAACCTGCGCACCATCGCCGCCACCACGTCCAACGCGCAGCCCGATCTGGCCACGCTGACGCGCAACTCCGGGGTGCTGTTCGAGCAGTTCAACAACGCGAACGCGGAGCTGCAGCGGGTACTCGACCAGGCGCCGGGCCAGCTCACCAGCCTCGGCGCGGTGGTGGACCGGACCGCCGACCCGATCACCAGTCTGGCCGTGAACTTCCAGGCGATCACCAAGGCGGCGCAGCTGCGGCTGCCCGCGCTGCGTGCGCTGTTCCCCTCGCTCGCGCTCGGCGGCGAGGCGCTGGGCGTCCCGGCGCACGGGAACGAATTCCACGCGATGATCGATATCTGGCCCCGGCCGTTCTGTACCTACAACACGCCGAAGATCCGCAACGAGGTCGTGCAGGACGGCACGATTCCGAAGTGGAACTACTGTGAGAACCCGCCGCCGGGTCAGCAGATCCGCGGTGCGGCGAACGCACCGCGGCCGGACGTGCCGAACAACGGCGCGCACATGCCCCCGGGCGTGGATCCGAACGAGCGGACCCTTCCTCCGGTGCGGTGAGTCGTACCCGGCCAGGCGGTCCACCCGTCGGCCGGGCATACTCGCCGGTGGAAGCCCGTAAGGTTCGCTGTCGCGGGCCGCTGAAGCCAATCGGTGCGCACCGACGCGCTCCGGGAAAGTGCAGGTTTTATCGATGTCTACCGACGACGCCGAGAACGACAAGGACGCCGAGACCAAGGCCGCCGCCGACCAGGACACCGACGCGGTGGCCGGGAAATCGGAGGATGCCGCAGGCGCGGCGAAGCCCGAGCTGTCCAAGGCGGAGAAGGCGGACAAGCCCGAGGCGGGCAAGAAGTCGACAGCGAAAAGCGGCGCCCCCGCGGCGGCCGCACCGGCACCGTCCGGCAAATCCACCTCGCTTCCGCTCGTGGCCGCCTTCGTGGCCGGCGTGCTCGCGGTCGCGGCGATCACCGCCGTGGTCGTGTTCTTCCTGCAGGGCAAGGACCGCGGCGACAAGCTCGACGCGATCCGCGATTCGACCAGCGCCGCGTGCGCGTTCGGCAAGGACGTCTCGGTCTACGACTACTCGAAGAACCTCGACGACTACTTCACCACGGTGAAGGCCGGTTCGACCGGCGAGTTCCTCAAGGAGTTCGACGACGCCACCAAGGCGCTCAAGGACGCCATGGTGCAGGCGCAGGTCAAGTCCTGGGCCGACGACGTGCAGTGCGGTTACCAGTCCGGTGACCAGACCTCGGCGAAGGTGCTGGTGACCCTCACGCAGTACCGGACCAACTTCACCCAGGCCAACCCCGAGCGGCAGTTCGTCGTGGTGATCGCCCAGCTGCAGAAGTCGGGCGACAAGTGGCTGGTCGAGAAGCTCGATTCGCCGATGCTGAAGGGCGCGGGCACCGGCCTCCCCGGCGCTCCCGCGCCGGGCGGCACCCCGCAGCCCGCACCGTCTGGTCAGCCCGCACCGCAGCCGGGCAACTAGCCGAGCGCCTCCGGCGGTGGGCCGAGCCACCACCGCCGGAGGTCATTCGGGCGGCCTTCGGCGATTCGCGCACGAATCAGAACAGCGTCAGAGTCTGTGGCGCCGACGGCGCGGCCGCCTTCCCCGCGGCCTTGTCCTTCGGCGCTTCCGGCGCCGTCGACGCTTCCTCCACAGTCACCGCGAGCATTTCCACGGTGTTCGCCTCGGCGACAGCCGCGGTGACCGCGGCCTGCCGAGCCGCTTCTCCGGCCAGCGCATCGGCTTGCTCGTTGAAGTAGTTGCCGACATGGCCGCGGACCCAGCGGAAGCGGACCGGTCCCGGCCTGCTCGAGATGGCCCGATCGATCTGCCGGACGAGTTCGACGTTCTTCACCGCGCCGCCGGTGGACGTGCGCCAGCCGTTGAGCCGCCACCCCGATACCCACTCCGACGCGCACTTGATCGCGTAGAGCGAATCGCTCTCGATGAGCAGAGGTTCGGACCCGGGATGGGCGACGATCGCTTCCAGCACCGCGCGCAGTTCCGCGACCTGGTTGGTTCCGGACGCGGCTCCTCCGCTGGCGGAGGAACCCTGATGATTGACCCAAGCCCAGCCGATGGCGCCGCCGGGATTGCGGAGGCAGGATCCGTCGGTGCTCACGATGATCATGGGTGGCACCCTACGCAATCCGACCGACAAGATCGGTACCGTGGAATTCCTCTATCTCCCTCCGTAACCGGGATTCCGTACGCCGTAACGCCGATTTGGCCATCGCGTCGACCAACCCCGCGCCCAGGCGCCCCACCACTGTGCGCGGCGGACTGTACTCCACCTCGGAGGTGAGCACCGAGCGTCCGTAACCGAGCGGGTCGAAGCGCAGCCGCAGCGTGCCGGAGAAGCGCCCGCGCAGTGTGTACCCGATCACCGCGTTGTGGCGGTATTCGGTGATCTCGCAGGTCGAGGCGGGCTGTAGGAGCGCGAGACGGGTGGTGGTGGCGAAGACCGCGCCGAGTCCGCGTTCCTGGTCGCCGGTCGGCACGAAGTCCGCGATGCCGAACATCCAATCCGGTACGAAGAGATGGTTGTCGGTGTAGCTGAAAGCGACCTCGACCGGCGCTCCGACGTCACTCGCGTACTTGATGTGGCCCATAGGCCCTCCCTGTCCCACGACTGGCGTTAAAAGTACTACAGCTCTCCTATTTATTCGAGGGCTCGGCATGATTTGGTATGCGGTAATGCCAGATAGCGACCGGGCGGTCGTTCAGGGAGCGCGGTCGGTCAGAGCTGGTCGACGATGTGCTCCGCGATCGGCATGGCCGAGGTCGCCGCAGGTGAGGGGGCATTGAGCAGATGAACCGTTCGCTCGGTGCGCTCGATCATGAAGTCGTGCACCAAGGTTCCGTCGCGCAGCACGGCCTGCGCGCGAATACCGGCCTCGCGCGGAAGCAGATCGGCGAGCGTCAGCTCCGGACAGTAGCGTCGGCACTGCGCCAGGTACCCGCGTTTGAACAGCGAGTTGCGCAGTTCGCGCAGCCCGGTGCGCACGTTCGCCTTCGCCACCCGGTGAAATCCGGGGAACGCGAGCACCTCTCGCGCGTCCCTGGCATCGAAGCTGCCTTTGCGATAGCCCTCCCTGGCAAGACCCAGCACCGCGTTCGGCCCCACGGTCAGCGTCCCGTCGATCGTCGGACTCAAATGCACGCCGAGGAACGGCAATTCGGGATCGGGTATGGGATAGATCAAGGTGCTGACCAGGCCACTGCGCTCCCTCGGCAGCTGGTAGTACTCACCGCGGAAGGGCACGATGCGAAAGTCGGTGCGCAGCCCGGCCGCCCGTGCCATCCGGTCGGCCTGCAGACCGGCGCAGACCACGAGTCTGCGCGCCGTCCACGAGCCGGTCGGCCCGGCCGCGGTCACCGCGTCCGTGGTCTCGGTGAGCGTGGTGACCTCGGCGCCGAACACGAATTCGCCACCGGCGCCGCGCACTTCCTCGGCGAGCGCCTCGGTGACCCGGGTGAAGTCGATGATCCCGGTGCCCGGGACGAACAGTGCGCCGACACCGGTGACGCGCGGTTCGCGTCGCCCGAGTTCGGCGGCATCGATCAGCTCGACGGCCACGCCGTTGGTGATCGAGCGTTCGTGCAGCGCGAGCATGCGTCCGTACTCGACGTCGTCCGTGGCGACCAGCAGTTTGCCGCAGATCCGGTGCGGAATATCGTGCGCCGCCGCGAATTCCGCGGTCCAGCGCGCGCCACGGCGGCACAGTGTTGCCTTCAGGCTGTTCGGCGGATAGTAGATCCCGGAGTGGATGACGCCGCTGTTGTGCCCGGTCTGATGCGTGGCAAGGTGCTGCGCCTTCTCCAGTAGTACCAGTCCGGCGCCGGGATAGCGTGCCAGGATGCGGTGCGCGGTCGCGACGCCGACGATTCCGCCGCCGATGACGCAGAAGTCGTAGGCGCTCATGCCGAGCAGGGTAAGCGGTGGGTCACACCCGCACGGAATCCCCTGCGTTCTGCGGTGTGGCGAGCACCGGTTCGGTGGCGTCCCGCTTCCGGTCGCCGACCGGAGGTGGCGTCGGGGCGGGCGTGGCATGACGATTCAGGCGCAGGTCGTGCTCGCCGATCGTCGGGTCGGACAAGGCCACGCGCACTTCGCCGCTCCGGGTGTCGAGATCGGTACGCATGGTGGTCACGGTGGACGCGCCCGGCTGCTCCGGAGCGGGGGCGGAGGGGAGGAAACCGGTGAGCACCGTGATCGCGTTCGTATCCACAGTGACCGAGACGGTATCGGTCTCGACCTTCGCGACCTGCGCGCCGAGGTACGCGTCACCGAGGCGGAGTTTGCCGCCGAGTGGCACGGGCGCGATCGGCGAATCGACGGGTGCCTCAGCGGTTTCCGGCTCGAGGGCACGCGGAGCGGAGACCGCGGCGGGCAATACGGAACTGCTGGCGGTGAGTACCGGATAGGAGATGGTCGCGCGCGGATGGCCGGGCGCATCCGGGGTGACCGGGACGACCGGTGCGGCGAGCCGGGTATCCGGGCGCTGGGTATCGGCGATTTGGTGCACGACGTAGGCGCCGGCCGCGGCGGTCAGGCTCAAGCTGGCGGCGCCGGCGAGCACGATGGCGGCATGCCGAGCGACTTGGCCAGGTCGGTGTGCTGTCACGATGTGCTCCTTTCCCCGCGACGCTGCTCCCCACAGACGCCCAGCTCCTCTGGAGCTGTACGCCCGTTCAGGCTACCTCCGTTGTCGCGGAGTCTGTCGCGTCGAAGAGAGCAGGATCACACGGCGGGACCTGCTCCGCACGAGCCCGCACGAGCAAACGGCACCGGCCTAGGTGGCGTGGATGTTTCCGTGCGCACACCGGGGGGTAAATATTCGTTTAGCTGGCGAGCGCCATTCTCGACTGCCACCTCGAGACACCCGGCCAACGGCGTCCGGCCGTCGACATGAACACGGCGCACCCAAGTGTGGCGCTCGCCCGCTCCCGAATCGTCGCCGATCGGGTCGGGTGTGGGCGGGTCAGGCGAACTGGCCCGCTGTCCTTCCCGCACCCGTCGGGCCCGCGAAAGCCTGTGCGATCGTGAGCCATTCCGCGGCGTCGTCGCCCTGCGTCACGATCGCCAGGTCGTCCGGATGGCGGCGCTGGGTCACCAGCAGGCAGAAGTCCAGCGCCGGTGCGGTCACCCGCTGCTCGGCATCCTCGGGACCCCATGCCCAGATCGTGCGGTCCGGCGCGGTGAGTTCGACGCGGAACTCCGCTGCGGGCGGGGTCTTTCCGTGCACCGTGTAAGCGAAGTTCCTGGTACGCACGCCGATATGGGCCACGGTGCGCAGCCGCGCGGTGGGCGTGCGGTGCACGCCGATGGCGTCGGCCACGTCCTGGCCGTGCGCCCAGGTCTCCATGATGCGGGCGGTGATCATCGAGGCCGGGCTCATCGGCGGGCCGAACCAGGGCAATTTGACGCCCGCGGGCGTCGCGCGCAGCGCGGCGGTGAGCGAGGCGCGTCCGCGCCGCCAGCGGTCGAGCAGGTCGGCGGGGGGTTCGGTCGCGGCTTTCTCGGCGGCCTCGTCGACGAACGTGAGCGCGCGGGGCCCGGCCTCGGCCAGCAACTTCTGGAAGCCGTCGGCGTCCGCGGTGGCGATCGTCGCGATCTCGTCGGTCCAGGCCAGGTGACCGATCTGGTGGGCGATGGTCCAGCCGGGCGCGGGTGTGGCCAGCGCCCACTCCGCCGGCGCCAGCGGGCCGACGAGTCGTTCCAGGTCGGCGCATTCGTCGGCGAAGTCGCCGAGCAGCGCCTCGAGGTCAGCCATCTGTTCCCCTGCCGTTCCGGGCACACCGCCTCGTGTGCCGCCGGAACCAGCATCGCAGCGAGGTCAAAAAAAGGCAAGCATGCTTGTTTTATCTTGCGGCGACGGCTCGGCTACCAGCCGAAAACCACCAGGTGGACAGCTCCCACGGCGAGACCGAGCACCGCACCGTGCAGATACAGCAGCCAGGCGTCCTGTTCCACCGACGCGTAGAACATCTCCATGAACTCCCCCGGCGTGAGGTCCCGCAACTTGCGCGCCGCGAAGTCGTCGATGGTCTTGGCCTGCTCGCGGGTGAACTCCTCGTCTTCCACCAGGGTCGGCGCCAAGCCGACCGCGGCGCCCGCCGCGCCCACCGTGAGGTTGTCGAACTGGCGGCGCCCGAACGCCGCGCGCACCAGCGTGCTGGTCGGGCCGAGCTGACGACTGATCTCGTCGGCGATCAAGCGCTCCAGCAGCTGTCTGGTCTTGTCCCCGTTCGGGCCCTCCAGCAGTTCCTTGGACAGGTTCGGCAGCGTCAGCACCTGATAGGCCAGGATGTGCGCCAGGTCGGTGGCCGCCTGCGTCTGTCGTTTGGCCAGCAGCGCTTGTTTCCACAGGTACTTGTATCGCGGTTGCGGATCGCCCGGCTCGAACACCATCTTCACCGCGATGACGTTCACGATCACGCCGATCGCCGCCGAGGCCAGCAGCACGATCACCCAGCCGGGGACCCAGCCGAGCACCGGGATGTGCTGGTGCACATGCAGGTACAGCGCGAGCAACACGCCGAAGGGCGCGCCGAGCAGGCCGATTCGCACCATGAAGCGCAGCTCGGGCGCGGCGATGGTGGTGGTCAGGTCCTTCAGGATGGTCGGATTCTCCCGCAGGTAGCGGATCACGAAGCTCTTGATGTCGATCAGTTGGTCGACGTTGTCGCCGAGTGAGGCGAACGCACGGCGGGACAGTGCGGGCAGTTCGCGATCCACCCGCTGGTAGATCAGCTGCTTGGCGGGGCGCGGCACGGTGCGCCACAGGTCCGGGTTCTCCCGGTACATCAGCTCGTCGACCAGCGGTCGCACCTGCTCGCGCGCGAGCAAGGCGATGTAGTCGGCGATGCCGTCGAGATCGAGTTCGTGGATGAAGTCCCTCGGACTGCCGATCCGCATGAGGGCCTTGTCCACGCAGATGCTGGCCATCTTCTCCGCGCGCGCCGGGATGAAGCCCTGGAATCCCAGGCGGCGGCCGTCACCGGAGAAGGTCGGCAGCACCTGGACCCGGCGCGGGAAGTACGGATAGAGCACGTGCAGGCCGGGGACGCGGACGCCGCGGAACAGGATCGGCCAGAACAGCATGAGCACACCGGTCCAGTTGGTCAGCCAACCGGCCAGCGCGCTGAAGACCGGAAACGTGATCAGGTCGACTACGAACTTCGGCTGCCCGGTCAATCCTTCCCAGTCGACGAACACGCCGGCGGCGAGCGACGACATCGATGGGACTCCCTAAGCCGATCCGGCGGTACCGCCGGTATGCGATATCAAGGCCCCCACGTTCTCATTGCCTTGGACGGGGTGTCAACGCGAACGGTGCGCGTGGTCCGGCCGCGCGGGCGCGAGTCGCCCCTTCGCCCTCAGCGAACGCCGCATCGGCGCGGAACAAACCCGGATAGCCGCGGGTTGAGTAGGCAACGCTCAACTTTTGGAAGGGTCGAAGACGTGACTACACCACAGAACCTGCCGGTGCTGTTCCTGACCGATCCGATCGTGCTGCCGGGCATGGTCGTGCCCATCGAACTGGACGAATCGGCGCAGGCCGCGATCGATGCCGCGCGCGCCGCAGGCACCGACGCCGTGCTGCTCGCGCCACGGCTGAACGAGGGATACGCCACCTACGGCGTGGTCGCCACCATCGAACAGGTCGGCCGCATGCGCGGCGGAGCACCGGCGGCCGTGCTCAAGGCCGAACGGCGCGCCAAGATCGGGCACGGGGTCACCGGCCCCGGCGCCGCGCTGTGGGTCGAGGCCGAGCCGGTCGAGACGCCGACGCCGGACGGCCGCACCAAGGAACTGGCCGCCGAATACAAGAAGCTGGTCGTCTCGGTGCTGCAGCGCCGCGAGGCATGGCAGGTCATCGACGCGGTCAACCAGCTGACCGACCCGTCGGCCATCGCCGACACCGCGGGCTACGCCACGTACTTGACCTTCGAGCAGAAGCGCGAACTGCTCGAGACCCCGGACGTGGCCCAACGGCTCGCCACCCTGATCGAGTGGACCAAAGCGCACATCGCCGAGGCCGAGATCAGCGAGAAGATCAGCGAAGACGTGCGCGAGGGCATGGAGAAGAGCCAGCGCGAATTCCTGCTGCGCCAGCAGCTCAACGCCATCCGCAAGGAACTCGGCGAGGACGAGCCGGACGGCGCCGACGACTACCGCACCCGGGTGGAGCAGGCCGACCTGCCCGACACCGTCCGCGAGGCGGCGCTGCGCGAGGTCGGCAGGCTGGAGCGAGCCAGCGATCAGAGCCCGGAATCCGGCTGGATCCGGACCTGGCTGGACACCGTGCTCGAGCTGCCCTGGACGGTGAAGACCACCGACAGCACCGACGTCTCGGCCGCCCGCGCGGTCCTGGACGCCGATCACCACGGCCTGGACGAGGTCAAGGACCGCATGGTCGAGTACCTGGCCGTCCGCGCCCGCCGGGCCGCTCGCGGCTTGGAGGTGGTCGGCGGACGCGGCTCCGGCGCGGTGCTGGTGCTGGTCGGCCCGCCCGGTGTCGGCAAGACCTCGCTGGGTGAGTCCGTGGCGCGCGCTCTGGGCCGCAAGTTCGTTCGCGTCGCCCTGGGTGGCGTGCGCGACGAGGCCGAGATCCGCGGCCACCGCCGCACCTACGTCGGCGCGCTGCCCGGTCGCATCGTCCGCGCCATGAAGGAAGCCGGATCGATGAACCCGGTCGTCCTGCTGGACGAGATCGACAAGGTCGGCTCCGACTTCCGAGGCGATCCGGCCGCCGCCCTGCTCGAGGTGCTCGACCCGGCGCAGAACCACACCTTCCGCGACCACTACCTCGATCTGGACCTGGACCTGTCCGACGTGCTGTTCATCGCCACGGCGAACGTCATGGAGACCATTCCCGGCCCGCTGCTGGACCGGATGGAACTGATCACCGTCGACGGTTACACCGAGGACGACAAGGTGGCCATCGCACGCGACTTCCTGGTGCCGCGGCAGCTCGAGCGCAACGCGCTGACCGCCGATGAGGTGTCCGTCAGCGAGGAAGCGCTGCGCGAGATCGCGGCCAACTACACCAGGGAGGCGGGCGTGCGGCAGATGGAGCGGCTGATCGCCAAGGCGCTGCGCAAGGCGGCCACCCGGCTGTCCGAGCGCGAGACCGTGCCCGCCGCATCAGGTTACGACCCCGAGCTGGGTTACCAGGTCGATACCGAGGTCCTGACGATCGGCCTGGGCGACTTGACGGACTACCTGGGTCGTCCGCGCTTCACCCCCGACTCGGTCGAACGCACCGCCGTCCCGGGTGTGGCCACCGGCCTCGCCGTCACCGGTGCGGGCGGCGACGTCCTCTACATCGAGGCGAACGCCGCCGAGGGTGAGCGCTCGCTGACCCTCACCGGCCAGCTCGGCGATGTCATGAAGGAGTCCGCGCAGATCGCGCTGACCTACGTGCGCTCGCACCTGGAGGAGATCGGCATCGAGGCGTCGGTGCTGGACCGCAACATCCACATCCACTTCCCGGCCGGTGCGGTGCCCAAGGACGGACCGTCCGCGGGCGTCACGATGGTCACCGCTCTGGTGTCGCTGGCGCTGGGACGGCAGGTGCGATCGGACGTCGGCATGACCGGCGAGGTCACCCTGAACGGCCGCGTGCTGCCGATCGGCGGCGTCAAGCAGAAGCTGCTCGCCGCCCAGCGGGCCGGATTGAAGACGGTGTTCATCCCGGCGCGCAACGAGCCGGATCTGGACGACGTCCCGGCCGAGGTGCTGGCCGCACTGGATGTCCGCCCGGTCGCCGACGTGGCCGACATCCTGGCCTACGCCATCGAGCCGGTCGCCGAACCGGCGCTGGGCCCGGCCTTTGCCGCGACCGCCTGACCTGGGGAGAACGGACCGGGCACGGAACATCTCCGTGCCCGGCTCTTCGGCTGTGCCTGACCCGCCCGGTGCGACCACCGCGCGTCGGATACCCGTCCTGAGCGATAGGGGCCATGCGGCACGGCGTGTGCCGCAGCCTGAGCCGCACATCAGTTCCGGCCGAGTGGTGTAGCGGTGCTCAACGCGCCCTACCCGGTGTGGTCGGCGACGGAGGCGGCATTGCGCGGTCAAGGAGCGGTGTTCGCGCTGGTCAAATCGGTTTCGGCGAGTCGGGTGGTACCTTGGGCCACCGCGCACAGGACCGGTTCGCGGTCCGGGCTCTCGGCGTAGATCGAACAGTGGGCAACCGCTTGGCGCCGAGTCGCGCCCGTGACGGATGCCTCGACGCGCAAACGCGTGCCCGCGGCGGGACGGAGGTAGCTCACCGTGACACCGCCGGTCAGCACGTTCGCGCCGAGAACCGTCCCCGCGGCGAAGGTGAGGGCATTGTCGGCGGCGTAGGCGAGAACGCCGCCGTGCACGTAACCGAACTGCTGGGTCAGTTCGCGGCGCAGCGGGATGACCAGGGTCGCGGCGCCGTCGCCGAACGCGGTGATCTCGGTGCCCACCAAGGTCGCGAAAGGCTGTGCGGCCAGGATCCGCTTGGCGCTGTCCAGGTCGAGGGTCGTGGCGGCGCTCATCGGGAGACCTCTTTCGCGGCTCGGGTGCGATCGGCGGCGAGGGCGAGCCAGGCGGCGTCGGCGAGTTCGCCCGCGACATCGGCCGGGGCGATGCGCATTTCGCCGCCCAGCCACTGCCGGGTGTATTCCTGCGCGGGGCCGAGCCACAGCGCGTAGACCAGATCGATGGGAAGGTCGCGCACCGCACCGTATCCGGCGTGCGTGCGCCACCAGCGCGTCACGTCGGACATGAAGCGGCGATTGCTCTCGCTCTCGCGTACCCCCGGCGGCCGTGCGGAGGTGAGCACCGTTGCCCGATACTGGTTCTCGCTCACCCAGCGCAGGTGCTCGCGCACACCGGCGGTGACGCCTTCGTGGGCGTCGGTGCTGTCGGCGACCACCGCCCAGAAATTCCGCTGGTAGTCCACCAGCGCGTTGGCCCATACCTGCCGGTACAGGTCGGCTTTGTCCGGGAAGTGGTGGTAGAGCGCCCCGACGCTGGCGCCCGCGGCGTCGCGGATCTGCGTCAGCGTCGCGTCGAGCGCTCCGTGCTCGGCGAATTGTCGTTCGGCTGCCAGGAGCAACCGATCTCGAATCTTCATATACAGAATTTAGTTCTGTTTTCCCGACGTCGCAACGCCGCGTCGATCGCGGTCGTGCCTGCCGCCATGTGGCTCGGCTCGTGCAGGGAGGCCATCGCCGCGGCTGGGGCGGGGGTAGCTCGGCCTTCGTCTGGCGCGCGACGCCCCGGCGAATCCGGTGGTCCGATCGCGCCGGAATTGCGGCAGCTTGTCGGGGCCGTGGGGTAAGAACGGGATGTGGCCAGGTGGCTGTTGCACGTCGATCTCGACCAGTTCCAGGCGGCGGTGGAGTTCCGCCGTCATCCGGAACTGCGGGGCCTGCCGGTCATCGTCGGCGGCCACGGCGACCCCACCGAACCGCGCAAGGTGGTGACCTGTGCGTCCTATCCGGCGCGTGCGTTCGGCGTGCGGGCGGGCATGCCGCTGCGCGGCGCCCAGCGCAAGTGCCCCGAGGGCGTGTTCCTTCCCTTGGACATGGCCGCCTACGAGGACGCCTCTGACGAGGTGATGGCGCTGCTGCGGACGTTTCCCGGGCGAGTCGAGGTGTGGGGCTGGGACGAGGCATTCCTGGCCGCTGACACCGACGACCCGGAGGCCCTGGCACAGCAGGTGCGCACCGCCATCGCCGGACTCGACCTGACCTGCTCGATCGGCATCGGCGACAACAAGCTCACCGCCAAACTCGCCACCGGGTTCGCCAAGTCCGCGGGCAAGTCGTCGGCCGAGCCCGGCGCCGACCCGGGCGCCGCCGCCGGTGTCTTCCGGCTCACGGCCGCGAACTGGACCGAAGTGATGGCCCATCGCCCGACCGACGCGCTGTGGGGCATCGGCAATCGGATCGCCGCGCGCCTCGCCGACCTCGGCATCCAGACCGTGGGCGATCTGATGGCGGCCGACCGGCATCGGCTGGCCGCGGAGTTCGGACCGAATACCGGCCCGTACCTCTGGGTACTCGGCCACGGCAAGGGCGATACCGATGTCACCACCGAACCGCGAATCCCGGTGGGCCGCAGCAAGTCCGAGACCTTCCCGCGCGATCTGACCGATCCGGGCGAGATCCGCGCCCACGTCGCGCGGCTGGCCACCGAGGTCGCCGAGGAGATGGCCGCCGCGGGCCGGGTCGGCACCCGCGTCGGCGTGACGGTGCGCACCAATACCTTCTACACCCGCAGCAAGCAGGAGAAACTGCCCGAACCGACGATCGATGTCGCGCGGATCGCCGAGACCGCGCTGCGGATCATCGACCGGTTCGACCTCGACCGCCCGGTTCGTCTGCTCGGCGTGCGGCTGGAACTCCTGCCGCGGTAACTCCCGGACCGGTCCGGACACTCGTATGCTCGTCCGCATGGAGTTCTGGGCGATGGTGGCACACGAAACGGATAGCGGGATCGTCCTGACCCGGCAGCAGGTCGGCGAGAGTTTCCTCGGGCCGGGCGACGTGACGATCAAAGTGCACTACTCGAGCGCGAACTACAAGGACGGTCTGGCGATCACCAAGGGCGGCGGGGTGGTGCGCAACTACCCGATCGTTCCCGGCATTGACCTCGTGGGCGAGGTGGTCGAGTCCGCCGACGACGATTTCGCACCGGGCGACCCGGTGATCGCGCACGGATACGAGATCGGCGTCTCGCACAACGGCGGTTTCGCCGAATACGCCAGGGTGCCCGCCGAATGGGTGGTCAAGCTGGAGGACCTGAGTCCGCGCGATGCGGCCACGCTCGGCACGGCGGGTTTCACCGCGGCGCTGAGCGTGCTGGCCCTGCTCGAGCGCGGCCTCACCCCGGACGCGGGCCCCGTGCTGGTCACCGGCGCTACCGGCGGCGTCGGCAGCGTGAGTATCGACATCCTCTCCGGCCTCGGCTTCGAAGTCATCGCTTCCACCGGCAAGACCGACGCGGCCGAACTGCTCAGTGAGATCGGCGCGAACGAGGTGATCGGCCGCTTGCCGGAGGACCCCGACGCCAAGCCGCGGCCGCTCACCAAAGCGCGGTGGGCCGCGGCTGTCGACAGTGTCGGCGGCGCATCACTCGCCTACGTGCTCAGCGCCATCGGCTACGGCGGCGTGGTCGCGGCCAGCGGCCTCACCGGAGGTGCCGAACTGCCCACCACCGTGATGCCGTTCATCTTGCGCGGCGTCGCCCTCGACGGCATCGATTCGGTCAACCTCCCGATCGAGCGTCGCAGGGAGGTGTGGTCGCAGCTCGGCAAAGAACTGCGCCCGCAGCATCTTTCGGCCCTACAGCAGCATGCCCCGATCACCGACGCGGAGAAGGTGCTGCGCGCCATGCGGAAAGGCACCCACTCGGGCCGAACCGTGCTCGGCGTCGCGGGCGAATTCTGATCGTCACCGGCGCGTACGCGCCGGTACACGGCGGGCTCCCCTAGGCGTCGATGCTCGGGAGAGCCTGACGCCCGACCGGTAGTCGGCCGATGGCGCATGTGTCCGATCGCCGAAGCCCGGCTCGATGCACTCGACCCGGGCTTCCTCGGTTTTCGGGCCGGATGTACACCGCTGTCGAATGCGCGCCCGCACGCGGGAAGAGGTTGCCACCATCGGACGCCCAGATCCGATACGGTTCTTTCCGCATTCACCCATGTGCCCGCTCCGGTCGAGAGGCGAACTCTGTTGTCCGCGAAGCTGTTCTGGCGTTCGATTTCGGTCATGGCGGTATCCGTGCTGCTGGCGGCGCCCGCCTACAGCGGTGCCGAGCCGGTGCGGGACGGCTACCCGGCCGGCTTGGACCGGTTCTATCGCCAGCAGCTCGAGTGGAAGCCGTGCGGTGTCGAGAATCTGGACAAGGCAGGCGGCGAGTGCGCCGACGTCCTGGTGCCGCTGGACTACGCGCATCCCGGCGATCGCACCATCACCGTCGCGATATCCCGGGTGAAAGCCGGCGATCCGGCCCGGCGGCGGGGAGTCCTGCTGTCGAATCCGGGCGGTCCCGGCGGGCCGGGACTGGACAGTGTGGACCTGCTCGGGGACGTGCTGGCACCGGACGTGCTTGCCGGTCACGACCTGATCGGGATGGACCCGCGCGGGGTCGGTGAGTCCGGCCGGACGCCGCGGTGCGGGTGGCCGGTCGGCGAGATGGTCCGGTCGGCGGGCCTGGATCCGCTGGGGTTCGCGCACGACACCGTTCAGTCCGCGGGCATGGCCGCGAGCTGCGTCGTTCGTGATCCGATCATGCTGCGGCAGCTGACCACCCGGAACACGGCGCGCGACATCGACATCGTGCGGGCCGCGTTGGGCGAGCAGAAGATCAACTTCTACGGCTTGTCCTACGGTACCTACCTCGGGGCGGTGTTCACCCAGATGTTCCCCGAGCGCACCGATCGGATCGTGCTCGACAGCGCGATCGACCCGGACCGCTACTGGACGGGCTTGGTCCAGGATTGGGGCCCCGCCGACGAGATCGCGCTGGACGATTGGGCAGTGTGGGTCGCGGCCCGCGACGACGAGTTCCGGCTCGGCGCGACGCCGCGGCAGGTACGCGCGACGGTGGAGGATCTGGTTCGCGTCGTCGCTCGTCAACCGGTCGTCATCGACGGGTTCGCGATCGACGACCATTGGTTTCCGTTCATCCTGCACGCCTTGCTGACGAACTTCCGGCTGAACGAGGCGTTGGCCGCGACAGTGCGTGAGATCGCCGATGACGCGGGCGGCCCGCCGACGACCTCCCGCACGCCCCGGCTGCGCGCCATCGTGCAGGCGCTGCGGGACAACGAGAACTCCGTGCTGGCGCAGATCGCCTGCGGTGACGTCGGCGCACCGATCGATCCCACCTGGTACTGGCGCAACATCGAACAGACCAGGGCCACGCAACCGGTGTTCGGCGCGCTGGCGGGCAACATCCAGCCCTGCGCCTTCTGGCCTCGACCGGTCGAAGCGCCCACCGTGGTCCGCAACGCGGTGCCGGCCCTCATCGTGCAGGCGACCGGAGATCCGCGCACGCCGTACGCCCATGCCGTGCGCCTGCACCAGTATCTGTCCGAGTCGCGCATGGTCACCCTGCAAGACGTCCGCATCCACATGACATTCCGGCCCGAGTTGAGCAGCTGCGTGAACAACGCGATCAACGCCTACCTCGGCGCGGGAGCGCTGCCGGACACCGACACCACGTGCACCGCGGACCTGACGGCGAGCTAGCCGGACGGCCGTTCAAGCCGCCGCGGTGACCGGCTCCTCGGCGAACTGGGTGCGGTACAGCTCCGCGTAGCGACCGTCGGCGGCCAGCAGCTGGGTGTGGGTACCGCGCTCCACGATGCGGCCCTGCTCCAGCACGAGGATCTGGTCGGCCGCGCGGATGGTGGACAGCCGGTGTGCGATCACCAGCGCGGTCCGGCCTTCCAGCGCCTCGCCCAGCGCCTCCTGCACGGCGGCCTCCGAAGTCGAGTCCAGCGAGGCGGTCGCCTCGTCCAGGATCACCACGCGCGGTTGCTTGAGCAGCAGGCGCGCGATGGTCAGACGCTGGCGCTCACCGCCGGAGAGCCGGTAGCCGCGCTCGCCGACCACGGTCTCCAGTCCGTCGGGCAACGACGCGACCAGCTCGCGCAGCCGGGCGCGCTCCAGCGCGTCCCAGAGCTCGTCCTCGGTGGCCTCCGGCCGGGCGAGCAGCAGATTGGCCCGGATGGTGTCGTGGAACAGGTGCCCGTCCTGGGTGACGAGTCCGACCGTTTCGCGGATCGAGCTGGTGGTCAGTTCGCGCACGTCGGCGCCGTTCAACCGGACCGAGCCCCCGTCGACGTCGTAGAGCCGGGAGACCAGCTGGGCGATGGTCGACTTGCCCGCGCCGGACGAGCCGACCAACGCGATCAGCTGGCCGGGCTCCGCGCGCAGCGACACGTCGTGCAGCACCTCCACCCCGCCGCGCGTGTCCAGGTTCGCCACCTCCTCCAGCGAGGCCAGTGACACCTTGTCGGCCGAGGGGTAGCCGAAGCTCACCCCGTCCAGCTCCAGCGCGACCGGGCCCGCCGGAACGGGACGCGCGTCCGGCGTGTCCTCGATCAGTGGTTTCAGATCGAGCACTTCGAAGACCCGCTCGAAGCTCACCAGCGCGGCCATGATCTCCATCCGGGCGCTGGCCAGCGCGGTCAGCGGGGTGTAGAGCCTGGTCAGCAGCAACGACAGCGCCACGACCGCGCCCGCGTCCAGCTGCCCGCGCAGCGCGTACCAGCCGCCGAGCCCGTACACCAGCGCGATCGCCAGCGCGGACACCAGCGTGAGCGAGGTGACGAAGACGGTCTGCAACATCGCGGTGCGCACACCGATGTCGCGCACCCGCCGCGCCCGCAGGGCGAATTCGCCGGACTCCTGCTCCGGACGGCCGAAGAGCTTGACCAGCGTCGCGCCCGGCGCGGAGAACCGCTCGGTCATCTGCGTGCTCATCGCCGCGTTCAACCGGGCCGCTTCCCGCTGCATGTCGGCCAGCCGGTTGCCCATCCGGCGTGCCGGGATCACGAAGACCGGGAGCAGCACGAGTGCGAGCAAGGTGATCTGCCACGAAATGCTGACCATCACGCCGAGGGTGAGCACGAGGGTCACCAGGTTGGCCACCACGCCGGACAGCGTGTCGCTGAACGCGCGCTGGGCGCCGATGACGTCGTTGTTCAAGCGGCTGACCAGGGCACCGGTCCTGGTCCGGGTGAAGAACGCGACCGGCATCTTCTGCACGTGGTCGAACACGGCGGTGCGCAGATCGAGGATGAGCCCTTCGCCGATCCGCGCCGACATCCATCTGGTCGCCAGCCCGAGCCCCGCGTCGAACACCGCGAGCAGGCCGATCACGAGCGCGAGGAGGACGACCACGCGTGGCGCGGCGCCGCCGACGATGTCGTTGACCACCCGGCCCGCCAACACCGGCGTCGCCACGGCGAGCACCGCGGACACGACGCTGAACAGCAGGAACGCGCTGATCCTCCGGCGGTGCGGCCCGGCGAACCGGATGATGCGCTTGGCGGTGGCGAGGCGGAACGGCCGTTGTTCCCGCGGCGCGTTCGCCCGCCGGTACATCTGACTCCACGCCACGGATTCGATGCTCACGTTGTTCTCCCTCTCGCTGCCCACCCCATCAAAGACCTGGCCACCGACACTAAGACCTGAACAATGGTTGAGATCAAGTCGATTCCGGCCACCCGCTGGTTTCGCCGACGGCGAAACCGGCCGCTGTCCGCTCCGCCGTTGCCGCGAACCCCCACCTAGGCTTACGAGGTGACCGAGAACCGGATGGCGGCACTGCGGGGCAGTATCGCGGGCGAGGTCGACACGTCCGACCGGCGTCGTGCCGAATACGCCTCGGACGCGTCGAACTATCGGGTTCTCCCGGCCGCGGTCGTCTTCCCCCGAACCGACGAGGACGTGGCGGTCACCCTCGAATTCGCCCGCGGCCATGGGTTGCCGGTCACCGCCCGTGGCGCGGGAACGTCGGTGGCGGGCAACGCGATCGGCTCCGGGCTGGTGCTCGACTTCAGCAGGCACATGAACCGGATCGTGGCGATCGATCCGGCCGAGCGGGTCGCGACCGTGCAGCCCGGGGTGGTGCTGGCGCGATTGCAGCGTGCGGCTCGTCCGCACGGCCTGCGCTTCGGACCGGACCCATCGACGCAGAATCGCTGCACGCTCGGCGGCATGATCGGCAACAACGCCTGCGGACCGCGCGCCGTCGCGTGGGGCCGCACCTCCGACACCGTGCGCGCGTTGCGCATCCTCGACGGCACCGGCGTGGAACGCACGCTGGCCGCCGACCTGTCCTCGGTCCCGGGCCTGGCGGAATTCAGCCGGGCGAACCTCGCGGTGCTGCGCACCGATCTCGGGCGCTTCGATCGGCAGGCCTCCGGTTACGGCTTGGAACACCTGCTGCCCGAACGCGGCGCCTCGGCGGCGAAGGCGTTCGTCGGCAGCGAGGGCACCTGCGGCCTGCTGCTGGACGCGACGGTCGAACTGGTCGGATTACCCGCGGCCACCGTGCTGACGGTGCTCGGCTATCCGGACATCGCCACCGCGGCCGACGACGTCGCCGCCGTGCTCGCCTGCGCGCCGATCGCGGTGGAGGGCATCGACGCGCGGCTGGTCGACGTGGTCCGCGCGCACCGGGGACTGGTGCCCGACCTGCCGCGCGGTGGCGGTTGGCTCTTCGTGGAGACGGCGGGCGCGACCCCGGCCGACGCGCTGGCCGTCGCGCAGCGACTGTGCCGGAGGGCAGGCGCGATGGACACCCGGATCGTCACCGATCCCGGCGCCGCCGCCGCGCTCTGGCGCATCCGGGCCGACGGCGCCGGGCTGGCGGGCCGCACGCCCGACGGGCAGCCCGCATGGCCGGGCTGGGAGGACGCGGCGGTCCCGCCCGAGCGGCTCGGCGCCTACCTGCGCGATTTCGCCGCGCTGACCCGCGACCACGGCGTCGACGGGCTGCTGTACGGGCACATCGGCGACGGCTGCATCCACGTCCGCCTCGATCTCCCGATCGCCGACGCGCCGCGCCGCTTCCGCGCTTTCCTCGTCGACGCCGCGGAATTGGTCGTCCGGCACGGCGGTTCGCTCTCCGGCGAACACGGTGACGGCCGAGCCCGCTCGGAACTGCTCTCGGTGATGTACTCCCCCGCGGTGCTCGACGTCTTCGCCGGGTACAAGGCGCTGTTCGATCCCGGTGACGTCCTGAACCCGGGCGTGCTCGTCGCACCGCGCCCGATCGACGCCGATCTCCGGCTGGCCGGACTGCCGCGCGTGCGGCCGTCGAACGGCTACGCGTTCGGGGAAGACGGCGGCGATGTGGGCATCGCGGTCCATCGCTGTGTCGGCGTGGGGAAATGCCGCGCCGACGGCGGGTTCATGTGCCCGTCCTACCTGGCCACCCAGGACGAGAAGGACAGCACGCGCGGGCGTGCGCGGATTCTGCAGGAGGTGGTGCGCGGCGCGCTGCCCTGGTCGTCGACGGCCGTGGCCGAGTCGCTCGACCTGTGCCTGTCCTGCCGGGCGTGCCGGTCGGACTGCCCGGCGGGCGTGGACATGGCCACCTACAAGTCGGAGACGCTGTATCGCCGTTACCGTCATCGGCCGCGGCCGATGGATCACTACTCGCTCGGCTGGCTGCCCCGGTGGCTTTCGGTGGCAGGCCGGATGCCGCGGGTGGTCAACGCGCTGGCCGGACGGGCCGCATTGCGCCGGGTCGGTTTGCGAGCGGCGGGGATGGATCCGCGGCGAGACGCACCGCGCCTGGCCCGGCGCAGTTTTCGCCGGATCTGGCGCGACCTGGACGAAGGCGCTCTGCTGGCGGAGTCGTCCTATGCGCCCGAAGCGCGGGCGGGGGTGGGTGGTTCCGGCGAGGTGATGCTGTGGATCGATACCTTCACAGACGCGTTCGACCCGGAGATCGCGCTGGCGGCGGCCCGGCTGCTGGCCACGCTGGGCTACCGCGTCCGGATCCCCGAGCGCCGCGTCTGCTGCGGGCTCACCTGGATCAGCACCGGACAGCTCGATGGCGCCCGTGCGCGGTTACGGGCGACTTTGACGGCACTGGAAGACCACGTCCGATCGGGCGGCCTGATCGTCGGTTTGGAACCGTCCTGCACCGCGGTCCTGCGTGGCGACCTGACCGAACTGTTGCCGGACGACCCGAGAGCCGCCCCGACCGCCGCCGCGGTGCGCACCCTCGCCGAGTTCCTCGCCGAACAGCCCACCTGGCGCCCACCTACGCGAATCGGGCAATCCGTGGTGGTCCAGCCGCATTGTCACCAGCACGCGATTCTCGGATTCGAGACCGATCGCCAATTATTAGCCAGTATGGGTGTGCGGGTGACGGAAATCACCGGATGCTGCGGTATGGCGGGAAACTTCGGAATGCAGGACGGCCATTACGACATTTCGGTCGCGGTGGCCGAGAACGGCATGCTGCCCGCGCTGCGCGCCGCGGGCGAGGACACGATTCTCCTCGCCGACGGCTTCTCCTGCCGCACCCAGGCCACTGCCCTTGCCGGGCGGCAGGCGCGACATATCGCGCAATTCCTCCTGGGGCGGTGACCCTTTCGCGCGCCCGCGCGGACGCGAGCGGGCGCGCGGCGTGGTTCAGCTACCGAACGGCAGGGTGCCCGGCGGAATCTGGTAACCCGAACTGCCCGCGAAAACCCCACCCCAGGCGTTGAGCAACCAGTTGAGCACATTGGTGATCATCCCAGAACCTCCGTCATGGCTTCTGCCAACTATTTGCCGATCGAAATCGATATCGCCCCGAATCACGCGCTGTTACATCCGATAGCGAGAACTCCGCTTATGCGCGAACGGTATGAAAAGCCTTATGGTGTGGCTCGGATGATAATCCGCGCCACCCGACCGGAGGGGGACGCGCCCCCGCGCGTCGCACCGGGCAGAATGATGCGGGTGCGCAGCGTGACGGTCGAGCCGGCAGCGAGCCGGACCGTGACCACGGATCGTCCGATCGATCTGACGTGCACCGTCGCGCCGCTCGGCCGCGGCGCAGGCGATCCGTGCCACCGAGTGACCGCCGACGGCGCGCACTGGCACGCCTCCCGTTTGCCGACCGGGCCGGTCACCTACCGATTGACGCAGTCCGGCCCGTGCGCGGTGCAGGCGCGTGCCTGGGGGCCGGGCGCGGCGGAATTCCTCGACGGCATCGAGCGTCTGCTCTGTCTGGACGAGGACGTCTCGGCGTTCCTTCCCGATCATCCCAAACTCGCCGACGCCCATCGCCGCTTCCCCGGCCTGCGCATGCTGCGCACCGGTCTGGTCTTCGAAGCCCTGGTGCCCGCCGTGCTGGAGCAGAAAGTGCACACCGTCTCCGCGCGGGCGTCGTGGCGCAAGCTGGTGCGGCGGTTCGGCGAACCCGCTCCGGGCCCCGCGCCGGAGGGAATGCTGCTGCCGCCGGACGCCGACACCTGGCGGCGCATCCCCTCCTGGGTCTACCACCGGGCCAATGTCGGACCGCAGCGCGCGCAGACCATCGTGCGCGCGGCACGGATCGCCGAGTCGTTGGAGCGTGCGGCGCGGGTCGATCCGGCCGAGGCGGCGCGCATGCTGCGCAGCGTCCCCGGTATCGGGGTGTGGACCGCCGCGGAGATCGCGCAGCGGGCTTTCGGCGACGCGGACGCGCTGTCGGTCGGCGATTACCACCTCGCCGCCGCTGTCGGCTGGACCCTGCTCGGCCGTCCGATGGACGACGACGCGATGGTCGAATATCTGGAACCGCTGCGTCCGCACCGCTATCGGGCGATTCGCCTGCTCGAAATCAGCGGCCAATTCCACAAACCGAAGTTCGGCCCGCGCACCCCGCTGACCGACCACAGCTGGCACTGAAGCGTTCACGCACATCCGGCAGCGCAAACATTTTTCCCAGTTTTGCACTGTCTTTATCAGTTTCTCCGGGCGGCGGCAACGCGAAACTAAGGGTAGCGCCATCTCCGTATGCACCTCGGCACGAGCGGGGGCGCAGTCGGATCGCAGGGGCTTTCGGTATGGCGCACCACTAATTGTCGAACTACAACTGCAGGGGGTTGTCGGTGAAGCAGAGGCCACTCGGGGATACACCAGGGTCCAGATGCCAGTTCTATCGGCGCGAATGTGACCTTCCCGCCGTTGTCGACCCACCGGAAATCGGTCGGATCGTGATGCGCGCCGGATCGGTCTGGGCGTTGACCATGCCGAGCAGCCTGGGGCAGGCGGTCAAGGCGCACATGCAGAGCAAGAGCGTTCAACTCGGCCCGATCCTGGCCCACCCGCGTTCGAATCGGTGGACCTTCCTGATCGCGCCGGACCTGCCCGAAAGCGATACGCGCCTGTTCGCGGAGTTGTTCCGGCTGGACGTGTCGGTTTCTCGCACCGGATCGACGATCGCGTTGCCGTCTCCGACGGCGTCGGTCGGCGCCATCCGCCGGTGGATCGTGCCGCCGCGCAATCGGTTTCGCCCGTCCGGCCGTGTGGTGGTCGCGGCTATCCGTGCGTGGGCCGAGCCGGCGCAGCGCCGCCGCTGAGGGCTCGCGATACCGCTGCGTGTTCGGCCGGAATCGTCGTGTCCGGCCGACATCGCAGGCCGGGTTATCCGGCCTCGTTGTTCGCCCGACAGTGCCGTTCAGCGGCGGTACTATCGGGCGCGCGTGAATGCGTCCAGCCGGTGTGCTGGATTCTCGGTCCGTACAGGTCTGCTCCGGCAGACAGCGAAGGAGTCCAATTCGTGAGCATTCAAGGCAACGCGAACATCGACCTGACCGGCGCCACGTGGCGGAAGGCCGGAGAAGGGTCGGGCAACGACAGCGTGGAGGTGGCGCTGCTCGCCGACGGACACGTGGGCCTACGCAACGGGAAGGACCCCGACGGGCCGGTGCTGGTCTTCACCCCCGGAGAGTGGGCCGCTTTCACGGCCGGGGTGCACGACGGTGAGTTCGATCGGCCGCGTTAGGCCCTCGAAGATCACGAAATGACGGATATTCGGCAACGAAAAGATGTTTGCCCCGGCTGAAATGCGGGTAGCTCTTATTCGTGGACCGTGGGCTCAAGAGCTCCCATCCCCGGTACAAGAAATTGCGGCCGGACGATTGGGTGGAATGGCTGATCGTCGCACTGTTGTTCGCGGTGTCGGCGGTCGGAGTCTTCGTCCTCACCAACTCGCTGTGGTCGGCGCTGCTGGTCGGCCTGCTGGTGTGGATCGTCGCCCTCGGTGTAGTGGCAATGCTGTAAGGGTGCGCCGACCGGCCGGGATTCTTCCCGGCCGGTCGTCTCGTCGTCCTAACGACGGAACAGCTTGTTACCCAGCCACACCACGGGGTCGTATTTGCGATCGGCCACGCGTTCCTTCATCGGGATGAGCGCGTTGTCGGTGATCTTGATATGTTCCGGGCAGACCTCGGTGCAGCACTTGGTGATGTTGCACAGGCCGAGCCCCTGCTCGTCCTGGGCGAGTTCGGTCCGATCGCCGACGTCCAGCGGATGCATCTCGAGTTCGGCGATCCGCATCAAATAGCGCGGCCCCGCGAACGCTGTCTTGTTCTCCTCGTGGTCGCGTACCACGTGACAAGTGTTCTGGCACAGGAAGCACTCGATGCATTTGCGGAATTCCTGCGAACGCTCCACATCGATCTGCTTCATCCGGTACTCGCCCGGTTTGAGGTCGGCGGGCGGCGTGAACGACGGTATCTGTCGCGCCTTCTCGTAGTTGAACGACACGTCCGTCACGAGGTCCTTGACCACCGGGAAGGTGCGCATCGGCGTCACGGTGATCACCTCGTCCGCACCGAAAGTGGACATCCGCGTCATGCACAGCAGCCGCGGCCGCCCGTTCACTTCGGCCGAACACGAACCACACTTGCCCGCCTTGCAGTTCCAGCGCACCGCCAGGTCGGGCGCCTGCGTGGCCTGTAACCGGTGGATGATGTCGAGCACCACCTCGCCCTCGTTCACCAGCACGGTGAAATCGTGCAGTTCTCCGCCGTCGAGATCGCCGCGCCATACGCGGAATTTGGCGTCGTAACCCATCGTTACGCCTCTCGCTCCGTCGAATGCCCGGCCGCGGCCGGGTGCCCGGCGAGTTCATCCGGTGTGTAGTACTTTTCGAGCTCGCCGAGATCGAAAAGGGCGAGCAGGTCCGATCGCATCGGTTGTTGTTCCTTGCGCGTCACCGTGACGTCGGGGATCGGCTCCCCGGCCGTGCCCGGGTCTACCGCGCAGACCAGGAGCTTGTTCCGCCAATCCGGATCCATCGACGGGTGGTCGTCCCGGGTGTGCCCGCCGCGGCTCTCGGTCCGCAACAGCGCCGCGTGCGCCACGCATTCGCTGACCAGCAGCATGTTCTGCAGATCGAGCGCGAGATGCCAGCCGGGATTGAACTGGCGATGGCCCTCGACAGTCACGTGACGGAATCGGGCACGCAGCTGCGCGAGCTTGTCGATCGCCTCGCGAACCTCGTGCTCCTTGCGGATGATGCCGACCAGGTCGTTCATCGTCTGCTGCAAATCGGTGTGCAAGGTGTAGGGGTTCTCCCCCTTGCCGTCGGCGGGCGGATCGAACGGCGCTACCGCGGCCGTCGCGGCCTTGGAGACATCGTCCTCCGAGACCGACGGCCGCGAGTTGAGCTGTTCCACATAGGCGGCGGCGCCGAGGCCGGCCCGGCGGCCGAACACCAGCAGGTCCGACAGCGAGTTCCCGCCCAGCCGATTCGACCCGTGCATGCCGCCGGAGCACTCGCCCGCCGCGAACAGGCCGGGCACCGTGGCCGCACCGGTGTCCGGGTCGACCTCCACCCCGCCCATCACGTAGTGACAGGTCGGCCCTACCTCCATCGGCTCCTTGGTGATGTCCACGTCCGCGAGTTCTTTGAACTGATGGTGCATCGAGGGCAGCCGCCGGACGATCTCCTCGGCAGGCATCCGGGAGGCGATGTCCAGGTAGACGCCGCCGTGTTCGGTGCCGCGTCCGGCCTTGACCTCTTCGTTGATCGCGCGGGCGACCTCGTCGCGCGGCAGCAGATCCGGCGTGCGCCGCGCCGAGTCGTTGTCGCGCAGCCATTGATCGGCCTCTTCCTCGGTCTCGGCGTACTGCCCTTTGAAGACCGGCGGAATGTAGTCGAACATGAACCGCTTGCCTTCGGTGTTCTTCAGCACCCCGCCGTCGCCACGAACGCCCTCGGTGACGAGGATGCCCTTCACGCTGGGCGGCCAGACCATACCGGTCGGGTGGAACTGCAGGAACTCCATATTGATCAGCGTCGCGCCCGCGCGCAGCGCCAGCGCGTGCCCGTCGCCGGTGTACTCCCAGGAGTTCGAGGTCACCTTGTAGGACTTGCCGATGCCGCCGGTCGCCAGCACCACCGCCGGGGTCTCGAACAAGATGAAGCGCCCGGATTCACGCCAGTAGCCGAACGCGCCGGAGATGCGATCGCCGTCCTTGAGCAATTCGGTGATGGTGCACTCGGCGAACACCTTGATGCGCTTCTCGTAGTCGCCGGTCTCCGCGAAATCCTCCTGCTGCAGCGAGACGATCTTCTGCTGCATGGTGCGGATGATCTCGAGACCGGTGCGGTCACCGACGTGCGCGAGCCGCGGGTAGGTGTGACCACCGAAATTACGCTGGCTGATGCGGCCGTCCGCGGTGCGGTCGAACAGCGCCCCGTAGGTTTCCAGTTCCCACACCCGGTCCGGCGCCTCTTGAGCATGCAATTCGGCCATGCGCCAGTTGTTGAGGAACTTGCCGCCCCGCATCGTGTCGCGGAAATGAACCTGCCAATTGTCCTTCTCGTTGGCGTTGCCCATCGACGCCGCGCAGCCTCCTTCGGCCATCACGGTGTGAGCTTTGCCGAACAGCGATTTGCAGACCACGGCGACGGACAGGCCGTGTTCCCTGGCTTCGATGACCGCCCGCAACCCGGCGCCGCCCGCTCCGATCACGACGACGTCGTACTTGTGCCGTTCCACTTCTGCCATGCAGAGAAACTCCTCGATTTGGCGGTCAGTCGATGAACCGCAGGTCCGAAATCGTGTTGCTGGCAACCAACATCACGTAGAAGTCGGTCAGCACGAGCGTGCCGAGGGTGGTCCAGGCCAGTGCCATGTGCCGGGTGTTCAGCTTGGAGACCTGAGTCCAGAACCAGTAGCGCACCGGATGCGCGGAGAAGTTCTTCAACCGTCCGCCGGCGATATGCCTGCACGAGTGGCAGGACAGCGTGTACGCCCACAGCAGGATCACGTTGCCGAGCAGCACGATATTGCCGAGGCCGAAACCGAAGCCGCCGGATTTGCCGTGGAACGCGGCGATGGCGTCGTAGGTGTTGATCACCGAGACGACCACGGCCACGTAGAAGAAGTAGCGGTGCGCGTTCTGGATGATCAGCGGCAACTTGGTCTCGCCGGTGTACTTCGCGTGCGGCTCGGCCACGGCGCAGGCGGGCGGGGAGAACCACACCGACCGGTAGTAGGCCTTGCGGTAGTAGTAGCAGGTCAGGCGGAAGCCGAGCAGGAAGGGCAGCACCACGAAGCCGAGGGGCAGAATCGCGGGCAGCTCGCCGAAGGGCGTCCCGAAATGGCTCGAGCCCGGCACGCACGACGTGCTCAGGCACGGCGAGTAGAAGGGCGTCAGATAGTGGTAGTCCGGAACCCAATATGCCGTGCGCACATACGATCTGATCAAGCCGTAGACAAGGAACGCGCCAAGGCCGAGCACCGTGACGAGTGGGGGGATCCACCAACGGTCGGTGCGCAATGTGCGTTCCGAGATTCGGGCCCTTGTTCTGCTGAATACGCCGTTGCCCGCTTCCGGGGCGGCGGTCGGTGCGGCACTCACAGGTGGATGCCTCGCTGATCTTGTGTGCGGGTGGTCATCGTTACCTCCGCAATCGAATGTGATGCTGAGCACCATACGACACGTCCGCTATTGGTCGAACGGGGTCTCGACAAACCCGCGCCGCCGTCAACCGTATGATTTACGCCACATCTGGTGCGCCGCATGATTGCTTACGCCGCGTAGCGGGCCAACCGGACTTTTCGAACTCGATTCGTGCGGAACGAGTTTCGAGTGGTCCCGAGTACGGGGAGGGTCGGGGCTCGAATGGCACATCGAGTGGCCGGACTTCGCAGCGGCGGCAACGGTTGGGCACTGCTCGATGACAGGAACGAAACGAGCTTTGCGCGGCTGTTTGCGGAGGTGGGCCGGTATGCGCTCGGTCCGGGGCGGGTCCATCTCAGCGCCGGTGTGGGCGGCGGGGCTCGGCCCGGTTGCGATGGCCTTCATGGCCGGTCGCACCGCCGTCGGTTGCGATTTTGCCGTCGGGAGCCCGTGCGTCGACGCGACGGCCCATCGCGTGGTTTGCTGCCGAGCTGCCCGCACTCGGGAGAACGCTAGGTCTGAAACTGCTCGTTCTCGGCCGCGGCCGGAGCACCGCCGAGCGGGGTGCAAGTCGGCGGTCGCCGCGGGCTCAGGCCCTCGCGGGGCGGGTCGCCATCACGCGTGTGGCCGACACGGCGAGTCGGACCGGGACGCACCGAATTGGGCGGCGCGTGCCGCCCAACCCGGGTTACTTCGTCCGTGGCCGGGAGTGGAAGCCCAGCCCCTCGTCTTGCGCACCCATCCAGGCGGCCTCGTCGGATTTGCTGTCCGGGACGTAGATGACGTCCTGGGGGCGGCGTCGTACCTCCGGCGGCGGAGACTGCTCGAGTTCGTCGGCGTCGATGACGAGGCGCTCGAGATCGTTCTCCAGCCGGCGCACCGTGCTGGCGTCGCCGAACTGGGTGCGCAGTACGCCGATGGATTGCCGGAGCTGGCCGACCGCGTAGCGTAGGTCCGCAAATTCGCTGCGAGTCATCGATTCCTCCTGATTTCCTGGCGGACATGCCAGCTCGGTGCCGTGACGCGCGGTTGCCCTCTGCCTCGGACCGCGCGACACCGAGCTGTGTGACCCACCACACAACGTGATCTACAACACAGTACCGAAAGAATCCGCTCCTGGCTCGTGCGCGGCCGAAATCCGATAGTGGCGCTCGCTGCCGAAGGTCAGCCAGCGGCCATGTAGTCGGTGTGGGGGCGTACCGTGGCGAAGGCGCGTTCGACGAGCGCCGCGATGGACAGCGCGACCTCTTCGGCCCGCTCCAGCATCACGCTGTGCCCGGCGCCCTCCAGGCGCACCAGTTCGGACCCGGCCAGTTGGGAGGCCAGCGCCACCGAGTGGGCGAACGGCACGATGAGGTCGGCCGAGCCCGCCAGCACCAGCGCGGGGATGGCGCCGAGGCGGTGCAGTGTCGCCGTCTCGTCGAAGGTGATCAGCGAGTGCAGGAAGCCGGCCATGGTCAGCAGGGGCGTATCGCTCAGCATGGCGGTGGCCAGTGCGGCCATCCGCGGATTCATCTTCCTGGCGCCGGAGTTGGCTTCGCGCAGCAGCGGCGCCAGCACGCGGCGGGTCAGTCGCTGGGAACTCCGCATCGCACGCGGAGCGCGGAGGACGGCCGCTTGCAACGAGGTCACCACCCGGCGGTTCAGCAGGCGCGCGAGCCCCACCTCGGTGATCGCGTTGGCCGCCCCCGCGAGCAGCCCGACGCCGGCGATCCGGGTGCCGATGGCCTCCGGGTACAGCCGGGCGTAGGCGAGCACCACCATGGCGCCCATCGAGTGGCCGACCAGGATCACCGGCCCGGTCGGCGCGACCGTCCGCAGCACGGTGTCCAGGTCGTGGCCCAGTTGCTCGATGGTGTAGGTCGAGGGATGCGCCACGCCGGAAGCGCCGTGGCCGCGATGGTCGTAGAACACCATCCTGGTGTCGCTTCGCCACAGCTGCAGCAGGTGTTCACGCAGGTAGGACCAGGATTCGGTGTGCAGGCAGTGGCCGTGGACGAAGACGACGGTGGCGGGGGCATCCGCGGCGCCGAAGACGCGGACCGCGAGGGGAACACCGTCTTCGGTCGACACTGTGACGCGGTGGCCGTCGTAATCGGCGGCGCGGCGGGCGCTGAGCGTGGACATGGCACTCTCCTGGGGCGAGGCGCCCGGCAGGCGCTTCTTGCCCGGTTGTCGAGCTGAATTTCCATATCGTTAACGGCCCACACCTGCCGTTATGCACACGTTGCCCAACTGAGGCTGCCGGTCGATCGCACGGTCGCCAAGGCATTCGTCCGGATAATCTACGGAAGGATAGGCGAATCAATAGAGTGCTTTAGATTTTGCCGATGAGGCACGCACAGGATCCGCCCCGCGCGAGTCGCGAGGCGGATCTGCGGCTTTCTAGGAGAAGTCCGATACTGCCGAATAATGCACTGGTGACGTCCCTCGCCGCTCAGGCTCGGGTGCGCGTCGAGGGCAGGAACGGGCGCAAGAGGTTCTCCTCGGTCGACGGACCCATCTGCCACTCCGCGATCCACGGCCCGGTGCCCTCGCTCGGATCCAGCACCCCGTCCTCCAGCCACTCGTAGCGGCCGTCGAGCACGCCGCGGGTGAGGGTGCGGTCGTCGTCATCGGTGTTCTCCCACAACGCGTCGAACAGCTTGCGCACTCGCAGCCGCGACTGCCTGCAGAAGGTGTCGGCCAGCTCCTCGGCCGCCTTGCTCTCCGGCGCTCCCGCGGCGCGCATCGACTCGGCGCGCATGCAAGCCGCCGACATGGCGAACAGCTCGGCGCCGATGTCGACGATCCGGCCGAGGAAGTTCTGCCGGTATTCCAGCCCCGCCTGCCAGCGGCCCATCGCGTACATCAGCGACCGCGCCTGCTTGCGCGCACTGCGCTCGATGAACCTCAGGTGCCGGGCCAGCACCCCGAATTCGGTGTAGGTCGCCGGCACCGTGCCCGCTCCCACGGCCAGCTGCGGGAACCACTTGGCGTAGAACCCCGTCGCGCCGACCGCCGCCTTCGCCTTGTCCTTGAACTCGGCCTTCCGGTCGACCAGCGCGCCCGCGGCCGCCATGTGGGCGTCGGCCATCTCCCGGGCGATCAGCAGCCGCATGATCTCGCTGGAGCCCTCGAAGATGCGGTTGATCCGCAGGTCGCGTACCAGCTGCTCGGCGGGGACGGCCCGCTCGCCCCGCGCGGCGAGCGACGCGGCCGTCTCGTAACCGCGGCCGCCGCGGATCTGCACGAGTTCGTCGGCGATCTGACAACTCATCTCGCTGGCCCACAGCTTGGCCAGCGCCGCTTCGATCCGGATGTCGTTGCGTCCCTCGTCGGCCATGGTGGCCGACAGGTCGAGTGCCGCTTCGAGCGCGAACGTGGTGGCCGCGATGAACGCGATCTTCTCGCCGACCGCGGCGTGCTCGCCGACGGGCCTGCCCCACTGCACGCGCTGGGTGCTCCACTCCCGCGCGATCTTCAACGACCACTTGGCGGCGGCGGTGCACAGCGCGGGGATGGCGAGCCTGCCCGCGTTCAGCGTGGTGAGCGCGATCTTGAGCCCGTCGCCCTCCCGTCCGATCAGGTTGCGCTTCGGCACCCGGACGTCGTGCATCCGGGTCAGGCCGTTCTCGATGCCGCGCAGGCCCATGAAGGAGTTGCGCCGCTCCACCGTGATGCCCGGCGAATCGGCCTCGACCACGAACGCCGAGATGCCGCCGCGATGCCCCTCGCTCTTGGGCACCCGCGCCATCACCACCAGCAGTTCGGCGACCACGCCGTTGGTCGTCCACAGCTTCACGCCGTTGAGGACGTAGGCTTCGCCGTCTTCGGTGGGGGTCGCGGTGCTGGCCATCCTGGCCGGGTCGGAGCCGACATCGGGCTCGGTGAGCAGGAACGCGCTGACCGCTCCGGCGGCACAGCGCGGCAGGAACTCGGCCTTCTGCTCCTCGGTGCCCGCCAGCTTGAGCGGTTCGGGCACGCCGATGGACTGGTGCGCGGACAGCAGCACGCCGAGACTCGGGTGCGTCGAGCCGACCAGCATCAGCGCGCGGTTGTAGCCGAGCTGGGAAAGGCCCTGGCCGCCATACGATTGCGGGATCTTCAGTCCGAAGCAGCCGAGTTCGGCCAGGCCCTTGACGTACTCCTCCGGGATCCGGCCCTCCGCTTCGATCACCGAGCCGTCCATGGACTCGCACAGTGTCCGCAGCCGGGCCAGGAACGCCTCGGTCCGCTCGCTGTCCTCGGCCCCCGGCTGGGGGTAGGGATGGATCAGATCGAGCCGGAACCGGCCAAGGAACATCTCCTTGGCGAACGAGGGCTTGGCCCAGCTCGTTTCGCGGGACTCCTCGACCAGTGCGCGGGCCTGTTCTTCGGTGGCGTCGACTTTCGCGGCTGTCGCCATGATGTCCTCCCTCGGACGTGAGCAGGATCACATCCGAGTGTAGGAGGGTTTGTTACCCACCGGTAGCCCTGCTGGTCGACAGATATCTACGAATATCTAGTGATCATGGAAGACAGGCGAATACCGAGCAATCGACCGGCCCCGGCCGGGGGGCGGTCAGACCGAGCGCAGATACCGGCCGAAGTGCGGCACGGTGAAGCCGATCGTGCCGCGCTCGGCGGAGTAGATGAGGCCCTTCTTGATCAGGCCGTCGCGAGCGGGTGAGAGCGAGGCCGGTTTGCGGCCGAGTTCGTTGGCCACGGCCGCGGTCGCCACCGGACCGTCGTCGCCGGACAGGTCGGCCATGGCACGCATGTATTCCCGTTCCGCCGGTGTTGCCCGCTCGTAACGGGAGCCGAAGAACCCGACCGCCAGCTCCTCTTCGGCGGCGGGCGAGGCCACTTCGACGTCCTCGGCGGTAATCGGACTCTCCGGCGCCTGATCCCACGTGGCCTTGCCGTACGCCTGCACGAAATACGGGTAGCCATCAGCTTTGCGATACAGCGCGTCCAGCGCTTCGTCGGTGAACTTCACGTCTTCCCGTTGCGCGGGCGCGATCAGCGCTTGGTCCGCCGATTCCCGGTCCAGCCGATCGATGCGATGGTAGCTGAATAGTCGCTCGGAGTAGCTCTTCGAGGCGGACAGCACCGCGGGCAGATGCGGAAGACCCGCGCCGACCACGATCAGCGGCGCGGCGTCCTGGCTCAGTTCGTGGCACGCGCCGCAGATCGCGGAGATGTCCGCCGGTCCGAGATCCTGCATTTCGTCGATGAAAATCGCGATGCCGACGCCGATGTCGCCGGCCAGCGCCGCCGCCTCGACCAGCAGTTCCACCAGATCGATCTCGATGTCGCCGGAATCGGCCCGTCCGCTCACCGCCGGGACGTCGATGCCGGGTTGCCAGCGTTCCCGCATGCCCTTGTCCGCGGTGGCGCGCAACGCGAAAGCCTTGAGGATGCCGAGGAAATCGTCCACCCGTTCCGGATTCCGGTGCGAGGTGGCGATCGCCCGCGCCGCCATGTGCAGCGCCGAGGACAGTGGGCGGCGCAATTCCTGGTCCGGCCGCGCTTCGATCTTGCCGGTGCCCCAGCCGCGCGATATCGCGGCCGAGCGAAGCTGGTTGAGCAGCACGGTCTTTCCCACTCCGCGCAGACCGGTGAGCACGACGCTGCGTTCCGGTCGGCCGCGCGCGACGCGTTCGAGCACTATGTCGAAGGCCGTGAGTTGTTTGTCGCGCCCGGCCAATTCGGGTGGGCGCTGTCCCGCGCCAGGGGCATACGGATTGCGCACGGGGTCCATGCCCCGACACCGTAGCGCGTTCGGTCCGAATAATCTGGGCACGTCTACGGCGTGTCCTAGAGAGCCTTAGCGGACGGTATTGCACTATGGCTCTCGCCGCTGGTCGTCACGTCTGCGGCGGTTCGCCAGAATGGTCGCGCGTCTATCGCGCGGGAACGGAGGGGCATGTCCGACGAACCGACTTCCGCCAGCATCGCCGAAGTGGTCGGGTCCTGGAACGTTCCGGCCGGCGCCACGGTGGCCGAGCGCATCCGTTCCAACATCCTCGTTGCGATCGAACGTGGCTACGACGATCCGCAACTGGTAGCCGATCTCGCGGTCGGTCCGCTGGTCATGGCGCTGGGCAGGCTCGAGGTCGAACTGGCCGATGCGCGCCGCAGGATCGATGAGCTCGAACGCGCGGTGCGCGACGCTCGAGCCTGAGCGGCGCGCCGCCATCCCGGCGCGCGATGTCCGTTCGGTGACCTGTCGCCGTGAGACGAGATCGGTTCGTGACCCGCGCCCGCGACCGTTTTCCGCCGATCTTGCGCGGGTTACCCCGGAGCCCGGAAAAGATGCAGCTCTGTGCGCTGGACAACACCGCGTCGGCACCGTAATCTTCTCGTGACTTAGTGGAACCAGTCGCTTCGTAAGAGAAACGGCGCCACGAGTTACCGCCTAAACGGCTGTCGGGGCCAACCGGTCTCGGCTGTCGTGCCGGGGACCCACAGGTTCGTCTGGGGTGAATCCTTGCGGCCATTTCGGCCGCGAGGTAGGGCCGCTCTCCCGGTCCGAACCCGTCAGCTAACCCGGTCGGCGGAAGAGCAGCAAGATCGGAGACGTAGCTCGGTGGGTAAACACAGCTTGCAGCGGGATTCTCGGGTACCGAATTCCGTCAAGGGTGCGATAGTCATGGGTGCGGTGGCCGCGACCGGCGCCATGCCCGCGATTCCGGCCATGGCCGCGACCATCAACGTTCCCGGGGTCGGCAACTTCGACGTTCCGCAGGAATGGGAACAGCCGGTCCAGCAACTCAACCAGCAGATTCAGCAGGCGCTCGCGGCCGCTCCCGCCGCCCCTGCCCCCGGACCGCAAGCGGTCGCTCCCCAGGCACCCAATTTCGCGCCGATGCTGCCGGGCCTGTTCGGCCAGCAGCAGAGCAACACCGCCGGTGAGGTCGCCCTCGACGCCGCCAGGACCAAGGTCGGAGCCCAGTACTCCTGGGGCGCCGCCGGACCGCGCGCTTTCGACTGCTCCGGTCTCGTCCAGTGGGCGTTCCGCCAGGCGGGTGTCGAACTTCCCCGCACCAGCTTCGAGCAGTCGCACGTCGGCGCTCCGGTTGCCTATCACGACCTGCAGCCGGGCGACATCGTCATCACCAACGGCGGCGGTCACGCGGGCATCTACGCCGGCGACAACAAGCTCCTCAATGCGGTGCAGTCGGGTACGCCGGTGTCCTACACGCCGCTGCGCCCCGACATGGTGGTCACCGCACGCCGTATCGTCTGACGAGTGGCCCGCGCCGAATCCGGCATCCAGAACACCCCGACCCAGGCCCGCGTCGATTCGTGGACCTGGGCGGTGCGTCTGTTCAAGACAAGATCCGCTGCCGCGGAGGCGTGTCGCGGTGGGCACGTTCGGGTGAACGGCGCCCCGGCCAAGCCCGCGCAGTCGGTACGCCCCGGTGACGAGGTGCGCATCCGTGCGGGCGGCGTCGAGCGCATCGTCATCGTGGAGCGAATCGTCACCAAGCGTGTGGGCGCGCCGATCGCCGCGCAATGCCTGATCGATCGCAGCCCTCCTCCGCCACCCCGCGAAATCCTGGCCAGCATGCCGCGCCGGGATCGCGGCGCGGGGCGGCCCACCAAACGAGAGCGCCGCGAGACCGATCGCCTCATGGGCCGGGACGAGTCCTGAACCGCCTGCCTCCGGTTCGCGTCGCACGAACCGCGAAGGCGGTGGGGCCAGGTGCTCTCGCCGACATCGCACAGGTGATCGGGCTTTACGGTCGGTGTCAGATCATGGCGACCGGCTGTAGCTGGCCTGCGAGGTAACGGGCCCGGCATTCGCCGCGGCGGAGCTTTCCGCTGCTGGTCTTGGGAATGCGTCCCGGCTCTACCAGCAGTACAGCACCGGGCATCACCTCGTGTGTGGACGCGACCGCGGTGCGGATGCGGCGGGCCAAGGCGAAGAGTTCGGTGGGTTCGCCGCCGTCGCCCGTGACGAGTTCGGCGACCACCACCAGGTCTTCGCGCAGTCCGTCGTCATGCCCGAACGCCGTCACATGCCCTGCCCTGACCTCCGCAGCGCATCCCTGCACCGTGGCCTCGATGTCGGCGGGATAGTGATTGCGTCCGTCGACCACGATGACGTCCTTGCGGCGTCCGGCGATGTAGAGCTGGCCCTCGTGCTGGAATCCGAGATCACCGGTGCGCAGCCAGCGAACGACACTGCCGGGCAGTGTGGCGCCGAAGATCTCCTCGGTGGCATCCGGCCTGCCGAAATATCCGTCGCACACATTGCTACCGGCCACCCAAATCTCGCCGACTCGTCCCGCGGGCCGCACGGTCCCGTCCACCGGATCGACGATCCGCAGCTCTTGTCCGGCCGGTGCGCCGCACCCGACCAGCGCCACACCGCCGCGGGATTCCGCCGCGTCCGGTAACACGACCGCGCGCCCTTCGGCCAGCGCGGCACGGTCGAAGTGGTGCCACACCGGGGCCTCGTTCTGGTCGCAGACGGTGACCGTGAGGGTGGCCTCGGCCAAGCCGAAGCCAGGGGTGTGCGCGTGATGACGGAAACCGTACGGGCCGAAGGTCTTGGTGAATTCGTCGAGCGCATCGGCGCGGACCGGCTCGGAGCCGTTGAGCAGGATGTCCAGTCCGGACAAGTCCAGCCCGGCCCGCTCGGCCGGGGTGGTGCCCGAAACCGCGAGCTTCAACCCGAAATTGGGGCACCCCGTGGTACCGGCGCGGTAGTCGGCGATCGCGCGCAACCAGCGGATGGGGCGCTTCACGAACTCCGCGGGTGCCAGCGTGACGCCGTGCACGCCCAGGAAGAGGGGCAGCGATAGGCCCAGGATCAGACCCATGTCGTGAAAGAAGGGCAGCCAGGTCACGACGGGCCGATCGGCTGCGGTCGAGATGGCGTGCCCGAGCTGCGTCAACGCTGTCGCGAGGTTCTCGTGCGTTACCCGGACGCCCGCGGGGGAACTGGTCGATCCGGAGGTGTACTGCAAATATGCCAGCTCGTCGGAAACCGGATCAATGACGGATTCGGTCGCGATGTCGAGCGCGGGGGAATCCGCGCCCGGCGCGATGAGATGTGTCTGCACCGAGCCGGACACCGGATCGGCGACGCCCGCCGTCGCCAGCACGGATCGTGCGGCGGGCACGATCTGTCCGGCCGAATCCCATTCGGGTACGGCCGGATGCGGCGGCAAGGCGAGCACGCGGCCCAGTGCGGGACCCAGGGTCGGCGCGGTGTACTCGTCGTGGGCCGACAGCAGGCTGAGCGTGGGCCTGGCGTCGGCGAGGACGGCGTGCAGGCGGTCGCGATTGCGTGCGCCCGCGGCCGGGAACAGCGGCACGGCGACCCGGTTGCTGTACAGGCAGGCGAGAAAGGCCACCGCGTAGTCGACTCCGTGGGCGCAGAGGATGGCCACTCGGTCACCGGGGGCGCTGTCCTGCCGTAGTCGCGCGGCCAGCGCGGCAGCAGCGGCGTGCAGGCCGGCGTAGGTCAGCGTGACGGGCACGCGTTCCCGCACTCGAAAGCGCAGTTCGGTGCAGGCCGGTTCGTCCGGCCGGGTGGCAGCCCACGCGGCCACGGCGGTCGCGAGACTATCGCCTGCCGGGCGGTCGGCGGTGGTCACGAAGTCTCTCCGGGGTTCGCGGCGACCCGATCGAGCAGGGCCGCCCCCAGGGCGGTGATGGTCGGGTGCTTGAACAGTTCCGCGGTAGCGATCCGGACGCGCAGCCGGGATTCCAGATTCCGTCGCATCTCGATCGCGAGCAGTGAGCTGAGCCCGAGGTCGTTGAAGTCGGCCGCGGGGTCGATGTGCTCGGCGGGCAGGTCGAGCGTGCTGGCCAGCACGCGGCGGATGATCGTGGTCAGCGGTTCGGCAGGCTCCGGTGGCGCGGGCGCGGTGTCCCGGGTGGGAGCTGGACTCGAATCGAGCCTCGGCACGAGCAGATTCGCCAAGCGCAGCGCGATCGGCGACGTGTCGGCGGTCGGGGTGTGATCCAGCGCGAGCAGATACGGGCCGTCATAGCGCAGAGCTTGGGACAGTACGGCGCTTCCCCGGCGCAGGTCGAACGACCCGATGCCCGCTCGCCGCAGATGAGCGGCCCCGCCGGCCGCCGCGGCGAGGCCGGAATCCCACAGGCCCCAGCCGATGCTGAGAATCCGTCTGCCCGGATCGTGCTGTGCCAGGGCGTCCATCGCCGCGCTGGCGGCGGCATAGGCGGCCTGCCCCGGCGCTCCGAGCGCGCCGGTGGCCGAGGAGAACAGCAGGACGAAGTCGGTGGCGTCGGTGGCGGTGAGTTCGATCAGGTTGGCCGCCGCGGTGGCTCGTGGCAGGAACATCCTGGCCAGCTGACCTGCGGTGACCGCGTCGAACGCCGCGTCCTCCAGCGCGCCCGCCGCGTGCACGACGCCGCGGATCGCCGAGTCGGAGGCGCGGATGTCGCTCAGCGCGTTGGCCAGGTCGTCCCGATCGGCGGCGTCGCAGCGCACCACGACGATGCGGTCCTCCAGGCCGTCCAGCAGTGCGGGCACCGGGCGGGGCGCGCGGGTCAGCACCACGACGTCTCGTGCGCCCGCCTCGAGCAGCCAGCGCACGGCGACCGAACCGAGGGCGCCCAGCCCGCCGGTGACGACGTAGGTTCCACTCGCGTCCACCCCCGCGACCGGCAGCGCTCGCGCTCGCGCGGGTGTGAAGCGCCGGACGGCGATCTCGCCCGCCGACAAGCGCGACTCGTCGGGGACCGCGCTGTCGGTGGCTGTCACCAGGCCGGTGAGCAGCGCTACGTTCCTTGGGTCGGCATCAGTCCAGACCAACCGCACGGTCCGGCCGGTCTCGAGCTGCAGCGAGCGCACGAGCCCCGCGATCGCCGCGGCCTCGACCGAGGTCGGCGGGCCCGCTTCCGAGGCCGGCGAGTGCGCTCGATCCCGCGGCAGAACGACGGTCACGGAGGCGGTGGCGTCGTGAGCGGAGACCAGTTGCAGCAATTCCAGAACCCGACCGGTCGCTACGGCGGCGCTGGCGCTCGCCGCGGAATCCGGGGGCCAGACCACCGCGACGGCGTGACCGCCGTCGCGCCCGGTCAGCACGGCGGCGACGAGCGAGCGCGCTTCGTCGGGTTCGCGGGCGATGCGTTCGGTGGGCACCTCGGCGCCGAGTGCGCGGGCGAGCCGGACCGCGAGGTCGGAGGCGCCGACCACCACCGCTCGCCGTACCAGGGGCTGGGCAACGGGGGCGGCACCGAGCCCGAGCGTCTCGGGATCACGCGTTGCCCATGCCTCCTGGCGGAAGGGCGCGGCTTGCGCGTCGTGCTCGGCGCGAGTCGCGCGGACCGCACCGAGTTCCTCCTCGGTGCCGGGACTGGCGTAACGGATGTGCACACCCGAGAAGGCGAGACATGGCACGCCGTGCTGATCGGTCGCGATGACGTCGCCCACCAGTCCGGTCTCGCCGCGCTCCCGGATCAGCGCGTGCACCTCGAGCACGTGGCGATTCGGCTCGTTCGACAGCCAGGCCGAGTCCATGCCGGTCGGCAGCGGAATCGATGTCGCCGGCAACTCGTCGAACACCGCGGCGGCGAGCACGTGCAGGCAGCCGTCCAGCGTTGCGGTGCGGTCCAATTCGGCGGCGTCGAACAGGCCCAGCGCCCGGCCGGTGCCCGCGGCGATACCGCGCAGCGCCCGGAATCGCGGACCGTACTCCAGCCGCCTGCGGCGCAACTCCTGGTAGAAGGCGCCGGTGGTGATGACGCGCATATGGTGGCGGGCGGCCCGATTTGCGTCGACCACCCGCATCCATGCGACGATATCCGCGGGTGTGGGGTCACCGGCGGGCCGGGCCGAAGCCAGCGTCCCGGTGCCCGTGACCTCCGCCCGCACGCTTTCCTCCGCCCCCGGCCCCCGATAGACCACCTCGGGCAGTGCGCCCGGATCGGTCCACTCGTGCACGGCGAAGTCGGCCAGGGTGGCCGCACCGGCGGTGTTCCTGGCGAGGTGCAGCAGCCGCCGCAGCCAGAAGACGGCGGGCACGGTGCCCTCGCCCTGCACCACGTGCTGGGTGAGATCCTCGGCCTCGAAGGCGGTTTCGGGGATGTGCGCGCTCGCTGGTCCGGCCACCAGCAGCGGGAACTTCCGCCTGCGCCACCTTCGCGGTGCGGGCGTGCCGAACGGGCCGAGCGCGGACCAGTCGACCGGCCGCCCCTCCAGGTACAGCCGTGCCAAGCCGGTGAGGAAGCCGCCCGCCTCGTCGTCGCGCAGCGCCATGGCATGCGTGCTGTCGCGGAAGTCGGGATACTCCCGCACCGCCGAGAGCAACACCGGATGCGGGCCGATCTCGACCACCGTCGCGATCCCGTCGTCGGCCGCGCACTCCATGGCGGCGGCCAATTGCACCGTGCCCGCCGCATTCTGGGCCCAGTAGTCGCGGTCCATGACCGCCGTGGTCAGCTTCGCGCCGCGCCGGGCCGTCGAGTAGACCGGCACGCGCGGCGTCAGCGGGGTGATCTCGGTCAGCGCCGCGACGAACGGTGCGAGCACAGTGGCCACCTGCGGACTGTGCGCGGCGAAGTCCACCGCGAGCCTGCGCGCGAACATGTTGCGGCGGATGGCTCGGCGCACCAGCGTGTCGACATAGCGTGGCGTGCCCGACACGACCACCGACCTCGGGCCGTTGACCGCGGCGACGGCTACCTCCGCGCGCATCGGCTCCACGAGTTTCGCCGCTTCGTCCGGGGCGGCCTCCAGCACCGCCATCGCGCCGTGGCCGTCCAGATGGGCCAAGGTCGCGCTGCGCAGCACCACCACGCGCGCCGCGTCCGCGAGGGACAGCGCGCCGCTCACGGCCGCCGCCGCGATCTCGCCGAGGCTGTGCCCGGCCACCGCGTCGGGCCGAATTCCCCACGCCGCAAGCAGTTTCACCAGAGCCACCTGGAACGCGAACACCGCGGGCTGCACCAGATCGGTGGCTTGCGCGTGGCCCGCCGAGGTGAAACCGTGCCGCGGCGTCCAGATCCGCGGTCCGCCCGCCGCCACGATCGCCTCGGTGGTCTCGGCGAGCGCGGCGGCGAAGACCGGATACCGCGCCGCCAGCGCGCGGCCCATCTTGGGATGCTGGCCGCCCTGCCCGGAGAACAGGAACAGCAGGCCGCCGCGGCGGCGGTGCGCGACGGGGCCGAGCGCCGCCTCGGCGTCGCCGCGGCCGAAGGCTCGCAGCCGGTGCACCGCGTCGCCGTGGTCCTGCGCGAGGATCGCGGCCCGGGTCGGCTCGGGAAGCAACCGGGCCGTCGACGAAACCAGCGCGCGCAACGACGGCCGGGCCTCGTCCACCGCGTCGGCCAGCCGCAGGGCGCGCTCGCGCAGTTCCCCCTCGTCGCGTGCGGTGAGCGGCAGCAGCACCGGGAAGTGTTCGCCACCCTCGGGCGGGGCCGGCGTGACGCCGCGCAGCACGATGTGCGCGATCGTGCCGCCGAATCCGAACGAGCTGACGCCCGCCACCCGTCGCGGGGCGGGCACGGGGCCCCAGTCCACCGGTTCGGCCGGCACGCGCAGCCCCCGTTCGGCCAGGTGCAGCAGCGGGTGCTCGGTGTGGACGTTGATCGTCGGGGCGATCACGCCGTGGTGGATGGACAGCGCGGCCTTCACCATCCCGGTGACACCTGCGGCGGCCTCGAGATGCCCGATGTTGGACTTCACGGAGCCGATCCAGACCGGATCGTCCGCACCGTCGCCCAGGGCGGCGGCGAGTGCGCCGACCTCCACCGCGTCGCCCAACGGCGTTCCGGCGCCGTGGCATTCGATGTAGCCCGCGCGCCCGGGCGGATACCCGGCCCGCGACCACGCGGTGCGCAGCGTCTCCTGCTGCGCGCGGCCGTTCGGCGCGTACAAGCCGTTCGAACGGCCGTCGGACCCGACGGCGGTTCCGACGATCTCCGCGTATACCCGGTTGCCCTCGCGCACCGCGTCCGCGCTGCGCTGCAAGACCACTACGGCGCAACCGTCACCGCGGGTGTAGCCGTCCGCAGTGACGTCGAACGGCGCCGACCGGCCACCGGGGGAGAGGAACCCGCCCTCGGCCAAATAGTCCGAAGTGTGCTCCAGCAAAACGAGATTGATCCCGCCCACGATGGCGAACGGGACCGTGCCGTCGGCGAGCAGCCGGACCGCGAGGTCCACCGCGGCCAGCGAGGACGAGCAGGCGCTGTCGAGCACCAGGCTCGGGCCGCGCAGATCGAGCACATAGGACAACCGGTTGGCGATGATGCTGAGCGCGGACCCGGTCACCGCGTAGGGGGCGTCGTGACCGGCCCGGCCGAGCACCGCGATGCCGTGGTCGTATCCCGACGCGCCGAAGACGACGGCGGCGCCGCAACCGCGTGCGCGATAACCGATCCCGGCATCGTCGAGCGCCTCCACCGCGACTTCCAGCGCGAGCCGCTGCTGCGGATCCATGACCGCGGCCTCGCGGTCGGAGATGGCGAACCAGTCGTTGTCGAAGGACTCGACGTCGTCGAGGTATCCGCCGCGCCGGGAGCCCAGCCGCCCCGGGGGCGGGGTCGACGTCGCGTCCCGGCCCTCCACCAGCAGCTGCCAGAACTCGGCGACGCTCGCCGCTCCGGGCAGTCGGCAGCCGATGCCGATGATGGAGACGGGTGGATGCGAGCCGACGGAATCAGAAGGCGCGCCACTCATCGCATCGCGAGATACTCGACAAGCTGTTCGATGTCCGGATGGTCGTAGATCGCGGTCAGCGGAACCTCGACTCCCATGGCATCCTCGAGTTGGGCGGTCAGCCTCGCGAGCTGAGTGGAACTGAGGCCGAGATCGGTAAAGGGCGAGCTGGTCGACACCGCGGCGGCGTCGACGCCTAGTAGATCCGCGACAGCCAGAACAGCGGCACAGGTGAGCGCGGTGCGCCGGTGACAGCCGAGCGAACCTTCGTTCTCCTGCGCACCGCTGTGCCCGTCCGGAAGACTGGGCCGCATCGCGTCCTCCCTCCCCGTCTCCCGGCCGTTGCTACCCCACTGAAGAACGGTACCCACGCGATTATGCCGGAGAAATCGCGCGGGGCAAGGTCGCGTTTCCGCTGCCTGTCCGGTCTTTCGCGAACCGGAGGGGATCACATACCGTGGCGTCGTGACCGAACCGGACAGCGGTGCCGCCGCCCGTGCCGAACGCACGCCGACTCTGCCCACCTTGCTGCGCTGCTGCGCCGCGCTGGCGGCCACGCCGGGCCGGTTGTTGCGGCCGCGCCGTCCGGACACCGCGCTGCTGGCGAGCCTCGAAGCGCTGCCGCCGCCCGCCGCGAGCGCCGCGGTCCGGTTGACCGTGCTGACGCAGGCCACCATGTCCGCGCCTGCCACCATCGTGGCCGAGGGGGTGCGCAGCCTGCGGGAGATGCGGCTGTCGATGGCGGCGTTCCTGGTCGAGCACCCGAAGGCGCGCTTTCTGATCGATCCGGCCCTGTGCGCGGGCGTACACGACCGCGTGCTGCCGGAACTGCCGTTCCCGGTCCCGCTACTCGTCGCGCCGGACAAGCCGGTGCTCGGTCTGTCCGACGCGCTCGCCGCGCACGACATCGCCGGCGAGGACATCGATTTCGTGGTGCCCACCCACCTGCACTGGGATCACGTCTCGGGCCTGCTGGAATTGCCCGCCGCGGTGCAGATCCGGCTGCCCGGAGTCGAATACGACTGGGCGATGGGCGGTCCGCACGCACCGGCGGGCGTGGCGCGCGGCCCGCTGCGCGGGCGCGGCTTCGACCGTTTCGAGCTGGACGGACCGCCGGTGCTCACCTTTCCCCGCAGCAAAGACCTGTTCGGCGATGGTTCGGTGCTGCTGGTGGATCTCGCGGGTCACACGCCCGGCAGTATCGGCGTGCTGCTCGCGGTGGACGACGGCAGCCGCGTGCTGTTCGCGGGCGACGCCGTCTGGAGCAAGTTGCAGGTCGATCTGCTGCGGGAGAAGGCGCCGATGCCGGGCAAGCTGTTCGACGCCGACCGGGACGCCGCCTTCACCACCATCCACCGCCTGCACGCGCTGCCCGACGGCATCGAACTCATCGCGAGCCACGACTACGCCGCCGTCGCCGCCCGCGCGGCCAAGTGACTCCGGTCAGCCGACCACTACGGTCCCGGCGAGACGGGCCGTGATCAGCTCTTCGGCCTCGGTGACCATCCGGCCGATCAACTCCGCGCAGGTCGGGATGTCGTGGATCAGGCCCTGGCACAGGCCGACCGACCAGATGCCCGCGTCCAGATCGCCTTCCTCGAACACCCGGCGGCCGCGCGCTCCGGCGACCAGGTCCCGCACGTCGTCGAAGGTGCCGCCGGCCTTCTCGATCTCCACGACCTTGCGGCTGATCTCGTTGTCCGCCACCCGCGCCGTGTTGCGCATGGTGCGGAAGATGAGCTGGGTGTCGCGCTCGGAGTTCGCGACGATCTTCTCCTTGACCTTCTCATCGATCGAGGACTCCTGCGTGCACAGGAACCGGGTGCCCATATTGACGCCGTCCGCGCCGAGGGCGAGCGCGGCGACCAGGCCGCGGGCGTCGGCGATGCCGCCGGAGGCGATCATCGGGATGCTCAGCTCGCGGGCGGCGGCCGGGATCAGCACGAGGCCGGGGACGTCGTCCTCACCGGGATGGCCCGCGCACTCGAAGCCGTCGATGCTCACGCCGTCCACGCCGATCCGCTCGGCCTTCAGCGCGTGCCGCACGCTGGTGCACTTGTGCAGCACCTTGATGCCCGCGTCCTTGTAGTAGGGCAGGAACGGCTCGGGGTTGCTGCCCGCCGTCTCGACGATCTTGACGCCGCTGTCGATGATCGCCTGCACGTATTCCGCGTACGGCGGCGGGTTGATCGACGGCAGGATGGTGACGTTCACGCCGAACGGCTTGTCGGTCAGCTCCCTGGTGCGCTCGATCTCGCGGCGCAGGTCGTCCGGCGTCGGCTGGGTCAGGGCCGTGATGAAGCCGAGCCCGCCCGCGTTGGCGACGGCCGCGACGAGTTCGGCGCGTCCGACCCACATCATGCCGCCCTGCACGATCGGGTGTTGCACCCCGAACTTCTCGGTGAACCTGGTCCGCAGCATGCGCTTCTCCTATACCTCGCGCGGGCGTGCCGGTTCGCCCGTTGGCGTTGATGGTGACATGGGAATCGCCTCGCGTTCAACTCATAAGTGAGCCGAGGTTCGCATGTTTGATGATCTTCCCCAGTTTGATTTCGGTCTTGCCCTTTGCGCGTGTCAGCGCAAATACGCTGCTAGGAGGCTGATCGTAAGCGCTGGGAGCCGGTCCAGGCTGATTAACCCGGATTCATCTCGCAATCCCTTGCCGGGCGATTAAGTTAGTTGCTATTCTGCACGCGATTCAGCCCGTCGCCGCCGTCGGACAACCCGGCGGGCCGATGACGGTCCGAGAGGAGTTCGTGGCAATGACCACCGGGGCAGCAGCGCTCGACGAGCCGATCAGGTCGCGGCGCAACCACTGGAACAACCAGATCGCCGTACACGCGCAGATGCGCCCGGACGCGGTTGCGGTGCGATTCCGTGGCGTGGACACCACCTGGCGGCAGTTGCACGAGCGGTCGCTGAAGTTCGCCGACGGATTGGCGCGCCGGGGTGTCGGGTTCGGCGACCGGGTGCTGATCCTGGCGTTGAACTATCCGGAATACCTCGAAGCCGTGTTCGGCATCAACGCGCTCGGCGCGATCGCGGTCCCGGTCAACTTCCGGCTCACGCCGCCGGAGGTCGCCTACATCGTCAGCGACAGCGGAGCCAAGGCGATCGTCACCGACACCGTGCTGCAGCCGCTGGCCACCGCCGTGCAGGCGCAGGCGCCCGCTCTGGAGACCTGCGTGGTGATCGGCGGCGCCTCCGGCGACGGCGTGATCGGCTTCGACGACCTGCTCGCCGAACCGGGCGATCCGCACACCCCGCTGGACATTCCCGAGGACACCCCCAGTCTCATCATGTACACCTCGGGCACCACCGGCAGCCCGAAAGGCGCGGTGCTGACCCACGCGAACATGAATGCCCAGGCGCTGACCTGCATCCGGGCGCTGGCGCTGCAACCGGAGTCGATCGGACTGTGCACTTCGCCGCTGTTCCACATCGCCGGACTCGGAAGCCTCGCCCCGGCTTTCCTGCTCGGCTCGAAGACGGTGCTGCATCCGCTGGGCGCCTTCGACGCGGGTGAGTTCCTGGACGCGCTGGAGCGCGAGCAGGCCACCTCCGCCTTCTGCGTGCCCGCCCAGTGGCAGCTGGTCTGCGACCACCCGACCGTGAAGGACCGCAAGCTCGCGCTCGAGGTGCTCAGCTGGGGCGCCGCGCCCGCCTCGGACACGGTGCTGCGCGCGATGGCGGAATCCTTCCCGAACGCGTTCAACGTCGCGGTGTTCGGGCAGACGGAGATGTCGCCGATCACCTGTGTACTGGAGGGCAAGGACGCGATCCGCAAGATCGGCTCGGTCGGCAAGCCCATCCCGACCATCCAGGCGCGCATCGTCGACGACGAGATGAACGACGTCGCCCCCGGCGAAGTGGGTGAGATCGTCTACCGCGGTCCGACGCTCATGCAGGGGTACTGGAACAAGCCGGAAGCCACCGCCGAGGCGTTCGCGGGCGGCTGGTTCCACTCCGGCGACCTGGTCCGCCAGGACGAAGAGGGATTCGTCTACGTGGTCGACCGCAAGAAGGACATGATCATCTCCGGCGGCGAGAACATCTACTGCGCCGAGGTGGAGAACGTCCTGTTCGCGCACCCGAAGATCCGGGAGGCGGCGGTGGTCGGCCGTGCGCACGACAAGTGGGGCGAAGTGCCGGTCGCGGTGGTCGCCCTGCACAACCCCGACGACGAGCTGACTCTGGCCGAGCTGGAGCCCTTCCTCAACGAGAACCTGGCGCGCTACAAGCACCCGAAGGACCTGGTGCTGGTGCCCGAGCTGCCCCGCAATGCCAGCGGCAAGGTGGTGAAACCGCAATTGCGCAAGGACTATTCGTCCTGAGCGCCGAGTGCGTTCGTTTCACGTGAATCGGACGATGCGCGCGGGCGCGGATGCGTAAGGTCGTCGCATGGCGATCCGACGCATCCGCGCCGCCGTGCTGGCGCTGCACTGGCAGGTGAATGTCATTCGGCCGGAAGGCTTTTTCGGCCCCATGCTGGCCGCGCCCGTGGCGACGAGCGGGGTGGTGGCGCGTGCGGCGGACTTCCACGCCGCGGCACTCGCGGAGGGAACGCCGGTGATCTTCACCCGGTTCACCATTCCGGTCGGCGAGGGTGAACTTGTGCGCAACACCGGATTCATGCGCTCGGTGGGTGCGGCGCAGACCGAGTTCCGGCCCGACTCGCCCGGCGCCGCCATCATTCCGGAGATGGCGGCGCAGCCGACGGAAGTGTTCGACAACCAGAAGCTCTCCGGTCTGGCGGGCAGCAAACTGCCGGAGTGGCTGGCGGACCAGGGCATCGAGACGCTCTTCGTCACGGGTGTCGCGACCAATCTCACCGTCGAGCAAACCGCTCGGCACGGCACCGATCTCGGGTTCACGGTGCATCCGGTGGCCGACTGCGTGGCCGCCGCCACCCCCGAAGCGCACGAAGCCGCGCTGGCCAACCTCGAGCTCGTCACGGCGGGCACGGTGAGCGCCGCCGACGCATTGGACCGCATCAGCTCTCGCTGATCCGCGATTGGCATCCGAATCCGCTGGGTAGCTCGGCCCGTCAGACGTCGCCGCTCAAGCCGGGCCCGACCAAGCGCACCAGACGGCGGTACGCCTCCTCGGCCGAAAGCGGCGGATGCGGCTCGGCGATCGCCCCGAGCAGGCCGACGACACCCCAGGACAGGAACGTCACGGTGGTGGCGAACTCGTCCTCCGGCATCGTCAGCCGAGCGCGCAGCCGCTCGGCGAGGATCTGCGCGACCATCACCCGCGTAGTGCGCAGCAGCACGGCGCCGCTTTTGCGGCCGAGCAGTGCCCGGTAGATGTCGGGATGCTTTGCGGCCAGCTGGAACAGCGTGCGGACCGGCGCGAGCAACTCGGGAGCGTCGGCTTCGGCCTCCGCTGCGGCCATGGCCGTGCGCAGGTAGTCGGTGCTGCTGCGCAACAGGAGGTCGTCTTTGTCACGGTAGTGCGCGTAGAACGTGGAACGTCCGACGTCCGCGCGATCGAGGATGTCGCGGACGGTGATCCGGTCGTAGGCGCGTTCGACCATGAGCTCGATCAACGCCCGGTGCAGCAGGGCCCTGGTGCGCCGGACCCGGCGATCGTCGGTGTCCTGTTCTCCCGGCATCATGCCTCCCGGACAAATGTCCCCTATGCGTCCGGTTCCGGACGAATCCCGTGGCATCGCCCCTGGTCGGCAGCGTGAGACTGGCCGATGCTGAACTCATGTCCGGAAACGAACCCCAGTCTGCCACCGATTCGCGCACCGAGGTCGGCGTGCTGCTCACCCAGCCGCGCCGCTACCGCGCGTTCAAGTCCGCCTTTCTGCTCGGCCGGGGCGGACGCCTGAACGCCCGGCTCGCCGGCTTGGCCGGTCCGGCGGCCGACGCCGACGTCATCGATATCGGTTGCGGTCCCGGCGACCTCGCTCGCCTGCTGGCTCGCCGGGTCGGCCGGGTCACCGGAATCGACCCGTCACCGCGGATGATCGACTACGCGAACGCACGCTCCCGCTACGTGGCGAACTGCCGATTCGAACTCGGCGCGGCGCAGGCCCTGCCCCTGCCGGACGCGTGCGCGGATCTGGTGACCTCGACCTTCGTGCTGCACCACATCCCCGCGGCGCACCGCCGCGACGCCTTCGCGCAGATGTTCCGTGTGCTGCGGCCGGGAGGTCGGCTGTTGCTCGCCGACACGTATCCGACCGGCCCGGTGCTCTCCGCCGCCGTGCGCGTCATGGCTCGGTTCGCGGCCCATCGCACCCACGACACCGCACACGATGACGGTGATCCCTTGGCGGCCATCGATATCCGGCGGTATCGGGACGCGCTGGGCTCGGCAGGATTCGAGGACGTCCGGTTCGTCACGGTGCGTCCCGCGACCGGTGTCCTCGTCGCGACCAAGCCATGACGGCCGTATCCGGCGAAGGCTGTCGATAGCCTGCGGCTGAGCGGTGGCGCGGCAGCCGCCTCAGATGAGATCCCTCTTCGCCATCCAGCGCATCGTGGCCCACCCGCAGAACACCGGAAGCCAGCAGGTCAGCACCCGGTACAGCAGCACGGAGGGCACGGCGATGTTCGCGGGCAGGCCGAAGGCGGCCAGGCCGCCGATCAGGGCGGCCTCGACCGCGCCGACACCGCCCGGGGTCGGCGCGGCCGAGGCCAGGGTGCCGCCGATCATGGTCACGATGGTGACGGTGATGAAGGTGGTACCGCCGCCGAACGCCTCCACGCTGGCCCACAGCGCGCCTGCTTGCCCCAGGGTGATCGCCGCGCAACCGAGGACGATCACCGCGGACCGCTTGGGGTCGCGCGCGAGGTCGGCGAGTTCGCCGAGCACCTCCTGTAGCTGCGGCCGGACCGCGTTGTTCAGCCAGCGGCGCAGTTTCGGCACGAACATGAACGTGCCGACGATGCCGACGCCGACACCGGCGAGCAGATACAGCACCGTGGCGTCCGGGACGAAGTGCGACAGGTCCGTCGAGGTGCCCGCCAGGATGCTGAACGCGAGCAGGAGGCTGATGTGCGTGATCACCTGCACGGCCTGTTGCAGCGCCACCGCGGCCGTGGCGCGCACCGCGCCCACCCCGCCCTTCTGCAGGAAGCGCACGCTCAGCGCGAGCCCGCCCACCCGCGCGGGCGTCGTCGTCGCGGCGAAGGTGTTCGCGATCTGCATGATCACCAGGTTGCGGAAGCTCACCGCGCCGGACGCGCAGGCCCACAGCGCCGCCGCCGCGCCCACGTAGGTCAGCGCCGAGACCACCAGCCCGAGCAGCGCCCACCACCAGTTCGCCGTTCGCAACTGGGTGAAGAAGGTCGGCACGGCGCTGATGAACGGGTAGGCGACGTACACCAGTGCGATCAGCAGGACCAGCTGGATGATCTGGTTGCGGGAGAACCGGGTGATCTGCTCGGCTTCGATCCGATCCTGACCGGTCTGTTTGCGCACCTCGTCGCGGGCGTCCGACAGCGCGGTCTTCCACGCCGGGACCGCTTTGCGAATCCCGGTCGGTATGGCCGACTTGGTCAACCGGCTCGCCGCGGCGAGCACGCGCGCTTCGCCGAGGGTTTCGATCGCCGCACGCACCGCGGGCTCCTTGCCGAAGATCGCGGTGGTCGTCACGAGCAGCTGGGCGATGTCGGATTGCAGTTGCGCCTCCGACGCCCCGTACTCGGCGTTGCCGAAGCCGCCGAACAGTGTGGCGCCGTCCGCGACGCGGATGTCGGCCGGGCGCAGGTCGCCGTGCGAGATCTGCTTCTGCTGCAAGGCGTCGAGTGCGCGCCACACCCCGGGCAGCACGTCGGCGGACTGCTCGGTGATCGCCGTACCGCACGGCTGGGTGCGCGCGTACAGCACCCAGCCACGGGAGAGCGCGGCGACCGCGACGGGGGCACAGCTGCCGAGTCCGAGCTCGCCGACGGCGATCGTCATGAGCGCGCGATGCTCCACCGCGCGGTGCATGGAACCGTGCATGGCCGCGGTCTCGCTGGATCGGAAGGTGAACCAGCGCCACAGCTGCCGCAGCGCGCCGAAACTGCGCTGATTCTTGCCGAACATCTCGACGATCAGCTCGCGCTCGGGCCCCTCGGTGGCGGCGGCGAGCACCAGCGGCCCCCGGCCCGCCGGATGCACCACGGTGAAACCGGTGACCGTGTGACCGCGTTTCGCGAGCAGCCGGACGGCGGCGTCGAGCGGGACCTCCAGCGCGGGCGTGCCGACCACGAGCACGATCACCGCGCCGACCAGCCACCCGACCGCAAGACCGAACATCGCTCGCGCGGGGACCACGGTACTGACCACGAGGTGCATCGGAGCGAACGCGAGCAGCAGGAACCACAGCCAGCGGCGCGGGCGGATGGGCAGCCACGGGCTGGCGACGGTGAGCATCGCGGCGATCATCGCGATCCAGCGCGGGTCGTCCAGGAACTGGGACAGGAAAGTGTCCAACCGATCCGGCACCTGCAGATGCCATTTCGGCGCGGACAGTCCGGTTCCGGTGATGGACAGCAGCAGTCCGGCCACGGCCCCGGCCGCCGCGTAACCGGCGAGCAGCTTCCACTGCCTGCCGATGATCAGCTCGATCAGAATCGCGAACGGCAGCGCGAGAATCGCCATGCCGTAGACCAGGTACACCAGGTTGGACTGGTCCGGATTGAGGAAACCGACGATGTTGGAGACCGAGCGCTCCAAGGCCAGCCATTCCGGGCGGGTGATCAGCGAGGCCGCGATCACCACGGCCACCCACAGCGTTGCGAGGACGACCCGGACGATGTCGCTGGTCCGCCGGATCAGTGGCTGTAGCAGGCTGCCCGTGACCGGGATCTCCCGCCCGTCCACTCGCATCTGTTCCGCCTCTCCGGGTCTTCAGGCCGTACCAGTGGGTGGCTCGGGGCCTGCGTACAGGTCCTGCTCCCCCGCCTCCCCCCGACCTTCGGACCGTACTAGCGGGGTGACACGGGACCCGCGTTCAGGTCCTGCGTCGGGGCCACTCCGGTCCCCGGCAATTACCCAGGTGCGTACGAGATCAGTTGGTAGGTTCGCTGCACGATACCGGCCTGCGCGCTCGCGGAGGTTCGCGTAACCCGCCGGTGTCTCCAGTCGGCAGCGTGCTGTGCCCGACATCACTCATCTCCGAGGTTGATCCTCACATTAGTGTCAAGTTCGAGCATGGGGGCATGGACAACGAACTCTTCGATTACAGCCCGATCATCGATCGTCCGCCGCTGCGGTGGCCCGGTGGAGCGCGGGTCGCGTTCTATGTGGGGCTCAACGTCGAGCACTATCAGGTGGACCGGGCGTCCACCAGCATCTTTCCGGGGACCGCCGGGCTCGCGCCCGACCCGCTGAACTACGGCTGGCGCGACTACGGGCCGCGGGTGGGCATCTGGCGGGTCATCGAGGTGCTCGACCGGCACGGCATCCGGGCCAGCGCGCTGCTCAATTCCGACGTCGTCGAGCACAATCCGCAGATCGTGGCGGCGGGGGTGCGACGGGACTGGGCGTGGCTCGCGCACGGGAAGAACAACTCGATCCTCCAGCCGGACCTGCCGCCGGACGAGGAGCGCGCGTACCTCGCCGACGTGGTCGCGACCATCGAGCGCGCGACCGGCCGCAGGCCGCGCGGCTGGATGGGGCCCGCGCTCACCGAGTCCTTCCGAACCCCGTCGCTGCTGGCCGAACTCGGCCTCGGTTACGTCCTGGACTGGACCAACGACGACCAGCCTTACCCGCTGTCGGTACCCGGCCTGCTCAGCGTCCCCTACTCGGTGGAACTCAACGACAACACGCTCTTTCTCGGCAAAGCCACCAGCGGCCCGGACTTCGTGCGGATCGTTCGCGATCAGCTCGACCAGCTGTACGCGGAGTCGGCCGACAGCGGGCGCGTCATGGCGCTCGCCCTGCATCCGTTCGTGATCGGGCAGGCATTCCGGATCAAATATCTCGACCAAGCGCTCGACTATGTGGCGAACCACGCCGGCGTGTGGCTCACCACCAGCGATGAGATCGCCGACCACTACGCGGCCGCATCGGCACTTGCCGTATACGCGCGAGCCGAAGACGATCGGGTCACGTAACCGATGCTCGGTTGGAGCCGCCGAGCAGCAAGCAGGCGACCGATGCCGATCTCGCCCGGCGGCTGTGGACGCTGTCCGAGCAGGCGACGGGGCTCGGCACGAGCGGTCAGGGCTGAGCGTCGGAGAACCCGCCCGCCCGGTCCGATTCGACGCCGACCCCGTATACCCCACCGGACCGGTCGCTCGCGTCGAGCTCCACGATCGCCCGCGCGACCTGCTCGGTGGGGACCAGGGCGGGAAACGAGGTGGGCGCGATGGCGTTCACGCGCACGCCGAACTCGGCGAACTCGGCGGCGAGCATGCGGGTCAGCTGGTTGAGCGCGGCTTTCGACGCGGAGTACAGGGTCTGGCCCGGGTAGACCTCCGAACCGGAGATGCTCGAGACGTTGACGATATTGCGGTTGCGCGCGCGATTCTCGGCACCCGCGTGCAACCAGCACCGCTGTGCCAAGCGCGCCGAAAGGCGCAGCGGTACCGCCACGTTCAGGGTGAAATGGGGATCGAAGTCCGCCAGCGCCGCGTCACCGTCGACGACGCCGCGCGGATGCAGCCGGATGTGCGCCGCGTTGTTCACCAGCAGGTCGACCCGGCCGAACCGGGCCAGCGCCAGGTCCACCACCCGTTCCGCCGCATCCGGCTCGGTCAGATCGGACCGGACCACGAAGACGCGTGCGTCGTTCTCCGGCACCGCGGCCTGCGGCGCCAGCGGATCGACGTACCACTCCAGCTGCGAGGGCACCGCCGGTGTGCGCGTGCGGCACACCGCGACGATGTCGTAGTCGCGGTAGTAGGCCCGGCAGAAGGCGTCGCCCAGGGTGCCGCTCGCGCCGGTGAGCAGGCAGACGCGGCGTTCACCAGTAGACAATCTTGTCTCCTCCCCAGCGCCGTTCGGCATCCGCTCTGGTGCGATGCACCCACATCACGACGCTGTTGCGGTCTCTGACGTTGTTGCCCGCGAACGTATGCCAGCTGCGCGGGGTGACCTCGAACAGCAGCAGCGAATTGTCCAGCGGCGGAACCAGCACCACCGACGGCAGCGTGGCCCCGTCGGCGACGTGGTCGTAGAGCGCGGTCTCACCGCCGTCGCCCGGCTGCCACCCCGGATTGCCGAGATAGAACAGCACCGCCACGGCGCGCACGGTCTCCCGCGCGACGACGCCCGGCGCCCGCGCCCCGGTCTTGATGTCGACCGTGTCGTCGGGCAAACGCACTTCGTCGCGATCAGGCGGCGGCCCGGGGAACCAGGCGGGGTTCAGGTCGTTGTGCGGCCAGCCGAACGGGCTGCCCGGCTCGTGATGGTGTATCGAGCCCTCGATGTCGCCGGTCGCCTCCGCTCCGCCGAGCCGGGCGACCAAGTCGTGCCACTCCCGCGAGCTGAACACCCCCAGCGGACCGTCGCGCAGGTCGGTCAACCGGATGCCGTCGGCGCTGTATCCGGCGGTGACGGTCTCGAACAGGCCGGGACGCTCCCGGCGAACCCGCCGCAGTTCCTCGGCCAACCGCCGGTAGAACTCGGGAACGAAGACGTCCCTGGCGTACACGTGCGGAAACGGGTGGCTGCGGCGAATCCAGCGCCGATGGGCGAACAACTGCCCGAACCACTGCGCAACCGGCGGCGTCGCGAGTTCCGGCCCGCTTGTCACCATCATTCCCTCCCGGTCGAACCCTTCGCGATCATATTGCCCGTGACCGGTGCGCGCGGGCCGGTGCGCGCGCTGCGAGGATCGTGCGGGTGAGTCGTGATCTGCGTGTGTGTTTCGTCGGAGATTCGTTCGTCGCCGGTGTCGGCGACCCGCGCTGCCTGGGCTGGGCAGGCCGGCTCGCGTCCGCCGCGTACGCGCGCGGCGTGCCGCTGACCGCGTACAACCTCGGGGTGCGCAGGCAGACCTCCGCCGAGATCCTGGCGCGTTTCCTGGCCGAATGCTCGCCTCGGTTGCCGGAGGGCGTGGACGCCCGGGTCGTGCTGTCGTTCGGCGTGAACGACGCGGTGTACGAGAACGGCGGTCCGAGGGTGGCGCCCGAAGAGTCGGCGGCCAACCTGGGCGAGCTGCTCGCGCGGGCGGCCGATCGGGGCTGGCGGGTGTTGCTGGTGGCTCCGCCGCCGGTCGCGGACGACGTGCACAATGCCCGCATCGCGGCGCTGGACGAGCGGTTCGCGCGGATCTGCGCGGCGGCGAACGTGCCGTACGTGCCCGTGCACCAGCCGCTGCACGGCAATCCGGTGTGGTCGGCGGAGGTACGCGCCGGCGACAGGGCGCATCCCGGGACCAGGGGTTATGACGAGATAACCGCGCTCATCGCGCCGCAGTGGCACGCGTGGTTGTCGCGGTGACGCGTCCCGCCGGACGCTTCCGCCCACCTGAGATCCGACTGTCTGGGACAGGCGGCCCGAATGATCTTTTCGGGAGCGCGACTTCACCCGTCCGGCAGCGTATCGAATGGGTCTGCGCGCCTTGATGATCGGATCACCCGATCGGCAGCCCCCGCTCCCCCGTCTCGAACCGCTGCCTGCGGACGGTGGCCAGGTCCACCGTGGGCGCGGGCGCGGTCGGCAACTCGTCCACGCTGAGCGCCTCACTCAATTGCGGTACCCAACGGACGATTTCGTCGCGAAAGGACCCTTCGGTCTCCAGTTGGCCGAGTACACCCACCAGCGTGAGGAACGACCGAGCGAACGGTGTGAAGTACGCGGGCATGGTCATCTGCCGGATCACGTTGGTCAGGCGAGGGTTGGTGGTGCGCAACACCTGTCGGCGCAGCCAACGGGTGGTGAGCCGATAGGTGGTGTGCCGCAGCGGTTCACCGCACGGGGTGATCGTGGCGTAGAGCGCCTCGCTGTCCAGTGCCCGTCCGGTTTCCACGAAACCGTGCCTGCGCGTGGCCGCCGCCAGTTCTCCCGGGCCGCCTCGGAAGATCGCCTCGCAGCAGTCGAGCGTGAGTTCGTCGAAACCCGCGGGCGGCCAGGCGCAGCACGCGCCGAAATCCATCACCCCGAGCCTGCCGTCGGGCAGCACCCGGAAGTTGCCCGGATGCGGATCGGCGTACAGCAGACCGTGCCTGCCCCAGCCCGAGGTCACGAAGCGGACCATGAGCATGCCCACCCGATCGCGCTCGGCCTGGGTGCCGGAGGCCACGATGCGGGGCACCGGCGTGCCGTCGATCCATTCGCTGATCAAGACGTCACCTTGCTGGGCAACCACATTCGGTACGAAGAAGTCCGCGTCGCCGGCATAGGCGGCGGCGAAAGCACGCTGATAGCCGGCTTCGGCCGCGTAGTCGAGTTCCGCACTCACCGACGCGCAGATCGCCTCGGTCACCGCCTGCACGTCCGCGCCGGGCAGGAATACCGATGCCAGATAGGAGATCCGGCGCAGCTGGTCCAGATCGCGCGCCACCGCCTGCCTGCCGCCGGGATACATCACCTTGACCGCGACCGGTCTGCCGTCGTGCCAGACCGCTCGGTGCACCTGGCCGAGCGATGCCGCCGCGGCGCGGCGATCGTCGAATTCTCGAAAGTTGGCACGCCACTGGGCGCCCATGCTCTCGGCCATGGCGGCATGCACGGTGTGCGGCAGCATGGCGGGCGCGGCGTCCTGCAGCCTGCTGAGCGCGATTCGGTACGGCTCGGCGAGGTCCGGCGGCAGCGCCAGCTCGTAGATGGCCAACAGCTGCCCCAGCTTCGCGACGCAGCCTTTCAGCTCGCCGAGCACCTCGAAGATGTGCTGTGCGGTGCGGAGCTGGATGTCGCGATTGACTTCTTCGGCCGATCTGCCGAGCACCCGTTTGCCGACGCCCGCGGCCTGCCGCCCGGCGAACGCGATCGGCAGCGCGGCGAACTTCGCGCCGCGGACAACGCCGTGAACAGGAGGTTTGCCATCGGACCTCGGCGCGAAAAGCCGGGATCGCCTACCCGTCGACCCCTCCGCGGGGCGCTCTCCGAAGGGTCGGATGGTCATGACTCACCTCACAGTCGCGCGGACCAGTGTGACACAGGTGCAGTACCGCACAGTAGGGATTAGACTGTCTGGGACGTGTTCGCAAGCATTCGAAAGGTGACTTCGATGGGATCCCAGACGGTGGTCGCCGACGTTGCCGACGAGTTGGCGCGCCGGGTTGCCGCGGGGGAATATCAGCCGGGGGATCTCATGCCGTCGGTTCGTCAGGTGGCCGAGGAATTCGACATGAACCGCGCGACCGCACAGCTGACCTTGGGCCGGTTGGAGTCGTACGGTTTCGTCGAAGCCCGGCGCGGCAAGGGATTCACGATTCGTGACGTCCGGGAGGCCGGTGGGGTCGAGGTGTACGGCCAGTTGTTCCGGTTCTCGATTCCCATGCCCGACATCGCGATAGAGATGTTCCGCGACATCGTCGACGTCGAGCGCAATCTCGTGCTCGAAGCGCTGCTCGCCTACACCGGTGGCGAATACCGGATCGATTCGGCCGAAATAAAAGCCGCCATCGATGAACTCGAATCAATTGCTCGCGACGATGATCCGGACTTGCGGCAGCTCTTGGCGCTCGAGGTCGCGTTGGTGCGCCGGTTGCTCACCGTGCTCGGTCTTCCTATGCAGCGCGCGATCTTGAACTCGATCGGCGAGATGGTGCTCGAGGTGCCGGAGGCGGTCGAGGCCTACTTCGCCGGTGCGCCGGACCTGCACGTGCTGGTCTGGCGCGCGCTGGCCGCGGTGTGGGATTCCGGCTCCGGCCCGAGCGAGGCGCAGCTCGCCCTGTTCGAGGATCTGTTCGGCATGTACCACGAGAAAGTCATCGTGCGGTTCGAGGAATCGGTGGGCGGGGTCGAGGAGCGCGCCGACGAGACCACCGCCGCCACGGCCTGATTTCTCATACACTGCATAATCCGTCTGAGACGGCCTCGTCGGCGGCGGCACGCGACGGCTCGTGGTCGCGTGATCGAACGCGGACCCAGGTGGGATGCCGGCGGAGATCCCGCACGGCATCGCCGACCCGTGGATCCGCGCTCGGGATCAGGCTCCGCCGTTGAGCTTGTCGAGGCGCTCGCACGCCTCGACATACTCCTGGATCAGCCGGTTGACCACGTCGGCGGAGCGCTCGACCCGGTTCATCATGCCGACGATCTGGCCGACCGGATTGAAGTTCACGTCCTTGGCGGCCTCCGGATAGCGGTGGCCACGCTTCACGCCGTCCAGCGCGACCATCATCTGCAGCGGCATCGGCAGCGGGTCGGGAGTGTCGGCCTGCTCCCACGCGTCGGTCCAGTCGTTGCGCAGCATGCGGGCGGGCTTGCCGGTCCACGCGCGCGAACGAACGGTGTCGTGGCTGGTGGCGTCGATGTAGGTCTGCATCTGCGCGGGCGGCACGTTGGCCTCCTCCACCGTCAGCCAGACCGAACCGGTCCACGCGCCCGCGGCGCCCATCGCCATCGCGGCGGCCACCTGGCGGCCGTTGCCGATACCGCCCGCGGCCAGCACCGGCAGGTCGCCGACGGCATCGATGACCTGCGGCCACAGCACCAGCGAGGAGACCTCGCCGCAGTGGCCGCCGCCCTCGGTGCCCTGGCAGACCACGAAGTCCAGGCCCGCTCGCTTGTGGTTGAGCGCGTGCTTGACCGAACCGCACAGCGCGCCGATCAGCCTGCCGGAGTCCTGCACCTGCTTGACGACGTCCTCCGGCGGGGTGCCGAGGGCGTTGGCGACCAGCTTCGCCTTCGGATGCCGGAGGATCACTTCCACCTGCGGCCCGGCGGTGGTGGCGGTCCAACCGAGCAGCTGGTTGTGGTGCTCGTCTTCCGGCAGCTTGGGCACGCCGTGGTCGGCGAGGATCTTCTCGGCGAAATCGCGGTGGCCCTGCGGGACCATCTCGGCGAGCTTGGCTTCCAATTCCTCCGGGCTCAGGCCGTCGATGCCCTTGCCCTCGTACTTGGAGGGGATCACCAGGTCGACGCCGTACACGCCCTGCACGTGCTCGTCCAGCCAGGCCAGCTCGACCTCGAGCTGCTCGGCGGTGAAGCCGACGGCGCCCAGCACGCCGAGTCCGCCCGCGTTGCTGATCGCGGCCGCCACGTCGCGGCAGTGGGTGAAGGCGAAGATGGGGAATTCGATCCCGAGCCGTTCGCAGATTTCGGTACGCATGGCGTGCTGGTCTCCCTAACTGCTCCGCCGCGAACGGCGCGGCGCAGGTGTACTAGAACGAGTTGCATAACTGGCGCTCGGCGCGGCGCGGCCGCGATACCTCGAGTTCGCCGCGAGCCGCTGATATCGCCATGCAGCGGCCGCGGCGTCCTCGGATGGGCCTCGCACCATGCATCGACAGTAACACGTTCTAGTTTTCCGGGGAATGCACCGCGGTGTCAGACGGCGGCCCGCTCCAGTTCGGCGAGCGACTGCTCCAGGTGATCGAGCAGGCGGGGCAGCTGCGGCACACTGCGGCGGCACCCGACCAGGCCGAAATCGAGGTGGTCCGCGTTGGAGGTCACCGTGATGTTCACCGCCTGACCGTCGAACGGGATCGACAGCGGGTAGCTCGCGTCGAGCCGCGCACCGTTCCAATACATCGGTTCGCGGGGGCCGGGCACGTTCGAGATGACGAGGTTGAAGGTCGGATTGGTCAACGGAATCAGCGCGGGCACGAGGTTGAGGGCGAGCGGGCTGAGCATCAGCGCCGACAGCGCCATCGTCTGGTTGGCCGACAGTGTGCGGTAGATGTCCTTGCCGTCGCGCATCGACGCGCTGACCACCTGCAACCGGTCGAGCGGATCGGCGATGTCGGTGCCCAGGTTGCACAGCACCGCCCCCACCTTCACGCCGGCGGTCTCGTCGTCCTCCTCGCCGCGCAGCGACATCGGCACCATCGCGATCAACGGCTTGTCGGGCAGAGCGTCTCGTTCGCTCAAGTAGCGCCGCAGCGCGCCCGCCGACATCGTGAGCACCACGTCGTTGAGCGTCGAGCCGGTGGCCTTCTTCACCTGCTGCAACCGATCCATCGGCCAGGACCGCACCGCCGATCGGCGCGCGCCCCCGATCGGCACGTTGAACATGGTGCGCGGGGCCGTGAACGGCAGGTTCGCCTGCTGCCCCAGCAGGGCGGTACGAGCGGCGCGCAGCATCGAGGCGCCGGAGGTCGCCGCGGAGACCAGATTGCGGGCCGCGCTCCCCGCGCCGGTCGCCGACCTGCGCCTGCCCCGCGGCAGGTGCCACGGCACCCGAGTTGCGCTGGAGGCCGGATCGCTGGTCAGCGTACGGCGCAGCAGGCGCTGTGCGGAGACGCCGTCGATCAACGCGTGGTGCATCTTCGAGTACAGCGCGAACCTGCCATCGGCGAGGCCCTCGATCAGATGGAACTCCCACAGCGGGCGATGCCGGTCGAGCAAACTGCTGTGCAACCCGGAGGCCAGGTCGACGAGCTGGTGCATCCGCCCCGGCCCGGGCACGGCCAGCCGCCGCACGTGATAGTCGAGCTCGACCTCTTCGGCGTGCGTCCACGCCATCTGCGGCGCTCCGAAGATCGTTGCCGGATGCTTGCGGAAGATCGGATCGACCTCTGTGCTGTCCAAGAGTTTGTCGTGGACCTGCGCGGCGAAGTCGTCTCCCGCCCCCTCTGGCGGCTCGAACAGTTGCAGCGATCCGACATGCATCGGTTGCTCGCGGGATTCGGCGAGTAAGAAGATGGCATCGACCGGCGCTATGAATTCCATGATGAGTCGCCCCCTGACGACACGGTGCAAGTGTGTGGAGTTCAGATCGACCACGTTGTCGGTGGGTCCGCGCAGCCGGCAAATCGCCGCGACACGACGAACTTACCCGGACGGGATGGACCGTGCTCGGTGAATCACCGATCCTTCGCAGCCAGCAGGTAGGCCTGCCCGAACCGCTCGTCGGGCTCCGGCTCGCGCACCATGCGAGCCTTCATTGTGAACCCGGCGGCGCCGAGCAACCGCGCGAGCCGTTTGGGCGCCCAGCGGTACGCGCGAGTCACCTTGTGGTCGAATGCTTCCACCGCATCGGGCAGGTCGGCCGTCTGGAAAGCCAGCAGTACGTGCCCTTTGTTCGCGAGTACCCGATAGAACTCGTTCAACACGTGCGGCACGCGCTCGGGTGGGGTGTGGATCAACGAGTACCACGCGACTATGCCGCCGAGCGCCTCATTGCCCAGCGGTAACTGCTCCACCGAACCTTGCGCGAAGGACAGCTGTGGGTACTCCACGCGAGCCAGCTCCACCATTCGCGGCGAGAGATCGATGCCGAACACTCGCGCACCCAACGAGGCGAGATGGCCGGTGATCCGTCCGGGGCCGCAGCCGAGGTCGGCGATCGGTCCGCGACCATTGCGTGTCACGGATTCCACGAACGCGCCGAGCATGGCCCGGTCCAGCGTCGCGCCCGCGAGATGGTGCCGGAAATGCTCGGTATAGAACTCGGCGATGTCGTCGTAGGCGGCGCGGGTAGCGGCCACGTCGGAGCGTTCGTCTGCGCAGTCTTCGATCGGATCCAGCACCCTGAGCAGCGTATTACGGACTCGTTCCGCGGGAGCGAATGCCTGGGTGACGGCGAGCCTGTCCTCGTATATGTATGTGGTGCCGGGTGATCAAACCGCTTGCTCGGCCACCGCTTCGGGATCGCCGGAACCGATTCGCCGCAACAACTCTCCGACCATCGTTCGAGTGGCGGGCACAGTGATCGACGCGGGGGAATCCTTGGAGGCGGGGCCGCGAGCGTGCGGCGCGTTCGAATTTTCCGCGTGCCCACGCCCCCTGGCGATTACCTGTCGGGCAATTGGACGGCTGCCTCCGGTGTAGGGGGCGCGGGCCGGTCCGCAGCAGGCGGCTCGTCGCGACCGCGTGCCGTTCCGAGCACCGAACCGAGGATCACCAGCGGGAAGCCGATTGCCATGCCCGCGGTCAGCGGCTCGTCCAGTGCCGTAACGCCGAGCAGGATCGCCACCGCGGGGTTGATGTAGGTGATCACCGTCGCGCGCGCGGGGCCGACCTCGGCGATCAGCGCGAAGAAGAACAGGAACGCCGCGGCCGTGCAGAGCACCGCCAGGCCGAGGACCGACCAGGCCGCGTCGGCGGTGACGCGCGCAGGCCACAGCCAGCCCGCGAACGGCGCGTAGATCGCCGCCGCCAGCAGCAGCGACCCGGTCACCACGCCCAGCGGCGGCAGATCGGCCAGCGCGCGACTGATGACGATCGGGCCCACCGCGTATCCGATCGTGGTCAGGCCGATCGCCGCGATGGCCGCCGGATTCCCCAGGTCGACATCCAGGCCGACCAGCGCGGCCACACCCGCGAATCCGACGAGCAACCCGATCACCCGGCGCGCGTCGAACCGGTCGTGGCCCAGCACGGTCACGATCACCACGGCGATCAGCGGCACCGCCGCGATCAGCAGGCCGACGGTCGAGCTGTGCAGCGTGGTCTCGGCGTACCCGATCAGGAACCACGGACCGGTGATCTCCACCAGTGTGTACAGCAACAGCGGCCGCCACCGCCGCAGCACCGGAGCAAGCACGCCGCGGTACAGCGCGATCGGCAAAAGCAGCAGCCCGCCGATCAGGGTACGGCCGAACGCGACCACGATCGGGTCGAGATCCTCCACCGCGATCCGGATCATGGCGTACGGCACGCCCCAGATCACGCCCATGGCCAGGAACAACGCCCACCCCCGGCGCGTCATCGCGGGACCGCCGTTCGATGCGGACGGTTCGGTTCGAATGGAATCCGCTCGCTTCCCACCACCCGGAGCCTATCCAGGTGATCCGATCATCCGACAGATCGAATTCCCGCTCGTGACAAGGCCGGCGCATCCCGTCCCGTTCGACCGATTTCGGCGAATGTTGCGCGCCGACAGAAGGTTCGGGCTAATCTCGCCGGGAGCGAAGGGAATGCATCATCGTGGTCGACGTGATCCGCCGGCTTGCCCCGAGCGAGGAGATGTTCGCCGCGGGCGAGGTCTTCATCGGCTATTCGGCCCGGGTATCCGGTCGGCTCGACCTGCGCGCCTTGACCGCTGCTTTCGAGGCCGTCGCCCGTGCGCATCCGATGCTGCGCGCCCGCATCGAGGCGTCCGACGGGGGTGGCCACGTCTTCGCGGCTACAGACGCCACGCCCGAGATCTTCCTCGCCGACGCGGACCCCGGATTCCCGCTCACCGGGGCGAAATTCGACCAGCGCGCGGGTGTCTGCGCCCTGTGCGTGGTGCGCGACGGCGACACCGCCGCCGTCACGCTCATGATCCATCACAGCATCGCCGATGCGTATCACGCCTTCGCCGTCGTCACCGAACTCTGGACGGGGTACCGGGACGCGGTCGGCGGCCGTGCGCCCGAGCTGCCGGTGCACGCGTTCCCCGAACCGATCGAAAACCTGCTCGCGGCGCGGGGCATCGAGAAGATGGCGCTGCCCGGCTCCGTGCCCGCCGGTGAGTCCTCCGCCACCGCACCGTCGCTTCCGCCGCCGCGCGACGACGAGTATCCGATACTGCGCACCACCCGCTGCCTGCTCACCCGGGACGAGACCGCGGCGCTGGTCGCACTGGGGCATCGCGAGAACGTGACGGTGCACGGTCTGGTGTCGGCGGCTCTGCTGCGGACCGAGGCCGAGATTCGTGAACTCCCGCTGACCGGGCTGCTCTACCTGTACTCCGTCGACCTGCGCACCAGGGTGAGCCCCGAGATCGCCGCCACCGAAGGGACGAACGTCCTCGGTTTCGCCAACTATCTGTCGCCCGCCTCCGACGTGACGCTGGTGGAATCGGCCCGCGGCATCAGCGAGGCCCTGCACGCGGGCTTGACGGCGGGCATCGTGCAACGCACACCCTTGAGCATCCCCGACATGGCGGCCGCGCCGATGCCCGCCCTGCCCGGCGTGGTCATCGCGACGAACTGGGGCACTATCGCGCCACTGCCCGAGCAGGACGCGCTGCGCATCGTTGACTTCCACTCCACCATGCTCGCCAAACCGGACCTCACCGGTCGTCGCCCGCAGCAACCCGGCGGCGGCACCTGCGTCATCAGCACCTACGACGGTCGGCTGAGCGTGGAGATCCACCACCCCGAGGAATTCACCGATCTCCAGCGCCGCCGCATCGAAGTGCTGAAGCGCAACCTGCTCAGCGCGTCGTCCTGACTGCGCGGTGTCCATGAAGCCGGCGCGCGGCGTTCAGCAGCCAGTCGCGCCGGTGCGACGGCCGACGAATGCGCGCGGCTGCGCTGTTACGGTCGGCCCCTTCGCACGAAGCGACGCCGGTGCCGAATCACGGGTGGCTCCCGCTCGACCGGTTCCGGCCACCTCGGGGTCGTCGCTATAGGTTCGGCAGCTCAGGAGTGATTTCTCCGGGCCGACGGCGGCCTGGTCTGAAGACACCGCGGGCTCGCGATCTCGCCTGGGGGCGGTGATCGCGAGCCCGCGGGTCGATCAATTCGACGCCTGCGCGGTGGAACTGGTGCTCGGCGCCGTGGATTGCGTTGTCGTAGTGGTCGACTCGGTGGTGGTCGTCTTCGGGGACTCCACCGGCGCCGCGACCGCGGACGGCGCAGGCGTGGTGGTGACCTGCGGCGTCGTCGTCGCACTCGAGGTTTCCGACGGCGGCGTCGCGGTGGTCGCCCCGCCGGTGGTCGTCGGCGCGGCGCCGGTGGTCGTCGGCGCCGTGGTGGATGCCGCGGCGGATTCGGTCGTCGGCGCCGCCGAGGAGGTCGTCACCGCCTTGTACACCGCGGCGAGGTCGGCCTCCTGCGGCTTGGACGTCGGGTCCACCTGCTTACCCGCTTGCGCCTGCTTCGCCAGGTGGGTGAGCCAGGCAGCCGCGTACTCGGCGGAGGTCAGCGGCTTGCCCGCGGCGGGGTCGGCGTCGTGCCAGTAGTCGAAGTGGTGACCGGAGTGATTCGGGCCGAGCGTGAGATTGTAGGGGTCGCTGAGGATCACCGGGATCGTGTTCTGGTTCGTCACGATGAGGCCGATGATCTCGTTGAGCACCTTCTGCGGCAGGTAGGCCAGCGGCGACATCTGTTCGGTGGAAATCGCGTCCGCCTTCGCAGGCGCCTTCGGCTGCTCGCCCGGCTTGTACGCCGGATCCGACACTCTCAGCAGTACTTGCAGGAAGGTCTCGTCGCTCTGCATCCAGTTCGGCTGCGACTGGATATCAGCGAACGCCGCCAACGCGATCCTGCCGAGCACCACCGCGACGTCCTGCCCCGTAGCGGGCGTGAGCCCGTCGCGTTCGAGCGCGTCGACGTTCAACTGCCTGCCCACGTTGACCACCAGCTGCAGCAGGGAGATGTTCTCCGGCGCCGAGCAGGTGAGATCTCCGTCGGAGCAGAACGAAGCGATCTTGCCGTTCAACGCACCGAAATCACCGCTGGTGCCCTGCACCGCACCTTGACCGGGAACCGGGTTCTTGCCGTTCTGATACTGCTGGTCGAAGCCGTCCGGGTTACCGAAAGGATCCTTCGATCCGGGGAACGGCCCGTCTCCGGCCGAGCGACCCGAGTCTGCGAGGATGACGACGCCCACGACATCGTCCGGATCGACGATCCCGTACTCCCCGTCCTGACCGGGTTCCTGATGGCCGATCTTCATCGCGACGCGACGGACGACGTCGGCGCCCTCGCTGTAGCCGACGATGGAGAACTTGGTGTCGGGGCAAGCCTGCGCGATCTCCCGCATCACCTGCTCGGTGTTCGCGACACCGGCGTTGACGGCGTCCTCGTAGGTGGCCATGTTCGCCGGGTACGCGATGTAGACCGCAGCGTACGCGCCGGGATCGACGTCATCGGCCGGTGCGTTCACCACCGGGTCGACCCACTCACTGCTGTGGTCACCGGACAGCGCGGCGGGCAACGGATTCCCGTTGGCATCGACGAGCATCTTCGTGGTCCCGGCCACCGGGGTGTCATTGCGACCGGCCACCGAGATGGTCACCATGTCGTGGCATTCCGTAACCGACGACGTGAGCTGCGTATCCCTATTTTCCGGCGCAGCTGTCAGTGCCAACGAGGCGGCGACAACCGCCGCCACCCCCAGCACTGCCGGCGCGGCGACCGCCGAAGCGATGCGATGCCGCGCGAAGAACTCGCGAAGAGCCATGTCCTGATCCCCATTCCATACACCGACAAAGTGGACGGACAAGCCCCCCGACGGGCCATACGTCACCGAGGACGTCGCCGCAAGGGACCCGAGCGTTACTCGGCAGTTCGATCAGGAGCGGCCGGCGAGACTCCTGCCCCGCTTGTTTCGGCCCGCATGTCACAGCCGGATGGGCTGTCTCGTCTCGGGTTCCGAAGACCGGTTCTGTGCGGAACCACACACCTCTCACAGCAAGGAGCTGATCATGAACGAGCAGAAGGTCGCGCTGATCACCGGGGCGAACAAGGGAATAGGCCGTGGGGCTGCCGAGCAACTCGCTGCGCTGGGCATGACGGTCCTGCTCGGCGCCAGGGACGGGGGGCGCGGCGAGGAGGCCGCGGCGGCGCTGCGCGCGGCAGGCGCCGACGCGTACGCGCTCACCCTGGACGTCACCGACGCGACCACCGTCACAGCGGCCGCTGAGCAGGTGGAAGCGCGTTTCGGGCATCTCGACGTGCTGATCAACAACGCCGGGATCACCGGCTCCGGACAGGTTTCGCCCATGGAGGCGTTCGACCAGATCCCGAGCACCGTCGATGTGGACATGGTCCGGGCGGTGTTCGAAACCAACGTCTTCGGGGTGATTGCGGTGACCAACGCCATGCTGCCGCTGCTGCGGCGGTCACCGGCGCCGCGCATCGTCAACGTCAGTTCGCATGCCGCGTCGCTGGCCCTCAGCAGCGACCCGGACGGCCCCTTCGCAGCCCTGCTACCGTCGGCGGCGTACTCGCCGTCCAAATCCGCGCTCACCGCGCTGACCGTGCAGTATGCCAACGAGCTGCGCAAGGACGGCATCCTGGTCAACGCCGTCGCCCCCGGCTACGTCGACACCGACAGCAACAATCACACCGGCGTCCTGACCGTCGCGCAAGGCGCCGCGATCCTGGTGCGCTTCGCGACGCTCGACGCGGACGGCCCGACCGCCGGGTTCTTCAGCGCGGAGGGGCCAGTGCCCTGGTGAAAGTCCACCCGGTCCGCGGCGGGCGAGCGGCACAGCCCGCCTCGGCGGGCGTGCGTTGATCACACACCACTTCACGAGGAGCTGACGTGACCCGGATCGAGGAGTTCGAAGACCTGCGGCCGCTGCTGTTCTCGATCGCCTACCGGATCCTGGGCAGCACGAGCGAGGCCGAGGACGCGGTTCAGGAGACCTGGCTGCGCTACGAGGCATCTCCGACCAACCCCGTCTCGGCCAAGGCATTCCTGTCGGCCACCGTGAGCCGGATCTCGATCGACGTGCTGCGGTCGGCCCGCGTCCGGCGCGAGCAGTACGTCGGGCCGTGGTTTCCCGAACCCTTGCTGACCGACCCCTACCAGGACCCGCAGCGGTCGGCGGAGCTGGCCGACTCGGTGTCCATGGCGGCCCTGCTGCTGCTCGAACGGCTCAGCCCGCTCGAACGAGCGGTCTTCGTGCTGCGGGAAGTGTTCGGCTTCAGCTTCGGCGAGGTCGCGGCGGCGGTAGGGCGTTCGGAGGCGGCGTGCCGCCAGCTCGCGGTGCGGGCACGCCGCCACATGGACCTCGGCAGGCCCCGCTTCGAAGCCGACGGCATCGAGCGCGCGGAACTCGCCGGACGCTTCCTCGACGCGTTCCGCGACGGCGACATCGAGGGGCTGACCGCACTGCTGGCCGCCGACGTCCAGATGGTCGGCGACGGCGGCGGCAAGGCCCCGCAGTGGGCCGACCGGTTCGTCGGCGCCGAGAACGTGAGCCGAGCGCTCGCCGCGCTGTGCCCGCTGTTCGCCCGAATCGGCGCGAAAGTGGAGTCGCGTCAGGTGAACGGCCAGCCCGGCGCGATCTTCCGCGACCGGGACGGCAAGGTCCTCAACACCTGGGTACTCGACATCCTCGACGGACAGATCCAGACGATCCGCTCGGTGAGCAACCCCGACAAGCTCGGGCACGTGGGTCCCGTAGGTGACGCCTGGGCGGCGCTGCGCGAAGCGCAACAGGACCTCCGGCCGGGAGACTGACCCTACGCGGTCATCATCACCCGCGGGCCATGTCCACGAAGCGGGACAGATGCAGCTGATGGGCGACGGTGATCGTCGCGGTGGGGCCGTTACGGTGCTTGCCGAGGATCAGGTCCGCCTCACCACCGCGCGGGTCGTCGCGCTCGAACGCATCGGGGCGATGCAAGAGGATGACCATGTCCGCGTCCTGCTCGAGGCTTCCCGACTCGCGGAGATCGGACACCATGGGGCGCTTGTCGGTTCGTTGTTCGGGACCGCGGTTGAGCTGGCTGATCGCGACGACCGGCACTTCGAGTTCCTTGGCGAGCAGTTTCAGGTTCCGGGAGAAGTCCGAGACTTCCTGCTGGCGGGATTCGACCTTCTTGCCGGAGGTCATCAGCTGGAGGTAGTCGACCACAACGAGTTTCAGATCGTGACGTTGCTTGAGGCGTCGCGCTTTGGCGCGGATCTCCATCATGGTCAGGTTCGGCGAATCGTCCACGAACAGCGGCGCCTCGCTGATCTCACTCATCCGCCGCGCCAGCTTGGTCCAGTCGTCGTCGCTCATCCGCCCGGACCGCATATCCCCGAGCTTGATCTTCGCCTCCGCCGACAACAAACGCATGACGATCTCGGTCCGGCTCATCTCCAACGAGAAGATAACGCTCGCCAAGCCATGCTTGATCGAGCAACTGCGCATGAAATCCATGCCAAGGGTCGAATTATGCGTCGGGATCATCGAGCGCCCGGCCAGATACAGGTGGTCGGAGTTGTCCACTTCCACACAGCGCACCGGCACGCTATCGATCCGGCGTACGTCGACGATGAATCGCGAGTCCGATCGCACGGCGCTGCGGCTCGCACGCCGTTCCTTGTGCAGTATGGCCTTTCGATGAAGACCGAACACTACGTCGTCGGTGGCGAACGTGACGGTGTACGCGGTGGACGATTCCTCGGAACGCCCAGCGACTCGCTCGGTGGAAACATGGCAGTGGTAGCCGAGGCTGACGATCAGTTCGCGCACGTCTTCGGCGAGCCGGGCATTCGTGACCGAGAACTGGACGGAGCCTTCGTGTGTCACAGTTCCGTCGGTGTCCAACAGTCCGGCCAGGAGTGCGCGGCGCTGCTGCTCGGAAGCCCGCAGGTAGTCGGTCGGGATGTGCTCACGTGCGGCGATCGGCTCGTCCTCGGGCAGTCCGAGCTGATAACGCGGGGGAGCCGATCGCGACGGCGCGGCGACGATCCCCTCGGCCTCGATACGCGCGATGATCTCTGGATCGGCGCAGGTGAGCTGGGCGGCGGCGGAGGTTCCGCCGCCGAGCCAGGCGCCCAGGGTATAGGGCGGCACCGGCAATGTGCGCGGGAGCAGTTGCAGGGGGCCGGTATTGGTGACCGAGTGGTTCGGCTTGCGATCGGCGGTGTCGCTGCGCAGCGTCTTCGCGATCTCGACGGTGGTGCGCACTTCGGCGCGTGCCCGCCTGGAGCGGCGAGACGCTCTCGTCTCCGTACGCCACTGGTGCTGTTCGTCCGCGACCAGCACGGCGCCGTCGGAGAACTCGACCTCATAGCAGGGACGGCCCGTCATGACCTCGGTGGCGGCCACGACCCGGGTGGGAAGGCCGTCGGCATCCAGCAATTCGTCGCCGACCCGGACCTCTCCCATGGTGGTCCACCCGGTGGGCGTGGGCAGCGGAGTATCCAGGGCCAGCGCTTTACCCACACCGGGCCTCGCCGCGACGATGATCATCTGGCCTGGGTGCAGGCCGTTGGTGATCTCGTCGAGTTCGGTGAAACCGGTGGGGACGCCGAGGGAGATGCCGCCGCGGCTGGCGATGGAGTCGATCTCGTCCATCGTCGGCTGGAGCAGTTCTTCGAGGGGGAGGAAGTCTTCGCTGGTGCGGCGTTCGGTGACCTCGTAGACCTCGGCTTGGGCGCGGTCGACGACCTCGGCGATGTCCTGGCCGTCGGCGCCCGCGTAGCCGTACTGGACGATCCGGGTGCCCGCCTCGACCAGGCGGCGCAAGATGGCCTTCTCCGCGACGATTTCGGCGTAGTAGCTGGCGTTGGCCGCGGTCGGCACGGTCTGGGTGAGTGTGACCAGATACGGCGCGCCGCCGATGCGCTTGAGTTCGCCACGGCGGTCCAGGCCGGCGGCGACGGTGACCGGATCGGCGGGTTCCCCGCGGCCGTAGAGATCGAGGATCGTGTCGTAGACGGCCTGATGGGCGGGACGGTAGAAATCGCCGGGACGAATGACTTCGACGACGTCGGCGATCGCGTCCTTGCTCAACAGCATGCCGCCGAGCACCGACTGCTCGGCCGCCATGTCGTGCGGGGGCTGGCGGCCGAAGTCTTCGCCGGGAGGTTCGGGGGGAAAGTCCGTGTGTCCGCGGTCATCGGTGGCTGTCACCAGACTCGACCGTCCTCTCTACCCCACGACCGGGTTCCACCCTGTTGACTCGTTCTACTCCGTGGCACCGACACCTTCGGCATAACCGGTGGCCAGGGGCTCAGCTACCGGCGCGGCACCCGCGCGTGCACCCTGTTGGGAGCGGCTCGCGTACGGCGTTGCGACGAACCTAGGCGACCCCATGGGGATGCGCCAAACCACACTGTGCACACAGCTGTGGATAACTTGGGGAGAGTTCACCCAACCGTGTGCAGCCCCTGTGTACAACTTGGGGAAAACCCAGGTAGGCGCGCTCAAACCCGCAGATAGATAGTGACTTCCACAGATTTCCACGTGTGGATTAATGAAGTCCCGGCGTGTCGGCCAAGTTGAACAGCCGGGCGTGTTGGGTTAACAGCGCGTGAGCCGCATATGGCTTGAATCACATTGCGAACGGTCGGTTCGGCCGGTAATCCACAGGTTCGGGAATTGCGGTGTCGGCGGGGTGGTGGAAACCCCGAATTGCCCCTTATGGCACTATCCGCCATTAGGCAAACAATTAGCAATCAATCCGAACCCGAGGATGCGGGCACCGCCGAGGACCACTCCCGATGACAGACGGGAGCGGTCCTCGACGCGCTCCTCGAATCAGGCGGCGTCGACCGTCAGGGTGAACTTGGCCACCACATCCGGGTGCAGGTGCACCACGATGGCGTGCTTGCCGGTCGTCTTGATGTGCGCCTTCGGCAGCTCGATGCTGCGCTTGTCGACGACGGGGCCACCCGCCGCCTTGACGGCCGCCGCGACGTCCGACTGGGTCACCGAGCCGAACAGCTTGCCGGTGCCAGCGGTCTTGACCGACAGCGTGACCGACTCCAGGTTCTCGATGGCCTGCTTCAGCTCGTTGGCGTGATCCAGGTCGCGAACCCGGCGGGCTTCCTGCGCCCGGCGGATGCCCTCGACCTGCTTCTGCGCGCCACGGCTGGCCACGATCGCCAAGCCGCGCGGCAGCAGGTAGTTGCGGCCGTAGCCGTCTTTGACCTCTACGGTGTCGCCGGGGGCACCGAGGTTGTCCACATCAGCAGTCAGAATCAACTTCATTTGTGTGCCTCCCTTTCTCAGCGAGCCGTCGACACGTAGGGCAGCAGGGCGACCTCACGCGAGTTCTTGACCGCAACCGCGATATCGCGCTGATGCTGCACGCAGTTGCCGGTGACGCGGCGGGCGCGGATCTTGCCGCGGTCGCTGACGTACTTGCGCAGCAACGCCGTGTCCTTGTAGTCGATGTTGACGGTTCCGGTCTTGCTCTCCTTGCAGAACGAGCAAGCCTTCTTCTTGAGCACCTTTTCGCGCGCGGGCGCTTTAGGCATGGTCTTGTACTCCGTAATCAGTGATGGCCCGAATCGAGCGGGCCGTTGTGGCCGTTCTCAGAACGGCGGTTCGTCATCCATGCGGCCGCCGCTCCCGAAGGAGCCGGCCGCGGGCGCACTGCCCCAAGGGTCGTCCTCGGCACCGCCGGAACGCCCACCGCCACTACCGGAGGAGGCGTAGCTGCCACCGCTGCCGGAGCCCGAGCCGGACCCGAAGCCGCCGCCACCGCTGCCGCGACTGGTCTTGTTGACCTTCGCGGTTGCGTAGCGCAGCGAGGGGCCTACCTCGTCGACCTCGAGCTCGACGACCGTGCGCTTCTCACCCTCGCGGGTTTCGTAGGAGCGCTGCTTGAGTCGTCCGCTCACGATGACACGGGAACCTCTGGTCAGGCTTTCGGCGACATTCTCCGCGGCCTCGCGCCAGATATTGCAGCGCAGGAACAGCGCTTCGCCGTCTTTCCATTCGTTCGAATTACGGTCGAATACCCGCGGGGTCGACGCGACGGTGAAATTCGCCACCGCCGCTCCCGCCGGCGTGAATCGAAGCTCCGGGTCGGCCGTCAGATTTCCGATGACGGTGATGACCGTGTCGCCTGCCATGTGGTTCCTCCTGCTCGGTGTGCAGTCCGCGTCTCGCTGTTGCGCTAGAGCCTAGGCACAGACTCCGACGCAAACGAGGGTTGCCGGACTACTTGTCGTGGCGCAGAACCTTGGTGCGCAGCACCGACTCGTTGAGACCGAGCTGGCGGTCGAGTTCGCTCACGGTGGCGGGCTCGGCGGTCAGGTCGACCACGGCGTAGATGCCCTCGGCGTGCTTGGCGATCTCGTAAGCGAGCCGGCGGCGGCCCCAGATGTCGACCTTGTCGATCTTGCCGCCTTCGGTGCGAACGACACTGAGCAGGTTGTCCAGCGACGGACCAACAGTGCGCTCGTCCAGGCTCGGATCGAGGATGACCATCACTTCGTAATGACGCACGGACCAATCACCTCCTGTGGACTAGGAAACGGCCACGGACGGTCCGTGGCAGGAGGGTCGTTGCGTCAGCAACCCGAACAGGCTACATGAGCGGCACCGGAGCAGCGAAATCGCCCCGTCGGCCAGGCGGGCGCGCACGCGATCGGCCCGCGTGTTCGCCTTCGTAGGGAGGGGAACGGCGGCATCGCCCGCCGGGTCCGCTTAGGGTGGATCCATGCCGACCGGACTCGCCGCCCGCGATCTGCCCGCAGGGCGTGTGCGACGCCGCGCGGCGCTGGCCGTGGTGGTGCTGTTGCTCTGCGCCGTGGTCTTGGCGCTGGCATACGCGAACAAGGCGCGCTGCGCGGGGGCCCCGTTCGACCGGGACGGTCGCAGCACGGTTTTCGATGTCATCAAGGATTCCGACGTCTGTTATTCGGACATCCAATTCCTCTGGCTCGGCCGGGATATCAACGAGCACGTCTTTCCGTACGTGCGCGGCGGTATCACCGAAGACGGTGCGCTGGTCGGCGGCGCGGTGGAATATCCGGTGCTCAGCGGCGTGCTGATGTGGCTCGGGGCGGTCGAGGCGGACAACGACGCCGATTTCCTGCGGTACTCCGCGCTGCTGCTCGCGCCCTTCGCGCTGCTGACCGCGTGGATGCTGGCTCGCCTGGCCGGCGCCGCCGCCCTGCTGTGGGCGGCCGGACCGCCGCTGGTGCTCTACGCCTTCCACAACTGGGAGCTCCCGGTGGTGTGTACCGCGGTTGCGGCCGTCTACGTGATGGCGGCGCTGACCCGCTACTCGGTGCGCACCAGGGGGATCGTGGCCGCGGTGCTGCTCGGTCTCGGGTTCTGCCTCAAGCTGTACCCGGGGATCTTCGTGTTGCCGCTGCTGGCGTACGTGCTGACCGGAGGCGTCGAGGGCGACCCGCGGGATCCGGATCGGCGGCTGGACGTGCGCGGCGCCGCGCTCACCGCGGCCGCGGCGGTCGGCACCGTCGTCGCGGTGAACCTGCCGTTCGCGCTGGTGGGGTACGAGGGCTGGCGCGCGTCGATCACCTTCCAGCAATTGCGGCAGGCCGACATCACCACGAATTCCGTCTGGTACTGGGGCATCCGGCCGATGTTCGGTCCGGACGCGCTCGGTGAGGCGGCGTTCCAGCAGTTGGTCTCGATCGCCTCGCCCGTGCTGGTGCTCGTGGCGTTCGCGCTGGCCATGTGGCTCGGCTGGAAGCGTTACCTGACGACCGGCGTCTTCCCGTGGGTCGGGGTGAGCGGGGCGATGCTGTGTGGATTCCTGCTGTTCCACAAGGTTCATTCGCCGCAGTACACCCTGTGGCTGGTGCCGTTCCTGGTGCTACTGGAGGTGCCATGGTGGCTGATCGGCAGCTATCTCGTCGCCGACGCGGCCATCGGGGTCGGGGTGTTCCGCTACTTCTACTCGATGGGGTCGGGTAACTCCGTAGAGCTGATGGAGAACATCGTTCAATTCGGGGTGTGGGGACGCGCGAGTCTGCTGATCGTGTTGTTCTTCGTGTTCCTGTGGGCCGCGCCGCGCGGGCACCGTTCGACCTCGCCACGGGTGTCGCGATCCGACCCCCGCAATCTGGTCCCGGTGGTCTAGGGGCCGCCGTGCCGGGCGCGGAAGGCGGCGCTTGTGGCGCGGTTACCGCACAGCGTCATGTCGCACCGGCGGCGCACCTACTTGCGCGCGCTGTGCCACTGCATGCCCCACTGGTATGCCTGGTCCAGTTCGCGCTGAGCGCCGTGGACGTAGTGCACTTCCCGGTGCACGGTGATCCCGGCTCCCTGGTTCTGTAGCAGGGCGATGGCGCAGGAACGGGCGCCGTCCACCGGCGAGTCGAGGCGGACCTCGACCTGCGGGCCCGCGGTCGGGTGGAGCGTCACCACCCCGTCCGCTGCGGCCCAGTTGGGCACGCCCTCGTAGATGAAGGCGAAGATCAGGATGCGCTTGAACAGTTCGGGCCTGGCGAGGTTGATGTGCATGTTCTCGCCGGCGGTGCCGGTGCCGCTGCGATCGTCGCCGTCCAGCACGATGTAGGGCTCGGCGTCCAAGGCGCCGAAATTGCCGCCGATCGCCTGCACGACGCCCTTCGCGCCGTTGGCGAGTTCGTAGAGGCAGCCGAGGTCCAGGTCGACGGGCTTGGAACGGCGGAAGAATCCCCGGGGTCCGCTCGACCAGTTCAGGTTGACCCGCATGGTGCCCTGCTGCTCACCCGGCTTGGTCAGGTTGATGCTCGGTGTCGCTTTCGACAGGGTCACCTTGGACAGGTTGACGCCGCCGGGGTTGCCGTCGATCGCCATGGCGCGATCCCCCCTCCGTGGAAACGAGAGCGGCAGCGGCCATCCGTCGGATGGGGCCGCTGCCGCACGGGTCTTCGGCTGCTTGCCGGGGATCAGCCTACCGGCGTCGGTTCCCGTTCGCTGTCCACTTCCTCTTCGTCCGCACCGCGGTTGCGGACGACGCTGGTGATGAACGCCGCACCGATGAACGCGACGCCGATCAGGCCGGTGATGAGCTCGTTGACGTGCACCCCGATCGAGATGAGCAGGATCGCCGCCAGCGCGCCGATCGCCCAGTGCGCGCCGTGCTCCAGGTAGACGTACTCCGCCAGGGTGCCCTTGCGGACCAGGTACACCGTGATCGACCGGACGAACATGGCGCCGATCAGGCCGAGGCCGAGCGCGATGATGATCGGGTCGGAGGTGATGGCGAACGCGCCGATCACGCCGTCGAAGGAGAACGACGCGTCGAGCACCTCGAGGTACAGGAACAGGAAGAAGCCCGCCTTACCGGTGGCCTTGGCCAGCTCGGAGGGGCCGCCCTCGGTGTACTCCTCGGTGTGGAACATGGAGCCGAGCCCGTCCACCGCGATGTAGGTGATCATGCCCAGCAGGCCGGCGACCAGCACGGTCGAGCGGTGCGCCTCGTCGGAGACGAACTCCGCGGTGAGGATCAGGCCGGTGCCCGCGACCACCACCGAGAGCATGTCCAGCTTGCCCGCCTTGGCCAGCGGCCGCTCCAGCCAGCTCAGCCAGGTGACCTCGCGTTCCTCGAAGATGAAGTTCAGGAACAGCAGCGCCAGGAACATGCCGCCGAACGCCGCGATCTGCGGGTGCGCGTCGGTGAGCAGTTTCTCGTAGCTCGGGCTGCCGTCCGGGAAGGTCAGCGCGTCGTCCGGGGGCGGGTTGAGTGCCAGGTCGAAGGCTTCCACCGGATTCAGGCCCGCGGTGATCCACACGATGGCGAGCGGAAAGACCAGCCGCATGCCGAACACGGCGATCAACACGCCGATGGTGAGGAAGATCCGTTGCCAGAAGGCACTCATGCGTTCGAGCACGGTGGCGTTGATCACGGCGTTGTCGAACGACAGCGACACCTCGAGGATGCCGAGGATGACGACGAGCGCGAGGGCGGTCGGTCCGCCGTACAACACCGCCACGACCAGGGAGACCGCCGTGACGAGGAAGGACATGCCGAATATGCGCAGGACCACGCTGGGACCTTTCATGAAGTGAAAACGAGGCGGCGACGTTTGCTACCAGCGTGGCTGCTGGATCGCCGGTTGTCCAACGCTGCCCCTGGGCGCCGGTATGCCAGGGTCGCACGACGAAGGGGGCCCGTCTCCGGGCCCCCTGCGAACAGCGAGGTACCTCAGACGTTCACACCGTAGTCACGGGCGATGCCGGCCAGCCCGGAGGCATAGCCCTGGCCGATGGCGCGGAACTTCCACTCCGCACCGTTACGGTACAGCTCGCCGAAGACCATGGCGGTCTCGGTCGAGGCGTCCTCGGTGAGGTCGTAGCGGGCCAGCTCCTCGCCGTTGCTGCGGTCGACGACGCGGATGTAGGCGTTGCGGACCTGGCCGAAGGACTGCGACCGGGAGTCGGCGTCGTAGATCGAGACCGGGAAGAAGATGCTCTCGATCGTGGGCGGGGTGTTTGCCAGGTCGACGTTGATGACCTCGTCGTCGCCCTCACCTTCGCCGGTCCGGTTGTCGCCGACGTGCTCGATCGCGCCCTCGGGGGAACGCAGATTGTTGAAGAAGACGAAGTGCTGGTCGGACAGGACCTTCTTGTCCGCGCCGGTCGCGATGGCGCTGGCGTCGAGGTCGAAGTCGGTGCCGGTGGTGGTCCGCACATCCCACCCGAGGCCGACTGCAACAGCAGTGAGGTTAGGCGCCGCCTTGGTCAGCGAGACATTGCCGCCCTTGGACAAACTGACACCCATGCGGGATTCCCTTTCAATAGTCCGTCATTGGTTCCCAGCATGTCCGAATCGCCGGGTACGCCTTACGACAGTAGTAGGTTTCCGCGAACTTGCGTAGGAACCGGCGCAACCCTCGGCGAACAGGAAGATCTCCTACCATCGCAGCGTGGCAGGGCGCAGGCGCGGTTGGTTCCGTTCGTCGGGAGACGACGCGTGGATCGAGCATGCCCGCGCCACGCTCGCCACCGCCTTCCTGGACATGGACCGGCGCCAGAGCGCGGCCGACGCTGCGGTGCACGCCGCCGATGAGGTCTTCCCGGAGCGGGGCACGGGCGCGCGCTGGGAACCGGTCCGCCACAGGTGTTATGGCGCGGGGGAGGTCTACCTGACGTTGAGCGCGGAGCTGGAGGCCGCGCAGCGCGGCGGCCCGCCGATCCCGCAGGCGCGGCAGCGCGTCGACGCCGCGGTCGGGCAACTGACCGCCGCGGCGCACGCCGTCGACGAGTTCTATCGCGGCGACCAGAGCAGGCTCGAAGAGGCGGTGGCCGTGCTCGGCGCGGTGCCGCAGCTGGTGCAGCGGGTGAAGGCCGCCGCGGCCGGGGTGCGTGCGCACGCCGTCGACTCGGAGTTCGCGAACTATCCCTCGGTGCGCGAACGCGCCGCCGCGGTCGATGAGGCGCTGGTCACACTGGAGGCGGCGGGGGTCGACACGCCGGCGGGCACAGTGCGGGAGACCGCCAACCGGCTGGCCGCGCTCACCAAGGAGCTGACGGATGCGTTGGCGCAAGCCCCATCTCGAGCGGCGGCCGCGAACACCGCGATATCGTCGGTGACAACCCGGCTTGCCGCCGTCCGGACCAGGGCCGAAGGCGTGCCGCCCGCGTTCTCGGCGCTGCTGCGCGAGTTCAACGCTGCGAGTTCGGCCGATCTGGCTAACAATGAGCGGGAAAGCCAGCGAGCCATCGAGGCCGCGGACGCGGCCCTCGGCAGGGCGCGTGCGGCGGCAGAGAACAATCCGGAGTTTGCACTTGATCTGACCACATCCGCGCGCGGGTTCCTCGCCGAGGCCGAGCAGCGGGTCGACGCCGTGACCAAGCGGCTCGCCCTGCTGCGTGCGATCCGGGCCGACCCGCAAGAACAGGCCAAGGCCGTACGATTCCGGCTGCGGGACGCGCAGATGCTCGCGGTGAGCCGCGGGCTGGTCGCCGAATGGGGTTCGGTGCTCGACGCGCAAGCAGCACGGATCGACCGAATCAGCGAAACACTGTCGGGGCGTCATCCCGACTACTGGGCCTATGTGGCGGAACTGGATGCCGTCACCGAATTCATAGCCGGAGTAGTGGATCGAATGAGAAAACAAGCAGGACCACGACGAGAATGAGGAGTGGGGCAACGATGACCGCAGGCATCGCCGTCCAGCAGGAGGTTTCCCTGCGGAAGCGAATGCCGCTGCGCCACTTCCGGCAGTTGCACGGCCCAGAGGCGAGGCGACTCTTCCACCGGCAGCCCGAACCGTTCGGCGACGACCACACCGATCGCGAGCTACTCGCGATCGGCCTCGGTGCGACGCTGTACGCGCCCGCGACCAGGCCCGACCTGGCGCTGACGATCGGCAGGCGCGCCACGCACGGGGTGTGCTCGATGGTGATCGACCTGGAGGACGCCGTCGCCGATCACGAGGTGGAGTACGCCAAGCAGCAGACCGTCGCCGCCCTCGATCTGCTGGCGGGCAGCCACGACGCCAATCCGCTGCTGTTCGTCCGGGTGCGCGACGCGGAGACGATCACCGAGCTCATCGAGCAGCTCGGACCGGGCGCCAGGGTGCTCACCGGGTTCGTGTTCCCGAAGTTCGACGGCGTCACCGGGCCGGACTACCTCGACGCGCTGAACGCGGCGGCCCAGCGGGTGCAGCGACCGCTGTACGGGATGCCGGTGCTGGAGTCGGCGGGGCTGGTGCACCGGGAGACCCGCGATCACGAGCTCACCCAGATCGCGGCGCTGCTGGCCGCGCACCGGGAACGGGTGCTCGCGGTGCGGGTCGGTGCGACGGACATGTGCTCGACCTTCGGCATCCGGCGTGACCGCGACCTGACCATCTACGACGTGCGCGTGGTCGCCGACGTCATCGCCGACATCGTGAACTACCTGGGACGTGCGGACGGGACGGGTTTCGTGATCACCGGGCCGGTGTGGGAGTACTTCGCCGACCACGAGCGGATGTTCCGGCCGTTGCTGCGGACCGCGCCGTTCGAGGAGTCCGACGCGGTGCCGTTCCGGCAATACCTGGTCAGCCGGGATCTGGACGGTTTGCTGCGGGAGATCACGCTGGACCGGGCCAACGGCATTCAGGGCAAGACGGTGATCCACCCGTCGCACGTGGCCGCTGTGCACGCGCTGTCGGTGGTCACCCACGAGGAGTACTCCGACGCGCTGGACATCCTCCGCGACGATGTCGGCGGCGTGGCGGCCTCCGGCTACCGGAACAAGATGAACGAGATGCGGCCGCATCGCAGCTGGGCGCGACAGACCCTGTTGCGCGCACGGGTGTTCGGCGTGGCGAACAAGGGAGTGTCGTTCGTGGATCTGCTGACGGCGTTGGTCACCGTATGAGCCGGACGACCGCCGAACTCGGTGGCAACGAAATATTTTGGGCGACAAGAACTCTGGGCATCGGCCTGCATCGCGATCCGGTGCGGGAACGCGATTCGGATCGGCTGCGTTCGGCGCGGCTGCCGATCACGGCACTGGTGCAGCCGGGCGTTCGGCGCAACAATCGGCGCCGGGCGCACCTGCTGGTGTCCACCGTGCTCGGCAAGCACCTGCCGACCGATCCGCGGATCGTGCTCGGGGCGGGCGATCATCTGGGCGATCTGGTGCGCGCGGTGCTCGGGGATCGCGAGGCCGTCGTGCTCGGGTTCGCCGAGACCGCGACGGGGCTCGGCCACTGTGTGGCGGCGCGGATCGGCGCGAGTTGCTATCTCCATTCGACCCGGCGCGCGGTGCCGCACGCGCAGACCCTCGCCGGGTTCGAGGAGGGGCATTCGCACGCCACCTCGCACCTGCTGCAACCGGCGCCGGCCGACATCTTCGTCAACGATCTGCCGCTGGTGCTCGTCGACGACGAGATCTCCACCGGAGCCACCGCGATCGATGCGGTGCGCGCGTTGCACGCTTTCGCGCCGCGCGCCCATTACGTGCTCGCCTCCCTGGTCGACCTGCGCGATGCGGCCGATCGTGCCGCATTCGACGCTGCCGCCGCCGAACTCGGGGCACGCATCGACACGGTCTGTCTCGCCACCGGCCGGGCGTCGCTGCCGGAAGGGCTGGTCGACGCGGTCGGCGCCCTGCCCGAACCACGCCTCAATCCGACGGCCGGACAGCCCGGTTCGTTCCGACGGGTCGAACTTCCCTGGCCCGCTGCCGTTCCGGAGGGCGGCAGGCACGGAATCCTCGCTTCCGACACCGGCGCGTTCGAGGCGGCGCTGTCGGACGCGGGCGAGGTGCTGACCGCCCGGCTCGCCGCCGACTTCCCCGGCCGGGCCGCCATCGTGCTCGGGCACGAAGAGCTGATGTACTTGCCGCTGCGGTTGGCGGCGCTGCTGGCCGAGTCGGGGACGCCCACGCGCTTCCAGACCACCACGCGTTCGCCCGCCTATGTGCTGGACGAGCCGGGATATCCGTTGCGGCGTGGGTTCCGGTTCGTCGCACCCGAGCCAGGTGATGCCGCGCCGCGCTACCTGTACAACGCGCAGTGGCCGGTGGATTCGCTCGACCTGTTCGAGGCCGATCTGGCGGGGCTGAGCGGCCTGATCGCCGATCCGGCTCCCGCGGGTGACGACGCCGTCGACACGAGCACGGACGCCGACCTCGCCGCGCACGATCCGGTGCTCGTCGTCGTGGTCGATTCGCCCGCCGACACCGCGGCGTTGACGGCCGAGAACGGGCTGGTCGACGTGCTGACCGCCTCCGGATCGGACGTGCTGCTCGCGGTGCTGCGGGAAGCCGACCCGCGGCGGCTGCACGCCGTACGCGCGTCGTCGGAGGTACTGGACGGGAGCGGGTCGTGACGAATACCAGCGTGGGCGCGCTACCCACTCCGCTGCACGGCCCGCAGTTCGGCTCCTATGCGACCGACGAGGTCTCCTGGCTGCTGAAGGACCTGTCGCACGTCGATCTCGAGGCCGACGTCGCCGAGCGGGAACGCAAGATCCAGGCCGGGAAGGCGCACTACGCGGAGTCGCTCCCGATCGAGTATCAGCCGGACGCGTCGTATCGCTCGCTGTTCGACGAGGTGCTGGCGGAAAGCGCCGAGCGACTCGCGCTGGCGGTGGCGACCGTGTCCGAACTGGTGGTCGCCGAGCGCGGCGAGGACATCGTCCTGGTGTCGCTGGCGCGCGCGGGCACGCCGGTCGGCATCCTGATGCGCCGCTGGCTGCGAGCGCGTTTCCCGAGCATCGAGGTGCCGCACTACGCGGTGTCGATCGTGCGGGATCGCGGCATCGACGCCGTGGCGCTGGACTATCTGGCCGAGCACCACGATCCGTCCTCCGTCGTGTTCGTGGACGGGTGGACGGGCAAGGGCGCGATCACTCGCGAGTTGACCGAGGCGCTGGACGCCTACCACGCGGCCGGGGGCGCCCGGTTCGACGGCGAGTTGGCGGTGCTGGCCGACCCCGGCCACTGCGTGCGCACCTACGGCACCCGCGACGACTTCCTGATCGCCTCGGCGTGCCTGAACTCGACCGTTTCCGGCTTGATCTCGCGCACGGTCCTCAACGACACGCTGATCGGCCCCGGCGATTTCCACGGCGCCAAATTCTACCGCGAACTGGCCGGTGACGACGTGTCCGGGCGTCTGCTGGACACCGTGAGCGGCGCTTTCGACGCGATCCGCGACCGGGTGCCCGCCGAAGTGGCCGCGATCCGCGCGAGCGACCGGACGCCCACCTGGACCGGCTGGGCGTCGGTGGAGCAGGTGCGGGAGCAGTACGGCATCGCCAGCGTGAACTTCGTGAAGCCCGGCGTCGGCGAGACCACGCGGGTGCTGCTGCGCCGGGTGCCGTGGATGGTGCTGGTGCGCGAGGCCGACGCGCCGGAGCACGCGCACATCCGTATGCTCGCCGCGGCCCGGGGTGTCCCGGTCGAAGTCGTCGCCGACCTGGCATATTCGTGTATGGGATTGATCAAGGACGTGCAGCAGTGAACCTATCTCCGAGAGCACACCGAAGACACGCGCTGATCGCGACCGACCTGGACCGGACGATGATCTACTCGCGTAACGCCTTCAGCACCGCCGAGGACGTGCCGACGGTCTGCGTGGAGCATCTGGATGGGGCGCCGCTGTCGTTCATGACCACCACCGCGGCGCTGCGGATGCAGGCCCTGACCGAACCCGCCGCCGTCGTTCCCACCACCACCCGCACCATCAAACAGTTCGAGCGTATTCGACTACCCGGGGCGCCGTGGCGCTACGCGATCACAAGCAACGGCGGGAACATCCTGGTCGACGGCGTGCCCGACCTGAGCTGGCGCATCGATATCGATGCCGAGGTCCGAGCGGGCGGCGCCACCCTGTCCGAGGTGACCGAGGAACTGCACGCCCGCATCGACGACTCCTGGGTCACCAAATTCCGCGTGGCCGACCATCTCTTCTGCTACCTCGTGGTGAAGCCCAAGGACGTGCCCGAGGGATTTCTCGCCGAGTGGGACGAGTGGTGTCGTTCGCGGGGCTGGTCGGCCTCCCAGCAAGGCCGCAAGATCTACTCCATGCCGCTCGCGGTCTGCAAGAGCCGCGCGGTCGCCGAGGTGCGCAAGCGCCTCTGGGAAAGCGGGGAGCTGACCGACGACGCCCGCACACTCGCCGCGGGCGACGGCGCCCTCGACGCCGAGATGCTCCGCGCCGCCGACTCGGCCATCCGCCCCCGCCACGGCGAACTCGAACAACTCAACTGGACCTACCCGAACCTCACCGTCACCCGATCCACCGGCATCCTGGCCGGCGAAGAAATCATCAATTGGTTCTTCCAGGAAGCCCCGCCGTCCTCCGAGTAGCCGGCACGGCATCGAAACGGTATCGGTGCAGTGGTTTTCGAAGCCACAAATGGAATTTCCACGTTTCACCGTGCCCGGATGAGCCCTCGCGCTATTTTCTGTCTGCTCGCAGTGCGACGAGCAGATCGGAGTCTATTCATGCACATCACATCCATTACGCGCCGCCTCGTTTTTGCCGCAATCACCCTGGTCGCGACAGCTACCGCTGCGCTCGGCGTCGCCACACCACAGGCGGCCGCTGCGCCGGCGCGAGATCCCATCCTTTTCGTCCACGGATGGCAGGGATCGGCGTCGGACTGGAATTACATGTGGGCCCGATTCCTGGACGCGGGATACTCCGCGGATGAGATGGCACGATTCACCTACAACACCACCCGGTCGAACAAGGACATCGCGCTGGAGGTTCAAGCGCAGGTCGACGCGCTGCGCGCGAAAACCGGTGCCGCCGAGGTCGATATCATCACCCACTCGATGGGCGGCCTCAACAGTCGCTGGTACCTGAAGAACCTCGGCGGCCTCGATTTCGTCGACGACTGGGTCTCCATCGGCGGCCCCAATCACGGCACCGACACCGCCAACGGATGCCTCGATGTCTCCTGCGTGGAGATGCGGCCCGGCTCCGCCTTTCTGGCCGAACTGAACAGCACCGACGAAACCCCCGGCCGGGTGAACTACGGCACCTGGTGGTCACCGTGCGACGAGATCATCAACCCCGACGCGAGCACCATTCTCAGCGGCGCAGGCAACACCCAGACAGCGTGCATCGGCCATGTCGCGCTGCTGTCGTCGTCGACGGTTTTCGAGGGCGTGCGTGACTTCGTGAAGTAGTCGGCTGAGCCCCGGCCCGGCCCGGCCCCGTCTCGCATCCGCGAGGCGGGGCCGAATACTTGGTTCGCGGACTTATAGCGCGTCGGCGGCGCTTTCGAAGGTGGATTTGAAGTCCGGGCATTCGACCAAGGGGTCGTGGGTGCAGGTGGCGGCGTGGCGGAGGCTGTCGCGCATGCGGATGAGGCGGGCGATGTCGTCATCGAGCTGGCGGGCCTTCTGCGCCATGCGGGTGCGCAGTTCGGCGTCGGAGGGGGAGGCGCGCAGGAAGCGGGCGATCTCGGCGAGGGTGAAACCGGCGCCGCGGGCGCAGGCGATGAGGGCGAGGCGGCCGAGGATGTCGGGGTGGTAGGTGCGGCGCAGGCCGTTGCGGCCGGTCGCGGCGATGAGCCCGCGTTTCTCGTAGAAACGCAGTGCGGAGGGCGCGAGGTTCGCTTGTTCGGCGACCTCGGCGATATCGAGCAGGTCGGTCATCGCGTCTCCTTGACTTGAACCGCGCTTCAAGTCACAGACTAGCTCCCATGACAGTTCATCACCTCAATTGCGGCTCGGTACGGCAGATCGAAGCCACCTACGACGGGCCGGCGCCCGCCCACGCGGTGAACCACTGCCTGCTGGTCGAGACCGCGTCCGACGGTCTGGTGCTGATCGAGACCGGCATCGGGCTGGACGACGTCCGCGACCCGGCGGGCACGCTCGGCGCCGACTGGGTCGCGCTCTCGCAGCCGGTGTTGTCCGAGGACGAGACCGCCATCCGGCAGGTGCAACGCCTCGGCTACCACCCCGCAGACGTGCGGCACGTCATCCTCACCCACCTCGACGTGGATCACTGCGGCGGGCTGCCCGACTTCCCGCACGCGCGGGTGCATGTCCTCGCCGCCGAACTCGCGGCGGCGCAGGCCGAAGCCCCGAGCTTCCGCTACCGCCCCGCGCACTGGGCACACGACCCGCACTGGGTCACCTACCCGTCCGACCCGACCGGAAAGTGGTTCGGCTTCGACGCGATCCAACCGAAGGATCTGCCGGAGGACTTCCAGCTGATCCCGCTGGGCGGACACACCGCAGGTCACACCGGGGTCGCCGTTCGCGACGGCGAACGTTGGCTGCTGCACTGTGGCGACGCCTACTACTACCATCGCGAACTCGACCCGCGGCCGCAGCCGCACCCGATCCTGGACATCGTGCAAACCTCCTCCGAGGTCCACCACGACCTGCGAGTGGGCACCCAGGCGCGGCTACGCGAACTACACCGCGACCACGGTCACGAAGTCACCTTGCTCAGCGCGCACGATCCCTGGGAATTCCAGCGCCTTCGCTGAGCCGCGGGATCATCGCCGCTGCCAGCACTGCGCCGTATCGCCGAGATTCCACCACGAGACGTAGTCCGGGTCCTGGTCGAGCAGCGTCCATCCGGCCTCCAGCGTGTCGAAGAACGCGCTGTCGGCCGTGCGCCCGCCGCGTGGTTCGCCGATGTAGACCAGCGACGAACCGCCTGCCTGCTGATAGGCGGCGAGAGTGGTCGAGGCCATCGGGTTCTCCCAGCCGGGCGGCCAGCAGAGAAACAGCACATCCCCGGCATGGGCGGCGACCAGATCGGCTGTGGAGGAAGGCGGCGTGGCGGTGGGATGCCATGTCGCGGTCTGCCCGGCGGCGGCCGGAAACGCCGTGTTGGTCGCGCGATCGGGTGGATGCGAGTCGAAAGCGGTTGTCGGAATGCCGATGCGGGCGAGCTGATGCGCCCAATAGCCGCGGCCCGAACCCACTTCCAGTACCGGCCTGCCCTGCGCGGCATCCGCCACCCACCGCAGCGTCGCAGGAGAGGGAATCGCGTAGGCGTAGGCCGCCTGCAACACAATCTGCGCGTAGGCCAGTCGCGCACTACCTTTTGGGTTCCCGCCGTTCACCTCGCGACGGTTGGCGCGCTCCCGCGGACCGGGCGATACCGCGGCGGCGACGATGTCCCAGTAGGGATTCGTGCTGAGGCCGCCGGTCAGGTAGTGCAGCAGGTGTAGGTCGAACGTGGCGTCGGCGATGTCGTCTCCGGTGCCGGGCAACCGGCACGCGGTGGACCAGTAGTCGGCCACCCGCGGATACGCTGTCGCGAAGGTCGATTCGTCTCGGACCAGGTTCGTCAGCGCCGTGCGACGCTGTGGCGAGAGCGCCAAGTCAGCCATGACCCGATTCTGCGCCGACCGTGGACCGGCACCGGTGAACATCGAGTCGAGTTCACCGTTCCGTCGCGAATCCTTTGCTGTCCGTATGTGATACGCCTGTCGGCCCGAGTTACTCTGACGCGGCTCGCCCGGTCTCCCTGCGCATCAGCCGCCGCGCATCGACATCAGTCCGCCGCGGATCGGCGAACGCGAGTGATTCCGTGGCTCAGTACTGCTGCTGCCCGGCCAATTGCTGCGCGATGAGCCCTTGCAGCCGTTGCAAGCCGCTGACGGTGATGCCGCTCTGGATCTGTCCCTCGATGGTGCGCACCAGCATCGCGTCGCTGAGCACCTTCTCGCTGGACTGGATCAGCACGGTGCCCGCGCCGGTGAACTCGAACTGACGCTCCTCACCGGAGTTGACGCCGAGGCGCGCCGCGCCGGCGGCCAGGAAATCGGTGACCCACCGCTGGTCGTAGTGGTGACTCGGGGAGGGGCAATCCGCCCAGCCGACCAGCGATTCCGGGTCCACCCGCAGCGGCGGCTCGGCGAACATGACCGGCCCGTTGGAGGAGGCGAGGAACTTGCCGGTGCCGATCAGGGTGAGGAACCCGGGCACGATGGACTGGTTGAGCGACAGACCCGGCTCGAAGGCCAGCAGGTTGGCCGCCCGGATGGTCAGGTTGCCGTTGTCCTCGAGGTCGTAGGAATTGATGTCGTAGCCGCGGTCGCCGATGATCAGCTTGCCATGGCCCTCCGCGACGACGTAGTCGCCGGTGAACAGCGGCGCCGAGAACTGTTGCGACACCATGTGCAGCAGCCCGCCGTGCAACCCGTGGCTCAGCGTCTGGAACCGCATGTCGCCGTAGTAGGCGATCATCGCGCCCTTGCGCATGAACCACGGCTTGTTCAGATCGATGCAGTACGCGTAGCTGTTTCCCGGGATGTTGTCGCTCTCGCCGAGATTCATGGGATTCAGGATCTGGGACATGCTCACAACTTCTCTTCGGAGGCCTGCACGTAGACGACGCCCTGCCCGACGCAATGCAGCTGCATCGCCTCGCCCGCGCCGCGGCCGACGGCATCCCGCCAGCTCATCGCCGACTTGAGCTCGGTCTGCACATTGCCGTAGGCGGCGACGAACGCCTGCGGATCGACCACGATCGGATTCGGGCCGCCCACTTGAAGTTCCAGGAACCCGCCGTGCGCGAGCAGCACCGCGGCGCCCTGCCCGGACAACTGGGTGGTGAACATGCCCTGCCCGGTCAACGCGCCCGAGGCGGCGCCGCGCAGCGCGCCCATCAGCCCGCCGCCGCCACCGCCTCCGCCGCCCGAACTCATCACCGAGACCACCGAACTCTGCAATCCGGCGGTATTGGCCAGCAGTCGCGAGGCCTCGACCCGCAGCGCCGCGCCCGGCTGCATGTGGACTACGTGGACCTCCAGGCCGGCGAACCCGTAGTGCACCTCGCCGTTGCCCTGCGCCAGCATGGTGCGCTCGTGCTCGCCCGCCATCGCCCGGCCCGCGATACCCATCAGTCCGCCCATGCCGCCCATCCCCTGGGCTCCCGGAATCTGATGGGGCGCAAAGGAAACGTCGCCGGTGTAGAACAGCATCGCGCCGTTGCGAGCGACCACTCCGCCCGCCATTCCGACGTCGACCTTGACGACTTTGCCGTTGACCTTCTCGAACACCGCTCGCCCCTACCGTTCCGCCGGTTGGATCAACACCACGCCTTGGCCGTCCCAGCGCAGCGAGAACGCCTCGCCCGCGTCCTGGCCGACGAAACTGCGCCACGACACGTCGGAGACGAAGGACTGGTTGAGGTTGCCGCGCGCCGCGACGAACGCGTCCGGATCCACGATCAGCGGGTACTGCGGGGAGACCTCCAGGTGGATGAGCGGACCGCCCGCCGAGAGCAGCGCGACCTGACCCTGACCGGAGACGGTCGTGGTGAACAGGCCCTGCCCGCTGGACGCGCCGCGCAAACCGGCGAAACGCACGTCGGTGCGCAGGTTTCCGGCGAACGCGAGCAGTTGTTGCGACTCCACCTGCAGCGTCTCGTTGTTCAGGTTCACGACGGTGACGTGCTGGCCGCTGACGGCGAAGAACACCCGGCCGTGCCCGGCGCACTCCATCAGCGACAGTTTCTCGCCGGTGGCCCGGCGCTTCAGCCCGGCGAGCACACCGTCGCCGCCGCCGAAACCGGCCGATTTGAACTGCACATTGCCTTCGTAGGCGATCATCGAGCCGGAGATCGCGCGGAGGCTGGTTCCGGCCAGATGGGCCTCGACCACCTTCTTCGATTGCTCGAACAGTTGCGCCATGGAGTCTGCCTGCTGTCTCGTTCGGGAACACGGTGGGATCGCCGCATTCCATCTGCGTGCCGTCACCCTAACCGATGCTCGCGCGGGTGTCGGAGCAGCGCGTCCGTTCACTCCGAGCGGCGCGGAGCGCGTTTCTCGTAGAGTGTCAGGCGAACGCACCGACAAGCGAAGGGTCGAACTTGTCCGCAACTCTCGCCAAGGGCCAGAACGGTCCGCTGGCCACCAACGACGTGGTGATTTCCGTCCAGCTCTCGGCGCCGGCGGATCTGTCGGCACTACTGGTCACCGAGCGGGGCAAGGTCCGTTCCGATGCCGACTTCGTCTTCTTCAACCAGCCCAGCGGTCCCGGCGTCAATCTGCAGCCCGCACCGGCAGGCCAGCCCGCGTCGCTGGCGGTGTCGCTGAACGCGGTGCCCGCCGACATCGACCAGATCCGCGCGGTGATCACGCTGGACGACGCGAACAGCAATTTCGGCAGGTTCCCCGCCCCGATCGCGATCGTGTCGGACGCCGCGGGTAATCAGTTGTACGAGTACCGGATCGAAGGGCTGAACACCGAGTCGATCGTGATCGCGCTCGAGCTCTACCGCCGCCAGGGTGCGTGGAAGGTGCGTGCGGTCGGACAGGGCTACGCGGGCGGTTTCGCCGCGCTGGTCACCGACCACGGCGTCTCGGTCGACGACGCCCCGCAGCCCGCGCAGGCGCCGCAGCCCGCGCAGGCTCCGCCACCGCCGCCGCAGCAGCCGGTTCAGCAGCAGCCGCCGAACTACCCGCCGCCGCCGACCACCCCGGCGTACCCGACCCAGCAGCAGGCGCCGCAATAC
>NZ_JABLTE010000170.1 GCF_013315795.1 Nocardia barduliensis
GCCCCGGCCCCCGCGAAATCCGCGCGACGCAAGCCGGGCAGGCGCGCAGAGCCGGCGGCGACCGGTGGCCGTGGCGGTCCGGTGCAGCAATCCGCAGCCAGGACGACCGCCGGGTCGGGCCGCGTCGGCGAATCGGCCACCGCGCCTGCGCGTCGGCGCGGCAACGCCAAACCCGCCACGAGCAACACCGGAGGGCGTGTGGCCGCGTCGGCCAACGGCGCTTCCGCCCGCAATTCGGGCACGACGGGTGGGTTCTCCGGGCGCGCCGCAGCCCCCGCGTCCGGCGACACGCCCGGCCGGACACGGCGACGCGCCGTACGAACCCAGCAGCCTTCGAACCGAGGCAATCGTTTAGCAAACTAGGCTGGTGTCGACCCATCCGGCGGCCGCCGTCCTGTGCGCCCTGCTCGCGGCGCTGCTGTTCGCGGTCGCCGCCGTCGCGCAGCAGCGCGCGGCGGCCGCGGTGCCGGAGGGCGAGTCGCTGGTCCGCGGGTTGCTGCGCGATCCCCGCTGGTGGGCGGGCGTGGTCGGCGACAGCGGCGGATACGCCATGCAGGTCGCCGCGCTCGCCCTGGGCGCGGTCCTGCTGGTGCAGCCGATCCTGGTGAGCGCGCTGGTCTTCGCGCTGCCGCTGTCCGCCCGGCTCAACCACCGCCGCGTCGCGCCGCGCACCTGGGCTACCGCCCTCGCGCTCACCGCAGCGCTGGCCTGCTTCCTGCTCGTCGGCAATCCGACCGCAGGCGATGCCGATGCGCCGCTGCGGGATTGGCTCCTGCCGCTGGGCATCCTGCTCGGCCTGATCGCCGCCGCCACGGCCGCGGGCGTCGCCGCGCGTGCTCCGCAGTGGCGCGCGCTGCTGCTCGGCGCCGCGAGCGGTGCGCTCTACGGGCTGGCCGCCGCCCTCACCTCCTATGTGACCGACCGGTTCGGACACGGCCTCGGCGCCGTGCTCGGCGCTTGGCAGACCTGGGCGCTCATCGCGAGCGGCGGTGCGGGCGTGTACCTGCAACAGCGCGCCTACCAGGCCGGGCCACTCACCGCGTCGCTGCCCGCCGTCACGATCGCCGAGCCGCTGGCCGCCGCGTTCGTCGGCTTCGCCGTGCTGGACGAGCGGTTGCGCACCGACACCGCCGGGCTGGTCGTCGTCGCGGGGGCGGTGCTCGTCATGGGCGCCGCCACCCTCTCGCTGTCGCGCGCCCAAGCGGCCGCCTGAGACCCTCGCGCAGAAGAGCCCGCGCCGGGCGGCTCCCGGTTATGATCGGTCGAGTGCGCTTTCTCCCCGGTCATCAGCCGCCGTACGACCTGACCTACGACGACCTCTTCCTCGTCCCGAACCGGACGGACGTCGCGTCGCGCTTCGACGTCGATCTGTCGACGACCGACGGGTCCGGCACCACCATCCCGATCGTCGTGGCCAACATGACCGCCGTCGCCGGGCGCAGAATGGCCGAGACCGTGGCCCGCCGCGGCGGCCTCGTCGTCCTGCCGCAGGACCTGCCGATCACCGCCGCCGCCGACACCATCGCCTTCGTCAAGAGCCGCTCGCTCACCGCCGACACCCCCGTGACCCTCGACCCCGATCGCTCGGTCTCCGAGGCCGTGGCGCTCATGCACAAGCGTGCCCACGGCGCGGTGGTGGTGGTCGACGGCGGCCGCCCGGTCGGCGTGGTCACCGAGGCCGCCTGCGCCGACGTCGACCGCTTCGCCCGGCTGCGCGAGGTCGCGGTCACCGATTTCGTGCGGGCCCCCGCGACCACCACCCCCCGCGATCTGTTCGACCTGCTGCACGCCGAGCACGCCGACTTCGCCGTGCTCACCGCCGAGGACGGCACCCTGGCCGGAGTGCTGACCCGCACCGGCGCCCTGCGCGCGGGCATCTACCAGCCCGCCGTGGACGCCACCGGCAGGCTGCGCGTCGCGGCCGCGGTGGGCATCAACGGCGACGTGGCCGCGAAGGCCAAGTCCCTGGTGGATTCGGGCGCCGACCTGCTCGTCATCGACACCGCCCACGGTCACCAGGCCAAAATGCTCGAAACCCTCTCCGCGGTGCGCGATCTCGGGCTCGGCGTCCCGCTGGTCGCGGGCAACGTGGTCTCCGCCGAGGGCACCAGGGATCTCGCCGAGGCGGGCGCGGACATCGTCAAGGTCGGTGTCGGGCCCGGCGCCATGTGCACCACCCGGATGATGACCGGCGTGGGACGCCCGCAGTTCTCCGCGGTGGCCGAATGCGCGGCCGCCGCCGCGGAACTCGGCGTGCACATCTGGGCCGACGGCGGCGTGCGCCATCCCCGCGACGTGGCGCTCGCGCTGGCCGCGGGCGCGTCCAACGTGATGATCGGCTCCTGGTTCGCAGGCACCTACGAGTCCCCCGGTGACCTGCGCGTCGATCGCGACGGCAACGCGTACAAGGAGAGCTTCGGCATGGCCTCCAAGCGGGCCGTCGCCGCCCGCACCGCCTCCGACAGCGAATTCGACCGCGCGCGTAAGGCGCTGTTCGAAGAGGGCATCTCCAGCTCCCGGATGCGGCTGGACCCCGAGCGTCCCGGCGTCGAGGACCTGCTCGACCACATCTGCTCGGGCGTGCGCAGCGCGTGCACGTACGCGGGGGCCCGCACGCTCGCCGAATTCCACGACAGGGCCGTGCTCGGCGTGCAGTCCGCGGCCGGATTCGCCGAGGGCCGCCCGCTGCCCAGCGGTTGGTGAGCGCCGACACGCGAATCACACCGGCACCGGCCCGCGCCGCTCGGCACGCGGGCCGGTAGCATGGTGGTTGCCGGACACCGGCACCACGACTCGTTTGCGAAAGGATCCAGTTGTCACCCGCGTCCGAGGGCGCCGTACAGGAGGGCTCCTCTACCGAGCCGGGTGACCATCCCGGCGTTCCCCTCCCCGCAGTAGTCCCACTCCGCACAGGCTCTCTCCCGGCACCGCTCAGGTGGTGCTGACGATGTCCATCGCGCTCACCGCGCTCAGCCTGCTCGGGTTCATCGCACTCACCGTCGGCACCGCCCTGTTCGTCGCCGCGGAATTCTCCCTCACCGCTCTGGAGCGCAGCACCGTCGAGGCGCACGCCCGCACCGGTGACGTCCGCGCCCGGATGGTTCGCAAGGCCCACCGCACCCTGTCGTTCCAGCTGTCCGGCGCCCAGCTCGGCATCACCATCACGACGCTGATCACCGGTTACATCGCCGAGCCGGTGCTGGCCAGGTTGCTGAATCCGGTGTTCACCGGCATCGGGCTGAGCGAGACCGCCGCCGGTGGCGTCGCCTTGACGCTGGCCCTGATCCTGGCCACCTCGCTGTCGATGATCTACGGCGAGCTGGTGCCCAAGAACATCGCCATCGCCAAGGCGCTGGCCACCGCCCGTGTCACGGCCGGACCGATGATCGCGTTCTCGGTGGTGTTCAAGTGGATGATCCACTTCCTCAACGGCACCGCCAACTGGGTGGTCCGCAGGCTCGGCGTCGAACCCGCCGAGGAGTTGCGCTCGGCCCGCTCGCCGCAGGAACTGGGCTCCCTGGTGCGCACCTCCGCGCTGCGCGGCGCGCTGGACCAGCCCACCGCCCAGGTGATGGATCGCTCCCTGCAGTTCGGCGAGCGCAGCGCCGAGGAACTGATGACGCCGCGTGTGAAGATCGAAGCGCTGGACAAGAGCGACACCATCGCCGATCTGATCGACGCGGCGGGCCGCACCGGCTACTCCCGTTTCCCGGTGATCGACGGCGACCTCGACAACACCCTCGGCTTCGTGCACGTCAAGCAGGCCTTCACCCGTCCGGCGCACGCGCGCGGGACGTTCCCCCTGCACCGGCTCGCCCAGCCGGTGCCCATCGTGCCCGCCAGCCTGGACGGCGACGAGGTGCTCGAGCGCGTCCGCGCCGACGGCATGCAGGTCGCCCTCGTCGTGGACGAGTACGGCGGCACCGCGGGCCTGGTCACCATGGAGGACATCATCGAGGAGATCCTCGGCGACGTCCGCGACGAGCACGACGAGGAGGAGCGCGACGTGCGCCGCGTCTCCGACGGCTGGGACTGCTCGGGCCTGCTGCGCATCGACGAGGTCTCCCGTGCGACCGGGTACGACGCCCCCGAAGGCGAGTACGAGACGCTCGGCGGCCTCGTGCTCACCAGGCTCGGCCGCATCCCGGTGACGGGCGACGAAGTCGTGCTGCCGAATCCCCGCTCGCAGCAGTGGACGGTGACCGACGGCCACGACGAGGGCGGCTGGATCGCCCGGGTGGAGCGCATGGACGGACGGCGCATCGACCGGATCCGGCTGATCCCGGTCGACGCCGACGCCCTCGCCACCAAGGAGCACAGCAATGGGTGATCTGTTCGGCGTCCTGCTAACCGTCGTGCTGCTGGGCGGCAACGCCTTCTTCGTCGCCGCGGAGTTCGCGCTCATCTCCGCCCGCCGCGACCGGTTGGAAGCGCTGGCCGCGCAGGGCAAGCGCAACGCGAACACCGTCATCCGGGCGGGCGAGAACCTCTCGATGATGCTCGCCGCCGCGCAGCTGGGCATCACCATCTGCTCGATCCTGCTCGGCCGCGTCGGCGAGCCCGCCGTCGCGCATCTGCTGGAGGGGCCGTTCGAGTTGCTCGGCCTGCCCGAGCAACTGCTGCACCCGGTGGCGTTCGCGATCGCGCTGACCATCGTGGTCGTCCTGCACATCCTGTTCGGCGAGATGATCCCGAAGAACATCGCGCTGGCCGGGCCGGAACGCAGCGCGCTGCTGCTGGTCCCGGTGCACCTGATGTGGCTGCGGCTGGCCCGCCCGCTCATCGCGTTCTACAACCTGTGCGCCAACCTGTCGCTGCGCCTGCTGCGGATCGAGCCGAAGGACGAACTCGAGGCCACCGTCTCGACGGTGGAGCTGGCCGAGATGATCGGCGAGTCCCGCTCCGAGGGCTTGCTCGACGAAGAGGAGCATCGTCGGCTCACGCAGGCGCTCGGCACCAGTGACCGGGTGGTCGCCGACGTGATGGTGCCGCTGGACGCGACCCGATCGATCCCGCTGCGCGGCAACGGGACCACGCTCGGCGACACCGAATCCGCCGTCGCCGAGACCGGGTTCTCCCGCTTCCCGGTGCGGGCGAGCGACGGCTCGCTGGTCGGCTACCTGCACGTCAAGGACGTGCTCGACAAGGTCGCCGACGAGAGCGCCGGGCCGGGGACGCCGATTCCGCGCACCGATATCCGCCCGTTGCCCACGGTCGGCATGAGAACCACGCTCTACGAGGCGCTGGCGCGGCTACGCCGCACGAACAGCCATCTCGGCCGGGTGGTGGACGAGCGGGGCAACACCACCGGCATCGTCGCCCTGGAGGATCTGGTGGAGGAGTTCGTCGGCACCGTCCGAGACGGCACGCATCGAGTGGGCGAATGACGACCGGAGCGGCGAGCGTCGCCGAACAGGCCGGGGCGCGGTGACCATGCGCGTGCTGTCCGGTGCGCGGTGGCGGGCGAGCGCCGCCGCGCACCGGGCCCGGCTGGACGAGTTGGTCGGGCCCTATCTCGAGCGGCGGGCGCGAGGTTCGTCGCACCCGGTGATCGACTTCTTGTTCACCTACTACGGGCACAAACCCGCCCAGTTGCGACGCTGGCATCCGGGGTACGGCATAGGGCTCGCGGATGCCGTCGAGTACCACGGCGCACGGGGTTATCACCTGGTCGCCGCGTGCGGTTCGGATGCCGGGACACCCACCGCGGACATCTACTCGGCGGATCCCGCCTACCTGGCCAAACGCCGCGACACCATCACGTTCGCCGCGAACCTGTTGCGGGCCACCGCGTCCCGGCCCGCCCAGCTGTCCTGCTTCGGGCTGCACGAATGGGCGATGGTGTATCGCACCGACGACATCCGGCACCAGAAGGTTCCGCTGCGTCTGGGACGAGCGGGCACCGACGCGGTGGTCGACTCGATGTCGTTGCGCTGCACGCATTTCGACGCCTTCCGCTTCTTCACCCCGGAAGCCGTCGGCCGCAATGCCGAGCCGCTCACCCGCGCCGACCAGCTGCGCCGCGAACAGCCGGGCTGCCTGCACGCGAACATGGACCTGTACAAGTGGGGCTTCAAGCTGGTCCCGCTGATCTCCTCCGAGTTGCTGCTGGACTGTTTCGAGTCGGCCTGTGCCGCCCGCGAACTCGACATGCGCGCCAGCCCCTACGACCTGTCGGAGTTCGGCTACGAGCCGGTGTGCATCGAGACGCCCGCTGGGCGCGCGGAATACGTCCGCGCCCAATCCGCGCTGGCGCAGCGCGCAGCCGAACTGCGCCGCACCTTGCTGCGCGTCTGCGACGAACTGCTGGCGGCAGACGACGCAGCAGAGCGCACGGAGCCTATCCACCCACGCTGACGCGGCTGGACGGAAAACTTCGCGAATCCGCGCGGGATTCGAGGAAACCTCCCCCGAAGTTATCGAGGATTACTACCATTCAGTCAGTTCAGTGGTGACTGTCCCAGTCACCCTGACCAGACGAACTCGAAGACTAAGTTGGGGGACGCGACGATGCACCCAGTGACCGGACTGCGCCCTGCCAAACCGCTGGCTCTGCTCACCATCGGCATTCTCACCGCCGTGCTACTGCCCGTGAGCGCCTCCGCCGATCCGCAGTCGGAGACCCGTAATGCCGTCCAAGAGTTCCTCGACGTCGGGCGCACCTCGGTCCCCCGCGCCGACTGCGGGCCGGGCGCCGCACCCGAGAACGGTCTGCAGGGCGATGTCACCGCCGCCGACCGCGACAGCGGGCGCAGCACACAGGGCTACCGGTGCAATATGTCCTTCGTCGGCGGCTACGCCGGGCGCGGGGCGGGGATCACCTCCACCAGCTTCGAGCACTGCGCCTACCTGGGCTCGTTCTTCCCCGGCAACTTGATCGGCGAGGGGCGCGGCGTCCAGGTGCTCGACGTGTCCGATCCGGCGCATCCGCGCCCGACGGTGACGCTGACCGAGCCCGCCATGCTCGCGGGCACCTGGGAGAGCCTCAAGGTCAACACCGCGCGCAAGCTGCTGGTCGGCACCGGCGTCCCGGTCGGCGAGGGCGTGGGCTACCTGTCGGTCTACGACGTCTCCGATTGCGCGCATCCGCGGCTGCTGAATCCGGGCCCAGGAACGAATCTGCTGATGCCGCTGCCGATCACCACGCACGAGGGCGGCTTCTCCCCGGACGGCAACACGTATTGGGCGTCCGGGATCGCACCCGGTTTCGTCAGCGCGGTCGACCTCACCGACCCGGCCCACCCGCGCGTGGTGTGGCAGGGGCTGACCGGCATCGAGGCGCACGGCTTCGGCATCAGCCCCGACGGCAACCGGATGTACCTCTCCGCGCTGGGCGGATTCACCGTCCTCGATATCAGCGCGGTGCAGCGCCGCGATCCGAATCCGCAGGTGCACCATATCGGCCGGGTGTTCTGGACGGACGGCTGGGCGACCCAGCACAGTGTCCCGGTCAGCTACGACGGCAAGCCCTACCTCTACACCGTCGACGAAGGCGGTTCCGGCGGCGTCAAACTCGTCGACATCTCCGACGAGACCGCGCCCGAGGTGGTCAACAAGATCAAGCTCGAGATCAACCTGCCACAGCACCTCGACAGCAATATCGGCTCCTCCATGGGCGGCTCCGCCTTCGCCTACGAATCGCACTACTGCGCGGCGGACCGCCAGGTGAACCCGACGGCGCTGGCCTGCGGGTGGATCTCCTCCGGCATCCGAGTGTTCGACATCCGCGATCCTTTCGCCATCCGCGAGATCGCCTATTACAACCCGCCCGCCCGGACCGGCCAGAACCTGAGTCTGTGGAACTCGCCGCACGCGCTCGCCTCCCTCATCGGCGTTCCACTGATGAGCACACCCTCCGCGCTGCGCGCCGTGCTGGAGGGACAGTTCGACCCGCTGGATGCCACCACCCCGCGTACCGGCCGGCTCGCCTTCGGCGACGTGTCCACCGATTGGTGTCTCTCGCCGCCGGAATGGCGCGGCTCGCAGCTCTACGTCTCGTGCTCGGACAACGGATTCATGGTGCTGCGACTGGACGACGACGTGTACTCGCCTCCGGCGGACCAGCAGTCGATCGTCGGATCGTAGCGATGCGGCATATGACGCGAACCGCGGCTCTGGCGTCGGCGGCCTTCGCGCTGCTCGTGCTCGGCGCCGCGCTGCGACCACTGATTTTCCCGGACAACCACTCGGCCGCGCCGATCCTCACCGCGGTGGAGATCGGATTCGTCCAGGACATGACCGCCCATCACCAGCAAGCGCTGTTCATGGTGCAGCGGCTCGATCGCTCGGTGGACCCGGCTATCACCCGGCTGGCCGAGCAACTCGACCGCACCCAGCGCCTGGAGATCGGCACCATGCTCGGCTGGCTGCGCCTGGCGGAGGCCGCACCCAGCTCCGCTCATCCGATGGCGTGGATGCACGCCGCCGAGGCCGCACCGCACCCGCATCCGGCAGCGGGCGCGCCGACCGCCCCCGCTCCCCTCATGCCCGGGATGGCGAGCACCGCGGAGCTGGATGCCCTCGCGACGGCGCGCGGCCGCGACGCGGAAGTGCTCTTCCTGCAGTTGATGTACCGGCATCACCAGGGCGGAATCGCGATGGCCGAGGCCGCCGACGGTCTGCTCGGCTCCGGACCGGTCAAGGAGATCGCCCGTGCCATGATCCACGGCCAGGGCCAGGAAGCGGGGACGATGGGGATGCTGCTCACCCAGCGCGGGGCAGCCCCACCGCCGTGACCACCAGGTCACGACGCGACATGCAACTCGAATCCGGTCGCCCCGCGCGTCTCGAGACGCAGGCTGCGGTCGTAGTCGCCCCCGGCTTGCGGGCGATACGGAATCGGCTCCAGCTCCGCCGGATCCGGCATCCGCCGCCGCAGGTCATCGGCGACCTCGGCGAAGCGCGCCGAGCCAAGCTGGATCGTCTGCTCGCAGCTGCCGCACGGCAACGTCTTGCAGCGCGCCGGTGAGTGAGTCCGGCTTCGGGTGGGCGTACACGATCAGTACGTTCGCTCCAGCTTTCGTCACGTCTGGGCGCAACAGTCGGCGGAACGGCGGATATTCCGCCATCCCCTCGACCTGCGCGGGCGTGCCGCGAGGGAGGCACTGCCCGGATGGCGTGGAATGGCCTGGCGGGGGCGTCGCGTCGCCCGGCGGCGCCGCGACGGTATGGTCGGCTGAGCCGGGTCATGATCGTCGGCCGGGAGAGGTTGGGCAGCAGATGATTCGGACGGACACATTCACGGTGCCTGGACACGTGCGCGGCTATCCGGGGGTGGCGTTCGGCGGGTACGTGGCAGGCATGCTCGCCGCCGCGAGCGGTTCGGCGCAGGTACGCGTCGATTTCCGGCGCAGAGTGTCGGTGGACACCCCCGTGGTGCTGGCCGCCGACGGCGCGGGCGGCGCGACGCTCACCGATCAGGACGGCACGGTGCTCGCCGAAGCGTCCGCCGCCACGGTTGCCGTCACGCCGCCGCCCGCGCCCACTTGGGCGCAGGCGCGGACGGCGAGTGCGACCGCCGACGCGCTGCGCAAGATGAGCCACTGCTATGGCTGCGGCGCCGCCTGCCCGCCCGGCCGTGGCTTGCGCCTCTCGCCCTGGGCCATGACGGCCCACGACATGGTCGTCGCCGCGTGGATTCCCGATCCCCTGCTCGGCGGACCCGACGGCCTGCTCTCCACCGAGAACGTGTGGGCCGCTCTGGATTGCCCCGGCGGCTGGGCCGCGATGGCCCTGCGCGACCTGCGCCCGGGAGCGGTCACCGCCGCGCTCACCGCCACGCAATTCGAACCGGTCCGTGCCGGCGATCCCTACGTCTCCTACGGCTGGCCGATCTCCGCGAACGGCCGGAAACATACTGTCGGCGTCGCCCTGGCCCGCCCCGACGGCACCCTCTGCGCCCTCGCCGAAGCCCTCTGGATCGAGCCCCGCCAACCACTCCCGTTCGAGTGGTGATCCAGCCCACCCGGACGTGTCGGTGGCTATCGGTAACGTCCGCGCCATGCCCTCGTCGGTACACGAAGTCCTCATCGAATTGGTCCGGCGCAGACCGACTTTGGTCGCGGAACTGCTGACCTCCACACTCGGACTATCGCTCCCCGAGTTCGATCAGGCGCGCGTGGACTCGGGCGACCTACCCGACATCGAACCGACCGAGTACCGCGCGGACTTGGTCGTCACGCTCACCGCCGCCGGCGTCCCGGTTCTCGGCATCGTGGTGGAGGTGCAACTGCAGCGCGACGACGACAAGGCGTGGAGCTGGCCGGTCTACCTGACGACCCTGCGCGCGCGCCTGCGCTGCCTCGTCCTGCTGGTGGTCGTGTGCCCGAACGAGCGCGCCGCGACCCACTGCCGTCGTCCGATCACCGTAGCGCCCGGGTTCACCCTGTCGCCCATGGTGCTCAGCCCGGCCAACGTGCCGGTGGTCAGCGACACCCACACCGCGCTCGAGCGCCCCGATCTCGCCGCCCTGTCCGCAATCGCCCACCGCAACGACCCCGAACGCGACGCTATTCTCACCGCCCTCGCCGCGACAGCACACGACTCAGCGGACGGCAAAAGGTACATTGACCTGGTACTGGCCGCACTGCCGAAAGCAGCGGCCCGGCACTTCCTGGAGATGCTGATGACGACCGACACGTCCCCGTACTACAGCCAGTTCTTCAAGCAGCTCTACGCCGACGGCATGGCCGAAGGTGAAGCCAAGGGCGAGACCAGAGGCGAAGCCAAGGGCGAAGCCAAAGCGTTGCTCACCCTCCTTGGCGCCCGCGGCTTCGACATCCCCGCAGTACTCGCCGCCGAGATCGAGACCTGCACCGATCATGCCCGCCTCACCGAATGGATCACCCGGGCCGCGACGGCGAGTGCACTCGAGGAGGTCTTCGGCGACCTCGCTCAGTGAGTGTCGACGAAGCGGTACCACTGGCCGTCGAAGGCGGAGTATTCGAT
>NZ_JABLTE010000171.1 GCF_013315795.1 Nocardia barduliensis
GGGTGGGCTCATGCCGAACCGGGGTCGGCCGCAAGTCGTCTTCGTCGGCCGGCGGTACGTCACCAGGTAACGGGCCCGCGTCCTCGACTCCGGCGTCGCCACGCCATCGGTGGAACGCGACGGTGGCCAGCACGAGCCACAGCGACCCGAGTAGCCAGCCCGCGAGCACGTCGGTGAGGTAGTGCACGCCCAGCGCTATCCGGCTGAGCCCGACGGCGATCACGACCAGGACTACGAGCCCGGTCAGCGCGCGGCGTGGGCCCGCTTGCAGGGTGGGTGCGAAGACCAGCAGCACAACGCCATAGCACACCAGTGAACTCATCGCGTGTCCGCTGGGAAAGCTCCACCCGCCTGCGGTGTGGACGGGAGTCTCCACCACCGGACGCAGCCGTGCGACAAGCTCTTTGACGACCGGGTTGAGGATCAGGCCGCCCGCGCCGGTGAGCGCCACGTAGACAGCGAGTCGTGGTAGCCGACGCAGCAGCAGCCAGAGCGCGCCGACGACGAGCATCAGCACCAGCGTGCCGGTTCCTCCGAGACGGGTGATGCCGGCGAGAACAGTTCGCAGGATCCTGTTCTCCGCCACGACGGCGACGATGCTGTCGGTGACCGCCTGATCCGCGGTCTGCATCGGCTCCCATCGCGCCCGGACCAGCGCTGTGAGCACGCCGAACCCGATACCGACGGCCACAGCGCCCAGCAACGCCGCCGCACTGCGGACGGCGAATCGTTCGGCGGCCGCGGCCTCGTTACCAGCTGGGCCGCGAGGGCGGTCGGCGCCCGTCGCGGCATCCCCGTCGTGGCGGGCGACAGACAATGCAACACCTCCTGCGATCGTGCGACACCCGTCGTGCAGCGGAAATCCTCGACAGGCCACTCGAGAATCTCCGGTCTGGATATCGTTCGTCGTCAACGGTTTCCCGGAACGAGCGGCCGCAATCAATGCGGAATGTCACGGTGGACAGCCTCGCGATGCCCGCGACAGGCCGAGACCTCCCGAGCGCTGAGCAACCTTCAGCTGAGCTCCTCTGCCAGTCCGACGATGATGCCCTCGGGGCCACGGACGTAGCAGAGCCGATAGGTGTCCTCGTACTGCACCAGCTCGCCGACGAGTTCGGCGCCATGGGCACGCAGGCGGGCGACGACGTCCTCGATGTCGTCGACGGCGAACATGATGCGACGAATACCCAGCGTGTTCGCCGGCGCGTCTTTCGGCTCGGCGGTGATGGCCTTCGGCCGGTGGAACTTCGCCAGCTCGACTCGGCCGGGGCCACCCGGGATCCGCAGCATTGCGACGTCCTGTCGAACGTCTTCGAGCCCGATGACGCGCTCCGCCCCCTGCCACTCGAGGGGCCCCTTGCCTTCCAGCTCCATACCGAGTTCGACGAAGAACGCGATAACAGCGTCCAGGTCGTCGACAACGATCAGGACGTTGTCCATCCGCTGAATCGTCATGTCGGGTCTCCTTCGGTGTAGTGCGGCCATGGTGTCACCAAGGCTGCCGTCAGCGACATGCGGCCCGGATCGAAACCCTGCGATATATTGACCCCAGGCAGCAGCGCCTCCTGACAGACCTGGGCTGCGATGTCGACGTCGGCCCGCCTCGCCATGCTCCGGCGCGCAATCCGCGCGAAGAGCGGATCGAATGCCTTCCCGGTTTTGCCGGTCTTCCCTGACACCGAACTTTTCGGCCCTCTCCGAGATCGATCGCCGCACTGCTGCCGTGTGTCATACAGCCCCATCGGTCCATACCGCGCGCGCCTCGCCCACATCACAGAACGGAGTGAAAGACCTTGAGTACCAACCTGATCACCAACGGCACCGAGCGAGCAATCATCGAGAACATGCTCGACCGCAACCGCGAAGCGCTCATCGAGACCGTCCGCGGCCTGTCCGACGCCGATGCTCGCCGCCGACTCGTCGCGTCGCTGACGACACCGATCTCCTTGATCAAGCACGCCGCTGCCGCGGAACGGATCTGGTTCCAACGGTTCTGGGCGGGACTCGAGGAATCCGAATGCGATGGATACGCACGCCGCGACGAGGGCACCTTCGCCGTCACCGACGACGAGACGCTGACAGATGTCATCGCCGAGTTCGAGCGCGCAAGCCGACGATCACGTGAGATCGCCTCCCGCTTCGACCTCGACGACACCAAGCACAATCCCCGCGAGGGAAACGTCAGCATGCGATGGACACTGCTCGCCATGATCCAAGAGTTCGCCAGGCACGCGGGTCACGGCGACATCCTCCGCGAACAGATCGACCAGCCCTCACCTCGACAACCGAATTCGTGAAACTTCGGCGCGCAACGACTGACTCATCGGTGGCGACCGGCACGGGGTTCACCCGTGACCGCATTCGAGCCGCGGCCGCGGAATGTTGCTCGAACGCGGCATCCGCGGCTGTCCGGATCGACGGGTGAGCGCAGCAGACAGCAGAAGTCGCGATTCCAGAGGTGGGGATGCGGTTCGATAGGTGCCGTGGATGCTGTCGAGTTCGCGCGCGTCGTGGCGGAGTTCGGTCCCGGCTGCGCGCTGCTGGTCGAACCTGGCTCGTCGGCCGCGGCGCATGTCCCCCCGAGGTGGGCCGCGATCGCCGGTGGCCGCGATTGCCGTGCCCGGCGTGCCGGGGCCGTGGCGTTGTGGAATCTCGAACTGTTCGTCGACCTGTTGCCGCGCTTCGGGGCTGTGCTGGAGGAATGCCTCGATGACGTGCGGGTCTGCCTGCTGCGTGGCGATTGGGTGCTGCTGTACGCGCTGCGCAAGCCGTTTCAGCCGCACGAATTCCGGATCGGATGGGACCCGGAAACCTTCGGCGCGGACCGGCCGCCGTATTGGGACGCGCTGCCCGAGGCATTGCGGGTGTTCCTCGGCACGGTGCACGCCGGCTTCACCGATCTCGATGGGATCTCCTTCGGTCCCACCCGGCCCCGGGACATGCGGACCTACCACGCGCTGCGCTTGGCGGAGTCGGTACGCAATTGGGAGACGGGCGAGGACATCCCCGGAGACCGGGCGATGCTCATCGCCAAGGGCCTGGGCGACACTCGCTATTTCGTCTCCCCCGATCTGCCCGGCGGCGCCATCGGCTGGGAGGCGGACGGCCATCTGGATCGGCCACTGGACTTCGCCCAGACCTTCGACGAACTGATGAGCTACGGCTTCCAGCTCGAGCGCGATCTCCCGCACCAGACCGCCGCACCCGCGACACCGCCGACTCCGGAAGAATTGCGGCAGGCGAGCATGTCCGTGCCGCAGGCGGCACGGACGGTCGTTTGGAACCGCGAACTCACCGAGGACACCGCCCGCGACCGGATCCGCGACCTCGTCGCCGAGCTACTCGACGCGTTGGGCGGTCAGATGCGCATCCGCCCACAGGAAGGTCTCGACGGCGAGACCATACTGCCGTTCGACGATGACGCGGGCAACATCTACCAGGTCGACCGGCTCGAGGCCCGCTACTTCCTCGACCCACCAGCGCCGGACCGCGCCGACATCTATCCGGCCGTGATCGTCCGCATCTGGGAGCAGCACGGCTGGACGGTGACGCTGTCCACCGACACCGACAGCATCCGAGCACACGCCCGCACCCCCGACTGGTACGAACTCACCCTGACCCACCGCGATGACACGTTGCGCCTGTCTGTCGCATCACCTGGTTTCCACCGGCCGCGCTGATCATCGACGGATGGATCGCCCGGTTGCGGGAGACGCTGTCAACCCCGCAGGGCGACTCCCTTTGGAAGAGCCGAGGGATGGGACTGTTCGCGCCGCACTCCGGCGCGTCCGGCTGGCGGTGCGTCGGCCTTCCAAAGTGGCCGCGTGCCGGAAGGTTTGTAACGGCCAGAGCACGGCGCTCGATTCAGCCACCGAGGTCATATTCGTGACCGAAACTAACTCAAAGAGATCGGGTTTGAGATGATTCGAGTCAATCGCCACATCGTCGCGGGTGCGCTGCTGGCCGGTGCCGCGCTGATGTCCGTCGCTCCCGCGCAGGCGCAGGCCCCCGCCGAGCCACGGGCGATCGACAACAACGAGATCTCCAGTGGTTCGGCCGATTTGAACCGCTTCTTCTGCGGCACGATCTGGCGTCCTGTCTGCGTCTGATCGTCCGGCGCGCAGAACGACGAAAACCCACGGCGGCATCTCGCGCCGTGGGTTTTCGTCTGTATCGCACGTCGTCGGCTCCACCGTGGGACCGGTCGCCCTCGATGTCGAGCCACCTGAAGAACGCCGCCTCCCCCCCTGCGGCGATCAGTGAGCAGGACGCTTACGGTGCGGGCCGGTCACCGGCGGTGGTGTCCCTCGTGCCTATACCGAACAACTCTTCGCGCAGCTGGGCCGGGGTTTGCCCGAACTGCCGTTGGAACGCCTCTCGGAACCTCCGTGTCGTCGTGAAGCCGACCTCTGCGGCGATCCGGTCCATGTCGATGGGCAATGGAGTGGACAACCGCTGGCGTGCGAGATCGAGGCGGATCTTGCGCAGCATCGCGCCGGGTGTGATGCCTTCGGTCGCCTTCAACACGGTGTGCAGCGTCTTCAACGACATCCCGCACATTTCGGCGATGGCTTCTGGAGTCACCGTGGGGTCGCCGGCCTTTTGTTCTATGAGGATACGTGCGCGTTGAGCGTCCTTCGCGCGTTCGATATCCTTCTCGGTTCCTGTCAGCGTGATGGCTCGGTTGGGGGTGAGTCCCCCGTCGAGCAGCGTCAGTGCACTGGAAAATGTGTAGGTGAAATCTGTTGTGGTCCACTGTTGCCGGCTGTCGGCGAGCTGACGGACCACTCCATCCAGCGCGCGCACCACGGGCCGCGTCTCGTCCAGCGCGAGTGGGGCGTCTGCGGGGCGGGCGAGGCGGATCGACTTCTCGGGGACGGTCATGATCAACGCGTGAATTGTCTCGTCGTGCGTCATGTACAAAGGGCTGCCCCAGTGGATGAAGCCGAGTCTGCCCGGGTGGAACACTTCCCTGGAATCGCCCTGAGCGAGTTTGAAACACCCTTCCAGCGGGATGAGGAGTCGGTAGCCGTAGTCGCCGTCGATGCGCACATCGCGTTGGGAGCGTTGGTAGTCGATGGCGCCGGACCCGAATCTGACGACTTGGAACTCACCGACGCTCTGGCCCAGTGCCGATGACTTGAAGTCGTCGTCATGGAAGGCGATCCCGACCGACCCCTGCCTGGTATGGAGGTAGTCGCGCCAGCGCGCGGCCCGGTCGGCCATCGACTCGTCATCGATCATGTCGAAAGGAGCTTGCCGGTATTCCGGATCGGTCACGCGGAAACCTTCTCGCACAGCAGCGCAAGGCGCAAAACCGACCATCGACATCGCAAGGTCGTCGCCGGGATCTCGGCTGGTGCCCGCATGACCGGCGAGTGGTCTACGGATTGCCGTTCAGGCGGATCGGCGGGCTCTTGGGGAAGACGACCGGTAGCGCGGACAACGCCCGGTGGAACGGCCCCGGGCGCCACTGCAACTGAGAGGCGGGCACTGCCAACCGCATCTCGGGTAGGGCACCCAGCAGCTGGTCGATCGCGTCCTGCACGATCAGCTCCGCGACCGCGCGTGCGGGGCAGGCGTGCGGGCCCGTACTGAACGCCAGGTGCGAGCGATTGTCGGTGACATCACCCGTCCGGATGGCAGGATCGTTGTTGCAGGCGGCCGTGCTGATCAGTACTGGCTGCTGGGCCGGCAGCCAGGAACTGTCCAGGAGAACCGGCTGTCGCGGATAACTGATGTAGTAGTTCGACATCGGCGGATCGTTGAACAACACCTCCTCCAGCGCATCCCGCGTCGACTGACTCCCGGCGAACCGCCCGTCGGTCAACAGCAGCAGCATGGTGTTCCCGATCAGGTTCAGCGGCGGTTCGATTCCGGCGGCGTACAGCAGCACCAGCTGGTGCAGCATCTCGTCGTCGTCGAGCCCTACCGGATGCTCGATCAGCCAGCTGGTGACATCCGCGCCCGGATAGATGCGTTTGAACCGAGTCAGTTCCAGCAACGCCTCGGACAGCATCTGATTGCCGCCCTCGGCGTCGACGGTGTCGAAGATCGCCGCAATCGCGATCGCCGCGCGTTGGCTCAGCACCGAAGGGCTGCCGAGCAGCGCGTTGAGTGTCCCGAAGAGGACGGGCAGCGCGTACTGGCTCACCACATCGCAGTGCCCGTCCTCGCAGAACGAGTTGATCCGCGGGATGGCGATCTGCTGGATGGTCGCGTGCAGCTGGTGCAAATCGACCTTGCCGAGTGCACCCGCTGCCGCCGACCGGTACCGCGTATGGTCTTCGCCTGCGCTGCGAATGGGGTTGGACCGCCATTCCATCATGGGCCGGATCCGGCAGTCGGCGGGAATGTCGCGTTCCCAGGCGCGCGGATCGGAGGGGAAACGCTCCGGGTCGTGCAGGATTTGCAGCGCGGCGTGATAACCGATCACCAGGGTGGCCGGGACACCTGGCGCCAGGTCTACCGGTGCCAACGAGCCGAAACGCCGCCGCATCTCCCGGTAGAACCTGTGCGGATCGGCCGCGAATTCCTCGGAGTAGAGACGCACTCGCGGACCATCGAAGGCGCTGGGCGACGCTATCGGAAGGGTCTCGGGGTCGGAGGTCATCGCTGGTTCCTATGGTTATCGAGGTCGAAGACGACCGCCGGGTCGTGAACCGGTGGGCCGGGGTGCCGTCCCGTCGGCCCCCGGTGGGACGCTCACAAACGTGCGTCCACCGGTGGCACCTGGGCTGACCCACGCCCGGACAGGTCAACGTCTCCTTGTCTAGGGGATGCCGAAACTATTTCTGGCACACTAGGTTCCGGCATCAGCCCGCCTCTACCGTTTTCTTGTAGATTTGCGGACATTTTTTGTAGGCGCGGGTCCTCGATATTTCGCCCGACCGCCATCCTGGCTCTCGGACATCGTGCGGCTGGTAGCGCTCGGTCCGGCTCAGCGGAAGTCGGCCGCGTGATCCTTCGCCCACTCCGCGAACGTACGCGCGGGACGGCCGGTGATCTCCTCGACCAGCTTGGACACCTGCGGCGGTTTCCTGGTTCCCGCCTGCCATCCGGCCAGGATCGCCTCGACACCGATCGCAGGCACCGTCTCGGTCAGTTCCGCGCGCGCCTGTTCGAGGGATATCACTTCCACGGTGACTTCGCGGCCGATGGCCTCCCCGATCTGGCGTACCTGTTGACGCAGCGTCAACGCTTCGGGACCGAGCACGGTGTAGGCGCGACCATGATGACCCGGTTCGGTCAGCGCGGTTACCGCGACCGCCGCCATGTCTTTCTCGTGGATGGGTGCGGTCAGCGCATCCGGATACGGCAGGCGGGCGACAGCCCCCTCTCGGATGGATTGCTGCCACCACCACAGCGCGTTCGTTGCGAACATGCCGGGCCGGATGAATGTCCACGCCAGCTTCGACTTTTCGATAGCGGACTCGACGGCCGCGTGCTGCCGCGCGATGGGGTTGTGCTCGGCCTCGGGCATCAACACGGCCCCGGACGAGAGCAGCACAACGTGCCGGACGCCTGCGGACTCGGCCGCCGCCACGAATCCGTCGATCCCGTCCGGCTTGGCGTAGAGAAACACTCGCTGCGCGCCTTCCAGTGCGGCGGGCAATGTCTCAGGCTGCTCGAGATCGGCCGCGACGATGTCCGCTCCGGGCGGGAAGCGGGCCGGATCGGGGTTTCTGCTCGTCAGGCGGACCCGCTCGCCCCGCGCGGTCAGCCCCGCTGCGACGTGACGGCCCACATTGCCACTGGCTCCGAATATTACTGTGACCATGGCAAGCAGCGTAGGGCGAATGGTTACCAGAAGTAAGGACGTACCTTGAAGTAAGCTCCTGATATGGCTGTACGTTCGCAGGCACTGCATGCTGCCGCGCCGCGTCGGAGTGACGCGTTCAACAGTGACTGCCCCGCGCGCGAAGTGCTCGATCACCTCACAAGCCGTTGGGGCACATTGATTCTGACCGCGCTGGGCGACGGGCCGCTCCGCTTCTCGGAGCTGCACGGCATGATCGGCGGGATCAGCGAGAAGATGCTGTCGCAGACGCTGCGCACTTTCGTACGGGACGGCCTCGTCGAACGAACCGTGGAACCGACCACACCTCCACGGGTCAGCTACGAACTCACCACACTCGGCCAAGGGCTCACCGGTTCGCTACAGCAATTCCTGGCCTGGATCGGTCGGCACACCCCGGAGGTCATGGCCGCCCAGCGCCGCTACGATCGCGCGAAACAGTGAACCGCTGATCGAACCGGGCATGGTCGCCACCACGATCAGTGCAGACACCACACCGCAGCTAGTCGGCCCCCGCGCCGAGCCTGCCGATGATCAGCCCCGTCAATGCGGTGATCGCGTCGTCCATGCCGACCCGCTCTCGATTCAGTTGCGCGGCAATCGCTTCGGCCGCACCGAGCGCGCCGACGCAATGCAGCCGGAGCGCGTCGCCGGATAGGGCGGAATGCGGGGCCAGCGCGGCAACCATCAGGTCCGTGTAGCTGTCGTACATCTCGCGCTGGATGGCCTCCATCTCCGGATCTCCTTTCAGCGCAGCGGAAACCGCATTGAACTCCGGCATGTCGGTGGCACAGGCGAAATAGGCGGTGCTGATGACGCGCGCGATCCCGGCCGCCGTCGGCTCGGCCGATTGCAGCGCCTTCGTCGTGACAGCCCGGTGTCGCTCATCGAGTTGCCGATAGAGCGCCAGCAGCAGGCCGGACCGGGTACCGAAGTGGTCGTACACGATGGGCCTGCTCACCCCCGCGGCCTCAGCGAGGGTGGGCAGGCTCAGTCCATCGGCGCCGGCGTCGCGCACGATCCCCATCGCCGCGTCGAGCAGTTGCGCCCGGCGGGCCTGCTTGGACAGACGAGTCGGTGTCGTGGTCATCGTCCTCCTCTTGCGTACTGGAGCCAGCTTAGCTACAAACAGTAGGTTACAAAATGTAGCTTAATCGGGAGAGGGAAAAATCGTGGAGCAGACGGCATCGGTCCTGATCTTGGGTGGGTACGGGCAGGCGGGCTCGGACACCGCCGCCCTGCTGCGCCGGCGGCACCCCGACCTACCACTGACCATCGCGGGCCGCGATGGCGAGCGCGCGCGGCGGGTGTCCGACGCACTCGGCGGCGCCACGTCCGTCGTCATCGACCTGGATCGCGAAGACCTCGGACTGCCTGCCGGGCAACGTTTTTCAGCGGTGGTCGCGATGCTGTGGGACCGTCGCATGAACGGACTGCGCTACGCCCAGGATCATGGTCTCCCGTACCTCAGCATCTCCAGCGGCCTGGTCGATATCGGCCCGGAGGTCGTCGCAGGCGCCCAGCGAGCGACCGCCTCACCGATCCTGGTCGCCAGTCACTGGGCCGCGGGTCTGGTCACGCTCGCCGCGATGGACGCTACGCGCGCCTTCGGGCAGGTCGACGCCATCAGGGTCGGCGCAATCCTCGACGAAACGGACTCGGGCGGGCCCGCCGCGCACGCCGACCTGGAACGCTGGGCGAAAGCCGCCCCCGCCGGACTCGTCCGCCGCGACGGCGTCTTCACCTGGGTCACCGGCTCGGACATGGAGACAACCGTGCGCACCGCCGACGGCGCCGACCAGCCCGCCCAGAACATCGCCATCCTCGACGTGACCAGCATCGCCCTCGCGACGGGCGCCCCGAACGTCAGCTTCGCCTTCACCGTCGGCGAATCCGCGGGCAGGCGCGGCGGTGGTCCCGCCTCCGTCGAGGTCCGCATCGACCTCGACGGAGTGACCGCCGCAGGTATCCCCCTGGCCACCACCCGAACCTTCATCCACGCAGCAGGCCAGCGCCCCATCACTGCTCTCGGCATCGCTCTCGGCGTCGAACGGCTCCTCGGTCTCCGCGGCGAACCGGTAGCGCCGGGCATTCACACCCCTGAGTCCCTGCTCGACCCGTCCTATGTCGTCGAGCAGATGAAGGAGATCGGGACCACGTTCATCGACGCGTAATCGCTGGCGCCGCAAGGATCTATCAAATCTCTGGCGGCGAGCTATGAGCTGCTGTGGCTGGGCGTGTCATCGACCGGTGGACCCCGACCACGGTGTGGCCCTCGGAGGGCCGTCCGATGGTGGTGTCGAGGCTGAGAACGCCTCGGGTATCCGGAGTCCGCTTTCGGCGACCTCCGCGCGTAGGAGGGCGAGATCCTCCGTCGTTCTCGTCCATATCTCACCGACGTCCATCCTGAGCATTTCGCGTATCCGGACCGAACCGGTCACTCCCCAGACCGCGAGAGGCATTCCCTCCGCGCTGGTCCGCCGCACAAAATTCTCGGACAGCAGCGGGTACGGGATCGCGACACCGGTAGCACCCGCACCACGCGCATTGTCGATGATGGCGTCGATCTGCTCGGGCCCCGGCCGCAGCGCGCGAGCCATCCACCCGGTGGCGCCACGCATCCCTTTACTGACGACCGTCAGCGTGTTGACCATCGCCACGCGCTGCCAGTCCGGCGCCAGTTCCGCGGCTGCCGTCGATACCCGGAGGTCGAACGCGTGCAGCCGCCCGCGTATGCCGTGCCGCCGCAGCGTGGCCGCGATCTCCGCCACCTTCGCCCGGATCTCCGACTCGGGCCAGGCCGGCCCCGTCGGCAGCTCCACCGACAGCGCCGCATCCGCGAGGGCTGCCGACCGGCACAACATGTCGAGGGCCGCCATGTCCCCGGCCGCCCGGCCCACCTCGACGACGATCGCATCCACCCCGATGACCAGCGCTTCGGCACACGCCCGCCGGGCA
>NZ_JABLTE010000172.1 GCF_013315795.1 Nocardia barduliensis
TCAGATGTTTATAAGAGACAGGGGTGGGACGATGGGCGGCGTGTCTGCTGTCCGTCGGTTACCTGTGGTGGCGGATCTGACGTGGGTGACGGCGGGCGCGATGACCGCCAACGTCGCCGGGTACCTGCTGCAGCTACTGGCCGGGCGCTGGCTGGGCGTCACCGGATACAGCGAGTTCGCGAGTCTGCTCGCGGTGCAACTGCTGTGCGCGGTGCCCGCCCTGGCGCTACAGAACGTGGTCGCGCGGGAACTGGTGCGCGGCGCGGGGACAGCGGCGCTGCGCGGCCTCCAGTGGCGGTGCGCGGTGATCGTGGCCGCGGTGGCGGCGGTGCTGGTGCCGCTGGTCGCCGTCGCGCTGCACGTCGGGGTGGCCGCCACGGCCGCGGCGCTGGGCGCGGCGCCCGCGCTGGTGCTGTTGTCCGGCGAGCAAGGAGTGTTGCAGGGCAGTAAGCGGTTTCGCGCGTTGGGCGTGGTGCTCGGCGCGGCGGGCATCGCACGGGTCACGCCCGCGCTGGTGGTTCTCGCGCTGGGCGGCGGCGCGACGCTCGCGCTGTGGGCGGCGGCCTGCGGAATCGCGGCGGCGGCGCTGCTGGCCAGGATCGTCGCCGGTGCGCCGTCCCCGCGCGCCCGCGCCGACACCGAGCCGGGCGCGATCGCCGCCCCCGGCGTGCTGCCGGTGCTGCGGGCCGCGCAGGTGCAAGCGGCGCTGATGGCCCTGTCGTCGGCCGATCTGATCGTGGTCCGGGTCGTGCTCGACGACGTGGACGCCAGCCGCTACGCCCTCGGCACCATCGCCGCCAAGATCGCCTTCTGGCTGCCCCAGGCGGTCGGAGTGGTGCTCTATCCGCGGATGGCGCAGCCGACGCACTCGGCGAGCGCGATCCGGGCGGCACTGGCGGTGCTCAGCGGTATCGGCCTCATCGCGGTGCTCGGGGCCGCGCTCGCCGCGCCGGTCGCTCCGGTGCTGGCCGGTGCGGACTACGCGCCGATCCAGGGGCTGCTGTGGGTTTTCGCGTTGCACGGTGCGCTGCTGGCGGTGCTACAAGGCGCGGTGCTCTCGGCTATCGCCGTCGATCGCACGTCCCTGGCGCTGGTCACCTGGCTGGGGCTGGCCGTCGAAGTCACGCTGATGTTGTCGCTGGCCCGCTCGATCCCGGCGCTGATCACCACGGCCGTGTCGGTCGCGGCCGTCACCACCGTCCTGGTGGCCGTCATCGTCCTGCGGGCGGCCGATCACTCGACGCGGCCTGAGCCGTTGCGTCCGGTCGGTTGACCACGCGGCCCGAGCCGTTGTCTCCGGTCGGCTGACCCGCATTGCCTGGAATCGTCGCATGGTCACCGATGCGCACCCCGGCCCAGCGGACGATCTCGACGCGGTCCGAGGGTTCTTCCGTGACGTCCCGCGCCGACCGAACTTCGACACAGCCGGCTACCCGGCGGCTGCCGACGAGCAAGAGCCCCACAACGAATTCGGCTCCCCAGCCGGAGGGCGGGGGAGCCGAATTCGCGGGCGCTCAGCCGGTCAGGGCTGTTTGTTGATTCGAATCTGTTCGGTGGGCGCGTCGTCGGCGCCGCGAGTGCCGCGCGGGGCCGCGCCGGACGGAGCCGGGCCGCTCGGACGCTGGCCCGGAGTGCCGCCCGCACGCGCGGGCGTCGGAGCCGAGCCGCCCCGGATACCGAGGACCACACCGGCGATCAGCGCGATCACGCCGAGGACACCGAGGATGATCGGCATGACCCGGCCGTACAGCGACAGCTTGTCGATGTTCTCCTTGGCCACCGCGAGCTGCGACTCGATCGTGTTCTCGTCGAACACCAGGTGCGACTTCAGCGCGGTGACCTCGGGCTTGTCCGCTGTGCGCGAGTAGTAGAGGTGCAGCGCCTCGCCACCCTTGACCACCGTGCCGGTCTCCGGCTCCACCCACAGGTCGCGGGTGTTGGTGTAGTAGCGGGTCATGGTCACCGGGGCCTCGCCGCCCTCGACGCCCCACTTGGCGGCGGGCAGGCTCAGCCGGTTGGTCGGCGCCTGCACGACGTCCCACAGGCTGGTGGCCGGGACCGACATCTGGAAGTGGTAGACCTTCGTGTTGTTGATCTCGGTCTCTTCGACGAAGTTGGCGTCGAAGGACTTGCGGACGTTGAGATCGAAGTAAGGGTAGGTCTTCTTCTCGGTGCCGATCGGGAACCGGTACTGCAGGCCGGTGTGCTGCACGGGCTCGGCGATGCTCTGTCCCTCCAGGGTCGCCGACACCGCGATCGAGCCGTTGGGCTCGGTCGATACCGGCTCGCCGGTCACCCGGTCGATGGTCACCCGGTCGATGCTCGCGGTGAGCAGGCCGGTGTCGCCCTGCTTGTCGATGCGCCGCAGCGTCTGGCCCGCCTGCACCGTCATCTGCTCGGCGTCGGCCGGGTCCTCGACGGTGAGGAACCGCTGGGAGACCAGGGGGACGTTGGTGTCGACCTTGGCCGAGCCTTCCGGCGCGGTCAGCGACTTGGAGTCGAGCACGAGGCTGTCCTCACCCGGCACGTTCGTCGCGATCGTGGTGATCTCCAGATCGAGGGGAGTTTTCGCCAGCTTGTCGACGGTGTAGGTCGGGATCATGATTGCGGCGACGATCAGCAACGCGCCGAGACCCACGAGCAGGCAGGCCACCGTCCTTCTGGTACCGGCACTCAGTGCCATGCAAACTCTCCTCGTCGTAGAACACAGGTCGCTTCCGCTGAGCACTGCGGGCGGGCCGCGGCACTCGTGAGCCCCGACACTAACAGTCCGATCACGTACCATGCGGCGTCGAGGCCGGAAACGGCCGAGAAATCGCCCGAGTCTAACGCGAAATCTGAAACGTCGGGTTATCAACTGTGGATTCGCACGGCAGACTGGAGTCCGATGACCGCCACCCTGCCCACCGCCGCGCCCGCGAGAGAACGGGTGCGCCCGCGCGCGTTCGTGCCCGCGCTGGAAGGCATGCGCGGGATGGCCGCGCTCGGCGTGCTGCTGACCCACGTCGCCTTCCAAACCGGGGCCTCGGGCACGCCGGTCATCGGCCGGGTCTGGGGGCGGTTCGACATGGCGGTGGCGGTGTTCTTCGCCCTCTCCGGGTTCTTGCTCTGGCGCCCGCACGCCGCCGCCGCGCGCGGCCTCGACGCCGCCCCGTCCGTGGGCTACTACCTGCGGCATCGTGCGGCTCGGATCCTGCCCGCGTACTGGGTCGTGGTGTGCGCGGTCCTGGTGCTGCTGCCCAGCGCCGCCGGAACCGCGGGCCTGCGGGTCTGGGTGTCGAACCTGGCACTGCTGCAGGTGTACGTGCCGCTGACGCTCACCGACGGCCTCACCCAGATGTGGAGTCTCTCGGTGGAGGTGGCCTTCTATCTGGTGCTGCCGTTGCTGGCGTTCGCGCTGGTGCGCCTGCGCGGCCCGGCGGCACGCCTGCGGGTGCCGGTGCTGCTCGCACTGGCCGTCGTCAGTCTGGGTTGGAATCTCCTTCCGGTGCCCACCCCCGACGCGATCCACGCGGACAACTGGCTGCCGGGTTATCTGCCCTGGTTCGCCGCGGGCATGCTCCTCGCGGAACTCGCCGAACATAGCGTTCGGCTATCACGCTGGTGGAAGATCGGCGCGAATCAGCCGCTGATGTGGACCGTCGCCACCGCCGCGTTCCTGCTCGCGGCGACCGATCTCGCGGGTCCCGCCGGGCTCACCCGGGCCGAGCCCTGGCAGTACGTGGTGAAGATGGCCTCGGGCGCGGTCATCGGGTTCGCCTTGCTCGCGCCGCTGGTGCTGCGTGACCCGGCGGCGCGCGGGCACCGCTGGCTGGAGTCCCCGGTGGCCGCGACGCTCGGACGCTGGTCCTACGGCATCTTCATCTGGCACCTCGCGGTGCTCACGATCGTGTTCCCGGTGTTCGGCATCCTGCCCTTCCAGGGGGACTTCGGCTACGTCCTGGTGCTCACGATCGCCATCACCCTCCCGGTCGCCGCGGCCAGCTACGCCCTGGTGGAGGAGCCGGTGCGGCGCTGGGTCCGCAGCCGGGACCGGGTGCGGCGAACTCCCGAACCCGAACCCGAACCCGCGCCCTGACCGGCGGCCCGTGCGCGGTCAGCCGTCGAGTTGCCGGTGCATGTCCAGCAGGTGGTGGCGCAGCTCGTGCAGGGTGTGCACCGCGAGCCAGCGCAGGGAACGATCCGCCGGCTCGGGATAGGGGAAGCCGAGGGTCCGCTCCCAATCGTCGTCGCCGAGTCGCTCGAGCACGTTCGCGAACAGCAGGGCGGCGTCGCGGATCTGCCGGGCCACGTCCGCGGGGTTCTGCTGGGCGTAGCCGTCGTGCTCGACTCGCTCGTCCCGGCCCATCGCGGTAGCGGGCGGGTTGTCCGACCGGCGGGCCGCCAGGACGCGTTCGCGCTGCGCCAGCAGCACATCCCGCACATGGCAGGCGTATTCCAGCGGCGACCACACGTCGGGCTTGCCGCGCTGTCGTAACTTGCCGCCGTCGGCGCCGAGCAGGTCGGCGTATTCCACTGCGTGCTCCCGCGCCAGCGACGGCACGTCGGCCGCCGAAGCCAAGTCGTAGACGAAACCGCATTCGGCACAGGTGTTCACGCGTGGTCACGTTAGCAACGAGTGCTATTGCGGCGCACGGCGAATCGGGGTCTTATCGCGCGCCGAGCGCTGGTCCGACGGCGTCGGCTGGTGCGGTCAGTGCTCGACGGTCGGGGAACCCGGATCGTCCGACCGGATCGCGCGCGACCGTTCGGCGTGCCGCGGCAGCGCCGCGATACCCACTGCGATGATCGCGAGCAGCGCGGGCAGCTGCACCGAAACGGACCCGCCCATATAGCCCTCGGCCGAGCGCCATGGGCCAGTGGACAGCGCGGCGGCGGAGAGCATGGTGCCGACGCCCGCCACGACGACCAGCACGCGCGGTGTGAGGTATGGCGTGAAACGGACGGCCGCCAAGGCGATCACTGTCGCGCCCGCGCCCACCGGACCCGCGATCACCGTGGCCGCACCGGTGAGCCCTACGGCGCCCATCCAGCGGCGACCCCAGGTGCGGGGCGCGTCACCGCGTGAATCCGACCGCTCGGCGGGCACGCCACCCGCCTCCGCGCGGGTGGTATCCCGCCGCGCGCGACGGGGAACCGCCAGGACGGCGAGCGGCACGAGCAGCAGCAGCCCGCCGAAGATGCCGAGGCGGTACCAGCGGTCGACCGGGAAGGCGACCGTCACCGGGCCGGTGACGTTCGACGGCAGCAGCCAGGCCTGCTGCCAGCCGTCGACCACCACCGGTTCGAGCACCTGCCCGTCCGCGCTCGTCGCGCGCCATCCGACGTTGGTGCTCAGTGGCAGCACGAGCAGCCGGGCGCCCGCGTGCGAGCCGGCGGGAGCTTCCGTCCCGGTGCGGTGCAACCGGAGCCGATCCACGAAGAAGAGGTCGGTCGGCCCGACCGCCACATCGGTCCGGCCCTGCGGCAGCGCGAGTTCGCCCGGTGCGCCGGACTCCGGTTCGGGCGCGTCGTCGGCGCAAACCCGGGCGGGAACGGGTGCGCCGGAGCGCAACTCGCCGACGGTGGCGGTCACCGTGGTGCGCAGCGTCCGTCCACCCGCGTCGATCGTCGGCCCCAGCGCGCACGGGACGGTGATCGCACGGTCCAGCGGTGCGGCCGCGGGATAGTCCGGCCCCAGCACCGTCACCTCGGCCAACCCGGAGGGCTGGGTCTGCGCGAAGCCGAGCGCGGTCTGGTCCAGTACCGGCCGCCAGGTCCGCAAGCTGAGCTCGATCCGGTCGGTGACGGTGGGGTGCAGGGAGATCCGCGTCGGCGTGCCCGGTTCCTCGTCGTCCAGCTCACGAACCTGCGGGCCGTCTCCGAGATTCACCGTCACCGAGGTGGGCGCTGCGGGCAGGCCGCCGAGCGAAGGGGTCAGCTCGAGGCCGGTCACCAGCGTGGGTTCGGGCAGTTCGATGGTGAGCGTCGGCCTGCCGCCGGTGGTCTCGCGCACCGAGTCCTCCGGCGCGGTCCAGCTCGTACGCGGATCGCCGTCGGTAGCGGCGAAAGCGGCCCCGCGCAGGTCGCCCACGTCGGCCTTGCCCCGCGCGACGGGGCGCGCGCCGTCGGTGAGCAGCGCCTCCAAAGCCGGACCCTGCCTGGTGCGCACGGTCAGCTCCGGAGCGACCGACATCGGTTCACGGACCGTCAGGGTGCGCTGGAACGTTCCCGGTTCCTCGGGCGCCAAGGCAAGCCCCTTGCTGCACCGCACCCGATCGGGCGCGTCGAAACACGCGCTGCGGCCGGGGAATTCCTGGCCGAGATCCCACCCACGCACGTACGCGCCGGCCGGAGCGGGCGGTACCACGGTGCGGTGCAGGATTTCCACGCGGACCGGCGCGTTACGCTGCGAATAGTCGTCCAGCCGCAGTTCGCTGATGCCGAATTGCCCGCCTCCGGAGCCGTTCTCGGTGCGGATGGCGGTGATGGTGAGCCATTCGGTGCGCCCGGCGGGCAGTGAAAGGGAGACCTGCGCACCGGGTTCGGACACCCGGACCGAGACGGTGCCGTTGGCGGTGCGCACTTCGATCCACTTGACCGGGTCGCCGATGGCGGCCGCGCTGGTGGTGAGGTTCAGTTGCCCGGTCTGGATGGGGCGGTCGAGATCGAGCCGGAGCCACTGCCCGAGGGCGCGTTCGGTGCCGTTGCTGATCCACGCGGTGGCCGGATCGCCGTCGACGACGGCCGCGGTGGAGCTTCCCGGCGCCGCGCCGCCGAGCTGGGTGGCGTCGGCGGCCGAACTCGACGCGGTGATGGTGGCGCCGGACCATTCACCGCGCACCAGCTCGGCGCCGGGCACCGGGTAGTCGGGCACCAGGTTGTGCGTGCGGCGGGCGTCGTCGGGTGCGCGCAGCGCCGAGTTGTGGTTGTCCACCCGGCCGAAATCGGCCTCGCGATCCATCGGCGTGTCGGTGATGGTCACCGGGCCGACCGGCAACCCTGCCCCGGCCGCGTCGGCGGCGAGCAAAGTGGGGCTCCGGGTGGCGTCCGGGTCGCGGTGCATCCGCTCGAGCACCTCGGGTCCGCCCTGGACGACGGGGACATCCGCGAGCGGAACGGTGTACGCACCGGGGAACGACTCCGGCGCGCCGGTGCCGCCGCGCACCTCGACGGGGGCGCCCGGCTTCGGCGCGTCCACCCGGTAGATCTCGACCGCCGGGTACGGCGGGCGCAGGTCACCGTCGGCCACCAGGCCGTCGGCGATCACCAGCGATTCGATCGGTTTGCCGAATTCGGCAACCTTGCGCAGGCCCGGCGAGTCGTCGAGCGCTTGGTGGGCCAGCATCGGCCTGGTCGAGCGGGAGGTCTCCGGATCGAGGTCGTTGCGCAGGACGACGACCCCGATGCCCTGGGCGGTCAGCGTCGCGGCCAGCCCCGCCGATGGCCTGCCGTCGGCGATGAGCCGCTGCACCGAATCCATCGCGCGAATGGTTCCGGGCGGGTTCAGCGGCACCGCGTCCCGGATCGCCCACGGGGTCTCGGCCAGCGCTTGCAGTGGTTCGTCGCGCGTGAGTCCCCAGACCTGGCTGCCGAAGGGCGCGCCGGGCACCACCAAGGCGCGCGTGTCGGAGGCGTTGTCCTTCAGCCAGTCCGCGGTCTGCTGCCAGTATTCGGGCACGCGGTCGTAGGCGCCGCGCGGCGCGAGTTTCCCGGTCCAGGCCAGCGAGGTGGACAGCGCCAGCGCGGTGAGGACCAGCGCCGCCACCGCGACCGCGCGGTCGCGTTCCGGGTGCGCGAACGCGCCACGCCACACCCGCAGCGGAGCGGAGGCGGGCAGCGGGACCCGGGCGAGCAGCTGGGCCAGCCCGAGCACGAGCGGTAGGCGGATCAGCGGCTCCAGCTTGTGCACATTGCGCAGCGGAGCGCCGCCGGAGTCCAGGAAGACGCGCACCGACTCCGCGAACGGCCCGCTCAGTTCGCCGACGAACCCCGCGCAGATGCCGACCAGCCCGACGCACAGGATCAGCACGAGCCTGCCCCGATACGGCATGGACCGCAGCGCCAGGCCCGCCATGCCCGCCGCCGCGACCAGGCCCGTCGCGAGGACCGCCGCGGGCTGGGTCACCAGCACCGCGCCCGCGATGCGTTCCGGCGAGACGAACGGCGTCCAGCTGTCGGTGCCGCGCAGCACTTCGCCCAACGAGGCCCACTGCGTCGTCACGCCCGATGACTCGATGTAGTCCAGGAACGGCGGGCTCACCTTGCCCAGCAGCAGCAGCGGCACCGCCCACCAGAACGTGGCGAGCACCAGCAGCGGAATCCACGCCGCCGTGAACCGCCACCAGCGCGGGTTCGGCCGGTAGGAGATCCACCACAGCAGCGCGGGCAGGAAGGCGGCCACCGTGGCGACCGCGTTGACCGAACCCATCAGCGCCAGCGCCAGCGCGCTGCCCGCGGGCGAGGCCGCCGCGCCGCGCCGCCGGTTACGCTGCGCGACGCCGAGCGCGGCGGGCGCGAGCAGCACCCACGGCGCCAGCATCATCGGCAAGGTCTCCGAGGAGATCGAGCCGACGGTGGTCAGGACGCGCGGCGACAGCGCGAACGCGAGCGCGGCGACCACACGCGACCCGCGCGTGCCGATGCCGAGCGCCTCGCACAGGCGGACGATCCCCCAGAATCCGGCGAGCAGCAGCAGCGCCCACCAGATCCGCTGAGTCACCCAGGCGGGCACGCCCAGCACATGGCCGAGTGAGAAGAACGCGCCGTGCGGGAAGAAGTATCCGTAGGCCTGGTTCTGCACCTGGCCCATCGGCGCCTGGCTGCTCCACAGATGGCTCGCGCGTTCGAGGAAGCCGAGCGGATTCTGCGCCAGGTCGTATTTCGTGTCGGCGACCGTGAGTCCGGGCGCCTGCGCGAAGGTCAGCAGGAACGCCGCGACAACCGTCGCGGCGAACCAGCGTCTGCCCAATGGCGCGGTGCTGCTCTGCCCCGGCGCCGTTGGGTATCCGAGCGAGTCGGCGGGTGAAGCGGAGGTCAGCGGGTCAGCGGCTGCCGTACTCAACGTTGTTCAGCAGCGAGGAGTCTTTGTCACCGCTGCGGTCGATGTCCGGGCGCGAGTTCTGCTGAACCGCGATGGTGATGAGGAAGACACCGAGCACACCCAGCACGGCGCCCGCGACAGCACTCGCAACACCCGGGACAGCAAACTTCATCGCGGCACTCCAATACGTCGATGCAGGCACGTTCCCGGCCAACCTAGCAGGACGTCCGGTATTTGTATGCGTTCAGGCCGTGGAATCCCCGCCGACTTTCTCCGGCAGGTCCGCCGCGAGCCTGCTCCGCGACGCCTCGGCGTGAGGTCCGAGACGGTCGGACGGGCGCGTCAGCGGGTGGGAAGGGCGCAGTGCAGCGCGCCGAGCAGGGTGCGCAGCTTCGCGGTGGTCTCGTCCAGCTCGGCCTGCGGGTCGGAGGCCGCGACGATACCGCCGCCCGCGTACGCCCGCACCGTCCGACCGTCGGCCGCGAGTTCCGCGCAGCGGATCGCGACCACCCAGGCGCCGTCGCCGTCGGCGTCGCACCAGCCGACGGCGCCGCCGTAGAACCCGCGGTCGTCCTCGATGTGCGCGATGGCGTCCAGTGCCAGATCGGTGGGTGTCCCGCAGACCGCGGGCGTCGGGTGCAGCAGCAGCGCCAGATCGAGAGCGGTGATCGTGCGGTCGCGCAGGCGCCCCCGGATCGGCGTCGCCAGGTGCCACACCTCGGGGGTGCTGATCAGCTCCGGGCTCGCGGGGATGGACAGCTCGGCGCACACCGGCCCGAGCCGCTCCCGGATCCAGTCGATGACGAAGGCGTGCTCGGCGCGGTTCTTGGTGCTGGACAGCAGTTCCCGGGCCTGCGCGGCATCGGCGTCCGGGTCGGCCAGGCGCGGTAGGGTGCCCGCCAGCGGTCGCAGCGTCACGACTTCGCCCTGCCGGTCGACCAGCACCTCCGGCGACGCGCCCACCAGGGTCGCGCCGGCGCGACCCGCGGGTGTGAGGTCGACGGCGAAGACGTTCGCGTGCGGATGCCTGGTCAGCAGGTGTCCGGCGACGACCTCCGCGTCCAGCGCGGACCGCGCCTCGGCCAGCACCGAACGCGCCGCGACCACTTTGCGCAGCGGTTGCGCGGGATCGTTGAGCTGCTCGACCAGTTTCGTCACGCGCGCGACATGCTCTGCCGGGCTGGGTATCTCGGTCACCACGCGCACCGCGGGCAGGTCGGGCAGCGCGGCGGGCCGCCACGGACCGGCGGTGTACTCGGCGCGCTCCGGCACACACAGCGCGGCGGGCTCGCGCGGATCGAACGGCAGCGCGCCGACGACCAGTTCGACGCGACCCGCGCGCAGCGCGACCCCCGCTTCTCGCGCGTCGTCGAAGCGGACGCGGCTCCCATGACCCCGAACAACCCCGTCGGCCCGAGCAAGCAGGAACCCATCCATGACCCCAACCTAGCTGTACTGCCCAGGGAGGTTGGTCAATCGGCTGATGGGGGTCTTCTTACCGATGGCGGAGTGTTGCCGGTGGTGATTGTAGGCGTGGAGCCAGGCCGGTAGGGCGGCTCGTCTGGCTTGTTCGGACTGGTAGTGGCGGGCAAAG
>NZ_JABLTE010000173.1 GCF_013315795.1 Nocardia barduliensis
CCCAGTGCACCGCGACCCGCTCCCCCGCCGCCACGTCCGGCACCGCCGCGTACCCGTCCACCCGGATCGGTACCGACCGCACCGTCTCCGGCGCCAGCGCGAGGCGCTCGCCGTCCCAGCCGAGCGCGCGGCAGCGCAGCACGACCTCGCCGCCGGTGCGGTCGAGCACCGTGCCCCAGGTGATCCGGCAGCTGTCGAGCACGTGCAAGGGATGCGCGTTGCCGTGCCGCAGCAGCCGCGACCACGGGTACACGCCGAAGACGTGGAAGCAGTGGTTGGCCGCGGCCTCCTGCGCCAGCTGCGGGGTCAGGTGCGTCCAGTAACCGCCCGCGACCGGGCCGAGCAGCCCGAGCAGTTCCGCGGTGAACGCACGGGGGTCCAAGTCCGCGCCGACCCCGCCGCCCAGCCAGTACGACTCCACGAGGCGGCGGTCCAGCGGGTCGGCGATGCCGGTCATCCTGGCCATCACACGCAAGTAGGGCCACGCGCCGGTGAACCGGCGCGCCACCGCCCGCACCTGCTCGTCCGAACCGTCTCGCAGGGCGGCCGCGTCGGGCGGTCCGCAGTAGCCGAGCCGGTTGGGGGCGTAGGCGTACCTGGCGAACATCTCCGCTCCGCTGCCCGCCATCAGCAGGGCCTTTCGCCGGCGCGCCGGGGCGTCCACCGCTGCTCCAGCCGGCCGAATCGCCACACCGCGACCGCCACCACCCAGGTGAGCACGAACAGCCCGACGATCAGGAAGCCCATCGCCCCGAGATCCAGTCCGCCGACCCAGGCCAGTGGACCCTCGGCGATGCCGAACTCGTCGGCCAGCAGCGAGATCATCTCCTGCGCGCCGATCAGCAGGGCTACCGCGACCGACAGCGCCGTGACGACGATGTTGTAGTAGACGGTGCGCAGCGGCCCGGCGAAGGCCCACCCGTAGGCGTAGTTCATGAACGCGCCGTCGAGTGCGTCGAACAGGGTCATCCCCGCCGAGAACAGCACCGGCAGCACCAGGATCGCGTACCACGGCAGATCGGTCGCCGCCGCGCCACCCGCGATCACCAGCAGGCTCACCTCGGTGACGGTGTCGAAACCCAGTCCGAACAGCAGCCCGACCGGGTACATCTGCCACGGTGCGCGCACCGCCCGGATCAGCGGGCCGATCACCCGTTGCAAGGCGCCGCGGTCGTTCAACTGCTGCCGCAGCGCGGCTTCGTCGCAGGTCCCGTGACGCATCCCGCGGAACACCCGCCAGATGCCGATCAGCGAGACCAGGTTCAACAGGCCGATGGCCAGCAGGAACGTCCCCGAGACGCCGGTGCCGAACAGGCCGGTCCACCGTTGCAGGCCGGAGTTCTCGTCGCGCAGGTCTCCCGCCAGCGCCTTGACGCCGAACGCCAGCAGCGCGACGAGGGCGAAGACGACGGTGGAGTGCCCGAGGGCGAACCAGAATCCGACCGACAGCGGCTTACGTCCGTCCGCGACCAGCTTGCGGGTGGTGTTGTCGATGGCGGCGATGTGGTCGGCGTCGAACGCGTGCCGCATCCCGAGCGTGTAGGCCGTGACGCCGAGACCGACGCCGAACACCGCGCCGTCCACCACGTACCCGCCGGGAACCACGAGCAGCAGCAGCGCCGACCAGCCGAGCACGTGCAGCGCGACGACGACCGACGCCATGCCCGCGACGCCGCGCCGCTGCCGCCCGTCCAGCCGGGCCAGCGGGCCGCGCGGCGCCTCGCGAGTATCGGCGATCCGACCGATGACGCACACCTCGCCTTCTCGCTCCGGACCGGTTCGGGTCCGCCGTCAGCAGATCCGCGGCAACTGCTCGCCCGCGGGCAGGTCCACCACGCGCGTTCCGCCGAGCCCGGTACGGGCCACCACCATCCCGGGATGCTCGGCGACGCACCGGCCGATCACCGCGGCCTGCGCGCCCAGCGGGTGTTCCCGCATCGCCGCGAGTACGCGGTCGGCGTCCTCGGGCGGGACGAACGCCAGCAGCTTGCCCTCGTTGGCCACGTACATCGGGTCCAGGCCGAGGAGTCCGCACGCGTCGCGCACGCCGTCGGGCACCGGGAGCTGCCGCTCGTCCAGCGCCACCCCGACGTTCGCGGTGCGGGCGATCTCGTTGAGCGAGGCCGCGACGCCACCGCGGGTGGGGTCGCGCAGCACGTGCACGTCGGCGCCGGTGACCAGCATCGCCGCGACCAAGCCGTGCAGCGGAGCGGTGTCGCTGAGCACGGTGGTTCCGAACTCCAGCCCTTCGCGGCAGCTGAGCACCGCGACACCGTGCACGCCGATGTCGCCGCTGACCAGCACGACATCACCCGGGGTCGCGCGCTGCGGCCGGATGTCCACGCCCGGTCCGACCACGCCGATCCCGGCGGTGTTGAGGTAGATCCCGTCACCGTGCCCGGCGTCGACGACCTTCGTGTCACCGGTGACCAGCCGGACCTCCGCCGCGAGCGCGGCGGTGCCGACCGCCTGCGCGATCCGCGCGATGTCGGCCAGCGCGGTGCCCTCTTCCAGGATGAACGCGGTGGACAGCACCATCGGCCGCGCCCCGGACATGGCCAGGTCGTTCACCGTGCCGTTGACCGCGAGCTCGCCGATCGTGCCTCCGGGGAAGACGATCGGCTTGACCACGAACGAGTCGGTGGAGAACGCCAAGCGCGCCCCGTCGAGCGTGACGACCGCGGAGTCGGTCAGGTCCGCGGTGGCGGCCGGGCCGAAGGCGGGCAGGAACAGATGCTCGATCAGCTCGCCGGACATCGCGCCGCCGCCACCGTGGCCCATCACGATGTTCGGCGCATCCCGCAGCGGCATCGGGCAGACCCAGCCCTCCATGTCGATCGTCGCCGGGGCCGCGCCATCCTCACGCATGAGCCACCTCCGCGGGCAGATCGAGGCGCCGGTACAGGTAGTAGGCGGCGCACGCGCCTTCCGAGGACACCATGGTGGCGCCCAACGGGTTACGCGGCGTGCACTGCTTGCCGAAGGCGGCGCACTCGTTCGGTTTGATCAACCCTTGCAGCACCTCGCCGGAGCGGCAGATCGTCGACTCGGCGGTGTGCATGTCGCCCACGGCGAAGCGCTGCTCGGCGTCGAATTCGCGATAGCGCTCCGACAACCGCCAGCCGCTGCGCGGAATCACGCCGATGCCGCGCCAGCCCCGGTCGGTGACCTCGAACACGTCCCGCAGCATGGCTTTGGCCGCGGGGTTTCCCGCCGCGGCCACCGCGCGCGGATACGCGTTCTCCAGTTCGTGCCTGCCCGACTCCAGTTGCAGCACCGTGCGCCGGATGCCCTCCAGGATGTCCAGCGGCTCGAAGCCGGTGACCACCATCGGGACCCGGTACCGCTGGGCCAGCGGCGGGTACTCGTCGGTGCCCATCACCGTGCAGACGTGCCCGGCCGCGAGGAACCCCTGCACCCGGCAGGTCGGCGACTCCATGATCGCGGCGATGGCGGGCGGGACCAGCACGTGCGACACCAGCAGCGAAAAGTTCTCGATGCCGAGCCGCTTCGCCTGGTACACCGTCATGGCGTTGGCCGGAGCGGTGGTCTCGAAACCGATGCCGAAGAACACGACTTGGCGGTCCGGGTTCTCTCTGGCCAGGTTCAGCGCGTCCAGCGGCGAGTACACCACCCGCACGTCCCCGCCTTCGCTCTTGACCCGGAACAGGTCCTTGGCGCTGCCCGGCACGCGCAGCATGTCGCCGAACGAGCAGAAGATCACGCCCGGCTGCGCGGCGATCTCCAGTGCCTTGTCGATCACCTCGAGCGGGGTGACGCAGACCGGGCAGCCGGGGCCGTGGATCATCTCGATCTGCTCGGGCAGCAGCTGGTCGATGCCGTGGCGGATGATCGAATGGGTTTGGCCGCCACAGACTTCCATGATCGCCCAGCGGCGGCTGGTCGTGGCGCGGATCCGATCGAGCAGGTGCTGGGCCAGCTCCGGGTTGCTGAATTCGTCCAGGTACTTCATGACGTCGCCTCCGGTTCCTCGCGGGGTGGCTGTGCGGCGGGATTGTCCAGACCCGCCTGTTTCGCGGCGATCTCGAAGCCGTCGCCGAATTCCTCCTTCAGTACGCCGAGGTGCTCGAATTCGGCCAGCGTCCGCAGCGCGGACTCCTCGTCCAGTCGCTGGATCGCGAAACCGACGTGGACCACGACGTAGTCGCCGATCGCCGCGTCCGGGATGTATTGCAGGCACACGTCCTTGTGCACGCCGCCGAAGTCGACGACCGACATCAGCGTGCCGTCCCGCTCGTGCAGGCTGAGCACTTTGCCTGGTACCGCAAGACACATCGTTGCTCTCCTTCGCTCATCCCTCGCTGCCCGCGAGGAGTTGCCCGAATGCGAGGCCGCCGTCGTTGGGTGGCAGTCGGTGGTGGGTGATCACGGTGAACCCGTTGTCGCGCAGCAGCGCGCACGATCGCGCGAGCAGCAGGGCGTTCTGGAAGACCCCGCCGGACAGCGCGACGACCGTCGCCGGGGTGGCGTAGCGAACCGCGAGGTCGAGCACCAACCGGGCGAGCGCCGCGTGGAACCGGGCGCCCACCACTGGTGCGGGCACGCCCGCGCGAACGTCGGCCACCACGGCCGCGAGCACCGGCGCGGGATCGATCGCGGCGGGATCTCCGTCCGCCGCCGGGAACCGGTACGCGGTGGCGCCTTCCGTGCCCGCCCGGGAAAGCCCTTCCAATTCGATCGCCGCCTGGGCTTCGTAATCGACCACGTGGCGGACGTCGCACAGCGACGACACCGCGTCGAACAACCGGCCCATGCTCGACGTGGGCGCGCAGCCCAGTCCGGTGCGGAACTGGTGGGCCAGCACCGATCGCTCGGCGGGCGGGCACGCGGCGACCGCCGGGATGTCCTCGTCCCAGCCGATCCCGGCCGCCCACAGATGCGCGAGCGCCATGCGATAGGGCCTGCGCACCGCGAGGTCGCCGCCCGCGAGCGGCACGTACTTCAGGTGCGCCAGCCGCCGGTAACCCTTGTAGCCCGCCAGCAGGACCTCGCCGCCCCACACCGCGCCGTCCGGACCGAATCCGGTGCCGTCGAAGGCGATGCCGACCACCTGATCGGTGGCGCCGAGTCCGTGCTCGCCCATCACGGCGGCGATGTGCGCGTGGTGGTGCTGGACGGTGTACACGGCTCGCTCGCCCGCGTGCCCGCGCGCCCACGCGGTGGAACGGTAACCGGGGTGGGCGTCGGCGACCAGTTGCGCCGGGCGTACGCCGGTGAGTTCCCCGAGGTGGCGCTGGGCGGCGTCGAAGGAACGCAGTGTCGCCAGATCGTCCATGTCGCCGATGTGCTGGCTCAGCCAGGCGTAGCGGCCCTCGGCCAGCGCGCAGGTGTTCTTGAGGTCGGCGCCGACCGCGAGGGTCGGCGGCACCGGCACCGGCAGCAGCAGCGGCAGCGGCGCGTAACCGCGCGAGCGCCGCACGGGCAGTTCGCGGCCGTCGAGCGAGCGAACCACCGAGTCGTCGCAGGGCACCAGGATGCGCCGGTTGTGCGACAGCCAGCCGTCGGCGAGCCCCGCGAGCCGGGTCCGGGCGTCGTCGTCCTGGTAGCAGATCGGTTCGCCACCGAGATTGCCCGAGGTCATCACGAGCACCTGCGGGCCGGGCGGGTCGCCGGGCAGGCCGAACAGCAGCAGGTGCAGCGGCGTGTAGGCGAGCATCACGCCCAGATCCGGGTTGCCGGGCGCCACCGAGGGAGCCGGGATCGGGTCGGGACGCGACTGCGCGGTGTCGCCGCTCACCGACGCCGCGACCTCGCCCGATCCGAGGGTCGCCCCGGCAGCGCCGAAGGGCGAACGGGATTCCTCCGGCACGGACCGGCGCGCGAGCAGCACTATCGGCCGGGCCGGGCCGGTCAGCAGCGTCGCGGCGGCGGTGTCGACGGCGACGATCGCCCGAGCCGTGGCGAGATCGGGCACCAGCACGGCGAAAGGCTTGTCTCCGCGTCGTTTGCGCCTGCGCAGCTCCGCGACGGCCGGCTCGTTCGTGGCGTCGCACGCGAGGTGGTATCCGCCGATGCCCTTGACCGCCAGGATGCCGCCCGCGCACAGCAGTGCCCGCGCGGCCGTCAGCGGGTCACCGGCTCCCGGCCCGGTGTAGGCCAGCACGGGACCGCAGTCCGGGCAGGCGATCGGCTGGGCGTGGAAGCGCCGGTCGGCGGGATCGGCGTACTCCCGTGCGCACCGGTCGCACATGGCGAAATCGGCCATGGACGTCCGCTCGCGGTCGTAGGGCAGGCTCTCGATGATGGTGAAACGCGGACCGCAATTGGTGCAGTTGACGAACGGATGCCGGTAGCGGCGATCGCCGGGATCACGCAGCTCGCGTTCGCAGTCCGCGCAGATCGCCACGTCGGGTGAGGCCAATGTGCGGCCGCCGCCGTCGCGCGTGGTGCCCGCGATGTGGAATCCGGTGCCGCCGCGCACCGGGATGTCGGCCTGCTCGACCGATTCGACCACCGCCAGCGGAGGCGGCCGCAGGCGAAGCCGCTCGGTGAACTCATCCAGCGCCGCATGCGCGCCTTCGACCTCGATGACGACGCCGCCGCTGTCGTTGCCCACGCTGCCGGACAGCGCCAGTTCGGCGGCGGTGGTGTAGACGAACGGGCGGAACCCGACGCCTTGGACCACGCCGCGCACCAGCAGCCGCCGCCGCATCCGCTCGGTGGTCATGGCAGGTCTCCGCGTTGCAGCAACCGCAGGCCGTCCAGCGCCGCCGCGGCGCCCGCCTCGTCGGTCTTCTCCACCGCGAAACCCATGTGGATGATCACCCAGTCACCCGGTCGCACCGGATCGTCGTCGAGCAGGCCGATGTTCACCCTTCGCGGCCGGCCGGACACCTCGACCAGCGCGATCTGCTCGTGGTAGCCGTCGGGGATCTCCATCACCCGTCCGGGAATGCCGAGACACATCGGTCAGTCCTCCTGTCGCGCTGTGGCCGGTGGAAGCGGGGCGGCGGGCAGCAAGTCGGCGAGCACACCGCCGACGGCGGCGACCGCCTCGTCCACCGCCGCGGCGACCGGCGCGGACAGGCCGATGCCCTCGTCCACGCAGGCGACCTGACAGCCGACCACCACGGTGGGCGGGAGCACGCCACCCAGGGCGCGCACCCCGGCGAAGACGGCGTCCGGGCTCATCGCGTGCGCGTCGAGCCGCGCGGCGCCGGTGTCCTCCGGCACGGCGCGGAACACCTCGACCCGGCCGGGCGCTCCGCGGCCGGGCACCGCGTCGACCAGCACCAACGCGGCCCAGGGGTCGAGCAGGTCGTAGGCGAGGTGCATCCCGCGGATGCCGTAGTCCACGACCCGCACGCCGGGGTCGGGGTGGCGCGGCAGCCGCCGCACCACCTCGGGTCCGAATCCGTCGTCGCCGAGGAAGATGTTGCCGATCCCGGCGATCAGCACCGCGGCCGTTGATTCACCCCTCGTCGTCGGTGGGCGTCGTCGCGCCGCCCACCCGCGCGTCGTCGACCTTTCCGGTCGCCGTCTCACCGGGGGCGTTGGCGGTCTGCTTGCGTTCGTCGTAGGGCGGCGCCGCCGACTCGGTGCCGGGCGGGGCCTGCGACGTGAACTCCGTCTCCTTCTTGACGTCTTCGGAGTGCGCCGAGGTCATCTCCTCGTGATCGATGTGCCCCGGCTCCCGGTCCGCCGGTCCTCCGGCCGCGACGCCGGCACCGGCGTCGCGCGAACCCGGCGCGCCCCGTGCCGATTGCGGCTCTTCGCGATGCTCACCCATGATGCTCCTTTCCGGTCGGCCCGCTACATCTGCCGGATCTTCAGGTATCGCCGCAGATCCGGTATCGACCGCACGCCGAGGTACAACGCCGCCGCCACCAGCGCGGCGACGACACTCTTCGAGACAACTCCCGCGGTTTCCATAGCGGACTTCCTTTCACTTCTCGGGGCCGTCGAGCGGCTCCAGTTCGTCGGGCGCGAAATACAGGTAGCGGCCGTACCATTCGTGCAGTTCGGCCGCGGGGTCGTCGTCGAGCACGACCCCGACGTGCGCGTGCCCGTCCACGTCGGCGTGCACCGAGACCACCCGGGCGGGTCTGCCGTCGAAGAACAGATCCTGGGCGTCGGCCCGCCGTGCCGGGTGCAGCCGGACGCGGCTGCCCTTGCGCACCAGCACGCCCGCGACCGGCACCGCGTCGGAGTCCGGGCGAACGGCGGCGTCGGCCAGCGGGTCCCACCAATCGACGCCCTCGGGGACCTCCGGTATCAGCCGGGGGCGATCGGCGTGCGGGTCGCGCAGGATCCCGTGCAACTGCCGCATCGCGTCGGGTGACATGGCCTCGCAGCGGTCGATGATCTCGGCCGCGCGCGGATCGGTGGCCCGCGCCCGCGCCTTCTCCGCGTCGGTCATCGTCAGCACCCGCAGCGTGAGGATCTCGTCGATCTCGGTGGAGTCGAACAGCGCGCCTCCGCTCTGCTCGGCGATCTCCGGGTGGTCGTAGAGGATGATCGGCGAGATCAGCAGCATGCTGTAGTCACCGGGCGGACCGGCCAGCACCGGGAAGCACCGGTAGCGGTCGCAGCGGGCGGCGGCGGCCGTCGCGTGGGGCGGCGGCTCCAGCAGCGAGACGAAATCGCCGCCGGTGACCTCGGCGATGACGTGCGCGCCGATCAGCGAGCGGGCGATGGCGTCGTGCGGATCGGCCGCAGGACTGCCCACGTTGCGCAGGACGACCGTCAGCCGTAGGAAGCCGTCGTCCCGGTCGGACGCGAGTTCGAATTCACCCGCCAGCGGGAGCCGGGTCCGCACGAACGTGCCACCGGCCGCGGCGAGTGCGGTAGGAATCTCTTCGGTGTCCACGCCGCCCGGGATGTCCAGCGGCCGGACCAGACGGCCGGGCGTGACCGGGCCGACGGTGACCTCCTGTTCCACCGCCTCGTCCCAGGTCAGCCAGGACTGCTCGCCGTCGGTCAATTCCGGGACGGGCGTGCCGTCGCCGCGCACCACTTGGCGGCGCTGGAGCTGGAGGAATCGAACGGACAGGGTGATCCGAGGACGCTCACCAGGATCGATCAGGAACTGCGCGGACAATGTCGATTCCTCGCCCAGTCCCGCCGCGGCGGCGCCTCGCGGTCCCAGCACGCCGAACTGCCAGCGCGACTGGTTCTTGCGCGCGTCGGCTCGGTAGGGGTAGAGCAGATAGCCCTCGTAGAGCACCGCGTCGGCCACGGCACGCGCGCGGGCGCGGGATTCGGCGGAGGTCACGACGCCTCCTCGGCGCTGGTCAGCAGCCGGGTCACCGCATCGTCGAAGCCGAGCAGGCCGTGGCCGGACTTGTAGGCGGCGAGCGACCGCAGGGTGTCGTCGTGCAATCGCACCCAGCCGGAATTGGGGAAGTGCGCGGCCATCAGGTCCTGCCAGACCGACACCGGCATGTCGAACTTGTCCTCGCGGTCCCACGGAATCTGCTGCACGGCGAATCCGGAACCGCCCCGGATGAAGACCGTCCCGCTGAACAGGAACAGCAGCGGAACCGTGCCGTCGCGCAACGCGTGCAGGTACTTCGACCCGGTTACCTCGAAGTCGTAGGTGCACGGCATCGGCAGATCCACTTCGGCGCCGCCGGTGAAACTCGGCACCATGGTGGCGCAATGCATCCAGAGGAACGAACGCTGCGTCTCGTGCCACCGCTCACGCGGGCCGAACAGATCGACCAGCCCCGCGCCCTCCTCGTCGGAGTAGGCGCGGCGGAACGGCTCGATGCGCACCTGCGCGCGCAGGGCGATGGCGTGCACGGGTTCCTCCGCGAGCGCCGCGATGCCGACGCGTGCGGACAGGATCGGCGCGACCGCGTACGGCTCGGGTTTCATCTCGAGCACCGCGAACGTCGTCGAATACACCGGGCTCATGGCGCACCACCGGATGACGCGCGCGCCGACGCCTCGACGAAGAACTGCTCCAGATACCGCCGCACGTCCTGACCGCCGTCGAACCCGCGCCACAGCAGCCGCATCCGTCCGACGAACTCGTAGCAGGCGTCGATCGGCAGCAGCAGACAGGCCGCCCGGTCGGTCCACCGGTCGGGCACCCGGATGAGCAGTGCCTCCACGTCGGGGGCGAGCACGTCCAGTTCGGGATGCCGCCGCAGGATCGCGTTCCATCGCTCCAGCGGCAGTTCCGATTCCGTAGCGCCCGCGGGCCCCGGATAGAACGCCACCGTCCGGCCCAGCGCGGAGTTGCGGAAGAAGAACGCCAGGCTCACCGGGATCTCCAGCGCGTCCCATTCCGGCTGGCTGATCGTGAAATCGGGGAACGCGAGATACCGGTCCGGCACCGCTCGATACCGCAGCGCCGCGTTCTGGTCGACGAACAGCAGATAGCAACCGCGGCACACGCACATCAGCTGCCTGCCTTCGACATTCACCACGTGCTGGTGCTCGTCGGCGATCGGCTCCGCGCACATCTCGCACCGTTCGCCGGGCCGGGGGCCGGGCCCGCGATCGGCGGCGCTCCGCTGTAGCGCGCGAAACGGCGTGCTCACC
>NZ_JABLTE010000174.1 GCF_013315795.1 Nocardia barduliensis
GGTCGACCCAAAGGAATACAGCGCCCATTGCCGGGAGGACCCTTGGGGTCCTATCCGGACCCTCCTGGCCGCTGGCTACGGGAACTTCTCGGCTTCCAGGCCGGCGACGTGTACCTGTGTCCCGCGCGCCGCAACGCCCCCACCAACCCGGTCGCCACGGTCGTCTTCCCGCTCCCCGACGCAGGCGCCGCCACCACGACCGCTCTCATCCTCGCCCCCACCGCGCGCGTGGCACACGGCCTTTCGCGATTCGCCGCAGCCCTGCACCGCTCGCGACGGTCACCATTCGATGCCTCGCTGGCCTTTACGGCCCGCGTCCATGGGGTGCTTGAGTTTGGTCATCTCCGTAACGAGGTCGGCGGCTTCGAGAAGGGGTTGGGGTGCGTCGCGGCCGGTGATGACGACGTGCTGGTTGCCGGGCCGCGCGTTGAGGGTGTCCACTACTTCGGCGACGTCCACCCAGCCCCACTTCAGGGGATAGGTGAACTCGTCCAAAACGTAGAAGCGGTGCTGTTCGGCCTTCAGGCGGCGCGCGATCTCCTGCCAGCCGGCCAGCGCCGCGGCGGCGTGGTCCTGCTCGGTGCCCTGTTTACGGGTCCAGGACCAGCCCTCGCCCATCTTGTGCCATTCGACCGGCGCGCCCGCGCCGGTCTGCTCGTGCACCGCGCCCAGGGCACGGAAAGCGGCTTCCTCGCCCACCTTCCATTTGGCACTCTTCACGAACTGGAACACCGCGACGTCGAAGCCTTGGTTCCAAGCGCGCAGCGCCATTCCGAACGCCGCCGTCGACTTACCCTTGCCCGGCCCGGTGTGCACCGCGAGCACCGGCTGATTGCGCCGCTGCCGGGTGGTCAGCCCGTCGTCGGGAACGGTTTCCGGAACACCCTTGGGCATCGAATCTCCTTGCTCGTCCTCGGATCACTTCCGAACCTGTGCGTCCAGACCTGGAGCCACCGGAGTCACCTCAGGCGCCCGGCCCGCGCACCGCGGAACGGAGTGCCGCAGAAACCTCCAGCACCGCCGACGGAGCGCCGTGCGGACTCCACCCGATACGCCGTTCGCCAGTCGCGCTCACGCTGCTGCTCTAGCCGCCCGCACCGACATCCCGGTCGGGCTCCCGGAACCCGCGCGGACGACGTCCGCCACCGAATCACCGGTCAGCTCGGCCAGCCTCAGATAACCCCCGCGCAGGTCGCGAGCCAGCTCCGCGGCCAGCCCAAGACGGATCATGCCGCGTTCGCAGTCGACCACGATCGAGGTGACCGCGTCCCTGGCGAGCAAGCCGGCCGCGGCGCGGGCGCGCGGAACCGGATCGGCGCCGCCCGTGGCACGACCGTCGGTGAGCAGCACCAGCATCGGCCTGCGGCGCGGATCGCGCACACGCTCACGCAGCACGACCTCCCGTGCCCGCAACAGACCGGCGGCCAACGGCGTCTTCCCGCCGGTGCGCATCCCGGACAACCGGCGCACCGCGATGTCCACCGACGACGTGGGCGGCAGCACGAGTTCCGCCTCCGCGCCGCGCACGCTGACGACGGCGACCTTGTCGCGGCGCTGATAGGCGTCCCGCAGCAGGGTGACCACCGCACCGGTGACGGCGGACAACCGGTCGCGGGCGGCCATGGAACCGGAGGCGTCGACCACGAAGACGACCAGATTCCCTTCTCGCCCTTCCCGATACGCGCCACGCAGGTCGGCGGCGGCCAGCCGCAACGGCCCTTCCCCTCGGCCACGGGAACGCTGATGCGGCGCGGCCGCGAACACGGTACCGAGCAGATGCAGGCCCGCGGAGGTGTCGGTGTTCGGACGCACTACGCGCCCGTGCCGTGATTCCGCACGGGAGCGCCGCCCCGGAGCGCCTTCGCCGACGCCGGGCACTTCCCAGCGCGGGGTGCGCGCCCCGGCGGAAACCGGTGCGCCACTGCGTCCTTCCGCCGACTTGCCGCCGCCCGGACCACCGGGTGGCGACGGGTCTTCTGGGCCGTCGTCCGGATCGTCGCCCGCACCCGCGTCGTCCGCCGTCGAACCGCTCGGATCGCCGGTCGGCTCGGTCGCGCCGTCCGGTTCGGACGTCTCGTCCTCGCGCCGCGCCTGCGCCGCCGCGTCGCGCATGGCGTCGTCGAGCTGCTGTTCGCTGATGCCGGGCTCGTCGAACGGATCGCGGCGACGCCGGTGCGGCAGCGCCAGTTCGGCGGCCACCCGCACGTCGTCCTCGGTCACCGCGTCGCCGCCGCGCCAGGCGGCGTGCGCCGTCGCGGTGCGCGCGACGACCAGATCGGCGCGCATCCCGTCGACGTCGAACGCGGCGCACAGCGCGGCGATCCGGCGCAACTCCACGTCGTCGAGCACCACCCGCGCCACCCGGTCGCGGGCGGCGAGGATCCGCTCGGCCACCTCGTGGTCGGCCTCGGCGTATCGGGCCGCGAATCCGGCCGGGTCGGCCTCGTAGTCCAGCCTGCGGCGCACCACAGCCATGCGCACGTCCACGTCCCGGGAGGCCGCCACGTCCACGGTCAGGCCGAACCGGTCCAGCAGCTGCGGACGCAGCTCGCCTTCTTCCGGGTTCATCGTGCCGACCAGCACGAAGCGCGCCGGATGGGAGTGCGAGACGCCGTCGCGTTCGATGTGCACCCGGCCCATCGCCGCGGCGTCCAGCAGCACGTCCACCAGATGGTCGTGCAGCAGGTTGACCTCGTCGACGTAGAGCACGCCGTGGTGGGCCGCGGCCAGCAAGCCGGGCCGGAACGCCTGCTCCCCGTCTCGCAGCACCCGCTCCAGGTCCAGCGAACCGACCACGCGGTCCTCGGTCGCGCCCACCGGCAGTTCCACCAGGCGGGCCTGCCGCGCGCCGGTCTCGTCCACCACCGGCGGCAGCAGCTGGGCCAGCGCGCGCACCACGGTCGACTTGGCGGTGCCCTTCTCCCCGCGCACCAGGACCCCGCCGATGCCGGGATGCACCGCGCAGAGGATCAGCGCCAGCTGCAACCGTTCCTGCCCGACCACCGCCGAGAACGGGAAGCCCGCTTCACCGTCCGAGCCCGGACGCGTTCGGCTGCGCTGATCGGACGTCGGCACTGTTTCGGCATGGGACACGGACACGCCCCAACTGTAAGCGCGCGCCCTCGCCCACCCGACAGGGCCCTTCGATTCAGAACCGATGCGGGCGGGCGTCGGAAGATGACGCACCCACTCCGGAGCGGCCCGGAGTGGGTGCGAACGGCGGCGCGGGAGGTGCTACTCCCCGCCCCGGCGCATCGGCACGTGGGCGATGCCGTCTTCCTCGAATTCCGGGCCGTCGACCTTGAACCCGTGCTTGCTGTAGAGGTCGATCAGGTAGCTCTGCGCGCTCAGCCGCACCGTCGCCGAGCCGACCTCGGCCAGCGCCGCCTGCACCAGCCGCGTGGTGTACCCGTGCCCGCGAGCGGGCGCCGCCGTACAGAGCCTGCCGATGCGGAAGCTCTTCACCCCGTCGTGGTGTTCCTCGCACAGGCGCAGCGTGGCGATCACCTCGCCCTCGTCATCGAGCCAGAAGTGCCGGGTCTCGGGAAGCAAGTCCTTCCCGTCCAGCTCGGGATACGCGCACTTCTGTTCGACGACGAAGACTTCGACGCGAAGTTTCAACAGCTGGTAGAGCGTCGCGGTATCGAGATCCTGCGCCCAGGAGCGTTTGAGAGCAACCGTTGACATCATCGCGTCTTGCTATCACAACTCAGGCGTGCGCCGCGACCCCCGTGTGCCTCGGCGTGTTCTCACCGCCGTCGACGAGGTTCAGCGCTTTGGAGGTCCAATCCCACACTTCGTGGAACAGCGCCGGGTCGTCGGAGAGCTTCACGCCCAGCGAGGGGACCATTTCCTTCAGCTTCGGCGTCCACTCGGCGTACTCCTGCGGGAAGCAGCGCTGCAGGACGTCCAGCATGGCGGTGACGCAAGTGGAGGCGCCAGGAGACGCGCCGAGCAGACCGGCGATCGAGCCGTCCTGCGCGGCGATCACCGCGGTGCCGAACTCGAGCACGCCGCCCACGCCCTTGCGGCGGATCACCTGCACGCGCTGGCCCGCGGTGATCAGCTCCCAGTCCCTGCCCTCGGCGCGCGGGATGAATTCCGACAGGGTGACCACCTTGCCCGCTTCGGACTTCAGCAGCTCGCTGACCAGGTACTTGGTCAGGCCGAGCTCGGTGACGCCGACACCGAGCAGCGAGAAGATGTTGTTCGGGCGCACCGACTTGAACAGGTCGGTGTTCTTGCCGTCCTTGAGGAACTTCGGCGTCCAGCCCGCGTACGGGCCGAACAGCAGGCCCGGCTTGCCCTTGATCACGCGGGTGTCCAAATGCGGCACCGACATCGGCGGGGCGCCGACGGCTGCCTTTCCGTACACCTTGGCCTCGTGCTGATGGATCAGCGCCGGGTTGACGCAGCGGAAGAACTGACCGCTGACCGGGAAGCCGCCGAATCCCTTGGCCTCCTTGATGTTCGCCTTCTGCAGCAGCGGCAGCGCGCCGCCGCCCGCGCCGACGAACACGAACTTGCTGATCAGCCTGCGGGTTTCCCTGGTGCGGACGTTGCGCACGGTGACCAGCCATGACCCGTCGGACTGCTTGGACAGGTCGCGGACCTCGTTGCCGAAGGCCAGGTCGACGCCGGAGGCGCCGAGGTAGGCGAGCAGCTCCTGGGTGAGCGAGCCGAAGTCGATGTCGGTGCCGCCGTCGGTCCAGTTCAACGCGATCGGGTCGGAGAAGTCGCGCCCGCGCGCCATCAGCGGCAACCGCCGGGTGAACTCGTCGGGGCTGTCGATGAACTCCATGCCCTCGAACAGCGGGTGCGGCGCCAGCGCCTCGTACCGCTTACGCAGGTACTCCACGTTTTCGGCGCCGTGCACGAAGCTGACGTGCGGAATCGGGTTGATGAACGCGGACGGGTCGCGCAGGATGCCGTTCTCCACGCCGTAGGACCAGAACTGGCGGGAGACCTGGAAGCGCTCGTTGATGTCGACGGCCTTGGTGATGTCCACCGAGCCGTCGGCGTTCTGCGGGCTGTAGTTCAGCTCGCAGAGCGCGGAGTGTCCGGTACCCGCGTTGTTCCACGGATCGCTGCTCTCCGCTGCCGCGGCGTCGAGCCGCTCGAACAGGGAGATCGACCAGCTCGGCTGCAGCTGCCGCAGCAGCGCGCCGAGAGTGGCACTCATGATTCCGGCACCGATGAGGACTACATCGGTCTTTTCAGTCATGGCAGCGTTCGGCACGGGTAGATCGACTTCCTTGTCCTTCTGCGCGGGCCCACCGGGCGGGTGGACCTGCCTGGGCACGGTGTGGTTGTGGCTCGGTTCCGGCGTCAGCCGGCCCCGAACGGCATAAGCGGGAGTCAGGTTACCCGCCGTTCACCTAAGCCCAATTGTGCACCTCACCACGCCGCGGCCCCGCAGCGAACCTGCTGAATGTGCGGAATGCGACAGAGATCGTCGTCACTTCGGCGGCAGGGTGACAGCCAAGGTCTGTCGGCGCGTGGCACCGTCCAATACATTGGTCGCGTGACGAACGAACAGTCCCTTGCCGAGCCGGTCAGCACTTCGCCGGATGGCGAAGGCTGGCGCCCAGACGTCCTCGGCCCGCACTATCAGCAGCGCACGCTGCCCCTCGGCCCCGACCCCGACGGCGAAGGCTCGGTGGACGCCACGCTGGTGCGCTACACCCCCACCGGCGCCGTCGCGCAGACCGCGGGCGCGGTGCTCTATGTCCACGGATTCACCGACTACTTCTTCCAGGAACACCTCGCCGAGCACTTCGCCGCGCGCGGATTCCAGTTCTACGCGCTCGACCTGCGCAAATGCGGCCGGTCACTGCGGGACGGGCACACGCCGCACTATGTGACGGATCTCGCTTTCTACGATCAGGAGCTGGCGGAGTCGTTGCGGATCATCCGGGCCGAGACCGGCGGCGCTTCCGTCGTGGTCAACGCGCACTCCACCGGCGGCCTGGTGGTATCGCTGTGGCTGGACCGGCTCAACCGCGCCCAGGGCACGGCCGCCGCGGGCATCACCGGCGTGGTGCTCAACAGCCCGTGGTTCGACCTGCAGGGCCCCGCGTACTACCGGACCGTCGGCACGCCGATCATCAAGGCCATCGGCCGGTTCAGGAAGATGGTCGAGCTGCCCGGCGGCGGCAAGGTCAGCACCTACGGCGACAGCCTGCACCACTCGGTGTCCGGTGAGTGGAATTACAACCTGGACTGGAAGCCGTTGCAGGGCTTCCCGGTGCGGCTCGGCTGGCTGCGCGCGATCCGCAACGGCCACGCGCGGCTGCACCAGGGCCTCGACATCGGGGTGCCCTCGCTGATCCTGCGCTCCCGGATGACCAAGTTCGCCAGGCAGTACGGCCCCGCCGTGGACGTGGCCGACGCGGTGCTCGACGTCAAGCAGATCCAGCGCTGGTCGGGCTGCCTGGGCGACCGCACCAACATGGTGCCGATCGACGGCGCCAAGCACGACGTGTTCCTGTCCGGCCCCGAACCGCTGGCGCAGGCGTTCCGGGAGCTCGACAACTGGCTGGACTGGCTGGCGGGCTATCAGGAAGCCGCGGGCGCGAAATCACCAGAGGCTGGTGCGTAGCACGATCTCGGTGGCCAGCTCGTGGTCTGCTTCGGTGGCCACGTTGGTGACGTCCACCTCGACCACCCGGAACTCGCCGTAGACGAACCGCCCCGACGCGTCGGCCACCGAGCGCGGCAGGTTCTTGGTGACCAGCAGCGTGGTCGGCACCTCGACCGGACCGGTGGCCGCGTCGGCCACCGCGCCGTCGGCCCCTGGCGCTGCGGGGTGCCCACGATCGGCCACAACCAGGCTCTGGAAACGGCCGAACACGCGTGCGCAGGACTGCCAGGCCAGTATCGCGCCCATCCCGCGTCCGGCGACGTTCACCCACGGCAGCCCGAGTTCGTCCAGGATCGCGGTCACGCCGGCCGGGTCGAGGCCCTCGATCGATTCCACCGCGAAGGTGCGCAGATCCGAGTTGTGCAGGCGGGCACACACCTGATCGAAGACGTCCGCCGCGTCACCCGCGTCGGGCAGCAGCAGCACGCTGTGCCGGGATTCCGGTCCGTCGATCCGCACGGTCCACGCCCGGTCACCGACCGTGATCTGCCGAGATTCCATGCCGAATCACGCTACACGGATCGGGGCACCGCCAGGGCCGGTCGGGGGTGCCCGATTCAGGCGAGCAGGCGCATCCCGGCCCGCTCACCTGCGTTGTGGTCGAAGGTGACGGTCAGCTCACACCCGGCCTCCTGGCCGAGCTGCTGGATCAACGCGTCGGCGAAGTCGGCGCCGTCGGCGGCCCGGCGCAGCGCCTGGCGCACGGTGTCGGAGCGTTCGACGACGATCTCGCTGGAGTCGAGCAGTCCGAGCAGTACGTCGGTGACCGCCTCGGGGTCCTGCTTGTAGCCGCGGCGCAGCACCCAGTGGATTTCGGCGAGCACGATCATCGTGATGTAGCCGGGCTTGCTCTCGCTGAGCCCGTCGATCACCTGGTTGGCCCGGGCGGATTGCTCCGGATCGTCCTGGGTGAGGTAGCGGATCAGCACATTGGCGTCCAGACCGATCATCGCGGCTTGCCTTCCACGACGTTGCCCGCGATCGCCTCGTTCATCTCGACCAGGCCGATCGGCGAGCCGGACCAGCCCACGATGCCCTTCAGCGACTTGATGGTGCGCGTTTCGGGCACCAGTTCGTAGGTGCCGTTGGCAGTGGGCACGAACGCGACCCGCACGCCCGTGCGCAGGCCCATCGCCACGCGCACATCGATCGGGATCGTGATCTGCCCCTTACTGGTGACCGACGCGGACACCACGTTCCCCCCTCGGCCACCGGGTCTCTTCTCCGCCGCCATCATCTCACACCCGACCGTCTCCGATCGGCCCGCGCCTTACCCGGGGCCGAATTCCTTACTGCAAGGTAAGGCGCGGGGTGGCCCCCGTCAACCGATACGGCCGCTCACGCCGATCGCCTCGGTGGCCAGGATGGGCAAGCCTACCGGCGCGCCCTCGGTGATCAGGCGCTCCAGCGCGGCCAGATCGAGGTGGGCCTCGATCAGATCGGCCAGCAGGTCGAGCTGCGCGGCCCGCACCGCCGCGACCGAGACATCATCGGCGACAACGAATTCCGACCGGCCCGCGGCAGCGGCCACCGCGCGGAGCCAACCGCGGCGCAACTCGTCGGATTCCAGCAGCCCGTGCAGGTGGGTGCCCCACACCACGCCGCGGACACTGCCTTCCGGCTCGCCGTCGATGGTGAGCCAGGCCGGATCACCGGTGTGCGTGACACGTCCGTGGTGGATCTCGTAGCCGCGTACCGCGACGCCCTGCGCATGCCCTGCGCTGCGACGCAGAACCTTGGACTCGGCGAACTCGACGGTCAGGTCGAGCAGGCCGAGCCCGTCGACCGCGCCCGCGCCGGACTCGACCGAGTCGACGATGCGGGTACCGAGCATCTGGTACCCGCCGCAGACGCCGAGGATCGGTCCGCCCGCGGCGGCGCGCGCCCGCAGGGCGTCGGCGATGCCGGTACGCCGCAACCAGCGCAGATCCGACACCGTCGCCTTGCTGCCCGGCAGGACCACCAGGTCGGCGCCCGCCAAGCGGGACGGCTCGCTCACCCAGCGCACCGAGACGCCGGGCTCGCAGGCGAGCGCCTCGACATCGGTGGAGTTCGAGACGCGCGGCAGCCGGATCGCGGCGACGGTCAGCCATTCGGCGCCCACCGGCGGGCGGGGGCGGCCGACCGGAGCGTCGGCGAGGGTGCCCAGCGAGTCCTCCGCGTCGATCCAGAGGTCCTCGGCATACGGGAGCACGCCGAGGGTGGGACGGCCGGTGAGTTCGGCGAGACGTTCCAGCCCGGGGCGAAGTAACTCGACCGCGCCGCGGAACTTGTTGACGACGAACCCCGAGATCAACCGCTGATCCTCGGGCTCGAGGATGGCGACCGTGCCGAAGAGGTGGGCGAGCACGCCACCGCGGTCGATGTCCCCCACGAGCAGCACCGGCAGGCCCGCGGCACGCGCGAGGCCCATGTTCGCCAGATCCGTCGCGCGCAGATTGATCTCGGCGGGCGATCCCGCGCCCTCGCAGACCACCACGTCGTATTCGTCCCGCAGCGCCGCGAGTTCGGCGGCCACCACGGCGCGCAACTCCCGGCGGTGCCGGATGTAGTCCTCGGCGCCCACGGTGCCGATGGCCTTCCCCCGCACCACCAGCTGGGAACGCCGGTCGCTGCCCGGCTTGAGCAGCACGGGATTGAACCGCACGCTCGGCTCGAGTCCACACGCCTTGGCCTGTAGCGCCTGCGCCCGGCCGATCTCCCCGCCGTCCAGCGTGACCACGGAGTTGTTGGACATGTTCTGCGCCTTGAACGGGGCCACGCGCACGCCACGCCGCGCCAGCATCCGGCAGATCCCGGCCACGACGACGCTCTTGCCCGCATCCGAGGTGGTGCCCGCGACCAGCAGCGCGCCCTTCATCGGCGGCTCGTCCGGTGCGCGGCCGCCCGGGACGTCCGGCCGACCGGATCGCGTCCGGTCCGGCCGGTCACGGGAGGGTCAGGATCTCGGTCCCCGATTCGGTGACCACCAGGGTGTGCTCGAACTGCGCCGTCCATTTGCGGTCCTTGGTGACCACTGTCCAGCCGTCGTCCCAGATCTCGTAGTCGATCCCGCCGAGGTTGATCATCGGCTCGATGGTGAACGTCATGCCCGGCTCGATGACGGTCTCCACGGCGGGCTGGTCGTAGTGCAGCACCACCAGCCCGCTGTGGAACGTCGGGCCGACACCGTGGCCGGTGAAGTCGCGGACCACGCCGTAGCCGAAACGATTGGCGTAGGACTCGATGACCCGGCCGATCACGTTCAGCGCCCGGCCCGGCCGGACCGCCTTGATCGCCCGCATGGTGGCCTCCTCGGTCCGCTCGACCAGCAAGCGAACCTCCTCGTCCACCTCACCGGCGAGAAAGGTCTTGTTGGTGTCGCCGTGCACGCCGTTGATGTAGGCGGTGACGTCGATGTTGACGATGTCGCCGTCCTCGATCACGGTGGAATCCGGGATGCCGTGGCAGATGACCTCGTTCAGCGAGGTGCAGCACGACTTCGGAAAACCCTTGTAGCCCAGCGTCGACGGGTAGGCGCCGTGGTCGCACATGTACTCGTGCGCGATGCGATCCAGCTCGTCGGTGGTGACGCCGGGCGCGACCGCCTTGCCCGCCTCCGCCAGCGCCTGCGCGGCGATCTTGCCGGCGATCCGCATCTTCTCGATCGTCTCCGCGGTCTGCACCCAGGGTTCGCGTCCCTCGTCGGCGGTCTTCTTCCACGCGTATTCCGGGCGCTCGATGGCGCGCGGAACTTCACGGGTGGGCGACAGTGTGCCCGGGACGAGCGGCTTGCGGGTGCGGACAGACATAACGAACAGCGTAATCGGCCCACTGCGCCGATGCCCTTCCC
>NZ_JABLTE010000175.1 GCF_013315795.1 Nocardia barduliensis
CCGTGGCAGCGGCGGCGAGGCTGGCGGGCGCTCCCGGTCATCAAGTTCGTGACGAGCGCGTCGTAGAGGCGGCCGAGCACCATGAACGTGGGACCGAACGGGATCTGGTCGTGGCCGGGAGGCCATTTGTCGAACAGGGCCGCATACATCGTGATCTGGCCGAGCAGCTCGCCCACGGTGGGCGCGTCGGCATCGTCATCGATCAGCGTGACCAGCTCCGGGCGGTTTCCCAGATGCCAGGTCACCTCGTCATCGATGGCTCGCGCGAGCACCACGGCCTTCTCGCGCACGGCTGCCTGATGGTCGGCGAAGCTCCAGTCCTCGACGGTGCGCACGTCGATCCCCTCGAACTGGATAATCCACACCGTGAGGAACACGCGGGTGGCGTGTTCCAGAGATGATGTCGATTTCTCCACCCCGTCCCACACCCGCAGTAGCCGATCCATACTCGGCAGCGGATCGGGGCGGTCACGAAGATCCGGATTCGCGGACACGGTGTTGTTGCTCCCTTCATCGGGGTTGGGTGGTGGCGGCAGGGGCGACTTCGAGCCGAAGCCCGTGTGCATGTGGGGGAAGGTGTGAATACGTCTGGTGCGCTACACCGAGGTCGTGGTCATCGGTAAGCGGCGGGTACCGGCGAGGAGCTCTTCGACCAGGTCGGCGTAGGCGACGGCGAGGTCCTCGACCACTTCCGCTGATTCCCAGAACACCTCTTCGGAAGCGCCCGCCAGCGCGGTGTAGGTGTGGGCGGTCAACTGGGCGATACGGTCGATGACCTGGCCAATCGCCTCGGTATGCACCCGCGCGCCCGGGACCGGTTGCGGGATCACCACCTGAACCCAGGTGTTGATGGTGTTCATCAACCAGGAACGGTGCGCGTCGATCACCGCCAGCGCCGCCCACGCTGTCTGTTCACGCCGCTGATGCAGCACGGCCAGTTCGGCAGCCGCGCTCAGCACCGGGTCGTCGGCGGGCAGCGGAAAGCCCCGGCAGGCCATCAGCAGTTCGTCCTTGCCCGGCAGCACAGGTCTCATCAGCAACCGTCTCCGAGCGCGGGCAGCCGCACCGACCGCTGAGTCAGCCCGTCGGCGAGATCGGTGTAGCCATCCACCAGCTCCGCCAGCCGATACCAGGCCGCGTGTACCTGCGGGTCGGATACATCCACAGTCATCAACAGGCGATAGGCGCGCACCTGGCTACGGGCGAGGCGGTCGATGACCGCGCCGAGAGTCTCGGTGTGCAACCGCGCCCCCGAACGCGGCACCGGCAGATGCATGGCCGCCCACGAATCGACAGCGAGAACGAGTTCGTCCCTGCCGCACCGACACCCGCACCCCAACCACGCCGGAGGGCCTTGATACAGCCTCCCGAACTCGGCGGCGAACCGTGTCAGCCGGTGTGCGTCGACGTGATGGCCACGGATAGCCGAGAGCAGCGACTCCCCCGACGGCAGAATCCGCACAACCTCGTCTGGGGTGGAGGCCATCACTCACCTCCGCGCCCGCGACGACCGAGTTGGGGCGAGGAGGTCGCGGGCGCGGCACGCCACGGTGGTGCGCGAGGGGATCGATGTGGCGTTGACCGGCTCTGAGATCCAATGCCAGCCGGTCGGGTGATCGGTCATCGGCAACCAGATCCGTTGCCGAGCGTCGAGGACTCGCACCCCGTGCGCCTCCAGGCTCGCCACGGTCGGCGTCGACAATCCGGCACCCCAGGCCGGACCGACCACGAACACCCACTCCCGATCCGGTCGGGCATGGGTCAGGACCGGCACCGACTCGAACTTGTTCGTGTCGAGCAGTGCCTTCCGCACCCGCCCACCCAGCGGCGCGGGCATCACCACCGCACCCAACCTCAGCGACGCGACCAGGAACACGCGATCGAACGCGCACGACACGATGAACCCGCGCCGCCGGTAAACCTCGGCGACCTCCCGCGCACTGTGACATCTCTCGAACATCACCGCACTACCGCCCGAGCCTCGACCATGCGCCATGCCGCCGCGTCCAGAGCGGTATCCAGCTCTGCCAGCTCGAGGGCGGCGGCCTCGTGGCCTCGTGCAGCTCCCGCGCTGAACGCCGCGACCGCCGCAGCCGAGGCCACGGTCTGCTCGCCGGTCACTGCCCTCGCCCCAATCGCGAGAGGGCCTGCGCGGCATCACCGTACGATTCCGCCCGTTGCCCGGAGCAGTCCATCATGGCCAGCCCGACGAGTTCGAGCACCGTCAAACCCAGCGCTGCCGCATAGCCGCGCAGGGCGTCCAACTCCTCGGCTACCCGCAGCGCGGCCCGCGCCTGGACTGTAGATAACGTCCGACCAGGCAAATAGCTGACGACCCAGTAATCCTGACCGACGCTACGAGCGCGATGCCCTGTGTCGGTGCTGGTCATCTCTGATTCCGGGTTGGGTCGTCTCAGCATGTTCCACTGACCTGCTGATGGCCTCGCCTCGCCCCGTCGCCGGACGCTACAGCCCCCGCAGCCGAGACCGCGACCAACTCGACGCTCACCGTTGCTGCCCCAGTCGCGGCAGCCTCTTCACGTCGCACTCTCGGCGGTATGTCGTCGAACAGGCGATCACGCCAACGATCTCCACGATCGTCAGCACCCATGTCGCTTCGCGGATCGGCAGAGTGGGCAACCTCGCAGCCGCAGATTGCGCCGCGAGAGCTGGTTCGTGATCAATTGGGAAGCGGGGATGAGCATGACTCAGGTCCTTCGGTGTCGATGAACGGATTCACGTTCCACAACACCGGTCCCCGTGGACGGAAAGTACCCGCCATAGCACCGCCGATGCGCAGCCACCCCCCGGCTGGTCTGGCGTTGTAGGCGCGCAGCTGGCAATGTCGTTTTCGGTGCTGATCCGATCGCATTCCGAGGAGTGGGGCTTATGAGCACGGTTGGTAAGCGGCGTTATCCGCCGAATAAGCGGCTGGCCTGGCAGCGGCTACAGAAGGGGTGGAGCAGAGAAGAGATGGTTCGGCAGATTTCGTTGAGTATGAAGACACACGGCGAAACTGACACCGGACTGACTGCGGATACAGCACGGCGGTGGGAGTCCGGAGAGCGCTGGCCGGAACCTCGATTTCGTAAACACCTCGTACTGGTGTTCGGACTTCCCGCCGCAGATCTCGGGCTACTCACTCCAGACGAGCTAGCCATGCGCCCGGACGAACCTGACCGGCCGGGATCTGAGATGCTCGATGAATTGAGGAGGTTGATGATGGCTGACAAGGGAGCTGGCTTCGGACGGAAGCAGTTCTTGACTGCTCTTCTGGCAGCGGGCGTGTCACCGGTTGCTGCGTCCGCAATAGTGGGCGAAGCTGATGCGGTCTGGCATCAGACGGGTAAGCAGCGCGACCCCCAAGCGGTCGCCGCTTACCGTAGGATTGCCGCCATCCAGCGTGAAATGTACTGGGCCAGTGAACCGGCGGTTTTGCTCGATGCGGTGCTTGGTCACCTCCGGCTCGGTACTCAATTGCTCGCGGCATCACCTGAGTCGCTGAATGATGGCAATGAACTCGCAGCGGCTGTTGCGGAGACCGCGCTGCTGTCAGCGCGACTGGCCTTCTTCGATCTCGGCCATGCCCCGCTGGCCGAGCGCTGCTTCAGTTACGCTGGATCAGCCGTTGCACAGTGTGGTGATCATTACTTGGCGGCTATGATCGCGGCTCACCACGCGTTCCTTCCGGGATTTGCTGGGAATGCCGTCGCCGCGAAGCAACTCCTCGACGTAGCCACGGCACATGCCAGATACGACAGCGGCCCCCTTCTGCGTGCGTGGTTGCACTGCGTTTCCGCTGAAATTGATGCTAGAACCGATTCGGCGTCATCTGCAACCGAGAGGATTCGGCAGGCCGAGGACTCTCTGGGTACTGGCGGTGTGGACTCCGAACGTCTGGACTTCTTCGATGAAACACGTCTGGCTGGGTTCGCGGGGAACGTCGCACTCCTCGCTGGACAGCATGACTCGGCTGTCCGTTGGCTCGAAAAAGCTTTAGTGCAGATCGATCAAAAGGCGGACAAGCAACGCAGCGTCCTCTTGTTCGACCTGGCCGCAGCGCACGCAGTCTCCAACGCTGACCACGCCGGGACGATCGCGCAGCAAGCGTGTGCTGAACTTGAATCCAACTTCTATCGAACTGCGTACGAGCGTATCCCGGCGGTTCAGCGAGCCCTCAGTGGTACACGCGGTGGTGCGGAACTCGCTCAGCGGGCGAACGAACTCGCCCTGCCAGCCACCAACTCCTGATCAGGCTTGTTGCTCGTTGTATTTGCGCACAAGGTCGGGCAGCTCGGACAGGCTGTTGAGATGGAAGAGGCTGAGACGCTCGATGTCCTGCCCCAAGATCTCCTGGGCAGTCTCGTCACGAAGAATGTGTCCCCACGGCCCACGGCGGATCACAGCAGCGTTGATGCCGAGTTCGATCGCAGGTCGGAGATCGTTATCTATGCGGTCTCCGACGTAGAGAATGTTTTCGGCTGGAACTCTCGCCTCAGCGATGAGGCGCTCGAAGAACGACAACGAAGGCTTGCTGGCACCCCAACTGTCAGAGGTACCGAGTACATCGGTCGGCAGGCGCAAGTCTCGGAGGATGCCTTCGGCTCGCGTGGTCTGATTGCCCGCGATGCCGACCTTCAGGCCCTGTGCGCGAAGTTCTGATAGGCAGGGGCGAACGTCTGGATACAGGTCTTCCTCTCCAAACCACTCCGGTTGGCCGGCCGCGGCTCGACGCTCCCGCTCGGTAGCAAGATCGAAGCCCGGGCGAAAGATCTGGAAGGTTTCACGGTAGTCCTTGCCTTGTGCGATTACGGCACCGAAGGCGGCTGAGAACGTGTGTCGGGGAACCCCCAGCCAGTCTGCCCAGGTCCCGTACTCCCGGGTTTCGTCAACCAACACCTCGCCGACATCGAAGAACACCGCGTCAATCGTCATGCCAGTCAGAATATGCGGCACCGGTGTGCAGACCGTCGCTGACGCGTCCTGGCTGCCCAGTGGCCGCTATATCCCGAAGAGTCCTCCTGTTGAAATCGATGCAGGAGTCCGACGCCCACCGGCCGATTGAGATCCTGCGACTACTTGCGCGAAGACCGAGATCGACGGGGCCGTTGGCTGTCCATCCTGGCCCCGGCTGTCGACCAAGCGGCCATCACATCGCGGCAACAGGTCGAAGCGCAGTCGATCTCGCTTCACACGAAAGACGTTGAGATGAGCAATCCTCGAGATCCGATCATCGCCGAGTCGAAGGTTCAACCATTCGCACGACGGCCGTTGCCGATCTTGTCAACCGACCACCAAGCCGCGCTCGACCCGCGCCTGCAACGGGTGATCGACTACCGAAAAAGCGGGCTGAGCCTGAACTGGATCGTCGGCTGCCCACTTGACTGCACCTACTGTGTGCGCCACACATTCGGTAACTACGAGATGAAGGTTCCCCGGCGGCTGACGGACGAGCCGACGGCGGCGCGAATGCTTCTGCACGACAAGCACTTCCGACCCAACGTGACTCCAATCCAGCTCCTGAACCGGGCCACGGACCCGATGCTGCCCGCGGTGAAGCCGCACACTCTCGAGATGCTGCGGCTGCTCGATGAGCAGGGCATCACCAACCATGTCTTGGTTATCACCCGCTGGCGGATAGAGCCTGAAGACTGTGCCATCCTGAACAGCTTCAGCAATATTCGCCTGACTATCCTAATCACTCACTCCGGAATCAACGACTCTCGTATCGAGCCGGTCGACTGCGATATCGCGGCCACATCCCTGCGGATTGCCTTTGAGCATGCCGAGAACTATCGGGTCATCCTGTACTGGCGGCCCATAGTTCCGGGACTCAACGATTCCGATGACCACCTCGAACGAGCCCGCGATCTGTCCCACCACGCGCACGCCACCGTGTTCACCGGTCTGTTCTTCAAAGATCAGATCCGCGAGTACTACAAAGCTAACGGCCTACCTGAACTATACGACCAAGGGCCATCGCGTAAGATATTCCCCGAACGACTTGAAAAGCGGATTCTCGCCCACCGTAGCGAATTCGGATCTCCACTGTTCCGTAAAACTTCATGCGGGGTCACCTACGTACACCAGGTCGCCGACTACAACGGCCACTACGGCGTACGTGAATTGTGCGATATCTGTCCGCGCGCACAGATCCTGCGGTGTGCTGCGGATTGGCGTCGTCCAGATCGGGAGCCGACTTCAGCTTGGGTCGAGCGCCTGGGCGGGCGGATGCTGGAAATCACCGAAAGGGCGGTGATCGTGGAGGGGCTGCCCGAAGGGCGACGGAACTTCCTCCAGCACAATCTCGGATATCAGGTCAACGACCGCGAGCGCCCACACCATGTCGGTCGGCACGGACGCGCCGACATCGGCTGGACCGACCAGGAGGCAGCACAATGATCGTTCCGAATGCATTGCACGGCAGGGACTTCGCCGTTGTCGACGTTGAAGGAAACGGACAGACCCCACCCGAGATCATCGAGATTGCAGTCCTCGCGATCTCCCGCCAGACAGTCGATGTCGAGGGAATGCAGTCTTGGCTGATCCGACCTCAACGACCGATCACGCCCATCGTGACCCGCAAGGTCCACGGCATCACCAACACCGACGTCGCTGACTGCCCGATCTGGGCCGAGGTCGCTGGCCAGGTCGAGGCCGCAGTGACCGGTCGAATTCTTGTCGCGCACAACGCCAACCTTGAGCGACGTGTCCTGTCTGAACACCTTCCTGAATGGGCCCCGCCGCTGGTGCTCGACACTCTGCGGTTTGCCAAGGCCGTCTGGCCCGGCCTGCCCGGCTACAGTCTGGACAAACTCGTCACACACGCGAGCCTGGACACCACTGCGATCACCGGCCATGGACACCACCGCGCCGGATGGGACACATGGGCGGCCTGGCAACTCCTGGCTCGACTCGTAGACGACAGCGGATACGACTGGGACGAGATCGTGCAGGCAGCTGCACCGGCCGAATTCGTGGCACCGAGAGAACCACAGGGACGGTTGTGGTGAGCGCCGACTTCGCACGCCCGGTCACCATCGCTGTGACCGGCACACACTCGACCGGCAAGAGCACCTTCCTTCAGCGTCTCGCCGAACGACTGCGCCGTGACCGCATCGACGTCGCTATCGTCGCCGACCTCGGTGCGGAGGCCGCCGAACGAGGACTCCCCATCCTCGACCAGCACAACTGGGTATCCACCCTGTGGATCATCGCCCGGGGTATGTCACTGGAAGCGGAGACATGGACACGCGCCGACGTGGTCCTAGTCGACCGACCAGTGTCCGACGCGCTCGGATACTACGAAGCCGCGCTCGAATACCGCGGCCAGCAATCGAATCCAGCGAACATGTGTCAGCTCGAAGCGATGGTCACAGGACACGTTCGCAACTACGACCTCATTCTGCGCACGGTGCTTGACCCGACAATTCCACTGGACCTGAGTAAACCCCGCGGCACCGACCTCACCTTCCGCGCGCTCGTTGACCGGCAAATCGCAAAGGTCAGCGAGCGACTCGGAATCGACCACGACACCTTGCCCGCCAACAGTCACGATCGAGCACTCATAGAAGTGATGGCCATCATCAAGGGGCATCTCGATGGGATCGAAAAAGACCACAGGGTTGAGCCGCAGCTCCACGCCGAGCAGTCACCTCAACTCGTGCCGCGGCAAGAAAGCCGGTGACAGCGGTGAACACCCCGTGTGCGGCAGCGAGTGGCCAATTTGCGATCGGCGGCGATTTGTCGGTCAACCGAATCGGCTACGGGACCATGCAACTCACCGGCCCCGGTCACTGGGGTTACCCCACTGACGAAGCTGGTGCCGAGCGCATTCTACGACGTGCTATCGAACTCGAAATCAACCACATCGACACCGCCGACGCTTACGGCCCGCATGTCGCCGAGCACCTGATCCATAGCGCGTTGCACCCTTACCCAGATGACCTTGTCATCGCTACCAAAGGCGGCATGACCAGGCAAGGACCAAACCTCTGGACCCCAGTCGGTCGGCCCGAATACCTACGCCAATGCGTGGAGATGAGCCTACGACGCCTGCACCTCAACTGCATCGCCCTCTACTACCTGCACCGCATAGACCCCTACGTCCCACTCGAAGACCAAGTTGGCGCCCTGGACACCCTGCGCCAACAAGGCAAGATCCGCCACATCGGTCTATCCAAAGTGACCGTCGAACAAATCGAAGCCGCTCGCAAGACCGCTCCGGTCGCCGCAGTACAGAACCGGTTCAACCGCAGTGAACCCAATGACGAAGTCCTCGACTACTGCACCACGAACCGAATCGCCTATGTGCCCTATGCTCCACTCGCCGCCGGAGCGCTGGTAGCTCATCGAATCGACACCGACAAAGCCGCAGCTCAGTCACTTCGATGGCTGTTGGAGCAATCGCCGGTAGTCCTCCCGATACCGGGTACAGCATCGCTCTCGCACCTCGACCAGAACGTCTCCGCAGTCACGACGGCCAACTGCCACCGCGCTGGCCGGGCTCGATGAAGCTGCACGCAACCGACTCGCATTCACCCTCGGCTCGGGCCATCGGCCTATCGTGGACGAAAAACACAGGGCAAGGTTGAGAGCTGGGTGGGGACATGCTCGAGACAGGACGACCGACGTTGGGTGCGATGCTGGCTCAGGCTCGCCCGCTACGCGGGACTGCCCAGGGCCGTCGTGGCCAAGCGATGCCGGGTCGACCGCTCCTATATCGCGCATGTCGAAGCCGGTCGGGCGGTACCCGGGCGCCGGTTCTGGATCGCCATCGACGCGGCAGTCCGAGCCGGTGGAGCGCTACTGACCGCCTTCGACGCCCATACCGCTCATCAGTTCGCAGTCGATCCCGCCTTCTCGGCGGCGGTCGGCCTGCACCAGCTTCCCCTCGACCTGAAGGCGTGGATCGATATGAACCGACGTGAACTGCTGGCCTTCCTCGGCGCGGCCGGGACGCTGCCCGCCGCTGCCGTGCTGGCCGGACTCGACGAAGCATCACGAAGCCGCCTCGGATACGCCCTCGGCGGCAAGGTCGACCAAGCCGCCATCGAACAACTCGAAGCCGTCTGCGAGGTCACCGCCCAGCAGTACGAGTCTTTCGGCCCTCGCGCTGTGGCCGCGATCCGGCGCGGACAGGCCGAACTTGTCGAAACCCTGCTCCCGGACTGTTCCTCCAAACTCAAACCCCGCCTCCACGCCGTCCGCGCCTCGCTGGCGCGAGTGATCGGCTGGCAGGCATACGACTCTGGCGACACGCGCGCAGCCGCCGCCCACTACGAAGTCGCACGCACAGCGGCCGACGCCGCCGCCGACCCGGCGCTGACCGCGCTCGTACTGTGCAACGCCTCCCTCGCTGCGACCCGCGAGGGACACCCCGGGCTCGGAGTCGACCACGCCGCAGCCGCCCACTGGTGGGCCACCCAATCCCGAGACCGACTGCTCACCGCCTACGCCTTGGACATGGCTGCTGAGGCCCACGCCGAACGAGGCGACGCCCGCCAGTGCCGTAGCGCATTGGATGAGGCCAACGACCTCATCGACAGCGCAGAGGCGACTCTGCCGGCCTATGTGTTCGATCCGGCGATACACCACGGCTTCCGCTCGGAATGCCTCGTGAAACTGGGTGATCGACAGCCAGCGGTCACCGCGGCGCGGCAGTGTGTCGACCTCATCGACCCGGCCTACGCCCTCTCGCGAGGATTCGCCGATATCGGGCTCGCCGCGGCACTGTGCCAGGCCGGGGAGATCGAGGAGTCCGCACGTATCACCCGCGTCACCAGCGCGGTCGCAACGGCGTACGGATCACCCCGTCTCGCGACCGAGGTCCAAACAACCCGCCTGGCTCTCAAAACGGTCGCACCGGACGCGCCGGTAGTACGAGAACTCGATGAATATCTCGCCGCCACCGGCGCCTGACGGAATTCTCACGTGCTGTGTTGCCTCGGACCCGGCGAGGCGCGGCCGAGAGTAGGGCGCGGGGCTGGTGCCCGCCGTTCCCCGCGCGGAGGTACCGGCGGTGAGGCACTTCGGATGCGTCACCCGCCGGGTCCACCGCGACTACCCGGTTCTGTCGTGTTCCACGGTGGTGTTCTCAGCAGCGAGGGCGGGTGTGCCGTAGGCGAGGAGGACGTCGGGGCATTCGCCGTAATCGCTGATCTCGAGGCTCAGTGAGAGGGGCTGATCGGTGCCGGGTGTACGGACATGGATCGGTGTCGGGCGGGGGCGGTCGTAGGTGACTTGCAT
>NZ_JABLTE010000176.1 GCF_013315795.1 Nocardia barduliensis
GCCCCGGCCGCGTCCCAGACACCGTCCGCTCCGGCGGGACGCCCGGGAGCGCCGGGCGTCCCCGGCTACTCGGGCATGGTCCCGCCCGGTATCCGCGGCAGGCGCACCGACGACGACGAACACAAGTCGCCGAAGTACCTGCGCACCGAGGAACACGCGAAGGAACTGCTCGGCGAAGTGCAACCGACCGTGCCGCCCGCCCTCGGAGAGAAGTGATGGCGCAGTGGTCGCTGTCGGCCGAGCAGTTCGCCGCGGCATGGTTCGCGACCGGCCTGGATCGGATGCCCTTCCCGTTCCGGTTCACCAGCCGGTTCCCCGGCCTGCACGAGTACCAGGAGTACCAGCGGCAGTTCCGCGCCGAGCTGGACCAGGCCGAGCGGCTGCCCCTGCGCGGCGCGATCGCCACGCTGGCCGGCCCCGACTGGCGCATCGAACTGGTCGGCTACGACAACACGCGCGAGGGCGTCGAACTGCGCGCCGTCGCCTGCGGAACACGCAGCGGATCCGGTGTGCTGGCCGTGCAATCACCCGCGCCCGACGGTGGCCGGGTCCGGCTGCGCCGCTGCCGAGTCGACCAGCTCGCCACCGAAGTGGTGCGCCTGCTGCCGGAAGCACCGGCCGGAACGGTGGGTGAGAAAAGCTTCCTGCTCGATGATCTCAACGACAATCGCCCCGATCTGTTCGGCAACGCGCCCGCCAGCCAAGCCAAGGAACGCTACCGGCGTTTCTGGCGGCAGTCGTGCACCACGCGCGGCACCGTCGTCGTGCTGCTGGGCCCGCGCAACGACGCACCGCTGCGGACCGGCCGCCTGCGCTGGATCGACACGACCGACGGCCGCTACTGCGAGGTGCCCGCCAATCGCGCCCTGATGATCCGTCCCGGTACCAGCGCCGATATCGCCCGATACCTCGATGAGTCGATCGTGCGGGCGAAAGCGCGCATGGATCGGTAGTTCCGGATCGCCGCGTCGGCTCGTAGGTTGATGCCATGGCAACTCGGGACGAGATCGAGGCATTCCTGGTCGAGTATCAGCAGGCGTTGAGCTCGTTCGACGCCGAGCGCTCGACCGCGTTGTGGGGCACGCCGGGCACGATCGTCGGCGACGGATTCGTCGGCTCGCTGTCTTCCCGCGCGGACATGGCGGAGGGACTGCGCCAGTCCTATCCCTTGTATCGAGCGCTGGGACTCGCGCGGGTCGACCACACCTTGCTGGGGCAGGTCGAGCTCACCGGGCGCATCACCCGCCTGCACGTTCGATGGCACTTCTTCGACGCGGCGGGCGCGATGCTCACCGACAGCGATTACGAATACCTGCTGCGGCGCGATGACGACGACGTGCTGCGCGTCTATGTCGCCGTCGCCATCGACGAAATGCAGAAACTCACCGAACTCGCCGCCGCCAGAGGGATCGAGATACCGGGCTCCTGAGCCCCCGAGCGCGATTGTCGCGACCGACGCTCCCGGCTCCGCACATCCGACGAGCGGCGGATGTGCGAAGCGGGTGCGCGGATCAGCCCAGCAGGCGCCAGTCCTCCAGGCCGTCGTACAGCGGAACGTCCTGCGCCAGCTTGCTCACCCGGGCGCGCAGCGCGTCGAGGTCGGCGGTACCGGCCAGCGCACCCGCGATGATGTCGGCGACCTCGGCGAACTCGGTGTCGCCGAAGCCGCGGGTGGCCAGGGCGGCGGTGCCGATCCGCAGACCGGAGGTGACCATCGGGGGACGCGGGTCGAACGGAACGGCGTTGCGGTTCACCGTGATACCGATCTCGTGCAGCAGGTCCTCGCCCTGCTGACCGTCGAGTTCGGAGTTGCGCAGGTCGACCAGCACCAGGTGCACGTCGGTGCCGCCGGTGAGCACGCTGACGCCCTTGTCCTTGACGTCGGCGGCGGTGAGCCGCTCGGCCAGGATCTTCGCGCCCGACAGGGTGCGCTCCTGCCGGTTCTTGAACTCCTCGCCCGCGGCGATCTTGAACGCGACGGCCTTGGCGGCGATGGCGTGCATGAGCGGGCCGCCCTGCTGGCCTGGGAACACCGCGCTGTTGAGCTTCTTGGCGTACTCCTGCTTGGCCAGGATCAGGCCGGAGCGGGGGCCGCCGAGGGTCTTGTGCACGGTCGAGGACACCACGTCGGCGTAGGGCACGGGCGAGGGGTGCAGACCGGCGGCGACCAGACCGGCGAAGTGCGCCATGTCCACCCACAGGTACGCGCCGACCTCGTCGGCGATCGAGCGGAACGCCGCGAAGTCCTGGTGGCGCGGGTAGGCCGACCAGCCCGCCACGATCACCTTCGGACGCGCTTGCAGAGCGATCTCGCGCACCTCGTCCATGTCGACGCGGTGGTCTTCCTTGCTCACCCCGTAGGAGTGCACCTCGTACAGCTTGCCGGAGAAGTTCAGGCGCATGCCGTGGGTCAGGTGACCGCCGTGCGCGAGGTCGAGGCCGAGCAGCTTGTCGCCCGGATCCATCAGCGACATCAGCACCGCGGCGTTCGCCTGCGCGCCGGAATGCGGCTGCACGTTGGCGAATTCGGCGCCGAACAGCGCCTTGGCGCGATCGCGCGCGAGGGTCTCCACCACGTCGACGTGCTCGCAGCCACCGTAGTAGCGCCGGCCCGGGTAGCCCTCGGCGTACTTGTTGGTGAGCACGCTGCCCTGCGCCTGCAGCACCGCGCGCGGCACGAAGTTCTCCGAGGCGATCATCTCGAGCGTGTCGCGTTCGCGGGCGAGTTCGCCTGCCATCGCGGCAGCGAGCTCCGGATCGAGCTCACCGAGAGACTGGGAATTGACAGAGGCGGTCGTCTGCGTCACGGCCTCAGTCTATGGGCCGGGGGGCGATCCCTCGAGCAGGGGGTTCATCCCTCCGTCAGCACAGCGGGCCACGCCACCCCGGGGTCGTGACCTACGCCACCCTCGCGCGCCCGCCGGGACATTCAGCGCGACCCGCCGCCCTCCGGCAGATAGTGCGCCGACAGCACCGTCAGCTGCCGCTGCGCGTCCTCCAGCGGCCGCGTGGACTTCATCGCCCGCGCCTGGACGATGGCGCCCTCCATCGCACTGAACGCGAAACTGCTGAAGGAGCGGGCTTCCTCGGCGGGCACGCCCGCGGCGACGAGCGCCGCGCCGAGGCGTTCGTGCCAGGCGGCGAAGACCTCGCCCGCCGCGGCCTGTACCCCGGGTTCGGACTCGGCCAGTGCGGCCGCGACGACCGGGCAACCGGCGCGATAGCACGACCCACCCGACCGGTCCCGATCCGCGCCCGCCCCGAATTCATGGGGCGAGACGAGCCGTAACGAACGGTGGTGCGCCGACCGGTTTCCCTGGTGAGAGTTCACGATCACCTGACGAAGGAACGAACATGGTCGGCTTGGTCTCGGTACCCAACTCCCCCGTCGAGGCGCTGCTGCGCACCCTCTCGCTGCTGCTGTGCAGCATCTCCGCGGGCGGGCAGGGTTGCGCGGTGATCCAGTAGCGCTTACGCCGCGGCGCGCACCGCCCCGGGTGTGAGCGGCTCGTCGAGCAGTCTGCGGAAGCGATCGGCCCGGTCTCCGGCGTCGACCGCGCGATCGAGCCATCCGCCCAGCAGCCGGTACCCCTCCACGTAGGTGGAGATGTAGGCCCGCCACAGCGGCGAGGACAGGAACCGCAGCGACTGGCGCGCCCGTTCCGGCGTCGTCAGGCTCCAGGTCTGCAGGAACTCCACGACCTCGTCGTGGGTGCGTCCCCGGTCGTGCAGCAGCAGCGCGGCGTCCTGGCGCACGCCCAGCAGCTTGGCGGAGGCGTTCGAAAGCCGTTCGGCTCGTTCGCCGTCGAAGCGCAGCCCCAGATCCGCGTAGATCTCCTGCGCCCACTTGCCCCACCCCGGCCCGACGATCGAGCGCAGCGCCAGATCGGCGAGGCCCTCGGCCATCAGGCACTGCGGAGTGTTCACCAGGAACAGCGTCTGCTCGGCCTGCCCGGCGGCGACCAGCCCGGCCTCCTTACGGCAGTGCTCGGTGTGATGCCCCGGGTAGGACTCGTGCGCGATCAGCTGCGGCAGGTGTGCCATGTGCTGTTTGAGGTCGGAGTTGATCGCGACCCGGGAGTGGTAGTTGCCCAGGTAGTAGTTGAACCCGGACCAGGGCTTGTCGCCGACCACCTCGTAGGCGACGTGCTCGTGGTCGGGCAGCGGGTAGCGGGCGCGGACCAACTCGCGCAGCGCGCTGGAGAACGCCTCCACGCAGGCCGGCAGTCGCTCCGGCGGGATCTCGTCGGCCTTGCGATGCGCGGCCACCCGTTCGGCCAGCGGCCCGTCCCCGGCGAGCACCTCGTCCATCTGCCGGTGCGCGTCGCGGTAGTCGTCCACGTCGCCGGGTGCGATGTCGACGTCGAAGTACGCGCGCACCTCCGCGACGAACCCGATGTCGTCTCCGGCGAATTTCCGCCCGGAACATTCCAGCGCGCGCAGGTGCACGTCGAGGAATTCGGCGCGCTCCGGCGCCAATCCGGCCTCCGGCACCGCGGCGCGCAACTCGGCGGCCCGCCGGGCCAGCTCCCGCGGCTGCGGCGCGGGCGCGTTCCGCACCTCGCGGCGCAGCGCGGGATCGCCGGTGTAGGCGTCCACGAACCCTTCCTCCAACCGGTCGAAGGCGAGGCCGAGCCGCAGGTATTCGGTCACGAGCGGATGCGCTTCCATGCCAGCCGACATTAGCGGCTCGCACCTGGCTCATCGAGTCGGTTACCAACCGGTAGTGGTACCCCGCTCATCCCACGACGGTGACGCGGAGCAGAATTCGGCTATGCGGCGACAGCTAGACCGAATCTCACCGGATCCGCACGGTAACTGTGCGTGTTTGCCGAAACGGAGTGTCGGGTAAGTGGCACGAATGAGCGAGCCGAGTCCCTACGTGGAATTCGACCGGAAACAGTGGCGAACCCTGCGTAAGTCGACTCCCCTGGTGCTCACCGAGGAAGAGCTGATCGGCCTGCGCGGCCTCGGAGAACAGATCGATCTCGAGGAAGTCGCCGAGGTCTATCTCCCGCTCGCTCGTCTCATCCACCTGCAGGTGGCCGCGCGTCAGCGGCTGTTCGCCGCGACCGCGACCTTCCTCGGCGAAACCCATCCCGACCAGCAGGTTCCTTTCGTTATCGGTGTCGCGGGCAGCGTCGCGGTGGGCAAGTCGACCACCGCGCGCGTGCTCCAGGCGCTGCTGGCGCGCTGGGACCACCACCCGCGGGTCGACCTGGTGACCACCGACGGATTTCTCTATCCCACCGCGGAACTCACCCGGCGCGGCATCATGCACCGCAAGGGTTTCCCGGAGAGCTACGACCGCCGCAAGCTGCTGCGATTCGTCACCGAGGTGAAATCCGGCGCCGCCGAAGTGTGCGCACCGGTGTATTCGCACATCTCCTACGACATCGTGTCGGGCAAGCTGCACTGCGTGCGCCAGCCCGACATTCTGATCGTGGAGGGCTTGAACGTCTTGCAGACCGGTCCGCGCCTGATGGTCTCGGATCTGTTCGACTTCTCGATCTATGTGGACGCGCGCATCGAGGACATCGAGAAGTGGTACGTGCAACGATTTCTCACCCTGCGCAACACTGCCTTCGCCGATCCGAACGCGCATTTCCACCACTACTCCGGATTCACCGACGAGCAGGCGACCGCCGCCGCCCAGGAGATCTGGAACAACACCAACCGGCCGAATCTGGTGGAGAACATTCTGCCCACCCGCCCGCGCGCGACCCTGGTACTGCGCAAGGACGCCGACCACAGCATCAATCGGCTGCGGCTGCGGAAATTGTGAATTCGCTTACAATTTCCACGCCTCGTCCAGGCGCCGGGCCACATCGATATCGCGGACCGCGGCGATGTGCGGCTTACGGATCTCGGCGGAGACGTAGCGGGCGACGAAACGCCTGATCTCGTGGTCGACGCTGGCGAGGATGCGCAGCAGCTGGCCGCGCTTGGTGGCGGCGGCAACGTCGACGCGCACGTCGCCGGGACGCGGCTCGGCGATGTCGATCACCACCCGCAGCGGAGCGGCCGTGCGCACCGTCAGGTGCAGGTGCACGGTGCCCTCGGCGTGGAACCGATGCCGGTCGACCGCCAGGTCCAGCAGCAGGTCGAGGTCCAGGGGGATGATCAGCTCGAAGGCGAGTGGCTCCCCGCCGTGGCGGCGCAGCCGCGCCGAGCCGAGCTGGACCTCGGCGGTCACCTTGGCCAGCCGCGCCGGGCCCACCCCGATCGGCCCGAAATCGAATGCGGTGCCGGTCAACTGATCGAACGCGCCGCGGATGCGCTCCTCGGAGGCGGCGTACTCCACGAAACGGCTACCGAACTCCGCATAGCTGATCGAGTCGCCCGATCCGTGCGGCACGGCTTCGGCGGACCGGTGGTCGAACGAGCTCATGAGACCGCACGGTACGCGAGAAGGGCGAACGTCGAGCCGGATTCACCCCACCAAGATCGAATCAGACGCCGAAACGGCGATGGCGCGCGGCGAAGTCGCGCAGCGCCCGCAGGAAGTCAACCCGGCGGAACTCCGGCCAGTACGCCTCGGTGAACCAGATCTCCGAGTATGCGCTCTGCCACAGCAGGAAGCCGGACAGCCGCTGCTCGCCGGAGGTGCGAATGACCAGGTCGGGGTCCGGCTGGCCGGAGGTGTAAAGGTGCTGGCCGATGGCGTTGACGGTGATCGACTGCACCAGGTCCTCGCCGGTCTCGCCCGCGGCGATCTCCTGGCGGACCAGCGAGCGCACCGCGTCGGTGATCTCCTGCCTGCCGCCGTAGCCGACCGCGACGTTGACGTGCACGCCATCGCGTCCCTCGGTGCGCTCGGCCGCGGTGCGCAGCCGCTTGGCGATCAGCTCGGGGAAGCCGTCGAGCGAGCCGACGATGCGCACGCTCCAGTCCTGCTCCGGCGCGGACAGCTCCTCCACCACGTCGGTGATCACCTCGAACAGCGTCTCCAGTTCGTCCGGATCGCGCTGGAGGTTCTCGGTGGACAGCAGGTAGACGGTCACCATTTCGATGCCCTCGGCCGCGCACCAGCCGACCAACTCGGCGATCTTGAGCGCGCCGACCCGATGCCCGTGACTGACGTCGGTGAAACCGTTCTCCCGCGCCCACCGGCGATTGCCGTCACACATCACCGCGACATGCCGGGGATGTTGTTTGCCGGCCAGCTGCCTGGACAGCCGGGCCTCGTAGATGCGATACGGCAGACCCCGCACCTGACTCGGAAGTTCCACGCGGGCAACCCTACGCCTCGACGACACGATCCCGGCATCGACCGCGATACGCCGGTACAGTGGCCGTGAGCCCACAAGTTACGGTTGCGTAGGTTACCGACGGGTTAGCCAGCGGCTCGTCCCGTCCCCGACTCGGCCCCGCGCGACCGCGCCTTACCAGGAGGTACTCGTGTCCGACGCGGCACCGGTTACGGCGGTCCCCGATTCGGCGAGTGAAGCGCTCGCCGAGGCGCTGGTCAAACCGCGATTGCGGGGCTGGATCCATACTTGGGCGGTCGGCGTCGCCGCGATCGCGGCCGTGGTGCTGATCGCCACCGCCACCACGGTCTCGGCGACCGCCGCATGGTCGACGCTGATCTATGGCCTCACGGTGTGCGGGCTGTTCGGCGTCAGCGCGGTCTACCACCGGGTGACCTGGCCCACCCCGCGCGCCCGCATCCGGATGAAGCGAGCGGACCACTCGATGATCTTCCTGTTCATCGCGGGCAGCTATACCCCCTTCGCCCTGCTCGGCCTCCCCGGGCGCACGGGGCAGACGCTGCTGACGGTGGTCTGGGCGGGGGCGCTGGCCGGCGTGGCGCTCAAACTGCTGTGGCCGACCGCTCCCCGCTGGGTCGGCGTTCCGCTCTACCTGCTGCTCGGCTGGGCCATCGTGCCGGTGGCCGGGCAGCTGAACGACCAGATCGGCATCGCGCCGCTGATCCTGCTGCTGATCGGCGGCCTGTTCTACAGCGGCGGCGCGATCCTCTACGCCACCAAGTGGCCCAACCCGTGGCCGGACGTCTTCGGCCACCACGAGTTCTTCCACGCGGCCACGGTGCTCGCGGCACTGACCCACTACGCGGCGGTCTGGCTGGTGGTGCTGCGGTGAACGCCTAGAGTCGACGGGGAGTAGGACGAAAAGGGGGCGAGATGACCGGGAAACCGCCTGCGCCGGTCGTCCTGGTCCTATGCTGCTCGTTCGTGTTCCTCGTCGCCGCCTGGCGCATCGCCCCGCCGCTCGGCGCCACCGCACCGGAGCCGGGGCCCAGCGGCGGGCCTCGTCGATCGGGGTCGCGCCTCCGATGATCGCGAAGCTCATCGTCTGGGCACTCAAAGCGCGGGGTGGCCTGGCCGCGCTGGTCACCACGGCGAACCTCAGCGGCCTCGCGGTGATCGTCACCCAGCTGTGGCTGAACGGATTCCTCGGCCGGCTGGGCCCGGACTGGCTGCGGGCACTCGTCTTCGTCGGCATCTACCCGGCGGTGGGGTTCCTGGTTGGCATCATGCTCGCGGTGCGCGACCGGAAGGTGTATTTCGGCTGGCTCGACGCCGGGCGCAAACCGACCGAGGTGGAGGCGCGCCGCCTGCTGCTGCTGCCCATCGCGATCAGCATGCGCGCGCTGGCCCTCTGGATTCCCGGCGTGATCGTGGCGACCGTGACCTTCGCGCATCTGAGCCCGGACAACGACCCCGGCGTGACGGCGGCGCTGTTCACGATCGGCGCCTTCGAATCGGCGGCGGTCACCTTCCTGATCGTGGACCGGCTGATCCGGCCGACCATCCCGGTGGTGGCCGGGGTACTCGGCTGGACGATGCACTGGAGTGCCTCGGTCCTGGTGCGGGTCGTGTTGACCTGGGCGGTGGCGGCGGCGCTTCCGCTGCTCATGCTGATCGTCGTGCTGGCCGACCCGGCCGCGGCCGCACCCGACCGGGTCCGCACCGCCATCTACCTGTCCGCGGTCGGCATCGGCGTCGGCGCGCTGGCCACCGCGTTCCTCGCCCGCTCGGTGGCCGCGCCGATGCGCACGCTGCGCCGCGCGCTGGACCGGATCGCCCAGGGCGACCTCGGCGCCCGGGTGCCGATCGGCAGTACCAGCGAGATCGGCCGGTTGGAGCACTCGGTCAACGAACTGGCCGCGAACCTGCGCGAGCGGGAGCGGATGCGGGAGGTGTTCGGCAGGCACGTCGGGACGGAGGTGGCCGAGCGCGCGCTCGCCCGCGGGGCCGACCTCACCGGCGACGTACGCGAGGTGTCGGCGCTGTTCGTCGACGTGACCGGCTCGGTGGAACTGTCCACGGGGCTGCCGCCGCAGGAGTTCGTTGCCAAGCTGAACCGGCTGCTCGCGACCGTGGTCGCGGCGACCGAGGAGAACAACGGCCTGGTCAACAAGTTCGAGGGCGACGCGGCCCTGTGCGTCTTCGGAGCACCGATCGCGCTGCGCGACAACGCGACCCCGGCTCTGCGGGCGGCACGCCGCATCCGCGACGAGGTGATCGCCGCCGGGGAGCTCGACATCGGGATCGGCGTGGCGCGCGGGCCGGTCTTCGCCGGTGACGTCGGCTCCGATACCCGGCTCGAGTTCACCGTGATCGGCGACGCCGTCAACGAGGCCGCCCGCCTCACCACGGCGGCCAAAGAGGTGCCGCGGCGAATCCTGGTGAGCCAGGCGGTGATCAATGCCGCCGCCGAGCACGAAAGCGCCAAGTGGACGTTCTACGACACCATCGTGCTGCGCGGTATGAGGGAGCCGACGGTCTGCTGGACCGACAGCGACGTCTCCGGTTCCCACCCCGACTCCACTGACACCCGCACCGATCTACCCGAGCTGCCGCCGGACACCAACCCGGTCCTCGAAATCCACACCGCCGCCCCCGCCCCCGAAGACGCCAGGACGCCGGACACCGAACTCGACGTGCCGCCTCGGCGTTAGCCGCCTATTTCGCCCACGCGCAGTGGAGCGCCGCTTGCCGCTAGTTCCGTTGCAGCGCCGTGCGGAGCTGGTCCGGAG
>NZ_JABLTE010000177.1 GCF_013315795.1 Nocardia barduliensis
CTGCCGGGACGGCAGATGGCGCCGGTGGCCAGGTGCAGGTTGCACAGCGCGTTGGTGTTCCAGGTGCCGTGGGTGGACTGGTTGAGTCCCATCGTCCACAGCGACATCCACTCGCCCGCCGCGCCGATCCACTGCGCGGCGGTGCGGATGTCGGCCTCCGCCAGTCCGGTGATCTCCGCCACCCGCTGGGGCGGATAGTCGGCCAGGAACTCCGGCATCGCGTCCCAGCCCTCGGTGTGCTCGGCGATGAATTCCGCGTCGATGTCACCGTTGGCGACCAGCAGGTGCAGCAGCCCGTTCAGCAGCGCGAGATCCGTGCCGGGGGCGATCTGCAGGAAGAGGTCCGCGCGCGCGGCGGTTTCGGTGCGACGCGGGTCGACGACGATGAGCTTGGCCCCGGCCTTGAGCCGATCGGCCATCCGCAGGAACAGGATCGGATGGCAGTCGGCCATGTGCGCGCCGATCACGAAGAACAGGTCAGCGTGCTCGAAGTCGTCGTAGGAGCCGGGCGGCCCGTCCGCACCGAGCGACTGCTTGTATCCGGTCCCCGCGCTGGCCATGCACAGCCGTGAGTTGGCCTCGATGTGCACGGTGCGCAGATAGCCCTTGGCGAGCTTGGTCGCGAGGTACTGCGCCTCCAGCGACATCTGCCCCGAGACGTACAGCGCGATCGCGTCCGGACCGTGCTCGTCGAGGATCGCGCGCAACCGCGTGGCGGCCTCGTGCACCGCCTCGTCGACCGGGAACGGCACCGGGACCTGGCCGCGTTCGGAGCGCCGGTAGGCGGTTTCCATCCGTCCCGGAGTGCGCATCAATTCCGCGTGGGTCGCGCCCTTGGTGCACAGCCTGCCCGCGTTCGACGGGTGCAGTTTGTCGCCGCTGACCTTGGCGATCACCGGCTTGCCCGCGCCGTCGGCGACGGTCGACACCGTCATCCCGCAGCCCACGCCGCAGTACGAGCACGCCGTTCGGGCAGTGCCGTCGCCGCGGCCGGTGACTGGATCGGTCATGCCTCCGATCATGCGGACCGCCGATTGCGCCGGATTTACCTCGCGTTATCGCCAGGTGACATTCCTCCTCACCGCTCCCGAATCCGGCGGTGAGGTGTGATGGAGGTCTCGCTCAGCCCAGTTTGTAGGCCCGGTGCAGGGCCACCACGCCCCCGGTGAGGTTGCGCCATTTCACCGACGACCAGCCGTTCGCCGCGATCCGCATCGCCAGCCTGCGCTGATTCGGCCATTCGGAGATGGATTCGGCGAGGTAGACGTAGGCGTCGGGATTGCTGCTCACCACGCGCGCCACCTTGGGCAGCGCCTTCATCAGGTACTCCAGGTACACCGTGCGGAACAGCGGGAGCACCGGCGCGGAGAACTCGCACACCACCAGCCTGCCGCCGGGCTTGGTGACCCGCAGCATCTCGCGCAGCGCGAGGTCGGTGTCGGCCACGTTGCGCAGCCCGAACGAGATGGTCACCGCGTCGAAGGAGTCGTCGGCGAACGGCAGCGCCATCGCGTCGGCCGCCACCATCGGCACCTCGCGGAACCGGCCCGCGCTGAGCATGCCCTTGGAGAAGTCGGCGGCCAGGCACCAGGCCCCGGATTTCTGCAACTCCAGGGTGGACACGCCGGTGCCGGCGGCGAGATCGAGCAATCGTTCGCCCGGCCGCGGCGCCAGGACCTTACGGGTCGCCCAGCGCCAGTAGCGATCCTGCCCGGCGGAGATCACCGTGTTGGTCAGGTCGTATCGCCGGGCGACGCCGTCGAACATCGACGCGACTTCCCGCGGCTGCTTGTCCAACGAGGCCCGGTTCGATTGCGTTTTCGCCACGCGAAGACCCTAACTCGCGGTCTGTTACGAACCGAGCGTGGCACGTGGATACTTGCGTCACGCCCGAGCGGGGGATCAGGCCGTATGTGGCAACCGAATCCGCGTCCCGGTCACCTCGCCGTAGTGGCCCATCAGCTGGGTGCAGACGGCAGGCCAGGTCCGCGACAGCACCGACTTCCTGGCCGCCCCGGCGAACCGGGCCCGCAGCTGCGGATCGTGCAGTGCTCCCACGGCACTGGGCAGCAACTCGCCGAACCGGTCCACCGGAAGCAGATAGCCGTTGCGGCAGTGGGCGATCAGGTCGCGCGGACCGCCCGCGTCCGGGCCGATCACCGGGATGCCCGACGCCAGCGCCTCCTGCACGCCCTGGCAGAACGTCTCGTGCTCGCCAGCGTGCACCATCACGTCCAGGCTGGCATACGCCCGCGCCAGCTCGTCGCCGCCGAGCTCGCCGGTGAACACGGCGGTGGGCATGAGGCGGGCCAGCCGCTGGCGTTCCGGTCCGTCGCCGACGATCACCAGCTGGATGTCGGGGTCGGCGCCGAGCACCGCGAGCCGCTCGACGTGCTTCTCCGGCGCGAGCCGCCCTACGAAGCCGACCAGCAGGCGGTCGCGGCCGGCGAGCCAGGCGGCACGCAGTTCGTCGGAGCGGGCGCTCGGCGTGAACCGTGCGATGTCGACCCCGCGCCCCCACCGGTGCACGCGCGGGATGCCGTGCCGCGCCAAGTCCTCCGCCGCGGCCCGGGAGGGCGCGAGCGTGCGGGTGGCTCCTTCGTGGATGCGCCGGGTCCAGCCCCAGGCGGCCCGGCTCGCCAAGCCGAGCCCGTAGCTCTTCGCGAAACCCGCGACGTCGGTCTGGTACACCGCGACGGTCGGCAGGTCCAGCCGCAGCGCGGCGCCGAGACCGCCCGCGCCGAGCAGGAACGGCGAGGCCAGGTGGACCACGTCGGCGTCGAAGTCCTCGATGGCCGAGACGATGCCCGGCTGCGGCAACCCGACCGGCAGCGAGCTGATCTTCGGCACCATGACGGCGGGCACCCGGTGGACGGGGAACCGTCCGTATTCGCGCGCGGCGGCGGGCTGCCCACGCGGCGTGTCCGGGGCGACGATCAGCGCGTCGTGCCCGTGCCGGTCCAGATGCTCCAGCACCCGCAGCACGGAGTTGACGACGCCGTTCATGTTCGGCAGAAACGACTCCGCGACGATCGCTACACGCACGTTCCCAGCCTGACCGGTGCAGCGCGCCGCGTCCTCACGCCGAAGTGAAGGACACGGAAAGATCCGGCGAACTGTCGGGGCCTCGATGCGGCCGACGGTCTTCTCGGCTTCGCGTGCCGACTGGGAATTCAGCTTTGCGGCGCAGGCCGGCCCACCGGCGCGGAACCGCGCCTGCCCGCCCGGGAAAGCAACCACACCGTGGGCAGCGCGAACAACCACACCACCACGATGACCGACAACGCGGGCGGAATGGCCACGCGCACGTCCCGGCCTTCCACGCGCACCAGGTCGGGGTCGCTGCGGCTGTATTCCACGCGAATCCGCTCACCCGCGGTCAGGTTGGTCGGATACAGGACGCCGACCTTCGGGTTGTGCGTCTCGCCGTCCGGTGTGACGTACATGACCGCCGAGCGCAACCGCCCCGCCGAGAGCACCTCGGCCGTGGTGCTGCCCTTGTCGGAGCTGATCAGATAGTCGTTGCGCCACGCGGCCAGCACCAGCAGACCGACGAGCACGCTCACCGCCGTCGCGGCGATCAGCACCCCGATCCCGGCCCGTGGCAGGCGGATCGGCCGCCCGCTGGACTGACTGGTTTCCGACACCGCCACAGGCTACCCAGCGGCTCGGATACGGTGGCGGCCATGTCCCGAAAATTCAGCTTCACCGTGCCTTACACCGTCCCGGTCGAAGATCTCCACCGGGCACTCACCACCGACGAACTCTGGCGGGCCCGTTTCGCCGACGCCCCGACCGCGACCCTGGAGGTGTCGCATCCCGACGGCGCGGGCACCATTCGTATCCATATGACCGAACAAGCCGCGGCGGACAAGGTACCCGCGCTGGTCCGCAAGGTGCTCAAGAGCGAGCTCACCTTCTCCCGCACCGACAACTGGCAGCCACTTGTCGGCGAGGTCGCCAAGGGCGCCTTCGAAGCGACCACCGGCGGCATCAATACCGCGATGTCGGGGTCCTACGAGATCCGTTCCACCGCGGAGGGTTCGGAGCTCGAGGTGGTCGGCACCGTGCAGGTGAAGGTGCCCGTGGTCGGCGGCGCGATCGAGCCGCTCGCCGAGCAGCTGCACCATCGGGTGCTCAACAGCGAGCGCAAATTCATCGAAGAGTGGCTGGCGGCGAAGCCGACCGCCTGAGCGGGAGCGTTGCCCCGGTTCGCGCCGGGGCAACCACCGCGTCCTAGGCGAAGTCCTGCGGCGAGTACTCCTTACGCTCCACCAGCACCAGCCAGTTCCCGGAATTGTCCCGGACGACCGCCTCGGTCCCATAGGGCCGTTCGGCGGGCGGCTGCACGAACTCCACCCCCTTGGCGGTGAGTTCTTCGAAGGTTTTCTGGCAGTTCTCGGTCCGCAGGCCGAGCGAGCCGTGCGTGCCGTTGGCCAGCGCGCGCCGCACCGCGTCGGCATAGTGCTCGTCCAGCGGCGGACCCGGGATCATCAGCGTGATCTCCAGCTCCGGATGCGCGGGATGCGCGATGGTGACCCAGCGGAAACCGTTGTCGCCCATGGTGATGTCGGCGGTCTCGACGAACCCGAGTTTGTCGATGTACCACTGCTTGGCCGCGTCCTGGTCCGTGACGTACACCGTGACCAGGGAAACGTTCGTAATCGTCGTCATGTGGCCAGGCTATGGCGGGCGCCGGGCCGCGAGCTTCTCCGAAATTGCGCCGTTCGCTCAGCCGGGTGGCTTGCGATCGGAGAGCCCGTGCATGAAGACGAAACACCCGGGAATGCGCGGAGCGCCGTCGGCGAACTTCGCCTGGTACTGCGACGGCGTGACCCCGACGAGCTGACGGAACTTGCTGCTGAACGAGCCGAGGCTGCTGTAGCCGACCAGCATGCACACCTCGGTGACCGTGAGGTTGGTCGCCCGCAGCAGATCCTGTGCGCGTTCGATGCGCCGCTCGGCCAGATACGCGGCGGGGGTCAGGCCGTAGACCGCGGCGAACGCGCGGAGGAAGTGGAACTTGGACACCCCGGCGGCCGCCGCCAGCTCGTCGAGATTCAGCGGATCGGCGTAATGCCGGTCGGCCAGGTCTTTGGCTCGGCGCAGATGCGGGAGCAGATACAACGCGGGCAGGCCGCGTGTTCGTTGTTCGCCCATCGCGCCGTCACCGTCCCTAGGCGAACGGCGGACGTTCGTCCAGCCGCATCGACGCCCGGCCCGCGAGCCGCCAGGCCCGCGCGGTCAGGTCGACGTCCTCGTCGGTGACCAGATTGCCCATCACCCGAACGGCCGTGCGCTGCAAGTACTTCGAACGCATGACCGGAGGACCGCCCAGCGGCACCATGCGCGGATGGGTGGCCAGGCCCGCGATCCGCCGGGCGACGGAGAACGTGCGCCCGTAGCGAGCGCGCAGCACCTGCGGCCAGACCGCGGTGAGGTCGGGCTCGTCCAGCAGGTCGGCCAGTAGGTGACCGCCCTCCAAGCCGTAATCGATGCCTTCGCCGTTGAGCGGGTTCACACAGCCCGCGGCGTCGCCGATCAGCACCCAGTTGCGTCCCGCGACGTTCGACACCGCCCCGCCCATGGGCAGCAGCGCCGAGGCCACCGCGCGCAGCGAGCCTTCGAATTGCCACTCCTCCCTGCGCAGCGCGGTGTAGTGCGCCAGAAGGGGCTTCAGCGCGATATGCGAGGGCCGCCGCTCCGTGGCCAGCGACCCGACGCCGATGTTGACCTCACCGTTGCCGAGTGGGAACACCCAGCCGTAACCGGGAACCAGCTCGCCGGAGGCATCGCGCAACTCCAGATGCGAAGTGATCCACTGGTCGTCGCTGCGGCCGGACTTGATGTAGGCGCGCGCCGCGGTGCCATACGCGTACTGCCGATGCCAGGTGCGGCCGAGCAGCCGCCCGACCGGCGAACGCACCCCGTCGGCGACCACCAGCATGCGGCAGCCGATAGTCCGTGTGCCCTCGCTCGTCCGCACCGTCACACCGGTGACCCGATCACCCTCGCGGGTGACATCGACCACCTTCGTCCCGTCCACCATGCGCGCGCCGGACTTCACCGCCGTCTCGCGGAGTTTGTCGTCGAGTTCGGTCCGGGGAACCGCGCTCCCGTAGGTCGGGAAGGAACCGCCCGGCCAGCTCAGCAGCGCCTCGCGGCCGAAGCCGGTCATCCGGAGGCCGTGGTTGACCACGTGCGCGCGCACCCACTCCCCGAGGCCGAGCAGCTCGAGTTCGGCGGTCGCGCGCGGGGTCAGCCCGTCGCCGCAGGTCTTGTCCCTGGGAAAGACGGCGGAATCGACGAGCACCACGTCCCGTCCCGCCCGCGCCGCCCAGGCCGCCGACGCCGATCCGGCCGGGCCCGCGCCGACGACCAGCACCTCGGCCCGGCTGGGCAACGCGTCCTCGTCGCCCGCGGGACTCGCTTCCGGTGAACCCATGCGCTCCATCCTGGCAGGGCCGTCCGCGCCATGTCGACGGCGGTCGCGCTCGCGTCCCGAACGATCACGAACCAGACCTGCGACAGTGACCGAATATCCACAGAGTGACGGTGTTCATGGGCCATCCGACGGGGACACGCTAGGTTCTCTACCGTGGGGTCGGACGCATCGCTGGGAGAAGAAATGAGCACATCGGCCATGAGCGAGCGCAGCGAGCGAATCATGGACACGGCGCACGGCGGAGCCGGAGACGACGTGAGCACGGTCGTGGCCGGGGTCGACCTCGGTGACCTCGGGCTCGCCGACACGGTGCGCGCCGGCTTGGCCGAGGTGGAGAAGCTCTTGGTGCGGGAGCTGTCCGACGGTGCGGAATTCCTCCAGGAAGCCGCGCTGCACCTGGCGAAGGCCGGTGGCAAGCGATTCCGCCCGCTCTTCACCATCCTCACCGGCCAGCTCGGCCCGCGCCCCACCGATCCCGCCCTCGTCACCGCGGGCACCGTCGTCGAGCTGGTGCACCTGGCCACGCTCTACCACGACGACGTGATGGACGAGGCCCCGATGCGGCGCGGCGCCCCGAGCGTGAACTCGCGGTGGGGGAACAACATCGCCATCCTCGCGGGCGACTACCTGTTCGCGCACGCGTCCCGGCTCACCTCCACCCTCGGTCCCGACGCGGTGCGCATCATCGCCGAGACCTTCGCCGAACTCGTCACCGGCCAGATGCGCGAGACCATGGGCGCCCGCGAATCCCAGGACCCGGTCGAGCACTACCTGCGCGTCGTGTGGGAGAAGACCGGTTCGCTCATCGCCGCCTCCGGTCGTTTCGGCGGCACCTTCTCCGGCGCCGACCCCGAGCACGTCGAGCGGCTGGCCCGCCTCGGCGACGCGGTCGGCACCGCATTCCAGATCTCCGACGACATCATCGACATCTCCTCCGCCTCCGAGCAGTCCGGCAAAACCCCCGGCACCGACCTGCGCGAAGGCGTGCACACCCTGCCGGTGCTGTACGCGTTGCGCGAGGAGGGCGCCGAGGGCGACCGCCTGCGCAAGCTGCTCGCTCGTCCGCTGGAAACCGACGACGAGGTCGAAGAGGCGATCGATCTGCTGGCCGATTCGCGCGGCATGGCACTGGCCAAGGAGAAGCTGCAGGGTTACGCCGACCTCGCCTACGCCGAGCTGTCCGCCCTGCCCGACGGGCCCGCCAACGACGCGCTCGAGCGGCTGGTGCGGTACACGATCGAACGGGTTGGTTGAGCTGTGTTGTCGGCCGCGCGGGCGCGGCGGGTTCGCGGCCCCTTTGTGGCTCGCGAACGCGCTCGTAAGACTCGCGCTGTGAGGGCTGGTAGGGCTCGTGCGGTGCGGTCTGTCCGGTCTGCGCGCTACTGGCACTTCGGGGACGGAGGCTTGCGCTCCTCGGCGCATACGGGCGAGTGCACTCGATGTGTCCGCTGTCGACCCGTGGCGCACCGGGTTGGAACCGCGCGGACGGGATGCCGGCCATTCGATAACTGATTCCCGCGGGCCGGTTTCGGCGCGGCGCGGGATTCACCGGAACTTTGCCTGAAGCTTCTATCGTTGAGCCGGTGTAAGGCGACTCGGTGAACGGGGGAGCGGCAAGGGAGACGTATGCACGGGCACGGGTTTGCGAACGGGCTGAAGACCTTCGGGCTGATGGTGGGCCTATCCGCCCTGATCGTGGTCATCGGCGCGCTGTTCCGCAACCCGACGATCCTGGTCGTCGCGATCGTGCTCGCGGTGGGAATGAACGCCTACGCGTACTTCAACAGCGACAAGATCGCGTTGCGGGCGATGCACGCGCAGCCGGTCAGCGAGCTGGAGGCCCCTGTCATGTACCGGATCGTGCGTGAACTGGCCACGATCGCCCGCCAGCCGATGCCGCGGCTCTACATCAGTCCGACGAACGCCCCCAACGCCTTCGCCACCGGACGCAGCCCCCGCCATGCCGCGGTCTGTTGCACCAGTGGCATCCTGCAACTTCTCGACGAACGGGAATTGCGGGCCGTACTAGGGCACGAGCTATCGCACGTCTACAACCGCGACATCCTGATCTCCTCGATCGCGGGCGCGCTCGCGGCCGTCATCTCCGGCGTGGCCAACCTGGCCATGTATCTGTCCATGTTCGGCGGCAACCGCAACGGCGGAGGACCCAACCTGCTGGCCGTGCTCCTGGTGTCGCTGCTGGGCCCGATCGCGGCGACGCTGATCAAACTGGCCGTCTCGCGCTCGCGCGAATTCCAGGCCGACCAATCCGGCGCCGAACTCACCGGCGACCCGCTGGCCCTCGCTTCCGCGCTGCGCAAGATCGAGCGCGGCGTTCAGGGCGCCCCGCTGCCGCCGGAGCCGCGACTGGCAGCGCAATCGCACCTGATGATCGCCAACCCGTTCCGCCCCGGCGAGAAAGTCACCCGCTGGTTCTCCACCCACCCGTCGATGAACGAACGCATCGCCCGGCTGGAGGAAATGGCGGGCGGTCCGCGCGGGTACTGAGCCCGGCGGCCTCAATCGAGGAGGATACCTCGGGAACGCACTCGACGCGACAGACCAGGCCGCGCTGCGTACGGGCGCTCAGCGGTAGTTGACGAACTGCAGTGCGATCCCGAAATCCTCGCCCTTCAGCAGGGCGATAACGGCCTGCAGATCGTCGCGCTTCTTGCTGCTCACCCGCAGCTCGTCACCCTGGATCTGCGCCTTGACGCCCTTGGGGCCCTCGTCGCGGATCTTCTTGGAGATCTTCTTCGCGTGCTCGGCGTCGATGCCCTGCACCAGCGAACCGGTGATCTTGTACACCTTGCCGGAGGAGACCGGCTCGCCCGCGTCGAACGCCTTCAGCGAGATGTCGCGACGGATCAACTTCTCCTTGAACACCTCCAGCGCGGCCTTGACGCGCTCCTCCGCCTCCGCGGCGAGCACGATCTTGTCCTCGCCGGACCATTCGATCGACGCGCCGGTGCCGCGGAAGTCGTAGCGGGTGTTGAGCTCCTTCTCCGCCTGATGCAGGGCGTTGTCGACCTCCTGCCGGTCGACCTTGCTCACAACATCGAAAGACGAATCAGCCACGCTGCGCTCCTGTTCTGACGGTCCGACGGGCGAGCTGAGCGGGATGCTTCCAGCCATCGTCAGTTCTACCCGGAGACCCGAGGGTAGTCGCGTCGCAGGGCCGATAGCCAGCCGGTTTGCATTCAGGGTGCGGGTTCGATGTATTCTGCTCAGCGCGCGAAACAATGCGCGAACGGCAGGTTGCCCGAGCGGCCAATGGGAGCAGACTGTAAATCTGTCGGTGAAAGCCTACGTAGGTTCGAATCCTACACCTGCCACCGTCGTTCGCTGAGTGAGCCCTGTACGCAAAAAGCGCGTACAGGGCTCACTTTGTATGTTTTGTGGGGGTGCAACCCCCACGCCCCGCCCGGCGGGGCTTCGCC
>NZ_JABLTE010000178.1 GCF_013315795.1 Nocardia barduliensis
GTTCAGGGGTGCGGCGGCGGTTGCAGGGCGTCCCAGCCGTCGGCGGTGCCGTCGTGGCGCTGGGCGAGGCCGGCCATGCGGGAGCGCTCCTGGGCGCAGTGCAGTGCGTCCAGGAGTTGTACTCGCTGGAGGATCACCGTTTCGAGCGCGTCGGTGCCGGGGCCGCCGACCTGGGGCGCGGGGGAGTACCCGTCCTGCGCGGCGATCGCGCAGACGGTTTCGACGTGCCGGGGCGGGATGCGCAGGTGGTGGCGCAGCACCACCGGAGCGTCCGGCGTCAGTCCGGTCGCGCGCGCCAGCACGGCCGAGCAGGCCTCCGCGTCGTCGAACCCGGCCGCGACCACGACCAGGTCCGCTCGATCGGGGTCCAGCGCCGGGTGCCGGTCGCGCCGGAACAGCCGCTGCCACAGTCGCGGTGCCACATGAGCCTCCATCTCAGGTTCTCCTTACCCTCGCCTGTCATGCTGGCCGGGCTCTGCTCCGCGTGCGCGCCCCGTTCCAGGCTCGCGCACGTCCGTCCTTCCCCGCCCCCGCCTGGTCGAGAGCCCGTCCCTTCCTGCGTTTTCGGACACGGAGGAACGAGTTTCGTACCCGGGTACTGCTGTCGTACTACGACGAGTCATACTTACCCCCGTGACGACCGCAGTAGGGACCCCAGGATCGGCCATTACCCAGCGTGTGCATTCGCTGAACCGGCCCAACATGGTCAGCGTCGGTACCATCATCTGGCTGTCGAGCGAGCTGATGTTCTTCGCAGGCCTGTTCGCGATGTACTTCGTCGCGCGCGCGCAGGCGAACGGTCACTGGCCGCCGGAGCCGACCGAACTGAACCTGAAGCTCGCCGTGCCGGTGACGGCCGTGCTGGTCGCGTCGTCGTTCACCTGCCAGATGGGCGTGTTCGCCGCGGAGAAGGGCGACGTGTTCGGCCTGCGCCGCTGGTACGTGGTCACCTTGGCGATGGGTACGTTCTTCGTCCTCGGCCAGGGCTACGAGTACCTGAACCTGGTGCACGAGGGAACGTCGATCTCCAGCAGCGCCTACGGCTCGGTGTTCTACATCACCACCGGTTTCCACGGTCTGCACGTGATCGGCGGTCTGATCGCGTTCGTGTTCCTCCTGGTGCGCACCAAGGTCAGCAAGTTCACCCCGGCCCAGGCCACCGCGGCGATCGTCGTCTCCTACTACTGGCACTTCGTCGACATCGTGTGGATCGGGTTGTTCGCCACGATCTACTTCGTCCGCTGATCGTGGACGCCGCGCCGCCCAGCGGGCGCGGCTAGACCCCAGATCTTTCGCAGAAGTCGGTTCCGTCTACTTCAAAGGGACTACAGATGAGTTCATCTCCCCCGTCAGCGCCAGAGCCCGCCAGCCCCGGGAACGGCCAGGCCAGCAAGACGCGCAGGCAGCGCCGCGTTCGCCGCCGCATCGCGGGCGGGCTTGCGCTGCTGGTGGGCCTCGTCGGAGCAGGCTTCCTGGCATCGGCCCTGACGCCGGACCCGCAGCGCGCGACCGCGCACCAGGACCAGTCCGCGCTGATCCGCGAGGGCCAGCAGCTCTACGACACGTCCTGCATCACCTGCCACGGCGCGAACCTGCAGGGTGTGGTCGACCGCGGTCCCAGCCTGATCGGCGTCGGCGAGGCCGCCGTCTACTTCCAGGTGTCCTCCGGCCGCATGCCGATGGCCCGCAACGAGGCGCAGGCGCAGCGCAAGCCGCCGAAGTTCGACGCCCACCAGACCGACGCGCTGAGCGCGTTCGTGGCGGCCAGCGGCGGCGGTCCCACCGTGATCCGCGACGCCGACGGCCAGATCGCCCAGGAGTCGCTGCGCGGCGACGACATCGCCCGCGGGTCGGAACTGTTCCGGATGAACTGCGCGTCCTGCCACAACTTCACCGGACGCGGCGGCGCGCTGTCCTCCGGTAAGTTCGCGCCGCCGCTGGCACCCGCCAGCGAGCAGCAGATCTACGCGGCGATGCTCACCGGCCCGCAGAACATGCCGAAGTTCTCCGACCGCCAGCTGAGCCCGGAGGAAAAGCGCGACATCGTCGCCTACGTCAAGAACGCCAGCGAGGAGCACAGCCCGGGCGGCTGGGATCTCGGTGGCTTCGGTCCCGCGACGGAAGCGCTGGCCATCTGGGTGGTCGGCATCACGCTCGTGGTCGGCGCCGCGATGTGGATCGGATCTCGGTCATGACCGGTCAGCGCCCGGCGACGGTAGCTCGCGTGACCACGGCGACCCCGGTCACGCCGAAAGGACACAGGTCATGAGCGAGAAGGAGCGAGACGAGATGGGTCGGCCGGAAGAAGGCCACGACGCGCACCAGTCGAAGGAGCAGCCGGTGAACGCCCCCGCGGCGGAGCCGACCGAGGCCGACCTCGACAAGATGTCGCGCGACGAACTGGTCAAGCTCGGTACCGAGCGCGACGGCGTCGACGTCGCCTACCGCCGCGAACGCTTCCCGATCCCGGGCACCCGGGCCGAGAAGCGGGCCGAGCGCGCGGTGACCTTCTGGTTCGCGGTGTCCGGCATCGCGGCCGCCGCGCTGGTCGGAGTGTTCCTGTTCTGGCCGTGGGAGTTCAAGGGCAAGGACGAGGAGGGCCACGGGCTCTACTCGCTGTTCACCCCGCTGGTCGGCCTGACCTTCGGCATCTCGGTGCTGGTCATCGGCGTCGCGGTGGTGCTGATCCGCAAGCTGTTCATCCCCGCCGAGCTGTCCATCCAGCAGCGGCACGACGGTCCGTCGCCCGAGGTCGAGCGCCGCACCCTGGTGGCCGAGCTGCAGGACGCGCTGGACACCTCCACCCTCGGCCGCCGCAAGATGATCACCCGCACCGCGGGCGCCGGCGTCGGCGTGCTCGGCATCGGCGCGCTGCTGGTGTTCGTCGGCGGCATGATCAAGAACCCGTGGGCCAAGGGCGACAAGTCGCCGCTGTGGGTCTCCGGCTGGACCCCGGACTACCCGGGCGAGACCATCTACATCCGCCGCGACACCGGTCGCCCGGACGACGTGGTGCTGGTGCGTCCGGAGGATCTGGACGCGGGCGCCATGGAGACGGTGTTCCCGTGGAAGGAGAAGTGGCGCGGCGACGAGCACGCGACGCTGGATTCCCTGCGCGGCATCCGTAACGCGGTCATGCTGATCCGCCTGCGTACCGAAGACGCGCAGAAGGCGATCAAGCGCAAGGGCCAGGAGAGCTTCAACTTCGGCGACTACTTCGCCTACTCGAAGATCTGCACCCACCTCGGCTGCCCCACCTCGCTGTTCGAGCAGCAGACCAACCGGATCCTGTGCCCCTGCCACCAGTCGCAGTTCTCCGCGACCGAGTGGGGCAAGCCGGTCTTCGGTCCCGCCGCTCGCGCGCTGCCGCAGCTGCCGATCACCGTCAACGCTGAGGGCTTCCTGGTCGCCAACGGCGACTTCATCGAGCCGCTCGGCCCGGCCTACTGGGAGCGCCGTTCATGAGTCCTTCAGCCGCAGCCCAAGCCAACGAGGCGGACGAGCGGTACCGCGCCGCCGCGTTCATGAAGCGGTCGATCAACAAGGTCTTCCCGACCCACTGGTCGTTCCTGCTGGGCGAGATCGCGCTCTACAGCTTCATCATCCTGCTGCTGTCGGGCGTCTACCTGACCCTGTTCTTCGACCCGTCGATGAGCCACGTCGTCTACGACGGCGCGTATCAGCCGTTGCGCGGCGTGACCATGTCGCGTGCGTACGAGACCGCCCTGAACATCACGTTCGAGGTGCGCGGTGGTCTGTTCGTGCGGCAGGTGCACCACTGGGCGGCCCTGCTGTTCGCCGCGTCGATCATCATCCACCTGTTCCGGATCTTCTTCACCGGCGCGTTCCGCAAGCCGCGTGAAGCGAACTGGGTGATCGGCTCTCTGCTGCTGATCCTGGCGATGTTCGAGGGCTTCTTCGGCTACTCGCTGCCCGACGACCTGCTCTCCGGCACCGGCCTGCGGGCCGCGTTCGGCGGTATCACGATGAGCATCCCGATCGTCGGCACGTGGATGCACTGGCTGATCTTCGGCGGTGACTTCCCCGGCGACATCATCATCCCGCGCCTCTACATCGCGCACGTGCTGCTGTTCCCCGGCATCATCCTGGCGCTGATCGCGGCGCACGTGGCGCTGGTGTGGTACCAGAAGCACACCCAGTTCCCCGGACCGGGCCGCACCGAGAACAACGTGGTGGGCGCGCGGATCGTGCCGGTGTTCGCCGCCGACCAGGGCGCGTTCTTCGCCTTCACCCTGGGCATCGTGGGCATCATGGGCGGCGTGTTCCAGATCAACCCGATCTGGAACCTGGGTCCGTACAACCCGTCGCAGGTGTCGGCGGGTTCGCAGCCGGACTTCTACATGATGTGGACCGACGGCCTGGCGCGCCTGATGCCGCCGTGGGAGCTGTACATCGGCAACTACACGGTGCCCGCGGTGTTCTGGGTCGCGCTGATCATGGGTCTGGTGTTCGCGGTGCTGATCGCCTACCCGTGGATCGAGAAGCGGCTCACCGGTGACACCAGCGCGCACCACAACCTGCTGCAGCGCCCCCGCGACGTCCCGGTCCGGACCGCGATCGGTTCGATGGCCATCGCGTTCTACGTGGTGCTCACGCTGTCGTGCGTCAACGACATCATCGCGCTGAAGTTCGACATCTCGCTGAACGCCACCACGTGGATCGGCCGCATCGGCCTGCTCGTCGCGCCGCCCGCGGCGTACTACATCGCCTACCGGTTCTGCCTCGGCTTGCAGCGCAGCGACCGCGCGGTGCTCGAGCACGGCATCGAGACCGGCGTGATCAAGCGCCTGCCGCACGGCGAGTACATCGAGGTGCACCAGCCGCTGGGCCCGGTCGACGACCACGGCCACCCGATTCCGCTGGAGTACCAGGGCGCACCGGTGCCGAAGAAGATGAACCAGCTCGGCTCGGCCGGCAAGCCCGGCACCGGCAGCTTCCTGCGGCCCGACCCGCAGGAGGAGAGCGATCGGCACTTCGAGATCGAGCACGAGGAAGAGCACCGGCAGCTGAAAGTGCTGCAGCGGGCTCAGGAAGCGGCCAACGGCAAGCACGGCCACTGACACACCCCGTCACGCGACGGCCCCGAGTCGAATCGACTCGGGGCCGTCGTGCGTCACGACACGAGCGTCACAGGCGCGGCGCCGCGCGGCGAGCGGCCTCGATGGCCTCGAACTTGGCGAGGTTGTGCCGGGCGTCGGCCAACGCGTCGTGCGCGTCCGGCGGGATCGGCGGCAGTTCGGGACGGCCGTGCGCCTCCCAGTGCTGGCGCAACTCGTTGGTGTAGCGCGGCAGCGTGTTGGGCAGATCGACCATGGAGCCCCACAGCTGGCACAGGGCGACATGGTCGTAGGCCGAAACCCAGGCCCATAGCTCCGGCTGCACCGTCGGACGGGGCACCAGGAACGCGTACAGCTCGTCGCGGATCCGGTCGCGGCTGCGCCACAGCGGCGAGGACGGCGACGGCAATTGCGGGAGTACGAATTTGCGGACCCACGGACCCGCACGCCGGGCATCGAATTCGGTGGACACCGCGTAGTACTCCCTGCCGTCCTCGCAGACGACGCCGATGGAGATCAGATCGATGGTCACACCGTCCTCGATGAATTCGCAGTCGTAGAAATATCGCAGCGAGATCGGTCTCTCCTCGGCTTCCGGTGCCGTTGCGGCAGGTGCGGGTTCCTGGCAACCCTATGGTGACGGCCGGCGCCGCGTGCGCAAGGGCCCATGTGGTGGAGATTTCCGCCACCTTGGTGCGCTACTCCACCACTGCTACCGGGTGTTCCAGCAGGGTGTTCGGTCCGTATTCTGAAGACGTGAACTGGACCGTCGACGTACCCATCGATCGCCTGCCGGAACTGCCGCCGCTGCCCGCAGAACTGCGCAGGCGGCTGGACGACGCGCTGGCGCGCCCCGCGCTGCAGCAGCCGTCCTGGGATCCGGAGCAGGCGGCCAAAATGCGCACCGTACTGGAGAGCGTGCCGCCGATCTGCGTGCCCGCCGAAGTGGAGGAGCTGCGCGAGCAGCTGGCCGAGGTCGCCCGTGGTGAGGCGTTCCTCATGCAAGGCGGCGACTGCGCGGAGACCTTCGCCGACAACACCGAGCCGCACATTCGCGGCAACATCCGCACTCTCCTGCAGATGGCGGTCGTGCTCACCTACGGCGCGAGTATGCCGGTGGTGAAGGTGGCGCGGATCGCCGGTCAGTACGCCAAACCGCGCTCCTCGGATGTCGACTCGCTCGGGCTGAAGTCCTACCGCGGCGACATGGTGAACGCGCTGGCCGCCGACGCGGCGCTGCGCGAGCACGATCCGTCGCGCCTGGTCCGGGCCTACGCCAACGCGAGCGCCGCGATGAACCTCGTGCGCGCGCTCACCGGCGCGGGCATGGCCGACCTGCACAAGGTGCACGACTGGAACCGCGACTTCGTGGCGAAATCGCCCGCGGGCGCGCGCTACGAGGCGCTGGCCGAGGAGATCGACCGCGGCCTGGCCTTCATGACCGCGTGCCGGGTCAACGACCCGAGCCTGAAATCGGCCAGGATCTACGCCAGCCACGAGGCGCTGGTGCTGGACTACGAACGCGCCATGCTGCGGCTGAGCGAGAACGCGATCGGCGAGCCGGTGCTCTACGACCTGTCCGCGCACTTCCTCTGGATCGGCGAGCGCACCCGCCAGCTCGACGGCGCCCACATCGCGTTCGCCGAACTGGTCGCCAACCCGATCGGCCTGAAGATCGGCCCGTCCACCACGCCCGAGCAGGCCGTGGAGTACGTGGAGCGGCTGGATCCGAACAACGAGCCCGGCCGGTTGACCATCGTGTCCCGCATGGGCCACAGCAAGGTGCGCGAGGTGCTGCCGCCCATCATCGAGAAGGTGCAGGCCACCGGCCACCAGGTGATCTGGCAGTGCGACCCGATGCACGGCAACACGCACGAGGCGTCCACCGGCTTCAAGACCCGCCACTTCGACCGCATCGTCGACGAGGTGCAGGGCTTCTTCGAGGTGCACCACGCGCTGGGCACGCACCCCGGCGGCATGCACATCGAACTCACCGGCGAGGACGTCACCGAGTGCCTCGGCGGCGCGCAGGACATCTCCGACCTGGATCTGTCCGGCCGCTACGAGACCGCCTGCGACCCGCGGCTGAACACGCAGCAGTCGCTGGAGCTGGCGTTCCTCGTCGCCGAGATGCTGCGCTGAGCGCCGAAGCCCGGACGGCCGCACGGGCTAGGGCAGCGCCACGATGGTGACCGTGTCGCCGGCCTCCAGGTTGACCCCGATGGCGGGGGTTTGCGAGACCACGAGTGAGCTGTCGGCCCGTGCCAGCTGTTTCACCTCGACCTGCAGGCCGAGGCTTTCCAGCTTGGCGCGAGCGTTCGCCACGGTCCACCCGCGCACATCGGGCATCTGCAAAGCGTTGGAGATCAGGAGGACCACTCCGTCGCCGGACTGGATGGTGGCGCCCGCCCCCGGCTGGGTGCCGATGGCCTTGTCCGCTTCGATGGCGCGGTCGAACTGAGTCGTGGTCTCGCGAATCGCGATCCCGGCGTCGGTGAGGATCTTGGTGGCCTCGACGGTCGATTTGCCGCGCACGTCGGGGATCTTCACCGGCTGAGACCCCTTGCTGCGGTACACCTTCACCTGCGCGCCGAGCGGCAACACCGTGCCCGGCCTCGGCTCCACCCGGGCGACTGTTCCCTTCGGCGCGGTATTGGACTCTTCTCCGGCGTCGACCGGTTGCAGCCCGTTGTCCTTGATCAACTGGTTGACCTTCGAGGTCTGGTCACCCGGTTTGACGTCCGGCACCCTGGGCTTGCCGTTGGAGACCAGGACGGAGACCGTGGAACCCTTGGTGATCTTCGACCCGGCCGACGGATCGCTGCCGACCACGCCGCCCACCGGGATCGTGTCCGACGCCTTCTGCCGGATCTCGGTCTCGAACCCCGCGTTCTGGAGAGTGGCGACCGCCTTGTCGGTGTCCAGCCCCGCGATCGGCGGCACGGCCGTGTAACGGCCGACACCCAGCCACCAGCCGCCGATCCCGACCAGCAATGTGAGGATCGCGACGATAGCCACCCACAGCCACACCGTGCGCCGAGACCGATTGAGCCCGTCGGCATAGGGCGGATACGGCGGCGGCGCGGGATGGGCTTGGCGCACCGGTTGCGGACGGGCGTAGTCGTCCGGCGGGTAGTCGAGCCGAGGTCGCTGGGCGGTGACCACTCTGGTGTGCTGCACAGGCTGCGCTGTGTGCGGCTCGTGGGCCGCCGCCCCGGCGAACCCGGCCCGGTCGGCGGGATCCGGCGGGACGGCTCGGTAGCTGGCGCTGAGATGTTCGGCGGACTCCTGCGGCGCGGGCACCCGGTAGGGGGGCAGTCGCAGCGCGACGCCGATCTCCCGCAGCGCGGCCGCCATTTCGTTCGCGTCCGCGAACCGGTGCGCGGGCTCGCGTGCGGTGGCCTTGGCGACCAGTTCGTCGAACTCCGGCGGCACCCCGGAGATGAATCCGCTCGGGCTCGGCACGTCCTTCTCGATGCGCTGATAGGCCACCGAGATCGAAGTGTCACCGGTGAACGGAACCTGACCGGTGAGCAATTCGAAGATCAGCACGCCGAAGGAATAGACGTCGCTGCGCGAGTCGGCGGAGCCGCTGGTGACCTGCTCCGGCGACAGGTAAGCGGCGGTGCCGAGGATCACGCTCGCCGACGTGGTGTTCGCCGCGGCCACCGCGCGCACCAGACCGAAATCGGCGATCTTGACCTCGCCCGCGTCGGAGATCAGCACATTCTCCGGCTTGATGTCGCGATGCACCAGACCCGCCGAGTGCGCGACGCCGATCGCCGCCAGCACCGGCTCGGCCACCGCGCGCACCGCGTGCGGCGGCATCGGGCCGCGTTCGCGCAGCAGCTCGCGCAGCGTGCCGCCCTCGACCAGCTCCATGATCAGAAACGGGTGGTCGCCGTCGACGCCCTGGTCGTACACCGCGACCAGCGACGGATGCTTCAGCTTGGCGACCGCGCGCGCCTCGAACTCGAACCTGGACAGGAACTGCGGATCGCCGGCGAACTTCGGATCCATCACCTTGATGGCGACCGGCCGGTCCAGGCGGGTGTCGACCCCGCGGAAGACCATCGACATTCCGCCGCGGGCGATCGGCGCATCGATCCGATAGCGCCCTTCCAGCATCTGGCCGATCAAGAGAAGTCCTCCGGCTTTCACAAAATTCTCACCACTCGCGATACCTCCGACAAGCGATCAGCCGCTCCGTGCGGCCCCCACGATGGTATCGACTCCCACCACCCCGGGTGTCTCACGACGTGCGGCGCGGCACCGTCTACCGTTATCCGCGTGAGTGCATTTCCCTGCAGTGACGACGTCGTTCCGCAGTCGGTGACCTTGGTGCCGCTGCCGGAGGTGGCCGACCGGCTCGGGCTGGTGGTGACCCGGGTCCACCAGATGCTGCGCGACCACCAGCTGATCGCCGTCCGCAGAGACGGCGTCGCGGGCATCCCGGAGCGCTTCTTCGACGACACCGGCGCGGTCGTGAAGCCGCTGCCCGGCCTGATCACCGTGATGCGCGACGCGAAGTACACCGACGAGGAGATCCTGGAATGGATCTTCACCGAAGACGAGAGCCTCCCCGGCAAGCCGATCGACGCCCTGCACGGCCCTTTGGCCCGCGAAGTCCTGCGCCGGGCGGCGGCGGACCCGTTTTAGTTTGGCCGCGCCTTCGGCGCGGCGTGTTCGCGGCCCCCTTATGGCTCGCGTCCGAGTGGCCGCCGCTGGCGACTTCGTCGCGGACGCGGCGGCCACTCGGACGCGAGCCGGGCC
>NZ_JABLTE010000179.1 GCF_013315795.1 Nocardia barduliensis
CCATGCCCCCGAACCCCGCACCGACCACGACCGCGTCGTATTGAGGCGCCACACCGAACCTCCTGCTAGCTGAACCACATATCACGGAATGACACATCATTCCGCTTGTGACGACTGTATCATCGGCTAGGTGACGAAGCCATCCACGCGTGCCGAGCGACGGAAAGCCGAACTGCGCCAGGAGATCATCGACACCGCATTCATCTGTTTCGCCGAAAAGGGCTATCACGCCACCGGCATCGCCGACATCGCGGGGCATCTAGGCATCGGGCACGGCACCTTCTACCGGTACTTCAGCAACAAGCGCGACATCATCGACCACGTGATCGACGATCTGGCCGCGCGCATCATCGCCGCCCTCGGCACCGAGAACGCCCCGGACGCCGCCGCCACCCTCGACGAATACCGCGCCCAGATCGACCGCATCGGCGTGGCGCTCACCGAGATCCTGCTGGCCGACCGCAGGGTTGCCCAGCTGCTGCTGTTCCACGCCACCGGCATCGACGACGAACTCACCCAGCGGCTGTACGGACTGCTCGACACCGCCGACGCGCTCACCGCGGGCTATCTCGACCACGGGGTCGAGCTGGGCTACCTGCGCGCCGACCTGGACACCCGCAACACCGCGCGCGCGGTGACCGGCATGCTGATCGCGGGCATCGTGCACTCGCTGCGTGAACCGGACGAGGCCGCGATCGCCGGACTCAACCAGGCGATCCGCCGCCTGCTCGTGGACGGCGTTCGCAAGGATTGAGCGGCTCGGCAATCCCCCTGACACCACCACCGGGCGCTAGGGTGAGGCGCACTGATCCGACGCTTCGCCAGGGGGACGGCCCTTGTTCGCAAAAGGCCAAGGAATTCCGAAACTTTCCTTCAAAGCGGTCCGGCGCACCGAGCCTGACAGAATGTCGCCCGTGACCCCGGAGGACGTGCGCCGCACCCGATTCGCGATTTCGACGCTCGGGCATCGCGGCTACCACGCGGACGAGGTGGACGCCTTCCTCGAACTCGTCGCCGCGACCCTGGCCGGGCAGGGCGCGCTCGCCGCGGACGAGCTGCGCCGGGTCAGCTTCGACCCGCCCCGGCTCGGCCAGCGCGGCTATCGCGCCGACCAGGTCGACGAATACCTCGATCAGCTGCGCACCGAGCTGGAGTTCCGGCAGCGCGGCGTCCGGCCGGTGCCCGCCGCGAACGGCAACGGCCATCCCATGCTCACCCCTGACGACGTGCGCCGCATCCGCTTCACCCAGGCCCCGGTGGGACAGCGCGGATACAACGAGGACGAGGTCGGCGCGTTCCTCGACCTGGTCGCCGCGACTCTCGTGCACGGCGGACCGGGCAGCCTCACCATCGATGACGTCCGGACCGTTCGCTTCACCGAGGCCCGCGTCGGTACTCGCGGCTATCAACGCGACGAGGTCGACGCCTTCCTCGATCTGGTCGCCGCCGCACTGCGCCATCGCTGCTGACCGGCCACCGCGTTGCGCCGACGGCGCGGTTCACTCGAACAGGTCGAGGGTGGGATGCGGCTCGCGACCGCGCACTTCGATGGAGCCGAAGACCAGGTCGGGCGGCGGGACGAGGCCGAGGTGTTCCCAGGCCGCGGCCGTGGCCACCCGGCCGCGGGGTGTGCGCGCGACCATGCCCGCGCGCACCAAGAACGGTTCGCACACCTCTTCGACGGTCGCGGCCTCCTCCCCGACCGCCACGGCGAGGGTGGACACCCCGACCGGGCCACCGCCGAAACTGCGCACGAGCGCGCCGAGCACCGCCCGGTCGAGACGGTCCAGACCGAGCACGTCCACGTCGTAGACCTCGAGCGCGGCCTGCGCGACAGGGCGGGTGATCCGGCCGTCGGCACGCACCTCCGCGTAGTCGCGGACCCGGCGCAGCAGGCGGTTGGCGATGCGGGGCGTGCCGCGGGAGCGGCCCGCGATCTCGGCCGCCGCCTCCTCATCGATGACGACGCCGAGGATGTGCGCCGAACGTTGCAGGATGCGCAGCAGCTCCCCCGGCTCGTAGAAGTCCATGTGCCCGGTGAAACCGAAGCGGTCGCGCAACGGCCCGGTCAGCGCCCCGGACCTGGTGGTGGCGCCGACCAGGGTGAACGGCGCGATATCCAGGGGGATGGAGGTTGCCCCCGGCCCTTTGCCGACGACCACGTCCACCCGGAAGTCCTCCATCGCCAGGTAGAGCATCTCCTCGGCGGGGCGGGCCATCCGGTGGATCTCATCGATGAACAGCACGTCGCCTTCGACCAGGTTGCTGAGCATGGCGGCGAGGTCCCCCGCCCGCTCCAGCGCGGGACCCGAGGTGATCCGCAGCGCGGTGCCCAATTCGGTGGCGATGATCATCGCCATGCTGGTCTTGCCGAGACCCGGCGGGCCGGAGAGCAGCACGTGGTCCGGCGTGCCGCCGCGCTGCTTCGCTCCGCGCAGCACCAGGGCGAGCTGTTCGCGCACGCGGGGCTGGCCGATGAAGTCGTCCAGCGACTTCGGGCGCAGACTGGCCTCGATCTCGCCGTCTGAGTTCAGATAACCGGCGCTGACCTGGGATTCGTCAGGTTCTTCGTGGTGGTCCATGACGCCTTACCGGTTCTTGCCGAGCAGGCCGAGCGCGGCGCGCAGAGCAGCGGAGGTGTCCGCGGCGGGCTGGTCGGCCAGCACCGCGTCGATCGCCTGTTCGGCCTGTTTGGCAGCGAAACCGAGGCCGACGAGCGCCTCGGTGACCTGATCGCGCACCGGCGTGCGCACCGCCGCGGACGCAGATCCGGGCGCACCGGAGGGCACCGGAACGAGATTCACCTTGTCCCGCAGTTCGACCACCATGCGCTCGGCGCCGCGCTTGCCGATGCCGGGCACTCGGGTCAGTGCCGCCACATTGCTCTCGGCCAGTGCTTTGCGCAGCGCCTCTGGCTCGAGGACGGCCAGTACCGCCATCGCGAGGCGGGGGCCGACGCCGGAGACGGTTTGCAGCAGGCCGAACAGGTCACGGGCCTCCGTGTCGGCGAAACCGTAGAGCGTCATCGAGTCCTCGCGGACGATCATCGCGGTGTAGAGCCTGACCTCCTCGCCACAGGTCAGCCCGGCCAGGGTGGACGGGGTGGCGTTGAGCCGGTAGCCGACGCCGGCCGCCTCGAGCACCGCGTGGTCGAGGGCGATTTCCAGCACTTCACCGCGTACCGACGCGATCACCCGCGCACCGCCTTCCGTTGTTCGGCCAGCCGTTCGATGTACCGGCGCTGCGCCGCGGCCGCCTTGGCCTCCGCCGCGGCCATCCGTTCCAGCAGCGGCGCCCGCCAACAATGGCAGATCGCCAGCGCCAGCGCATCCGCCGCGTCCGCCGGTTTCGGCGCGGCCTGCAGGCCGAGGATGCGGGTGACCATCGCGGTGACCTGCTTCTTGTCCGCGCTGCCGTTGCCGGTCACCGCCGCCTTGACCTCGCTGGGCGTGTGGAAGGCGACCGGGATCCCCCGGCGTGCCGCGGCCAGCGCGATCACTCCGCCCGCCTGCGCGGTGCCCATGGCGGTACGCACATTGTGCTGGGCGAAGACGCGTTCGATGGCGACGGCCCCCGGCTCGTGGGTGTCCATCCAGCGTTCGGCGGCGTCGGCCACCGCGAGCAGGCGATGGGCCAGATCCATGTCACCGGGCGTGCGCACGACGCCGACGTCCACGGCGGTGACCTTCCGCCCCGGACCGCCGTCGACGATGCTGAGGCCGCAGCGGGTGAGTCCGGGATCGACGCCCATCACCCGCACGACAACCCCTTCCGGACACGAACAATTGTTCGAGAGTCTAGCGGAGGCTTGCCCTTTCGCCCTCCAGCGACACAGCTAGCCGCCGAGGAGCGCCACTGCTCCCGATGTGCCCGGCAACCCGAGCAACTCGGGATGATGCGCACGCGCCGCCCACTGCCGCGCGGGATCGGCGATCAAGCGCCGGGCGGTCAGATCGAGCAAGCCGCTGACGTGGGTCACCGTCGCGGCGACCACCCCGTCGGCCCGGGTCAGGACGTGCTCGACCCGATAGGTCTTGCCCTGCCCCCACTGCCAGGCGCACGACACGTCCACGGTGTCGCCACCGCGTAATTCGCGCTGGAAGCGGAGCATCGTCTCCAGGTTGACCGGCCCGAGACCCGACGCGATCAGCTCGTCGACGGATACGCCCGCCGCCTGGACGCACGCGAACCGCGCGTGGTCGGCGAATTGGTGATAGGCCGCGCCGGTGACATGCAACTGCGGATCCAGATCGGACACCCGGACTTCGATGCGGGTACTGAACGACACGGGCCGACTATGCCAGTGGGCACCGACAAGTTCGCCGTGCCACCGACCCGGGGCGAAATGCGCGCGCACGGCTGCCGCCACGGCCGGAGACCGCACGGGCCGTTTCCGTGGACGCGGGATCGCCTTCGCGGTGGCGTCCAGCGAGAGCAGCGCGGCGCCGCAGCGGATGGTCATCGATCGCCGGCCGTAGCGCGCACGCTCGTCGGCTTCGACGGCGAATCGGCTGGAGAAGCGCGGCGGCGCTAGGGTTCGACGCTCCCGGCGACCTGTCGCGCGAACGCGGCGTGAGCGCGCTCGTCGAAGAGAACGAACCGGGCCTGCACCACCGCCGTCTCGGTCGTCCGGACCGTGTCGACGGCGACCCGGGCGCCGTCGTCCATCGGCCAGCCGAAGATGCCGGTGGAGATCGCCGGGAACGCCACCGTCCGCGCCCCCAATTCGTCCGCCACGCGCAGGGATTCCCGATAGCACGAGGCCAACAGGGCGGAACGGTCCTCGTCGGCCGACCACACGGGCCCGACGGTGTGGATCACCCACCGCGCGGGCAGGCGGCCCGCCGTGGTGGCCACGGCGGCACCGGTCGCCAGGCCCCTGCCGTAGTGGGACGCGCGCAACCTGCGGCACTCCGCCAGGATCTCCGGGCCACCGCGCCGATGGATCGCGCCGTCGACTCCCCCGCCACCGAGCAGCGACGAGTTCGCCGCGTTCACCACCGCGTCGACCTCTTGCTCGGTGATGTCACCGCGCACCAGCACCAGTTCGACCATGCCTCGCATTCTGCCCCGGCCACGGTGGGCGAGCACCGCGAGCGACACGCACCACGGCCGAGGCGCGCGGTCCGGATGCTGGTCGAACACTTCGCACGCCGGTACGCGCGCCTCGGCCGAGTTCGCGGAATCCCGCGCCCGAAGCTCGGTCGTTCCCGCCGGCGGAGGCGGCGAAGGCGCGTGCTCTGGGCGAACCGTCGGCAAATTAGTACTCACCGTGCCCTGAAATCTCCCACGATCAGGGCGTCGGCGCTTCTACCATCCGAGGATGAGCATTGGTGCGAAAGCTGTCCTCGAAGGCGGGCCGCAAGACTTGCCCACACGTATCGTCCCGATCACCCCGCCCGGGGTGGAATTGAAGGTGCCGTTCCGAGGCGGATACGAGCATTTCAAGGTCACCCAGCGGGAACAGGACACCTCCGAAGGGCGACTGCGCGTCTACGAGTGGTGCGATCGCACGAAGATCGCGGAGTGAGCACGGCCCTCCCTCCCCGGCGGCGGTGACGCGCCGACCGGCCGCGAAGATCCGACCGAATTCGCCGCGGAAGCCCCTGGACAAAAGCGTAACCACTTGGTTACGCTTTTGTCGTGGACGAGGTGGCGGGCGCGATCGCCGATCCGGTACGCCGGGAGATCATGGAATTGCTCGTCGGCGCCCGGCGCACCGCCGGAGAGATCGCCGGGCATTTCGCGATCAGTCGCCCCGCCGTCAGCAGGCACTTGCGGGTACTGCGGGAAAGCGGGCTGGTACGCGACGAACTCGTGGGCAGGGAGCGCTTCTACGTGCTCGACACCGGCCCGCTGTCGGCAATCACCGAATGGCTCGCGCGCTTCCAGCAGCCCGCCTCCTGGGCGCACCACCTCGACGCACTCGAAACCGAGGTCTACCGGACCAGACGCGAGCGTCGCACCGGCGACCAGGACACCCCACGCGCGGACACTCCCCGCGAGGACACGGCATGAGCGGTCAGGCCCGAAGGCGGCAGCGCAGCGTCACCACGCAGGACCCCGCACATGCCGACAACAGATACAGCATGAGCGGTCAGGCCCGGAGGCGGCAGCGCAGCGTCACCACGCAGGACCCCGCACATGCCGACAACAGATACAGCATGAGCGGTCAGGCCCGGAGGCGGCAGCGCAGCGTCACCACGCAGGGCCCCGCTCATGCCGGAAAGGACACCGCATGACCAAGCGACCCACGGGACAACTGTTTCCCGCCGACGCGGGCAAGGATCTGGTGCTGATCCGCACCTACCGCGCCCCGATCGAGGACGTCTGGGCGAGCGTCACCGAATCCGACCGCACCGCGCGCTGGTTCGGACCGTGGGAGGGCGAAGCAGGGCCGGGACGAATGATCAAGGTGCAGATGGCTTTCGAAGACGAGCAGCCGTGGATACAGATGCGCATCGATGCCTGCGAGCCGCCGCACCGTCTCGCCGTGTGGGCGGTCGACGACAACGGTTCCTGGCACTTGGAGCTGGCCCTGCGCGAGACGGCGGGAAGCACCGAACTCCGCTTCACCCACCATCTGCGCACCGAGACCGAGATGGCCCAGATTCCCGAGGTCGGCCCAGGCTGGGAGTACTACCTGGACATGCTCGGGGCGGCCCGTGCGCAGACCGACCGCCCCGATTTCGCGCACTACTATCCCGCCTTGCAGGAGTACTACGCGCGGTTGATCGACTAGTCGTCGAGCTGGGCGAGGACCTCGTCCGGTATGTCGACGTTGGTGTAGACGTTCTGCACGTCGTCGCTGTCCTCGAGCGCGTCGACCAGTTTGATCACCTTGCGGGCGCCGTCGGCGTCCACCGCGACCGACACCGAGGGCTGGAAGCCGGACTCGGCGGAGTCGTAGTCGATACCGGCGGTCTGCAGCGCGGTGCGCACCGCGATCAGATCGCCGGGCTCGCTGATGATCTCGAACGACTCACCGAGGTCGTTGACCTCCTCGGCGCCCGCGTCGAGCACCGCGAGCAGCACGTCGTCCTCGGACAGGCCGTTCTTCTCCAGCGTGACGACGCCCTTGCGGTGGAACAGGTAGGCCACCGAGCCCGGGTCGGCCATGTTGCCGCCGTTGCGGGTCATCGCGACCCGGACCTCGCCCGCGGCCCGGTTGCGGTTGTCGGTGAGGCACTCGATCAGCACGGCCACGCCGTTGGGCCCGTAGCCCTCGTACATGATCGTCTGCCAGTCGGCGCCGCCCGCCTCTTCACCGCCGCCGCGCTTGCGCGCGCGCTCGATGTTGTCGTTGGGGACCGACGACTTCTTCGCCTTCTGGATGGCGTCGTACAGCGTCGGGTTGCCATCCGGGTCACCGCCACCGGTCCGGGCCGCCACCTCGATGTTCTTGATCAACTTCGCGAACAGCTTGCCGCGCTTCGCGTCGATCGCAGCCTTCTTGTGCTTGGTGGTGGCCCATTTGGAGTGGCCGCTCATTCCCTACTTCCTTCAGGTCGATGGCACGTCTGGTCGTGTGTACGGTACCGGCACGGCCGGGCGGACAGTTTCCCCAGCCTACTCGGGCGGCCCCCGCGGTCGTACCAACCGGCCCCCGGCTAGGGCTTCGACCGGCCGGGCGCGAGTCGCGAACCGCCTTCGCCCGTCAGGCCGACCGGACCAGCTCCACGAACATCCGGTGCACCCGCAGATCGCCGGTCACCTCGGGATGGAACGACGTGGCCAGGACGTTGCCCTGCCGCACCGCGACGATCCGCCCCGCGGCCGGACCGGCAGGCACGGTGGCCAGCACCTCGACACCCTCGCCCGCGCGCTCGACCCACGGCGCCCGGATGAACACCGCGCGCACCGGGCCGTCGGTGAGCCCGGCGAACGGCAGATCGGTTTCGAACGAGTCGACTTGGCGGCCGAACGCGTTGCGCCGCACCGTCATATCGATGCCGGACAGGTGCTCGGCGTCCGGTCGGGTGTCGAGCACCTCGGAGGCGAGCAGGATCATGCCCGCGCAAGAGCCGAAGGCAGGCATGCCCTCGCGCAGCCGGGCGCGCAGCGGCTCCAGCAGCTCGAACACCGTCAGCAGCTTGCTGATCGCGGTCGACTCGCCGCCCGGAAGCACCAGCGCGTCCACCGCTGCGAGCTCCGACTCGCGCCGGACCAGCACCGGCTCGGCGCCACAGCGCGCGAGCGCGGCGACGTGCTCGCGGACATCGCCCTGCAACGCGAGCACGCCGATGGTGGGACGGGACCGTGCCGGTCCGGCGTCGGCGGCGGGTGCCGCGACCGAGGTAGCGTTCACCTCGGAAAGCTTACGAGCCGTACCGATGTGGGCCTGCTCACGGTCACCGTCCGGCGCACGTCGCGGTCAGTCCTCGCGCAACGTGCGGATGAGGCCTTCCTGGACCACGGCCGCCACCAGCGTGCCCTCGCGGGTGAAGATCTTGCCGCCGGTCAGGCCGCGGCCGAAACCGGCCGACGGCGAGGACTGGTCGTAGAGCAGCCATTCGTCGGCGCGGAACGGTCGCAGGAACCACATCGCGTGATCGAGCGAGGCGTTCTGGGTCGGCTCGTCGGGGTGGACGACCTTCGAGGATCCCAGCAGCGTCATATCGCTCATGTAGGCCAGGGTGCACACGTGCACCAGCGGGTCGTCGGGCAGCAGGTGCCGGTAGCGGAACCACACCTGCTGCTGGGAGACCACGCCGTCGCGGCGGGAGACGTTCTCCTGCGGAACCATGCGGATGTCCCAGTGTTCCCATTCGCGCATCGCCCACAGCCGTTCCGGACTCATCTCGGTGCTCGCGTCGGGGAGATCTTCCGGCATGGGCACGTCCGGCATGACGTCCTGGTGCTCCGGCCCCTGGTCACCGACGTGGAACGAGGCCGACATGGTGAAGATCGCGGCCCCGTCCTGGATGCCGGTCACCCGCCGGGTGCAGAACGAGCGGCCGTCCCGGATGCGCTCGACCTGGTAGACGGTCGGTTCCTGCGGATTGCCCGGACGCAGGAAGTACCCGTGCAAGGAGTGCACCTGGAATCGCGGTTCCACCGTCCGCACCGCGGACACGAGCGCCTGGCCGGCAACCTGGCCGCCGAACGTGCGCGGGAGCTGGGTCTTGGTGGACGCGCCACGAAAGATGTCCCGCTCGAGCCGCTCTATCTCCAGCGCCTCTTCGATTGTCGCCATGCGCTGACATTATCCCGGCCGCCCACGGGAGCGAAGTTCGACCACCGGTGAACCCTCGGCAACACCCGCGCTCCCCCCGCCGTCCCCCCGGACGCTCTTTTGCTGAGATGGACAGGTGCCACGCTTTTCGCCGATCACCCGCGACGGCCTCGTCCAGCAGGTGATCCATCCCGTCCGCACCGCGCGCTCGCACACGGTGATCGCCGTCGACGGCGCGGACGCTGCCCAGCCGGTAGCGCTCGCCGGCCGGATCGCCGACGCGCTGCGCGCGGCGGGGCGGTCCGCCGCGGTGGTCTCCCTGCACGACTACGTGCGCCCCGCCTCGCTGCGCATGGAGTTCGGCCGCACCGACGAGTTGTCCTATCGCACCGCGTGGTTCGACTACGCCGCGCTGCGCCGCGAAGTGGTCGACGCGCTCCGGCGGCACGACCGGTGGCTGCCCGCGCTCTGGGACGAAGCCGCCGACCGCTCCGCCCGCGCCGCGATCCGCACGGCGCCGCCCGCGACCACGATCGTCCTCGCGGGCCCGATGCTCGCGGGCCGCCACCTGGACGCCGATCTGAGCGTCCGCCTCGACCTGTCCGAGGCCGCGCTGCGCCGCAATACCCCGC
>NZ_JABLTE010000017.1 GCF_013315795.1 Nocardia barduliensis
AACGGATGGAGCGGCGAGCGGCACAGCGTTCCTCCTGGCGGTGAAACCGGGGCGGCGAGCGAGATCGTGCGTCGTGCTGGTTGTGCCCGGCGCGCGCGACCTCCTCGTCGCCCGCCGAATGGTGTCGGCTGAACATACTCTGCGCGATCGGGCGGTACCGGCGTAGCACATTCGCGCACAAATTCTGGACGGTCGCTCAGCCGATCCGGTGCGCTCCGGCGGCGGGAACGACGACGAACGTGCGCGGCTCGGCGAGATCCGCCCGCGCGAAACGCCGTCGCACCGACTCCACCACGGCCGCCGTGCGGTCGTGGTCGACCAGCGCGATGGCGCTCCCGCCGAATCCGCCGCCGACCATCCGCGCGCCGTGCGCCCCCGCCGCCAGCGCGGCCTCCACGGCGGCGTCCAGGGCCGGGGTGGACACTTCGAAATCGTCCCGCAGCGAGGCGTGTCCCGCGGTCAGTATCGGGCCGATTCCGCGTGGGTCGACGCCCTCTCGCAATTTTTCGGCAACCTCGAGGACCCTGGCGTTCTCCGTCACCACGTGCCTGGCGCGGCGGCGCAGCACGCCGTCGGCGATCCGGTCGGCGTCCGCCGCGGACCTCACCTCGCGCAAGGTGGCGACGCCGAGCGCCCTGGCCGCCGCCGCGCATTGGTCGCGACGCTCGGCGTAGCGGCCGTCGACCAGTTCGTGCGGCTGCCCGGTATCGATCACCAGCAGTTCGAGTCCGAAAGCGCCGAGATCGAAAGGGATCTGCTCGTGCCCGGCCCCGCGCGGCGCGGTGGTGTCGGCGGCGAACGCGCGCACGTCCAGCAGCAGCGCGTGCCCGGCCGTGCACAGCATCGCGGCCGACTGGTCGAGCAGGCCGGTCGGAGCGCCGACGTAGTCGTTCTCGGCGGCGCGGGCCACATCGATCAGCGCGCGGTCGGTCAGCTCGGGCGCGAACAGATCACGCAGCGCCACGGCCACAGCGCACGACAGCGCCGCCGAGGACGACAGCCCCGCGCCGATCGGTACCGCGCCGTCGAGGTCGAGATCCACGCCGGGAATCCGATGACCGCGCCGGGTGTACTCGGCGACCACGCCGAGCGGATAGCGCGCCCACCCGGGCACCCGCTCCCGCTGCCGCGCGAGGTCGCCGACCGCGACGACCACCGGCTCGCCGGGCCGCTGCCGCGAGCCGACCCGGATCAGTCCGTCGGTGCGCGCGGCCGCCGTGCACCGCACTACCAGCGGCAACGCGATCGGCAGGACGTAGCCGTCGTTGTAGTCGGTGTGCTCACCGATGATATTGACCCGTCCCGGCGCTACCCATGTCCGCACGCTCGTTCCTCGCTGTTCTCGTCGGTCGTGTCAGGGTACGAGACACGCCGCGCGAGCTTTGGTTTCGGCGCGCTTGGGTGCGCGATCGCGGTTCGTGACGCACAGTCGATTTCGAAGCAAGACCGGCCTGCAAATTCGGTGGCCGTGTCGGATCGGGAGGGCTCATGACGCACGACGCCGCACGCGGCGACTTACGCGCGCGGTCGCGCCCGGAGCGGCTGCGGCCCCCGCTGGATCGGCCCCTTCCGGCGCCGCTGACCATCGAGATCGGCGCGGCGACCGGAGCGGGACCGACCGCCATGTCGGCGTTCGACGCGGCGCTGCGCGACCTCGGGGTGGGCGAGGCCAACCTGATCCGGTTGTCGTCGGTCATCCCGCCGCGCGCCACCGTCGAACGCATCGGCCGGGTGCGCAAGCCGATCCCCTGGGGCGACCGGCTCTACTGCGTGTACGCCGTGCGACACGCCTACGGGCGCGGTTCGACCGCCGCGGCGGGCATCGGCTGGGCGCTGCGCGACGACGATTCCGGCGCAGGACTTTTCGTCGAGCACGAAGCCGAGACCACCGACGAGGTGACCGCGCTGATCCGGGCCAGTCTGGCGGACATGACCCGCCGCCGCGGCGACGGCTTCGGCCCGGTCCACCTGTGCACCGCGACCGCCACCTCCGACGGCGACCCGGCCTGCGCGCTGGTCCTGGCGGCCTATCACACCATTCCGTGGGGTCCGCGATGAGCGAGATCTCCGTGACCGTCGAGACGACGATTCCGGAGGAACGGATCGCGCTGTTCCACCGCCTCTACGAGGAGGCGTTCGGACCGCTGCGCGCGAAGGCCATCGCACGGCAGGTGCTGCACGCCGACGAATTCCGGGAGGAGATGCTCGACCCTCGCGTGCAGAAGTACGTAGCGCACGCCGACGGCGAACCGATCGGCGTGACCACGCTGACCAGGCATCTGGAGACCGTTCCGTGGATCAGCCCGGACTATTTCGCGGCCCGCTATCCCGAACACGCGGCGCGCGCGGCGATCTACTACGCGGGTTTCACCCTTGTTGCGCCAAGTGCCCGCCAAGGGGCCGCGTTCCATGCCATGATCAAATCAGTTGTCCATGTTTTGGTTGCCGAACGCGCGGCGGTCGGTTGGGACATCTGCTCGTACAACAACACTCGGTTCTCGTTCGCCGACAGTATTCGAGCGGTGCTCGACGAACAGGCGGACGTCGAAGTCGCGGTGGAGGATTCGCAGATCTACTACGCGGCCCGGTTCACCGGGGACGGAGCGACCAAGGGGGGCTGATGACACCCAGTGAACAGCCACAGACCAACTGTCGGCCGAATCTTCGACCGGGCTGGCACGCGGCGCTTCTGGGGGGAAGCGTGGCCGCGATCGCGGTTCACCTGGCGCTGGACTCGCAGCTGGTGGCATTCGTGACGATGGTGGCCATCGTCGGGGCGACCCTCGCCATGATCGCCATCGGCCTGCACACCCACCGGCCCGCGCACCCGCTGCCGTGGTATCTGCTGTCCGGCTCGGCGGTGCTGTTCGCCACCGGCACCACGCTGCGCGACATCGGCGACCACGCGGTCCATCCACTCGACGACGGGTTCACCCTGCTCGGTTATCTGGGCGTCGGGCTCGCCGCGCTGATCTGGTTGTGGCCGCGCCAAGTGCACGGCGACTACGACCTGCTGCTGGACTCCGCCCTGATCGGGCTCGGCGCGCTGCTCGCCTCGTGGACCTTCCTCATCTCACCGATCCTGCAGTCCACCGAGACCGGGCTGGACGTGCTGGTCGCCGCGACCTACCCGGTGCTCGACGCACTGCTGCTCACCTTGGTCGCGCACTCGATGGCCACCTCCACGCGCGCGGAGACCTCGCTCTGGCTGCTGCACGCCGGACTGGTCGCGGTGCTGCTCGGCGATCTGGGCTACAGCCTGGAGACCGCGGGCGCGACCGCGCTGGGCCGCGAGGTGCTGCTGGCTCCGCTGCTGGTCGCCTACGCGACCGTCGGCGTGGCGGCGCTGCACCCGACGATGGCCGCGCTCGGCACGCCGCGGCGCATCCACCCGCACCATTCCCGGCAGCGCGCCAGCCTCATCGCGATCGCGCTGATCGTGGCCTCGCTGGTGCCGGTGGTGGGGTCCAGCCTGCACGCGGTGGACCGAGTGGTGGTGTCGTCGCTGTTCGCGCTGCTGCTGATCGGCATGCTGGTGCGCAGCGAGCGGGCGATCGTGCGCAGCGCCCGCAGCGAGCGGCGTGCGCAGTACCAAGCCGACCACGACATGCTCACCGGACTGCTGAACCGATCGGCGCTGCTGCGCGCCCTGCGGCAGCGGGCGCAACAGTGGGCCGAACAACCGATCTGCTTGCTGTTCATCGACCTCGACGGCTTCAAGCGGGTCAACGACAGCTATGGACACGCCGTGGGCGACGAACTGATCGCGACGGCGGCGGCCCGCATCCGGCGGGTGGTGCGCCGCGAGGACGTGGTGAGCCGCTATGGCGGCGACGAATTCGTCGTGCTCGCCGCGCTGGCCCGGCCGGAGGCCGCCGTGCTGGCCGAACGACTGCTCGGCGCGTTCGTCCGGCCGTTCGGGCTGAGCGCGGGCGAGATCCCGATCACCGCGAGCGTCGGCGTCGCGTGCGTCGGTCCGCGCAGCTCGGACCCCGACGTGCACAGCCTGCTGCGGGACGCGGACGCGGCCATGTACCACGCGAAGCACGACTCGCTCGGTTACGCGTTCCACGACGACCTGCGCCGCCCGACCGCCGATTCCGAGCGCCGGATCTGGCGCGCGGCCAGCCCCGCGGTGTGAGTCAGTCGCTCAGCTCGTCCAGCAGGCGCTTGGCCTCCTCGAGCTCGGCCTGTAACTGCTGCACCTTGGCCTCCTGCACTCCGCGCAGCGCATCCAGCACGCCCGCGACCACCTCGGCGACCTCGGGATGCAGGATCTTCGCCGCCTGCGCCACCGCGGAACCGGCCACCGGCAAGCCGCGCAGGGTGCGCTTCTTGCCGCTGACCACGTCGACCGACCACTCGCCGTCGGCGGTGCCGGTGAGGGTCACGGTGACCTCGGGCGCCTTGGCCTTGCGGGCGGCAGCGGCCTTGGCGGGCTTGGGCGTCGCCGGGGCCTGCTTGCCCGCGCTCTCGGCTCGGCTCGCCTCGCCGGCGGCCTGCGCCGGTTTCGGGGCGGCAGCCGCCGTGGGTGCGCTCGCCTGAGCGGGCTGCGGCGCGGAGCTCGTCGCGGTCGACGGCTGGGTCACAGGGGATTCCTTCCTGGTTGACGACTTCGGCTGGGCGGTGGCGCCCGCCGCCCCTCGCGGCGGCTTGGTCAAGGTCACCTCGACGGGAGAGAAGGACAGTACATCCTTCGATCCGGTCGGCCGGACCTGCAGGAAATCACCGTCGGCAGGGTCGCCGAGCGCGATCACCTTGCCCGAGCGCCCCTCCGGAACGCCCACCGCGGCCGAGGTGAACCACACCATGGGCGGGCGGCCACCGGCTATGTCCGTGGCGATCTGTTGAATCTCGCTGTCCGACAATGGTTGCGGCTTGGTTCGTGGCGACGGCATGGTGACTCCGAGCGATTGCGTGGTTGGCTGCGTGCACAGATGATGCCCCACGCCGCCGACAGATTCGCGGGCCACCGTCGAATCGGGTCGGTCCAGGGTCCGGCCCGGACAATCAGCAAATATCAGGCAACGCCAATTGGCGCCCACCGCGGCGGCCCCGCGATCCGCTCGATGACAACTGCTGCGCCGCGCGCTGTTTCGCGCACGCCGTGCCGACCGCGCGGCGGAACACGTCGCACCGGCCCGCTCAGCTCGCCGCCGTCGGCGCACTCAGCGCGGGAAACCAGATGTCGGTGAGCACCTCGACGGCTTGGTCCACCGAGACGTCGATGGTGCCCTGCATCGCCCATCGGGTGAAGAATCGTTCCAGTTGCGCGACCAGCAGTTCCACGCGCAACCGCGCCTCGTCTCGCCGCTCGGCAGGCCACCCGGCCAGGTAGGCGGTCATCGCGTTGGGCAGGGCGAGGATGCCGTTGCGGGCGATCTCGCGGAACTCCGGCTCCAGCGCCGTCGCCTCGTCCCACGCGGGCAGCAGGTCCTTGTACTCGTGGAACCACTCGATCGCGCGGGCCATCCAGCCGGCGAACTCGGCGCGCGAACCGGTCTCCAGCACCCGGTCGAGATCCTGATAGAAGTGCAACGCGGTGGGCGCGGTGCCCTGCTCGGCGATCGCGCGCAGCAGCTCCAGCTTTCCCGCGAAGTGCAGGTAGAAGGTGGCGCGGCTACAGCCGACCGCCGCGGCGATGTCGTCCACCCGCACGGCCGCGTAACCGCGGGTGGCGAACAGCTCCTTGGCGGCCTCCAGCAGGCGGGCCCTGGTCTGCTGCTTCTGCTCGTCCCGCAGGTTCGCATTGGCGTTCGTGCGCATGGTGAACAGCTACCTCGTATCCGTAAAAGATGTGCTGACGTGCGGCTACCGCTCGCCGAGTCTACGCGGGGGCAGTCTCGATAGACAGTGCGTCACTCACTAGACACTATGTCTACCCAGTGCTATTTTGTTGCCTACGTCACTCCGGTGCGCGACCCGCATCGGACGTTCGGCCGTCCTGCGCGACGGCCCTCCAGCACGAGGACAGTGAATGACGTCAACCGCACTCCCCCGGGTCTGCGTGATCGGCGCGGGCCCCTCCGGGATCACCGCAGCCAAACGCTTGAACGACCACGGCATCCCCTTCGACTGCTACGAGGCGTCCGACGAAGTCGGGGGCAACTGGTATTTCAAGAATCCCAACGGCATGTCCGCCTGCTACCAGAGCCTGCACATCGACACGTCCAAGTTCCGCTTGGCATTCGAGGACTATCCGGCGCCCGACGAGTGGCCCGACTTCCCCCACCACTCGCAGCTGTTCCAGTATTTCCGCGATTACGTCGACCATTTCGGCATCCGCGACCGGATCGTGTTCAACACCGAGGTCACCGCGGCCGAGCGGGGCGCGGACGGTCGCTGGCTGATCACCACGAGCGAGGGGCGCACCAGGGACTACGACGCGCTCGTCGTCTGCAACGGCCATCACTGGGACCCGCGGATCCCGGACTACCCCGGCGAGTTCGACGGCACGCTGCTGCACAGCCACGCCTACAACGACCCCTTCGACCCCGTCGACATGCGCGGCAAACGCGTCGTCGTGGTGGGCATGGGCAACTCCGGCCTGGACATCGCCTCCGAGCTGTCGCAGCGCTTCCTCGCCGCCGAGCTCTACGTTTCCGCCCGGCGCGGAGTCTGGGTGCTGCCGAAATACGTCAACGGCAAGGTCGGCGACAAGCGCTCGATGCCGCGGTGGATGCCGCCGAAGCTGGGCCTGAAGCTCAAACAGCGTTTCGTCCGCAAGTTCCGCGGCAACATGGAGGACTACGGCCTGCCCGCGCCCGACCACCTGCCGTTCGAGGCGCATCCGTCGGCCAGCGAGGAGTTCCTGCACCGCGCGGGCTGCGGCGATATCAGGTTCAAGCCCGCGATCACCGCGCTGGAGGGATCGCGGGTGCGCTTCGCCGACGGCAGCGCCGAAGAGGTGGACGTGATCGTCTGCGCCACCGGCTACCGCATCTCCTTCCCGTTCTTCTCCGATCCCGAACTGCTGCCCGACAGCGACAATCGCTTCCCGCTGTTCAAGCAGATGATCAAACCGGGCATCGACAATCTGTTCTTCCTCGGGCTGGCCCAGCCGCTGCCCACGCTGGTGAACTTCGCCGAGCAGCAGAGCAAGCTGGTGGCCGCCTACCTGACCGGCCGCTACCACCCGCCGTCGGCGGAGGAGATGCGGGCGGCCATCCGGTCCGCGGAATCGGCCAGGACCGGCCGCTACTACGACTCGCCCCGGCACACCATCCAGATCGAGTTCGAACCGTATGTGCGGGATCTGCGGCGGGAGCTGGCGCGCGGCGCGAAACGGGCCGCCGCCGCGGGCAACGCCCTGCCGGTTGCGGCTCGGCCGCTCGAACACGTGTGAGGCCGGGATGACCACTACGACAGGCACCGAGACATCGGGCTTCTGCGCCGAGCGCTTCGCGCGGGTCCGAACGGAACTGGAGACCCGGCTCGCCTCCGGCGAGGAACTGGGCGCGTCGATCTGCGTCACGGTCGACGGCGAACCGGTCGTCGACCTCTGGGGCGGCTACCGCGACCCAGGGCGCACCGCACCGTGGACCGAGAACACCCTGGTGAACGTCTTCTCGATCACCAAGACCATGACCGCGCTCAGCGCTCTGCTGCTGGTCGAGCGCGGCGAACTGGACGTCTACGCGAAGGTGGCCGACTACTGGCCCGAGTTCGCCGCGAACGGCAAGGGCGACATCGAGATCCGCCATTTGCTCGCGCACACCTCCGGCGTCTCGGGCTGGCAGCCGCCGATCCAGCTCGCCGACATCTACGACGCGGAAGCCGCCGCCGCCCGCCTCGCGAGCCAGCCGCCGTGGTGGGAGCCGGGCACCGCGTCGGGGTATCACGCCCTCGCCTACGGCCACCTGATCGGCGCGGTGATCCGCCGCGTCACCGGACGCTCGCTCGGCCGGTTCTTCGCCGAGGAACTCGCCGGGCCGCTGGGGGCGGACTTCCACATCGGCACCGCGCCCGAGCACCACGCGCGGATCGCCACCTTGGTCCCGCCCGCCATGCCGGAATTCGACATGGCCGCGCTCGACCAGGACAGCGTGCTGGTCAAGACGCTCACCAGCCCCCTGCTCGACATCGCCGAGACGACGAGCGCGGGGTGGCGGCAGGCCGAGATCGGCGCGGTGAACGGCCACGGCAACGCGCGTTCGGTGGCGCGGGTGCAGTCGCTGGTGTCCTGCGGGGGCGCACTCGGCGGGCGGCGGCTGCTGTCCGATGAGACGATCGAGCTGATCTTCCGGCAGCAGTCCGACGGCGTGGATCTCGCGCTGCTGCTGCCACTGCGGTTCGGCATCGGCTACGGGCTGCCCCAGCGGCAGACCGCGCCGGAAGTGCCCGACGGCCGGGTGTGCTGGTGGGCGGGCTACGGCGGCGCGATGGTGGTCAACGACCTCGAGCACCGCACCACGTTCGCCTACACGATGAACCGGATGGCACCCGGCCTGATCGGCTCCGACCGCGCCGACGCCTATCTGCGCGCGGCCTTCGCGGCGATCCGCGGATGATGCGGGCACTGCAGCTCACCGCGCCCGGTGTGCTGGAACTGCGCGAGGTACCGATCCCACGGATCGGTCCCACCGACCTGCTGCTGCGCGTGGGCGCGGCGGGCATCTGCCATTCGGATCTGCACGTGCTGCGCATCCCGTTCCGGATGCGCGAGGAGCCGTTGACCCTCGGCCACGAGATCGCGGGCACCATCGAGGCCGTCGGCGACGGCGTGGACGGCCGCCGGGCCGGTGAGCGCGGCATCGTGTATCTGTGCTGGTCGTGCGGGGTCTGCCGAGAGTGCGTCGGCGGCAACGAGAACGTCTGTCACGCCGCGGGCCGCACCGCCATGCCGCCCTGTCCCGGCCTGGGGCCGGACGGCGGCATGGCGGACTACATCCGCGTGCCCGCGAGTTCGTTCGTGCCGATCGGCGACCTGGACTTCGCCGGGGCAGCGCCGCTGGCCGACGCCGCGCTGTCGAGCTATCACGCCATCCGTGGCGCGCGCGAGCAGCTCGGACCCGGGTCGGTGGCGGTGGTCGTCGGGATCGGCGGGCTCGGTCACGTCGCGGTGCAGATCCTCGCCGCGACCACGGCGGCGCGCGTGCTGGCCGTGGACGTCAACGCCGACAAGCTCGACCTCGCGCTGCGGTGCGGGGCCGCGGAGGGACTGGTCGCGGGCTCGGACACCGCACGCGAGATCCTCGACCGCACCGGGGGCCGCGGCGCGGACGCGGTGTTCGATTTCGTCGGCGTCGACGCGACCGCCCGGCTCGCGGTCGAGTCGGTGGCGCCGAACGGGGCATACCGGATGATCGGCCTCGGCGGCGGCACTCCGGAGATCACCGCGGCCCCGGCGGGCGGCACGGGCTGGCCGTGGGGCGCCTCGGTCCGAAAGTCCTACGGCGGCACCAAATCCGACCTGATCGACTCCGTCGCGCTGGCCGCGTCCGGCAAGCTACGCGTCGAGGTGGAGCGCTACCCCCTGACCGAGGGCCGCGACGCCCTCGACCGGCTCGAACGCGGCCTGGTCACCGGCCGAGCGGTCCTGGTGCCCGAGCCGTGACGAATCAACCCTGCGCAGTGACGAGGAAGTACCCGATATGACGAAGCCCATCGACCCGCAGGCGTTCGTAGCGCAGGCCGCGGCCCGGCTCACCGGACCCGGCGGTCGATTCGAGATGGTGGTCGAGGACGTGCTCGGCGCACCGATGCCGGTGGTGCGCCACCGCAAATCCTCGCTGCGCGAAGTGCTCGTCGCCGCGGCGGCGCACGGCGATCGGGACTACCTGGTCACCGCGGATCGGAGGATCTCGTTCACCGAGCACGCCGCCGCGGTCGCGGCGCTGGCCACGGCCCTGCGGGACCGATACGGCGTCGGAAAGGGCGACCGGGTCGGCATTCTGGCGGCGAACACACCCGAGTGGGTGCTCACCTTCTGGGCGGCCCAGGCGCTCGGCGCGATCGCGGTGGGTTACAACGCGTGGTGGGCGCCGCGCGAGGTCGCCTACGGCGTCGCGCACACCAGCCCCGCGGTGCTGGTCGTCGACGCCAAGCGGGCCGCGCTGGTGGCGGAGCTCGACATCCGGACCCCGGTGCTCACCATGGAGCACGACGTGCCCGCGCTCGTCACCGAATACCGGACCGACACCCTGCCGGACGCCGAGATCGGCGAAGACGACCCCGCGGTGATCCTGTACACCAGCGGCACCAGCGGACGCCCCAAGGGCGCGGTGCATTCGCACCGCAACCTGGTGGCGGTCACCGACTACCACGTCTTCAACGACGCGCTGGCCGCCGCGCTCACCGGGGCGGGCGAGCTGCCCAGCGGTCGCCGCTTCCTGGTCACCTCGCCGCTGTTCCACATCGCCAGCCTGCACAACCTCGTGGTCCCCCGGCTGGTCACCGGCGACGCGGCGGTGCTGCACCAGGGGTCGTTCGACGCCGACCGGGTGCTGCGCCTGATCGAGTCCGAACGGATCACCAACTGGGGCGCCATGCCGACCATGGCCACCAGGATGCTGGAACTCGACCTGTCCGGCTACGACCTGTCCTCGCTGGCCGCCTTCTCACTGAATTCGGCGCCGTCCTCGGCCGCGCTGCAACAGAAATTGCGCGATCAGCTGCCTGTCGCCCGCAACGCGCTGGTGACCAGCTACGGGCTGACCGAATGCAGCACCGCCGCGACGCTGGCGAGCCCGGCCGAGCTGGCGGCGTTCCCGGACACCGTGGGACGACCGGTCGTCGGGGTCGCGCTGGAGATCCGCGACAGCGCGGGCGAGGTGGTCCCCGACGGCGTCGAAGGCGAGATCTGGGTGCGCAGCCCCTATGTGATGCTGGGGTACTGGCAGGACGAGGCGGCGACCGCCAAGGCGATCACACCGGACCGCTGGCTGCGCACCGGCGATATCGGGGTGCTGGAGCACGGCAGGCTGCGGCTGTCCGGGCGCCGTTCGGATCTCATCCTGCGCGGCGGGGAGAACGTCTATCCCACGGAGATCGAGCAGTGCCTCGACGAGCATCCCGCGGTGCGCGAATGCGCGGTCGTCGGCGTGCCCGACGCCGACCTCGGACAGCAGGTCGCGGCCCTGGTCGTGGTCGAGAGCAGCACCGCGACCACCGAAGACGAGCTGCGCGCGTTCGCCGCCGAGCGGCTCGCCTACTACAAAGTGCCCGCCCGCTGGCGGCTGACCACGACCGCACTCCCGCGCAACGCGACCGGCAAGGTCGTGCGCACCGATCTCGAGGTGTAGACCCATGTACGACACCATCATCGCCAACGGCCGCTGGTTCGACGGCACCGGCGCCCCCTCCGCCGTCCGGCACCTCGGCATCCACGACGGGCGGGTCGCGACCGTCTCGGCCGAGCCGCTCCACGACCCGGCCTGTCCGAACATCGTGGACGCCACCGGGAAGTGGGTGCTGCCCGGCATGCTCGACATCCACACCCACTACGACGTGGAGGTGCTACAGCATCCGGCGCTGACCGAATCGGTGCGCCACGGCATCACCACGGTGCTGCTGGGCTCGTGCTCGCTGTCCACCGTCCACGTCGACGCCGCCGACGCGGCTGACCTGTTCGCGCGGGTCGAGGCCATTCCGCGCAAGCACGTCGTCGCGGCGGTCGACGCGCACAAGACCTGGCGCTCGGCGCACGAGTACGCGGCCGCGCTGGAACGACTGCCGCTCGGCCCGAACGTCGCCGCGTTCATCGGGCATTCGGACATCCGCGCGGCCGAACTGGGGTTGGAGCGCGCGACCCGCAAGGACGTCCGGCCCGACGCCGCCGAACTGGCCGGGATGGAGGCGAAGCTGACCGAGGCGCTGGACGCCGGGTTCGTCGGGATGTCCTCGCAACAACTGATGTTCGACAAACTCGACGGCGAAGTGTGCCGGTCGCGCACCCTGCCCTCCACCTACGCCACCACCCGGGAACGGCGCAGGCTCAATGCCGTGCTGCGCCGGCGCGGCGGGGCGCTGCAAGGCGGACCCGACGTGTCCCGGCCGCACAGCCTGGTCACGATGGCGGCGGCCAGCCTCGGCCTGTTCCGCAGGCCGCTGAAGGTCAGCCTGCTCTCGGCCGCCGACATCAAGGCTCTTCCCGGCGTGGTGCACCTGTTCCCCCTGATCGCGCGGGTGCTCAACGCGCTGGGCGGCAACTTCCGCTGGCAGCACCTTCCGGTGCCCTTCGAGGTCTACGCCGACGGCATCGACCTGGTGGTGTTCGAGGAGTTCGGTTCCGGCGCCGAAGCGTTGCACCTGGCCGACCAGGTGGACAAACGCCGGGAACTGCTGCGCGACGAGGACTATCGACGCCGCTTCCGCGCGGATTACGACAAGAGATTCGGGCCCAGAGTGTGGCACCGCGACTTCTTCGACGCGCGGATCGTCGAGTGCCCCGACCCGGCGGTGATCGGCAAATCCTTCGGCCAGGTGGGCGCCGAGCGCGGCGGCCTGCATCCGGTGGACGCGTTCCTCGACCTGGTGGTGGAGCACGGCGATAAGGTCCGCTGGCGCACGACGATCTCCAACCATCGACCGGAGGTGCTCGATCGGCTCGCCGCCGACCCGGGCGTGCAGCTTGGCTTCTCCGACGCGGGGGCGCACCTGCGCAATATGGCGTTCTACAACTTCGGGTTGCGCTTCCTGCGCCGCGTGCGCGACGCCGCCGAAGCGGGTCGCCCGTTCCTGTCCGTCGAACAGGCGGTGCACCGGCTCACCGGCGAACTCGCGGACTGGTACGGCCTGGACGCCGGGCACCTGCGGGTGGGCGACCGAGCCGATGTCGTCGTCCTGGATCCGGCCCGCTTGGACGACTCCCTCGACGCCTACCGCGAATCCCCGATCGCCCCGTTCGACAACCTGTCGCGCATGGTGAACCGCAACGACGACACAGTCACCGCGGTGTTCGTCGGCGGTGTGCCGGTCTTCGGCGACGGCGCTCCCGCTCCGGTCCTCGGCACCCGCCGGACCGGCCGGTTCCTGCGCGCGTCCACCGCTATCCGGTGATCCGAAGGGCCCGGCCCGCGGCGTTCGCCACGTAGCGCACCATCGAGGCGTCGACCCCGAAGCGGGCCGACGGCCGCTGAGTGCTCACAGCGGAGCCGCGGTCGGGCAGAGTTCCCCGAAGCTGTCGGAGCGCACTCCGCAGCCGGTGCATTCGAACGCCATGCCCATGTCGAGCATCCAGTGGATGCGGGTATGGCAGGTCTCGCACAGAAAATCCACACCCGCCGAGTGGCAGCAGGACCGTTTACGGATGAACCATTCCGCGCGATGGCGACACGGCACGGAGTCGAAACGGAACGTGCACCTCGGTGCGGCGGGCAACTCGGCGACGACGGCTTCGAAAGCCGTTGTGGCCGTACGGATGTTCACAGCAGATACCTTCCGGCGGAGCAGGGGGCGTGCGCGATGCGCCTCTTCCCCTGGATCGATCTCGCTCGAATAGCTGTTACCCGGATGAGGCGGTCTTCACACGGCGGCGGACCGGCTTGTTTGGTCACCGGACGCGCGGGAATCCGAATTGTGACTACATCAAGGGAAGGGGTTCTGTCATGTTATTGCGCCGACTCGCCCGGCCGCTGCTGGCCACCGCGTTCGTCGTAGACGGGGTCGATACGCTGCGGCGCCCGGACGAGCGGGTCAAGGCAGCGAACGCACTGCTCGAACGGGGGCACCGCCAGCTGCCCGAAGAGATCGCCACGAAATTGCCATCGAATCCCACGACCGTCGTGCAGGTCAACGCTCTCGCTCAGGTGAGCGGCGGCGTACTGCTTGCCCTCGGCAAGGCGCCGCGACTGGCCGCGCTGGTGCTCGCCGCGACCGTCGTGCCCGCGGCCGTCACCGAGCAGGATTTCTGGAACGAGCAGGATCCGGCACGCAAGTCGGCGAAGCGGAACGCGTTCCTCAAGGACCTCGGACTGCTGGGCGGGCTGATGATCGCCGCGGCCGACACCGAGGGCAAGCCGTCGCTGGGCTGGCGCGGCCGCCGGGCCGCACGGGACGCCGCTGCCGCGGTCACCGCCGCACTGCCGTTCGGCGCGACCTCCGACACCCCGACCGGCGCTGCGCTGCGCAAGCACGCGCACGAGGCCGCGGAACGGGCGCGGGCGCTGGGAGCGGTCGCCGCGAGCAAGGGCGCCGAACTGGCCGAATCCGCCCAGCGGCACGGGCCGGAGTGGGCCGAAGCGGCGAAGGAACACGGCAGCGAGCTGGCGGAGACCGCCAAGGTGCACGGGTCGGAGTGGGCCGAAGTCGCCAAGGAGCGCGGCGCCGACTGGGCCGAGGTCGCGAAAGAACGCGGCACCGACTGGGCCGAGGTCGCCAAGGAGCGCGGGGCCGAATGGGCGGAAATCGCCAAAGAGCGCAGTGCCCGTCTCGCCGAGCTGGCCAAGCAGCGCGGAGGCGAATGGGCTGAGCTCGCCAAGGAACGCGGCACGGAATGGGCGGAGATCGCCAAAGAGCGCGGACCGGAGATCGCCGAGACCGCCAAGGAACGCGGCGCGCTCACCGCGCAGCTGGCCCGCGAACGCAGTGCCCAGACCGCGCAGTTGGCGCGCGAACGCAGTGCCCAGACCGCGCAGGCGGCCCGCGAGGCGATCGAGTCGCGCCGCCACTGACGCTGCGGACGGATAGCTGACCGCCGGGCCTCTGCTCGGCGGTCAGCGGACGCGTTCGGCGGCCCCCACCGGGCCGCCGAACGCGTCCGCTCGGCTCGGCCTCAGGCGGTCTCGTCGTAACCGGGCGAGAGCTGTACGAGGGCGGCATCCAGCGAGGAGACCCGGTGGAATCGGTCGGCCAGGCCGGTGATCTCGATGGCCCGGTCCACCGGCCGCACCGTGGTGATCAGCACGATCCGCCGCCGTGCGCGCGTGGCCTCGGTCTGCGCCTCGACCAATACGCTCAGCCCCGCCGCCGCGAGGAAAGTGACCGGCGACAGGTCGAGCACGAGGGTGGCCGCGCGGCGAAGGTAGGTGCCCACCAGCTCGGCCCGCAATCGGGGGGCGGTCGCGACATCGATATCGCCCGCGACCATCAGCATGGTGACGTCGCGGCGCGGGCGGCACACCGAAAACCTCAGCGGGTCAGTCCGTTCGGTGTGTCGGGACATGCGCTGACTCCTGGCCGGAAGCTGGCACTGCACAGACCTTGCGCTTCCAGTGAAGCATGGCCCGCGAGCTCTGTACAGGCGCGAACCACGGTCGTCGCCCGCCGTTTCGGGACGAGCCGGCCTGCCGCTAGGACGTACTCGCGCTCCCGCCGCAGGAGATGGTGATCGCCTCTCCGTTGAAGTGGCGGCCGTGTTCGGAGACCAGCAAGAGCACCGCCTCGGCCACCTCGGCGGGCTGGATCAAATCGCCGTTGGGCGGACCGGATTCGATGATCGCCATCCAGTCCTCCTTGGTCGGGTTCTCCTTGTCCGGCACCATGAGCCGCCACGTCGCCGGGTTCTGGATCATGTCGGTGTCCACGCCGGAGGGCAGCAGGGCGTTGACCGTGATGCCGTACTCCGCCACCTCCAGCGACAGCGATTTCACCAGTCCGAGCACGCCCCACTTGCTCGCCGCGTAGTGCGCCGCGTTGCGCACGCCCATCTTCGCCACGATGGACGAGGTGGCCACGACGCGGCCCCAGCGGCGCTCGATCATGTGCGGGACCACCGCGCGGAAGCTGTGGAACACGCCGGTCAGGTTGGTATCGATCATGTCCTGCCACAACCGCTCGTCCATCTCGGCGACGGGCGAGTTGGAGGCGATGCCCGCGTTCGCGATCAGGATGTCGATGCGGTCGAATTCCGCCAGCGCGCGCTCGGCGACCTCCCGCATCTGAGCCAAGCTGCGCACGTCGGCCTGCACGGCGACGCAGCGGCGGCCGGCCCGCTCGACCAGGGCGGCGGTCTCGGCCAGATCGTCGGGCGTGCTCAGCTCGTAGGGCAGGCCCGACAGCGGGGCGGCGATATCGCACACCACGATGTCCGCGCCCGCGTTCGCCAGCGCCACGGCGTGCGCGCGGCCCTGCCCCCGGGCGCCGCCGGTGATCACCGCTACCCGGTCGTCGAGATGCCCCATGACTGACCCTTCATCGGTCGGTACCTGCTCGGCCGTCCCCATCGTGTCATGTGCGCACGATCCGAGCCCCCGATTTTCCGGCGGGCCGCGTCGCCGACAGGCGAATTTCCCAGATCTGGGAACGGACCGAGGGTCTGTGGCGGGTGCGCCGGTGCGTCGCGCGGCGCGTCCGCGACCTGCGCGGACGGGCGCGGGTTGCCGAAATCCCCAGCGAGAGTGGAACAATGGACGCGGTCTCGGCACCGGAGCGGGCACGGCCACGGCACGCACGAACCGAACCGACTGCGGCACGGAGACCACCGGCAACCATTCCGACCCGGTCCAGCGACCAACTGTGTGCGATGTACGCTGCGCCCCGGAACGATTTCGCCCGTGCCTACCCATCGTTCCTGGCACGGTCGGCGCATCCACAGTGGTTCCAGGGGGCCCGATGACCGATTGTGAGTACCTTCCCGTGAATCTCGACCGACAGCTCGACGCCGAACCGACCGAGCACGACAGCACCATCGCCGCCCGGCTGACCAGCCCGCGGCTGCGCAGACTGCTGCATACGGCCATCGGCCTCTCCGAGGATTCCGTCGACCTGCTGACGACCATGACCACGCGCCTGCGCGCCGCCGAGGGCATGATCCTGCGCGACCCGCTCGACGACTGCTGAGCCGCAGGGGGTCGTGACCCGGACCGGCGCGGCGGCGCGGGCAGGTTGCCGAACCGGCAACGATATTTGCCGATCCGGCCGCGCCGGTGGATGGTGGGTCGCATGAGTGCCACACACCACCACGACCGGACCACGCCGACGACGGTCGAGTACTGGGAATCCTTCTACCGGGAACGCGACCAGGTCTGGTCGGGACGACCGAACTTCCTGCTGGTGCGGGAGATCGAAGCGGTCGCCCCGGGTACGGCGCTGGACCTGGGCTGCGCCGAGGGCGCCGACGCGATCTGGCTGGCCGAGCGCGGCTGGCGGGTCACGGCCGTGGACGTCTCGGAGACCGCGCTGGCTCGCGCGAGGGCCAACGCCGCACGACAGGAACTTCCCAGCGAAATCGACTGGCAGCGGCACGATCTCGACCACACCTTCCCGTCCGGGCGCTTCGACCTCGTCACGGCGCAGTATCTGCACTCCCCGCTGGCCGAGGACGGCGAGCGGACGCGCATCCTGCGCCGGGCCGCCGAGGCGGTGGCGCCCGGCGGGCTGCTGTTGATCGTCGGGCACGCGGAATGGCCCAGCTGGGTGCTGGAACCGCCCGCGGACGTCCACTTTCCGACCACCGCCGAAGTGCGCGCCGGCCTCGCGCTCGACCCGGCCGAATGGCGGGTGGAAGTGGAGGGGCTCGCCGAACGCGAGCAGGCCGGACCCGAAGGCCAACCGGGCACGCGAAAAGACAACATCCTGCTGATTCGCCGCGCCTGACCGCGATCGCAAATAACGGGCGAATCTCCTTGGGAGAGCGGAGAATTCGAAGCGGTATCGTCGGGAATTAACTCCGATATTACTCAGGATTCATTGAGTCGACACCGCTTTCTCGCTACTGTTGATGTGCCTACAGCGCGGTGGGAATCGAGAATCTCACATCGGTCGGGGGGACAGTCGCCCGTAGGGGAGATCCCAGTGAAGTATCCAGTTTGTGCACGCGTATTAGGTCCATTGACGCTCGCTCTCAACAATCGCAACGCCACGCCGACCGCACAGAAGCAGCGGCAGTTGCTGGCACTGCTCTTGGTCAGGCACGACACCGTTGTCCCGGTGACGACCCTGATCGAAGAACTGTGGAACGACGATCCCCCCCGCAGCGCGGTGACCGTCGTGCAGACATATGTACTCGGAATTCGCAAGAAGATGGCCGAACAGCTCGGGGTGGGGCAGGCCGAGGTAGCGGAATGTTTTCTCCGCACCCGGAGCAAAGGCTATTCCTTCGACGTCAAGGACTGCGTGTTCGACCTGCGCGACTATCAGTCCATGTCCGAAGCCGCCCGGTGCGCCGCCAAGACCGGCGACGACCAGCGCGCGGTGGATCTGTTCAACGCCGCGGAGGCGCTGTGGAGCGGCCCGGCGCTGGTCGACGTGGAGGGCGGCATCCCGCTCGCCGCCGAGATCTCACATCTGGACCACCTGCGGCTGACCAATATCGAGCTGCGGGTGGAGGCGGAGTTGCGGCTGGGCAGGCACCGCGAGGTGTGCCCCGACCTGGCGCGGTTGACCATGCAGCACCCGCTGCACGAGCGGCTCCAGGCGTACTACATGTTCGCCCTGTGCCGGTCGGGACAGCGCGCCCGCGCCTTGGCCTCCTATCAGCAGTTCAGCCGGTTCATGCAGGGCGAACTGGGGCTCGACCCCTGCCGGAAGCTGCAGCAGCTGCACCAGGACATCCTGGCCGCCTCGGACGTCTCGGTGAGCGCGATGCTCAACAGCCGCCATGCCGGATACCTGATCGGGTGGCACTCCCCCGAGTTCCGCACCGTCACCGCCGAGCCCGCCTGACAGCGCCGCCGCGCAGCCCGGCCCCGGACCACCGCGGGCCGGGCGAACGGCACGCGCGCTCATCCCCGCCCGAGCAACTCGTCCACCAATCCGGTGGTATGCGTCGCGGCGCGCATGGCCGGATGGTCGAGCACCTCGCCCAGGAAATCCCGGGTGGTCACGACGCGGGCGCCGGAGATCCGGAATTCCGCCAGCGCCCGCCGCATCCGGGCGAGCGCCCGGTCGCGGTCCGGCGCCCAAACCACCAATTTCGCCAGCAGCGAATCGTAGTGCGGGGGGATCGAATAACCGGCGTGCGCATGGGTGTCGACACGTACGAAAGGACCGCCGGGCGGAATGAATTCCGCCAGGACGCCCGGGGCGGGCGCGAATTCCGCGGCCGGATCTTCGGCATTGATCCGGCATTCGATCGCCGCACCGCGCAGGACGATATCTCGCTGATCGATGCCGAGCCGTTCCCCGGCCGCGACCCGGATCTGTTCGGCGATCAGATCGATGCCCGTCACCATCTCGGTGACCGGATGTTCCACTTGAATTCGGCAGTTCACCTCCATGAAATAGTAATTGCCGTCCCCATCGACCAGGAATTCCACGGTTCCGGCGCCGGCATAGCCAGCTTCGAGCACACCGTGCACAGCGGAACTGCCCATTCGCTCCGCGAGACCTTCGGGCAGCTGCGGCGCCGGCGATTCCTCGATCAATTTCTGATGCCTGCGTTGCACGGAACAGTCGCGTTCACCCAGGTGCACGCCGTTGCCGTAGCCGTCGCACAGCACCTGGATCTCGACGTGCCTGGCCGCGGTCAGGTACTTCTCCAGATACACCCGGCTGTCGCCGAACAGCATCCGCGCCGTCGCCCTGGTCTCCTGATAGGCGCGGGGGAACGCCGCGCTCTCGTGCACCACCTGCATGCCGCGCCCACCGCCGCCCGCCGCCGCCTTGATGATCACCGGGAAGCCGATCGAATCGGCGAGTGCGTGCGCCTCGTCGAGTTCGAGCGGGTCGAGGCTGCCCGGCAGTAGCGGCAGTCCGGCCTTCGCCATCAGGGTGCGCGCCGACTGCTTGTCGCCGAGCTGGGCCATCACGTCGGCGGGCGGCCCGATCAGCGTGATGCCCGCCGCGCGACAGGCGTCGGCGAAATCCGGCGACTCGGAGAGGAACCCGTATCCGGGATGGATCGCGTCCGCGCCGGTGAGTTGCGCGGCGGCCAGGACGGCCGCGGCGTTCAGATAGCTGCGCTTGGCCGCGGACGGGCCGATCTGCACCGCCTCGTCGGCGAAACGCACCACCGCGGACTCGGCGTCGGCGACCGAGTGCACCGCCACGGTGCGCACGCCGAGCTCACGGCAGGTGCGCGCGACGCGCAGCGCGATCTCACCCCGGTTGCCGATCAGGATCTTCGCGAACATGGCGTCTCCTACGCGACCGACCGGACCAGGACCTGCTGCCGCGCGCCGAAGCGCCGGAAGCGCGCACGGCGCTCGTCGGCCAGCTCGGCGCCGCTGCGGCCCGTCAGCTCGCCCAGCGTCGCCGCCAAGGCGCGGCGCAGCTGTTCGGCCGCGGCCACGGGCGCCGCGCCCACGTCGTCGCCCGGCTCGGGCAACACCGCGTCGACCACCCCGAGACGAAGCAGGTCCCGCGCGGTCAGCGCGAGCGCGGCCGCCGCGGCCGGTGCGGCGGCCGGATCGTTCCACACGATCGCCGCGCACCCCTCCGGGCTGATCACCGAGTACGTGCCGTTCGCGAACATCAGCACCCGGTTCGCCACGCCGAGCGCCAGGGCTCCGCCGCTGCCGCCCTCGCCGACCACCACGCTGATCACCGGCACCCGCAGCGCGGACATCAACCGGATGTTCTCCGCGATGACCATCGCCTGCCCTTGCTCCTCGGCGGTCGCGCCCGGGTACGCGCCGGGCGTGTCGATCAAGGTGACGACGGGTAGCCCGAGCTTCTCGGCCAGCCGCATGAGCCGCGCCGCCTTGCGATATCCGGCCGGGGTCGGCATGCCGAAATTGCGTTCCATCAGCTCCTTCGGATCGTGTCCCTTCTGGTGGCCGATCACCATCACCGGCTGTCCGCCCAGCCACGCCGTTCCGCCGACCACCGCGGCGCAGTCGCCCGAGATCCGGTCACCGCGCAGTTCGCGGAACTCGTCGAAGGCCAATGCGAAGTAGTCCAGCGCGGTCGGCCGCTGCGAGGCCCGTGCCCGCCGCACCTGCGTCCACGGATCGGTCTCGGGAAGGCGGGCCGGATCGGTGATCGTTCCCGCGTCCGCGGGGACGAAGGTCCCTGCGGGATCGACCGGCCCCGCGACCCGCAGCAACGCGCCGAGCGCTCGGCGCAGACTCGCTCGCGGCACGATCATGTCGATGAGCCCGCGTTCGAGCAGAAATTCGGCGGTCTGGAACTTCGGCGGCAATTCCTGCCGGATGGTCTGCTCGATCACCCGGCGCCCGGCGAACCCGAGCCGCGCGCCCGGCTCGGCGATCAGCACGTCGGAGAGGGTGGCGAAGGAGGCCGCCACCCCGCCATAGGTGGGGTCGGTGATCACGCTGACGGTGAGGATGCCCGCCCGGTCCAGCTGCTCGAGCGCCGCGCTCGTCTTGGCCATCTGCATCAGCGACAGCGGACCCTCCTGCATCCGGGCGCCGCCGGAGGCGGTGACGATGATCAGCGGAACTCGCCGCTCCATGGCGAGTTCGGCGGCCGCGGTGATCATCTCGCCGACCGCGGTGCCGAGGCTGCCGCCCAGGAAGCGGAAGTCCATGGCGGCGATGACCACCGTCCGGCCCTCGATCGCGGCCAGCGCGCACAGCACCGCGTCGTGCATACCGGTGCGGGCGCGAGCGGCGGCCAGTCGCTCCGGGTAGGGCTTCGTGTCGGTGAAGCTCAGCGGGTCGTCGTCGGTGGCGGCGACCGCCAGCGGCTCGAAGCGCCCCTCGTCGGCGAGCTGCTCCACGCGCTGCCGCGCGCTGATCGGCGTGTGCCTGCCGCATTCGCCGCAGACGCCGAGGTCGCGGGTGAACCGTTTGCCGTACAGCGGGATCAGGCATGCCGGGCAGAGCACCCAGTCCGCGGCGCCGTCCTGGCCGTGTGCTGACTTCATCACGCGTGTCTCCTGTGCTCGGGAACGGGTGACCGATCCGGGCGGCGCCGGCCGGTCGATCACAGCGACAGCCTGCGCCGCACCGCTAGAGAACAACTCGACTCGCTCGCTCGAGCGAGGTTCGAGGGTCCTGCTCGATGCTCGATCCCACCATCGAAGGGAGAAACGCCATGAAAGCCAACGCATCCGGTGGTGCGCGGTGATCCGCCGCGTCGTCGTCACCGGGCTCGGCGTCCGCGCGCCCGGCGGGTCGGGCAAGGACGAGTTCTGGAAGCTGCTGTCGGAAGGCCGCACCGCGACGCGGCGGATCTCGTTCTTCGACGCCTCGCCGTACCGGTCCCAGGTGGCCGGCGAAGCGGACTTCGACCCGGCGCGCGAAGGGTTGTCGCCCAGGGAGATCCGGCGCATGGACCGGGCGGTGCAGTTCGCCGTGGTCTGCGCGCGGGAGGCGGTGGCCGACAGCGGGTTCGACCTCGCCGGGTTCGATCCGCACCGGCTCGGCGTGAGCCTCGGCAGTGCGGTCGCCGCGGCCACCAGCCTGGAGCGCGAGTACCTGGTGCTGTCGGACTCCGGGAAGAACTGGCTGGTCGACGAGACGTACCTCTCGCCGCACATGTTCGACTACATGATTCCCAGCGTGATGCCCGCGGAAGTGGCCTGGAGTGTGGGGGCCGAGGGACCGGTTGCGATGGTCTCCAACGGGTGCACCTCGGGACTGGACTCGGTCGGGCACGCCGTGCAGCTGATCCGCGAGGGCTCGGCCGACGTCATGGTTGCGGGCGCGTCGGACACCCCCATCACACCGATCGTGGTGGCCTGCTTCGACGCGATCAAAGCGACCACACCGCGCAACGACGAGGCGGAGGTGGCCTCGCGGCCGTTCGACAACTCCCGCAACGGATTCGTGCTCGCCGAGGGCGCCGCGATGTTCGTGCTGGAGGCCTACGAGAGCGCCCGCAAGCGCGGCGCGCACATCTACGCCGAGATCACCGGTTACGCGACCCGGTGCAACGCCTATCACATGACGGGGCTGAAGGCGGACGGCCGCGAGATGGCCGAGGCGATCCGGGTCGCGCTCGACGAATCCCGGATCGACCCGACTGGCGTGGACTACGTCAACGCGCACGGCTCCGGCACCAGGCAGAACGACCGGCACGAGACCGCCGCGGTGAAACGCAGCCTCGGTGCGCACGCCTACGCCACGCCGATGAGCTCGATCAAATCGATGGTGGGGCACTCGCTCGGCGCGATCGGCTCGGTCGAGATCGCCGCCTCGCTGCTCGCGCTGGAACACCAGGTGGTGCCCCCGACGGCGAATCTGCACGAACCCGATCCCGAATGCGATCTGGACTACGTGCCACTGGTCGCACGGGACCACCGGATGGACACCGTGCTCACCGTGGGCAGCGGATTCGGCGGCTTCCAGAGCGCGATGGTGCTGCGCAAGGCGGAGGCGGTGGCGGCATGATCCTCGTGACCGGAATGGGGGTGCTCGCGCCGAACGGACACGGTGTGGAACGTTTCTGGGACGCCGTGCTCGCCGGGCGCGGCGGCATCGCGCCGCTCACCCGCTTCGACACCAGCCGCTCGGCGGCGCGTCTGGCCGGCCAGGTCGCCGATTTCGACGCCGGTGAGCACCTGCCGAGCCGGCTGCTGCCGCAGACGGACATCTCGACCCGGATGGCGCTGGTCGCCGCGCAGTGGGCGCTGGACGACGCGAAGGTGGACACCACCACGCTGACCGACTACGACATGGGCGTGGTGACCGGGAACGCCTCCGGCGGATTCGAATTCACCCATCGCGAGTTCCACAAACTGTGGTCGCTCGGCTCCGAGCACGTCAGCGTGTACGAGTCCTTCGCGTGGTTCTACGCGGTCAACACCGGCCAGATCTCTATCCGGCACGGCATGCGCGGTCCGAGCAGCGCCTTGGTCGCCGAGCAGGCGGGCGGGCTGGACGCGATCGGCCACGCGCGCCGCACCGTGCGACGCGGGACGCCGCTGGTGGTCACCGGTGGCGTCGACTCCGCGCTGGACCCGTGGGGCTGGGCCGCTCATCTGTCCAGCGGCGCGGTGAGCACCGCCACCGACCCCGAGCGCGCCTATCTGCCGTTCGACACCGCCGCGGCCGGATACGTGCCCGGTGAGGGCGGTGCGATGCTGGTCGTCGAGGACGCCGCCGCCGCGCGGGCTCGCGGCGTGCCGAAGGTGCACGGCGAGATCGCCGGGTACGCCTCGACCTTCGACCCGCCGCCCGGTTCCGGCCGGCCGACGGGCCTGCGTCGCGCCGCCGAACTCGCGCTGGCCGACGCCGGGATGACGACCGGTGACATCGATGTGGTGTTCGCCGACGCCTCCGGCCTACCCGACCGCGACCGCGACGAGGCCGCCGCCATCGAGGCCCTGTTCGGGCCCTGCGGCGTTCCGGTCACCGCGTCGAAGCCGCTGACCGGGCGCCTGTTCTCCGGTGCGGGCCCGCTCGACGTCGTCACCGCGCTGCTGGCGATGCGGGACTCGGTGATCCCGCCGACCGCCCGCACCACCACGCTCGCCGAGGACTACCGGATCGACCTGGTTCTCGGCGCACCGCGCACCGCCACCGTCGGCGGCGCGCTCGTTCTGGCTCGCGGGCGCTGGGGTTTCAACTCCGCGGTCGTCGTGCGCGCCGTGTCCGACCGAGAACTGCCCAGGAGCGACTCATGACCATGACCATCACCGAATTGCGCAGCATTCTCGTGGCCTGCGCGGGCGGCGAGGATCTCGCCGAACTCGACGGCGACATCGCCGCCGTGGAATTCGAGGAGCTGGGCTACGACTCGCTCGCGCTCATCGAGACCGCGGCGCGGATCCAGCGCGACTTCGGCGTGACGATCCCGGAGGAACAGCTCATCGAGGTCAAGACGCCGCAAGAGCTGGTCGACATCGTGAACGCCCAACTGCGGGGTGTGGCATGAACGCCACGGTGCTGACCCACTCGAAGGTGGTGCAAGCGGCGCCCGAGGTCGTCTACGGCCTGGTCGCCGATGTGACCAGATGGCCGGTGATCTTCGAGCCCAGCGTGCTGGTGCGCCACCTGCACCGCGAGCCGGAGCAGGAGCGCTTCCAGCTGTGGGCGACCGTCGGCGGCGAAGTGCGGAACTGGACCTCGCGGCGGGTGCTGGACGCCGGTCAGCGCCGCATCGTCTTCGAGCAGGAACGCAGTCAGGCGCCCATCGCGTCGATGGGCGGCGGCTGGTCGTTCCGGGAGATCACCCCCGGCACGACGAAGGTCACGCTGGACCACCACTTCACCGTGGTGGACGGCGTCGATCCCGATGAGGTCGCGGCGGCGGTGGACCGCAACAGCGAGAGCGAGCTCACGGCGCTGGCCCGCATCGCCGAACTCGGCCACCCGGTGGACGAGGTGATCCACACCTTCGAGGACACGGTGACGCTGGACTGCTCGGCCGCCGAGGTATACGACTTCGTCTACCACAGCGAACGCTGGCCCGAGCGGGTGCCGCACGTCGGCCGCATCGAGCTCACCGAGGATTCCGAGGGCGTGCAGCTGATGGAGATGGACACGGTGACCGCGGGCGGTATCCCGCACACCACCACATCGATCCGAGTGTGCTTCCCCGGCCTGCGGATCGATTACAAGCAGCTGGTGCCGCCCGCGATACTGTTCGGCCACAGCGGCGCATGGGAGTTCGCCGACGGACCGGACGGCGCGGTGGTGACCGCGCGGCACACGGTGGCGATCAATCCCGCGGCCGCGCGCGAAATACTCGGCGCGGCCACCGATCTCGCCGACGCCCGCGCGTATCTGACCGAGGCGCTGTCGGCAAACAGCCGCAACACGCTGCGGTGCGCGCAGCGCTACGCCGCGACGACGAAGTCGCCGACATGACCGCCACGGAAACCGCCGCGATACCGCGCGTGCGGGAGATCGCCGACGGCGTCTACGCCTACACGCACAACCGCGGCGGCTGGTGCGTCAGCAACGCAGGCGTGCTGGTCGGGCCGGACGGCGCGGTGGTGATCGACACGCTGGCGACGGAGGGACGCACCCGCGCCCTCGTCGAGTTCGTCGACGGGCTCGGCACCGGCCCGGCCCGCACCATCGTGAACACCCACCACCACGGCGACCACAACTTCGGCAACCACCTGTTCGGACCGGCCGCCGTCGTCATCGGCCACGACCGGATCCGGCCGGAGATGATCGAGACGGGGCTGGCGCTGACGAAGCTGTGGCCGGACGTCGAATGGGGCGACGTACGGGTCACGTTGCCCAGCATCACCTTCAACTTCCGCCTGACCTTGCACCGGGGCGAGCGCCGGGTGGAACTCATCCACTTCGGAACCGCCGCGCACACCACCAACGACGTGGTGGCGTGGCTGCCCGAAGAGCGCGTGCTCTTCGCCGGGGACCTGGTGATGGCGGGCGCGGCGCCGTTCTGCCTGATGGGCTCGGTCAGCGGCACGATGACCGCGGTTCGGCGGCTGGCCGCGCTGGGCGCCGAGACGGTCGTCGCCGGGCACGGCCCGGTCACCGGGCCGGAGATCTTCGACCAGACGCTGCGGTACCTGAGCTGGGTACAGAAGCTGGCCGCGGAGGGACGCGCGCTCGGGCTGACGCCGCTGGCGATCGCGCTCGAGGCCGACCACGGCGAGTTCGCCGACCTGGTCGATCAGGAGCGGTTGGTCGGCAACCTGTATCGCGCGGACGCGGAACTGACCGGCAGGCGGCTCGGTGAGCCGCTGGACGTGCTCGCGATATTCGACGAAATGGTGCTCTACAACGGCGGGCGGGTGCCGACATGCCTGGCGTGAGATCCGAGTCCGTCCGGGTCTGCGTGCTCGGCGGCGGCCCCGCCGGACTGATGACGGGTCTGCTGCTGGCACGCTCCGGCGTCGAAGTGCTCGTGCTGGAGAAGCATCCGGACTTCTTGCGGGATTTCCGCGGCGACACCGTGCACCCCTCGACACTGCTCGCGATGGACGAACTCGGACTGGCCGAGGAATTCCTCGCACTGCCGCACGTCGAGCTGCCCCAGCTGCCGATGGCGACCGCGACCGGTCCGGTGGTGTTCGCGGACTTCAGCGCCCTGCCCGGCCCGTTCCCGTTCGTGGCGTTCATGCCGCAGTGGGACGTGCTGAATTTCCTCGCCGAGGCGGGCGGCCGCTATCCCGGCTTCCGGTTGGTGCGGCAAGCGGAGGTCACCGAGCTGATCCAGTGCGACGGCGCGGTGGCGGGCGTCCGCGCCGTGACGGCCGATGGACCGCTCGAGGTCGCCGCCGACCTGGTGATCGCGGCCGACGGGCGACATTCGATCGTGCGCCGGTCCGGGCTGCTCGAGGTCGCCGCCAGCGCGGCGCCCATGGACGTGCTCTGGTTCCGGATCGGCAAGCCGGAGGGCGAACGGCTGCCCACCGTGCGCAGTGGGAAGGGATTCTTCATCGTCTGTATCGATCGGGGGGATTATCTCCAGGTCGCGTACATGATCCCGAAGGGTGGCTTCGCGACGATCCGGGACGCGGGGATCGCACGGTTCCGCGCGGACCTGGCCGCCATCTATCCGGTGCTCGCGCCGTATCTGGACGCGGAGATCCTGCACTGGGACGACGTGAAACCGCTCGACGTCCGGGTGGATCGGCTGCGCCGCTGGTACCGCCCGGGACTGGTGGCGATCGGGGACGCGGCGCACGCGATGTCCCCGGCGGGCGGGGTCGGGATCAACCTGGCGATCCAGGACGCCATCGCGACCGCCCGGTTACTGGGACCGATCCTCGCCGCGGGGGCGACGCCCTCCACGGCTCAGCTGCGCACCATCCAGCACCGCCGCGAATTACCCATGCGCGTCGTGCAATTCGCGCAGTTGCACCTGCTGGCCGATCTCTACCCCAGCGCGGGACGCCCCGGGACCGACAAGCCGCTGCTGGTCCGGCTGCTCCGCCGTTTCCCGCGCCTGCCCCGGCTGGTAGCCCGGGTGATCGGCCTCGGCATCCGGCCCGAGCCGGTGCCGCCCGCGGCCTCGATCGGAAACGTCACGGCCATAACGAGACTCAGGGAGAACTGATCGTGTCGACCTACCTGCTCATCCACGGCGCCTTCCACGGCGGATGGGTCTGGCAGCGGGTGGCCCCGCTGCTCGAGGACGCGGGCCACCGCGTCCTGGCCCCCTCGCTGGTCGGTCTCGGTGACCGCGCGGACCTGCTCACCGCGGACGTCGGCCTGGACACCCATGTCCAGGACCTGATCGACCTGATCACCACCGAGGACCTGACCGGCATCGTGCTGGCCGGCCACAGCTACGGCGGCATCGTGATCACCGCCCTGGCCGACGCGCTGCCGGACCGCATCGCCGAACTGGTCTACATCGATACCTTCGTGCCCCGTGACGGCGAAGCGGTCGCCGACATCATGCCGGGCATGGTCGACGCCTTCGCGGCCGCGGCGACGGCCACCGGCGACGGCTGGCGCGTGCCGCCGCAAACCGAGCCGACGGGTGACGGCGGACTCTACGGCGTCACGACGGAACCCGACCTCAGCTGGGTGGCGTCCATGCAGACGCCGCAATCGCTGAAGACCTTCCAGCAACCGATGAGGTTGGCGAACCCGGAAGCGCTGGCTGCCATTCCGGTGACGCACGTCCACTGCGGCGAAGGCGGCGCGGACTTCAAGGCGATGCGCGCGGCGATGCCACGCACCCTGCCGCCCGCCGACCTGCCTTCCGACCGCCTCCACGTGCTCCCCACCGGGCACGACTGCATGATCACGATGCCGCGCGAATTGGCCGGATGCCTGCTGCAAAGGGCGCCCGAATCGGCACCGGCCGGCTGATCCCGGCCCCGGCGCGGAGCCGGTCGTCTCCTGGACGACCGGCTTCCTCGCGTGCCGGATCGGGTCAGATCGCACCCGCGTCATAGGCGGCGCGCGCCGCCAGGACCTCGCCGAGATGTTCACCCGACCAGGCCACGATGCTGCTGAACACCGGGGTCAGCGTCCTGGCCAGCGCGGTCGCCTCGTATTCGACGCGCGGCGGGACCTCGGCGTGGTAGGTGCGCGCGACCAGGCCGTCGCGTTCGAGCTGGCGCAAGCGCTGGGTGAGGACCTTGGGCGTCAGGCCGGGGATCCGCTGTTGCAGTTCGGTGAAGCGAAGCCGGCCGTCGTGGGTGAGAACCCAGAGCACTTGGGTGGACCAGCGGCCGAACACCAGATCGATGACCGGTGTGATCGGGCAGGGGTCGACGGAGGTTTCAGGCGCGGTTGTCATACGTCCTCCCGGTGCGTCACTTTCCCCTTGGTTACTACTATACTTTGGAAAGTAATGTGTTTCCCAGGGTCGCGAGCACGCGAAATCCGAAGGGAGCACAGTCATGACGACGACAACAGTGGACGGGCGCCTGAACCTGCCGCGCCGCTCCGGCGAACGGCCGCGCACCCGTGCGCACACTCCGCACCAGCAGCTCAGCCAGATCTCGCCACCCGACCTGCAAGAGCAGCTGTGGTCGCGGATGACCACGCTCGCCGACGTCCTGCCCGGCCGCAGCAGCGTATCCGTACCCGACACCCGGGCCCTGCACCTGCGGCCCGCGATGGCCCATGGGCCCCGCGAGGCGTACCTCGCGGGCAGCGAATTCGCCCACCTGCACGGGCACGGCGACGGCAGCCTGCACTTGTGCCTGCCGAGAGAAGTCGTGGCGCAGGCGCTCCGGCAGGGGTGGGCGGAACAGCATCCGATGGCCCGGCAGGGATACCTGCCGGGAACGCTGGTGATGGTCTACGGACCGCGCGATCACGAGGAGCTGGAGGTCGTCTGGCAGCTGGTCCGGATCAGTCACCGCTTCGCCCATCGACCGGCTACAGCGTGACTAGAGCGGCAGCCGTCATCGTCGGTGCCATGAACGCGACCGATCTTGTGGGCACCTGGGAACTGGTGTCCTACTACGACATCGACGAACGGGACGTCACCAGCGAGGGCCCGCTCGGCGACGCGCCGCGCGGCCTGCTGATCTACGGCGCGCACGGCTACATGTCGGTGAGCATGATGCGCACGGACGGGGCCGAGGCAGCCACCCCGTTCATGGGCTACGCGGGCACCTGGCGGCGATCCGGCGCGGAGGTGGTGCACGCGATCAGCGTGTGCTCCAACCCGGCGTGGGCGCGCACCGAGCAGGTGCGGCAGATGTCGCTGAACGCGGATGTGCTGACGCTCATCGGCGCCGCGCAGGTGGACGGGCGGACGCAACGCCGGGTGCTCACCTGGCGTCGCAGCCACCCGCCCGCCTGAATCGGGACCGTCATTCCGGCGTATACGAGAACAACGGCTCATCGAATTGGACCGGTTCGTTGTCTTCCTTGAGTATCCCGGTGATCACGCCACCGGCCTGGGCCGTCACCGGGATCATCAACTTCATCGCCTCGACGATGGCGATCTGCTGCCCGGCGCTCACCCGGTCGCCGACGGCCACGAAAGGGTCCGCGCCGGGCTCGGGGCACCGATAGAACACGCCGACGCTGGGGGCTCGCACGACCGCCCCGAGCGCCTGCGGCTCCGCGGCGGCTTCCCCGGGCGCCGCGGCGACCGCCACGGGCGCGGACGGGGCGGCCGCCTGCCACTCGGCCTCGACGGTCACCTCCCCCACCTGGAAGCGCAGCGCGCTCGGCGGCCGCGGGAAACCCGCGAGCAACTGCAGCGCGCCGGTCTGGATCGCCTCGAGCACCCGGAGGTAGTCCTCGTGCCCGGTGGCGGGGGCGTTCTCTTCCACTGCGGTCATTGCCCTCACCCCTCGTCAGTAATTGCCCAGTCCGCCACAGACGTTCAGCGCCTGCGCGGTGACGGCGCCCGCCCCGGGGCCGATCAGATAGTCGACCATCGCCGCCACCTCGTACGGTTGCACGTAGCGGCCGATGGGGACCCGCGCACTGACCCTGGCGTGCACTTCGTCGGTGTCCACACCCCACAGACCGGAATACACCTCGCGTACGCGCTCAGCCATCGGCGTCTCCACGAATCCCGGGCACACCGCGTTCACGGTGATCCCGGTCTTGGCCAGTTCGAGCCCGAGCGCCTTGGTGAAGCCGACCACGCCGTGCTTGGACGCGGAGTACGGAGCGCCGTGCACCACGCCCTGTTTGCCGCCGGTGGAGGCGATGTTGACGATCCGGCCGCTGCCGCGTTCGAGCATGCCGCCCGCGTTCAGCACCGCCTTCGTCATCAGGAACACGCTGTTGAGGTTGGTGTTGATCACGTCGAACCACAGCTCGTCGGGCACCTGCGCGGTGACGCCTCCGCCGCTGCGGCCCGCGTTGTTGATCAGGATGTCGACCGGACCGTAGCGCCGCACACCCGCGTCCACGTATTCGCGGACCTGCGCGGCGTCGGCGACGTCGCATACCGTGCCGTCCACTTCGTGACCGTCGTCCTGCAAGCTCTTCACCGTGTCGGTCACCCGCTGCTGATCGCGAGCGCAGAGGAACACCGCGATGCCCTGCGCCGCCAGGCTTTTGGTGATCTCCAAACCCATTCCACTGGTCGCTCCGGTGACCAGCGCGACGCGCCGATTCTTCGCCATGACTCCTCCATCGGTCGTTCTTCCGAGTACCCCGGGCATTTCGACCACCAGGGTCGACCCGCGTCCTATAGATCCGGTCAACCGCCGGTCGCGGACCGCGGCTCGACCGAGGCTCTAGCAGCGTCGGCCACTGTGGCGTGCAGCCGAGCCCCGCCGCGTCCAGAGGAGCCACCATGACCACCGTCACAAGCCGCACCGAGTTGTACGCCGAGGTCCAGCAGTTCTACGCCGAGCAGATGCAGCGGCTGGACAACCGCGACATCCCCGGCTACGCCGCGACCTTCACCGAGGACGCGGAATTCGAGCACACCCCGGGCATCGCGCCTGCCCGGACCAGGGCGGGCATCATCGCGGACCTGGTCGAGTTCCACAAGCGCTTCGAGACCGACCCGATGCAGCGCAGGCATTGGTTCAACATGATCAATCTGCAGCCGCAGGACGACGGGACCATCGTGTCCACCGCCTATTGCCTGGTGGTCAAGATCCGGCCGGGCAGCAAGCCGGAGATCGCGCCGAGCTGCGTCGTGCACGACGTGCTCGTCCGCGCCGACGGCGCGCTGCTGACCCGGTCGCGGCGAGTCGCCCACGACTGATCCCGGCAGATCGGCTACTTCGTCCTCGGCGTCCGCGCCGCCGAGCGGCGGCGGGTGGGAGCGTCCACAGGAAACACCCAGCTCGCTCGCAGATTGCTCGGTGCTCGCGGCGCGACCATGGGCTCATGACCAGTCGCGAACCCGAAGCTCGCGTCCTCATCGTCGACGACGAACGGCGCAAGGTCGACACCACCGGACCTAAGCCGCTGCACACACTGCGCGGGGTGGGCTACGTGCTGCGCGAACCCCAGCCGAGCTGGACGTGAGCGCGCGGGCGGAAATCGCGCGGCGGATATCGGCGGTCCCGCTGCGGGTGGGGCTGGTGATCGCGCTGCTGTTGCTGACGGCGACGGCGCTGTTCGCCTCGGGGGCGGCGGTGACCTCGGCACTGAGCCGATCGCTGACCCAGCGCACCGACGAGCAACTCTACGACGCGGCCCGGTCCTGGGCGCAGCCGCGTCCGATGCGTCAGGTGATCACCACCGACGGTGGCGTGCAATGGATTCCGGCCGACCTGCCCGCCGCGCCCGTGCCGCCGAGGTCGGCAGGCGAGCAGCCGCGCCGGTTCTTCGAACTGCGCACGGGCGCCGACGGGCAGGTGTATCCGGACCCGCCGGGCGGCAACAGCGCCGAATCTCCCGCCCTCGGCGGCACGACACCGGGCACACCGGCGACGGTGCCGTCCTCGGACGGTTCTTCGGTGGACTGGCGAGTGCTGACCACCACGAACCAGTACGGTTCCACCACCATCGGCCTGCCCCTGACCGACAACCAGGAGACGGTCTCCCGGTTGATCTTCTTCGAGATCGGCACGGGGGCAGTGGCTTTGCTTGCCCTGGGCGTCGTCGGCTACGTGGTGATCCGGCGCAGCCTGCGGCCGCTGCGCGAGGTGGAGCGGACCGCGGCCGCGATCGCGGGCGGTGACCTGCACCGGCGGGTGCCGGTGCGCGGGGTCGACACCGAGGTCGACCATCTGGCGCGGTCGTTGAACGAGATGCTCGCGCAGATCCAGCACGGCGTGGCCGCCACCGAGGCGTCGGAGGAGGCGGCCCGGCGCTCGGAGGCGCGGATGCGTCGCTTCGTCGCCGACGCGAGCCACGAGCTGCGCACGCCGCTGACCACGATTCGCGGTTTCGCCGAGCTCTACCGGCAGGGCGCCAGCACGGACGCCGGGATGGTGGTCGGCCGGATCGAGGCCGAGGCCGAGCGGATGGGTCTGCTCGTCGAGGATCTGCTGTTGCTGGCACGGCTGGACGAGAAGCGCCCGCTGGCGCGTAAGCCCGTCGACCTGCTCGCGCTGGCTGGCGACGCCGTGCACAACGCCAGGGCGATCGCCGCCCGCGATCAGCCGTCCCCCGCCGCGCCGGACCGTCCGATCACGCTGGAGATCGGCGACGGCGAGGGCACCCTGGACGTCATCGGCGACGAGGCCCGCCTGCGCCAGGTACTGGCCAACCTGCTCGGCAACGCCCTCACCCACACCCCGCGCGACGCGGCGGTCACCGTGCGGCTGACGGCCGCGCCCGACCGCGTCCGCCTCGACGTGATCGACGCCGGTCCCGGACTGTCACCCGATGCCACCGCCCGCGTGTTCGAACGGTTCTACCGCGCGGACGCCTCGCGCACCCGCGCCAGCGGTGGCACCGGGCTCGGCCTGTCCATCGTCCGAGCACTGGTCACGGCGCACGGCGGGCGGGTCTCGGTCCAGAGCGAACCGGGCCGGGGCAGCACCTTCACGGTGGTGCTGCCCCGCGAGCCCTCGGACGCGCCGAACCCGGAGCGGCCGGTCGGGCCGCGGTGACCCGACGCCGCGCTCGAGTCGCTTCCTGAGCGCTCACCGTGGCGCGGCCGCGGGCTGCGCCGCGTGAACGGCACGCCGAGCCCCTACCGCGAGCAGCCCCACCGCGACCCAGGCCAGCGCCCACGGTGCGGGCTCGAGGATGACACCGGCGACCACGGACCAGATGCCCAGCGTCCACGCGACGAACGGCGGCGGCACGATGCCCCGCCGATCCAGCCACAGGACGAGCACGCCGACCAGGACCAACGGCACACCGAAGCTACCGGTGGTCAGCCAGAACGACGCCATAGCCGGGCTCATCTCGCTGATCCCCTCCTCCGGGCTCCACAGCCGCGCGGTGAACCACGAGCCCGCGTGGTCGGGAGCGACCAACACCCAGCTCCCTAGTGTGTGCCCGAGTCCGAGGAACACCAGGAGACTTCCTGCCCACTTGATCATGTCGAATCACCCTCCATTACGGAACTGGCAGTTCCGATACTGACAGTTCCGTATAGTAGAGCTGTGCCGAAACCGCGACAAGGCCAAGGACGTCCGCGCAACAGTGAGGTCGATCTCGCCATCGTCCGGGCCACCCGAGAACTCCTGGCCGAGCGCGGCTACGCCGGACTCACGGTGGACGCCGTGGCGGCGACAGCCGGCATCGGCAAGGCCGCGATCTATCGGCGCTATGCCACGAAGCAGGAGATGATCTTCGCCGCGACGGTGCACGACATGCGGGAGCAGCCGCCTCCCGACGCAGGCACCCTGCGCGCGGACTTGGCCGCCCTCACCCGGACCATCGCCGCCCAACTCGGCGGCGCGCCGACCGACGTGCTCGCCGGACTGCTCGCCGACATCTACGCCGATCCCGCGCTGAGCGCCCGCTTCGCCGAAACCTTCCTCGAACGGGAACGACAGGCCGTGATCGAAGTGCTCGCCCGCGCGGTGGCCCGCGGCGAACTGGCCGTGTCACCCGACCCGGCCACGGTGCACGCCCTGCTGCTCGGCCCGATCTTCGCCTGGCTGCTGATCCTGGACGGCGACCGCGCCGAAATCCCCGAACTCGCCCGCACGGTCGCCGAATCGACCGCCACCGCGCTACTGTCCGCTCCCGCCTGACCACGCGTCGGCGAGTTGCCCCGCCGGTCAGGCCCGCGGTGGACGAAGCGGCAGCAGGATTTTCGGCAGGTCCCTGGCCAGGCGGGTCGCGCCGACGAGCATGTAGCCGCCGGTCAACGCGACCAGCGCGACGGCGGTCGGGCGCGGGACGTCGCCGCGGAGCACGCGCACGCCGCCGTGCGTCGTGTCGAGGATGTCCACCAGCAACGCCAGGCGCTGCCAGCGGGGCAGCTCTTCGGCGGGCGCGGTGAGGTATCCGAGACCGAGCGCGATCGCCCGTGCGCCGAAGATGCGGGTCATGTAGTCGAGTTCGGGCGTGGGGCGCACGCCGAGCGCCTTGGTCAACGTCGCAGGGGCCACGAGGGCGGCCGACCCCAGCGCAACCCGGCCGAGCGCCAGCCCGCGCAGCGCACCGGCCAGTGGAGAGTGGGACTGCCGCATGCTGTTCGTCACCATGCCCCGAGCCTCGCCGAAAAACGCGGTCAGGTCGAATACCTGCGCGGTAATCGACCTGAACGCGGTGCGTGCACAGGCTCACAACATCCGGGCCTTGCCGACATCGTGGTCGAGCACAGGTTTTTCACCGGTCGGCGTACGACGACTGATCGACCGGGCGAGGGCTCCGTGACTCCCAGCGGCCCTGGTCCGCTCGCCCGGGAACCACCATGCGCTCAGAGGATGAGCAGGATGAGCGCTTTCTGCAGGGTGTCCACGATGCGGCCGATGGTGATGGCGATCTCGACGGTGCCCATGACAGGCCCCTTTCCTCGGGCATGGTGAATCCTCGACCCCTCAATTCAAGCGCGCGCGACGGCGATTCGGAAGCGCACGCCGGAATCGCCCGATTCCGGCCACCCTTCGCGCCGGACGACCGGCCACGCAGACGCATGATCCGGGTATCGGAATCGTGGCGGAAGGCTGTCGAGACGGGTTGATCCAGGACGCCCGTCTCTTCGAATCATCTGTGTCGCGCAGCCATCGCGGCCGTGGATGCGGAATTCCGCACCGCGCAGACCTTTCCATCTACCGTCAGGAGCGCCTGTGTCGTCGCACCCGTTGACCCGAAGAGACCAGGACTGTTTTCGGGATACGGCGAGCGCAATCGGGCAAGCCACAGCGATACTCGGCGGCCTTCGCCGAGACCCCGCCGATCACGCGGCGGTGGACGCGGGGATCGCGATGCTCGCCGACCGCGGCGCGGGCACGCCGAGTACGGCCACGGCCGACCACCGTCACCTCGGCCGGGCCATGCACAGCGTCCTGACCCACCTCCGGACGAGCGCCGAGCGCGCGAACCGGCACCGCGTGACATCCGTCGCGGACGAACTCGCCGAGGTCATCGGCATCGTCGAGGAATGCGGTCGACACACCGCCGGACTGTTCGCGGCACCGTTCGACCCCACCTGGGCCGCGTGGTATCGCGCCGAGATCCTCCGGCTGGCCGAAGACGCCGACGACGCTTTCCGCCGCCTGTTCGCGCGATGGTATTTCGACACCGACGACCTCGCGGCGGTGGCCGGGATGCGAGAGGTCAGCGACGAAGTGGAGAACGTGGTGCGAGCCTTCGAGGAGGTCGCCGACGCCGTGCCCGCGATCGTCGCCGACCGGCCGAGCGAGCTACCCCGATAGCCGCGCCTCGCGGCATCACATTCCGACGAAATCGATGATCGGCCCCGGATAGTCCGCCGGGTCGACGCCCGCGCGCCACGGGCGATGGATGCTCGCCCCGGGCAGGTGCGCGAGTTCGGGAACCCAGCGCCGCACGTAAGCGCCGTCCGGGTCGTATCGTTCGGCTTGGCGCAGCGGGTTGAGCACCCGGTTCGGCCTGGTGTCGGTGCCGGTACCGGCCACCCACTGCCAGTTGAGCTGATTGTTCGCCAGGTCGCCGTCCACCAGCCAGCGCAGGAAATGCTCCGCCCCGACCCGCCAGTCGACGCGCAGCGACTTGGTCAGGAAGCTGCCGGTGATCAGCCGCGCCCGGTTGTGCATCCAGCCCTCCGCGCGCAGCTGCCGCATTCCGGCGTCCACGATCGGATGCCCGGTGCGCCCCTCCCGCCATGCGTCGACGGCCTGCTCGTCCGTGCGCCAGCGGATCGCGCGTTCGCGGTAGTCCGACCAGGCCGCGGACGGGCGGGCAGCCAGCAGCTGGTGGTGGAAGTCGCGCCAGGCCAGCTGCCGGGCGAACGCGTGCCCGCCCTCGGTGGACATGTCCACCCGATGCACCAGCTCGACCGGGGACACGCAGCCGAAATGCAGATACGGCGACAGCCGCGAAGTGGCGTCGGCGGCAAGATCGTCGTTGTCGCGCGCGTAGTGCTCGATCGGCCCGGAAAGCCAGTCCCGCAGGATCTTCCTTCCCGTGGTCTCGCCGCCGACGGCCAGCCGCGGCGAAGTGGGGCCCGCGCACAGTTCGCCCGCGTCCGGCAGCGGCAAGCTCGACACCTGGGGCACCGTCAGATCGCGCGGCTTGCCGAGCGGTTTGCGTTGTGGCGCCTGCGACCAGCGCCGGAAATACGGGCTGAAGACCGCGAAGTGGTCGCGCCCGGTGGCGGGCAGCAGCGACTCCGGGTCCACGGCGGTGATGGTGGCGGGATGCGTGTGCAGCAGACAGTCGCGGCGCGCGAGACGCTCACGCAGGGCGCGTTCCCGGCGGCGGCTGTAGCCGCTGACGTCGGCGGCCAGGTGCACGCTCTCGGCGTGCACCTCCGCGACCACGCGGTCGACCTCCGCGGCCACCTCGCCGCGGCGCAGGACCAGGCTGCCGCCGATGGCGCGCAATTCGTCGTCCAGTTCGGCGAGCGCCGCGCGCAGAAACCGGGCGCGGTTCGGCGCGGCGAAGCGGCCGGAGAGGATGGCGTCGTCGAGGACGAACAGCGGTACCACCGCCGCGCCCTCCAAGTGCGCGGCCGTGAGCACCGGGTTGTCCCGCACCCGCAGGTCGCGGGTGAACAGAGCGATGGTGACGGTCATCGGACGCGCTTCCCCTGCGCGCCATAACTGTTCACCGTCGAACCTTCCCGAATCAAGGGCGACACGACCGTGCTCGGCGCCCATGAGGGCCGCGCCGGGGCGACATCGGGCGGCTCAGCCATACCGCCTACGACGCGACCCTCACGAACGCCGAGCATGTCGATCACCCCACACAGAGCGGGACGATGCGCGAGTCACCGCCCGTCGTCGGGGAGGTGAGGTACACGCACGGGTTCTGACCGACCGCGGTGATCGCCGCGCGCACCTGCTGCCAGGCGTCCGCGTCCAGCGCCGCGGCGCGGGCCAGGACGAACCCGGATGTCCGGCTCGGATCGGTGACCAGCGCCCACGAGTAGTCCGGGCCGAGCGCGGTGACGATGTAGTTCGGCGGCCCGTCCGGTCGGTCCTGGCTCGGCACGCCGGGGAAGCTGACGTGCAGCTGCGCGCTGGTCTCCGGGTCGGTGACCCGCGCCGTGCCGCTGATCTCGTTGCGCGTGTTCGCCCACGTGGTGCAAGTGTTGCGCACCGCGATATCGCCCTGCGGGTCGAGCGCGTAGTTCGCCTGCGTGTCGCGCGCGCAGGCCAGGTTGAAGTACTGCGGCACGGCGGCGAGCTGCCGCCACGTGCCCAGGTACCTGTCCAGCTCAAGGCGCGGCACCGGCGCGGGTCCGGTGACCGGGCCGGGCGCCGCGGTGACGCCACCCGCCGCGAGCACCGACGCGGCCAGCGCCGAGACCGCCCCCGCGAGCAGGCGGGTGGAAGTCAACAGCTTGCGGCGGTTCACGCTAACTCCTAGAAAGATCGGCGACGCGGACCACCGTAGCATATAACGATGCATAATTGATGCACAGGAGTTTCAGAAGGGAGCGGTGCCTTGGCAGGCGAGGGTGACGCTGTGCCGCGACCGCGCGGACCGACCCCGCCACGCGACCGCCCGGGCGGGGCGGATTCCGTCGGCGGCGCCGGGCAGAATAGGGCGATGCCCGCCGGTTCCGTACCCGTGTCCGACGCGGCCGGTTACACGGTGCGCGCGGTCGCCGAACGTCTCGGCATCCCGACCGCGACGCTGCGCAGCTGGAACCGTCGTTACGACATCGGGCCCCCGCAGCACCGTCCGGGCAAGCACCGCCTGTACACCGAGGCCGACATCGCCATGCTCGAGCGGATGCTCACCCTGATCCGCGCGGGCGCGAGCCCGGCCGGGGCGGCTGCGACGGTGCGCGGGCCCGCGCCAACGCTCGGTCGGCGCGAAGCACTGCTGAGCGCGGCCTTCGCGCTGGACACCGGCTCGGTGTCGAGCCAGCTCGACGCGCACGTCCGCGCGTTCGGCGTGGTGGACACCTGGAACCTGCTGTGCCGTCCAGCTTTCGCCGACATCATCGATCGGCAGCTCGGCGGCGAGGGATGCGTCGACGTCGAGCACCTGCTGTCCTGGTGCGTCATCTCGGTGCTGCACCGGACGTTCCCGCCGCCGACGGCCGACGGTCCGACGCCGGTGGTGCTCGCCTGCACCAGCGGCGAGACGCATTCGCTGCCGCTGGAAGTGCTGCGCGCGGCACTCGCCGAACGCGGCACCGGAGCGCACATGCTCGGCGCCGACGTCCCCGCCGCCGCGCTCGCCGACACCCTCGCCCGGTTCGACCGCCCCGCCGCCGTACTGCTGTGGTCGCAACAGGAGTCCACCGCGTTGACCTCCGCGGTGCGCGCCTGCCTCGGTGCGGACGCCCGGGTGCTGGTCGGCGGCCCGGGATGGGAGGCGGTCTTCCTTCCCGACGGCGTGGAGCGCGTCGACAGCCTGGTCGACGCCGCCGACCGGCTCGCCTGAATCCATCACTCGCGCCGTAGCATTCGACGGCTGCCGCGGACGGCACGGTACGAAATCGTCCCTCGCCGGGTGCGCGTCGGCCTCGACTCGATCACCTAACGATGCTCAACCGATGCAGCAGTACCGCCGCCATCGTGTAGTCAGCGGCCGAGCACGCAGTCTCGCAATCAACTAGCACACTCCATCCGGAACGACGGACATCCGCCGCGCGGGTGATCGGCAGCGGCGAGGCACCCGAACTTCAGCCCGTCGACCTGCCGAGCAGATGCCGCAGCGCCGGCTCCAGCGTCGGCGCGCGGAACCGGTGCCCGGCCTCGGCCAGCCGTGGAGGGACGACCCGCTGGCAGGCGGACGCCAACTCCTGGTTGCCTTCTCGACCCAGTAGCAGCCCAGGGGCGAACCCCGGCACCGGGAACAGCGCGGGCCGGTGCAGCACACCCGCGAGGACCTCGGTGTACTCGGCATTGCGAACCGGTTGCGGCGCAACGGCATTGATCGCACCGGACAGGTCGCCGTCCCAGAGCGCCCGATGGTAGACATCGGTCAGGTCGTCGATCCCGATCCACGACAACCACTGACGACCGTCGCCGATGCGTCCGCCCAGCCCGGCGGTGAACAGCGGGCGCAACAGTCGCAGCGTGCCGCCGCGCGGGGACTGCACGATTCCGGTGCGCACGCGCACCACTCGCACCCCCGCTTCGGCCGCGCGAGCCGTGGCCGCCTCCCACTCCTCCACCACGTCGGCGAGGAAGCCGTCACCGCGCGGAGACAGCTCGGTCAGCGTGTCGTCGCCGCGATCGGAACCGTAGTAACCGATCGCGGAGGCGCTGGCGAAGACCGGCACTCCCGCGCGCGCCGCCACCTCGGCCAGTTTCCGGGTCGGCCCGATCCGGCTGTCGGCGATCGCGCGCTTGTGTTTCGCGGTGAACCGGCCCGCGATGGAGGCCCCGGCCAGATGCACCACCGCGTCCACGCCGTCCAGCAGGTCCGGCGCGGGATCGCCGGTGTTCCACTGCCTTTCGTCCGTCGCCCGGGGCGGGTGCCGGACCAGCCGCACCACGCGGTGGCCTCCGGTGGTGAGGAACGCGACCAGCGCGGCGCCGACCAGGCCGGACGCGCCCGTCACGGCGACCGTCCTGCCCGCGAAACCCGCCCGCGCCGCCCGCGCGTGGGCCGCCAGATCGTCGGCGAGCTGCCGGTGGCGGTAGGCGAACATGGGACGCAGCACCGTGGCGGGCACCGGCGCGTCCACCCGGTCCACCACCAGGGTGCGGTTCTCGTCCACGACCTCGAAATCGTGGGTGTGCCGCCAGGGCAACAGTCCGGCGGGCAAGGAGCCGACTCCGTCGACGGTGACCGCGTCGACGAAACGGCGCGGCGGGTCGTACCCCCGCGGATCGTGCCGGGCAACCCAGCGCAGGCCGCCGGGCAGGCCGAGCACCGCCTGCCCGTCGGAGAGCGAATCGGATTCCGCGCGCGGCGAGACCGGCTGCCAGGGCGGAGCCAGGCGGGTCAGCGCGCCGGGACGGGCGTGCCAGGCGAACACCTCGGACCGAGGAAGATCGATGACGCTCGAATACTCGATGCCCATCACCCGACTGTAGCCCGGAACCGGCTAGATGCACCTTTACTGCATCGTTTATTGGCGCACAATCCGAAAACCCGCAGCAATTGAGCTACGACCAGTTCGTCCGATGCAACTCATTGGCTCGATATCCCCCTAGACCCGGCGACCAGATCCATGCCGGACTCGTCCCGAGCAGGCGCGGAACCCCGGCAACACGCGCCACACCCCGATCAGACCACGCCGAAATTAGAACTTGTTCTACCATGTGTCGAGTCCCGGCTCGCGTCAACGGAGGTACTGCCATGCCGCTGGATCCTTCGGCCGCAGCGCTGCTGACGGCCGTCGAGGCGTCACCGCGCGCGGTCGCCGCGCACGACAGGTCGGCGTGGGTCGGCCTGTTCGCCGCCGACGCCGAGGTCAACGACCCGGTGGGCTCCCGCCCGCACGTCGGCCGGGCGGCCATCGAACGCTTCTACGACACCTTCATCGGGCCGAACACCATCACCTTCCGGGTCGAGCGCGACCTGGTCCACCCGCCCACGGTGGTGCGCGATCTGACCATCGCGACCACGATGTCGACCGGCGCCACCGTTCTCGTCCCGATGCATCTGCGCTACCGGCTCGTCGAGCAGGACGGGGCGTGGAAGATCGCCCACTTGGCCGCGCACTGGGAGCTGGCGGGCATGATCTGGCAGCTGTTGCGCACGGGGCTGCCCGGACTCGCCGCCGCGCTCAGGCTCGGACCGCAACTGATCGTCAACCAGGGCGTCGGCGGGGCGCTCGGCATGTTGCAGGCGCTCGGCGGCGTGGGGCGCGGCGGCAAACGCACCACGACAAGGCTTTTCGCGGCTGCGGCCAGCACCGACCTGAGCCGTGTGCGCGAGCTGCTGGGCCATCGGGCCGACATCGAACTGCCGGCGGGGACGCCGGTATCGGTGGAGGAATTCACGAACCGGGTGCGCAGCATGCGCTGGGACAAGGTGATCGCCGCCGGCCGCACCGTCACGGCGAGTGTGCGGGTCGGCGGGGCACCGGGGGTCGCGGTCGTGGAGTTCGCGCCCGGCAACGACGGCATCACGGCGCTGCGGTTCTATCTCGATTCGGTCTGACGCCCGCGAGTACCGGCGCCGAACGGACGCCGCCGCGGTCAGGGAGTGAGCTGCCCGACCCGTTCGGTGACCTCGCCGGACACCGGACGCTCGACTCGTTCCGGCGACGGAACCTCGACTCGCGCCACCGGCTCGGCATACTCCGTCCAGCCCGGCGGGCCGAAGACGTACCCGAACCGCCCGCGCCACGTACTCGCGCCGCGCACGTCGCGGATCAGCGCGGCCAATTCGTGATAGTTCACCTTCAGCGGGTTGTCGGTGCCGATGTTCTTGGTGAGGCCGTAGCGCACCGGTTCCGTCTCGGCGGCGAAGCTGCCGAACATACGATCCCAGATGATCAGGATGCCGCCGTAGTTCTTGTCGATATAGGGCTGGTTCGAACCGTGGTGGACACGGTGGTGCGACGGTGTGTTGAACAGGAACTCGATCGGCCGTGGCAGCGTCTTCACCCGCTGGGTGTGGATCGGGAACTGGTAGAGCAGGCCGATGCCCTGCAGCAGGAAGATCATCCACGCCGGGAACCCGAGCAGCGCCGCGGGCACCCACGCCAGCCCGCGCAGCAGGCTCGCGACCGGATGCAACCAGGACAGCCGGATCGCGGTGGACAGATTGAAGTACTGGCTGGAGTGGTGCACGCTGTGCGCGGTCCACATCAACCGGACCCGGTGGTCGGCGCGATGCGCCCAGTAGTAGCACAGGTCCGTCACGACCAGCCCGAGCAGCCAGACCCACCACGACCGCGGCGACAGATGCAGCGGCGTGATCGCCGCGGCGCCGACCACCGCCGAGAACGGCACCACGTACTGCAGCAGCGGCTTGGTCAGCCTGCCCAGCGTGAACGTCGCCACGTTGGACGCGGTGTCGCGGACCGAGCCGCTGGTCCGCGGCCGGTCCGGGTCGCGCCGGTAGGCGATCCACTCCACCAGCATGAGCACCGCGAACGCCGGAATGGCATAGCTCAACAACTCCACACGGCCCATCAGTTCTCCTTACCGTCCACCGTCGACCTCCGACGCTACGGACGCGGGCGAGTGCGGACATCGCGCCGGCGGGGGATCGCGCGTCCCCCGTGCGGGGGACGCGCGCCGTGGCTCGCCCGTGCAGAGTTGTCGTCCGGCGCGGCCGAACGGGATGGCTAGGATCTCCGGTGGACGCGGCACCGGACACGGACGGAGGCGGTGACCATCAGGTGGATGTGAGCAGGTCGCTGGCTCGCCAGTCGATACTGGTCGCGGTGGTCGCCGCGGTGATCGACGCGGTGGTGTTCGCGCTGAGCGGCGTCTTCGCCGTGGCGCCGCGGCACACGATCGCGGTGGTCGCGATGATCGTCGTCGCCGATCTCGCCCTGGCCCTGCCGCCCCGGACCGCGGGTGCGGTCGCGGTGGTGCAAGTGCTCGTGCGACTGCTGGCCGCGCTGCTGCTGCATCGGCACGGCTTCCCGATCCGATTCGCCGACGTGGGGTTCCTGGTGGCCGGGTATCGCGCGGGCGCATGGCTGGCCGGTCCCACTTCGGTGCTCACCATGGTGTCGCTGTGCGCCGGGGTCGCCGGAGCTCACCTGTTCAGCGGCACCGCCGCGGCGCGCGACTGGCGGATGCTGCTGGCCGCCACCGTGTCCGCGGGCTGCGTGCCGTGGCTGGTCGGCCGCTACACCGCGGCACGCGGCGCCTACATCGCCGATCTGGAACAGCGTGCCCGATTGCGCCAACAGGAGCATCGGACGGCATTGGAGCGGGCCGTCACCGAGGAACGGGCCGCCATCGCGCGGGATCTGCACGACGTGATCTCGCATCACGTCAGCGCGATCGGCATCCACGCCGGCGCGGCGCGGCTGGCCCTGGGCGGCACCGCGAACACGGCGGCCGCTCGATCCCTGTCGGCCGTTGAGTCCAGTAGCCGAGCCGCCATGGTCGATCTGCGCCGCCAGCTCGATCTGCTGCACGGGCGCGAGGACGACGGGCAGCGCCAGCCGGGACTCGCCGATATCGACGGGCTGATCGAGCACGTCCGCGCGGCCGGGCTGGAAGTGGAGGTGACCGTGCGGGGCGACGCGATCGAGCTGCCGGACTCGCTGAACATCACCCTGTACCGCATCGTGCAGGAGATGCTGACCAACGCGCTGCGGCACGGGGACGGCACACACGCGCGTCTGGAAGTGGAGTACCTGCCGAAGCGCGTGGTGCTGCGCGCGACCAATCCCCTCGCCCGTGAACCCGCGAACGCCGACACCTCGGTCCCGCGCGGGCTCAACGGAATACGCCGCCGCGCCGAACTGTTCGGCGGCGAACTGGACTACGGCCGCGACGCCACGCACTGGCACATCACGGTGTCCGTGCCGATCGGAGGATCGTGAACTCGCCCATCCGCGTCCTGATCGCCGACGATCACAGCATGTTCCGCTCCGGTCTGCGCGCCGTCGTCGACAGCCAGCCCGACCTGGACTGTGTCGCCGAGGTGGGCGACGGACGCGACGCCGTCGCTGAGACCGCCCGGCTGCGACCGGATGTCGCGATCCTCGACGTCCGGATGCCGAAGCTGGACGGACTGGCCGCCACCGCCGCGATCATCGCCGCGGGCGGCACCCACGTCCTGGTGCTCACCACCTACGACAGCGAGGCGAATCTGTATCGCGCCTTGCAGGCGGGCGCGAGCGGATTTCTGCTGAAAAGCCTGCCGCCCGAAGAACTGGTCGCGGCCATCCGGATCGCGGCACGCGGCGACGCGCTGATCGATCCGTCGATGACCCGCCGCCTGGTCTCCCGCTTCGCGAGCACGCTCGCGCCGCCGCGTACCCCGCCGGAAGTCGGCCAGCTCACCGCCCGCGAACTGGAGGTGCTGCTCCTGCTGGCCGACGCGCGCAGCAATGCCGAGATCGCCGCGCGGCTGTGCGTCGGCGAGGAGACGGTGAAGACCCACGTCTCGCGCATCCTCGCCAAGCTCGGCGTCCGCGACCGCATCCACGCCGTCGTCTACGCCCACCAGCACGGCCTGGTCACGCCGGGAGCGGCGCGCTCCGACTGACCGGCTCGGCGCGCCGCACCACTTCGGCTCAGGCGCCGCTCGGGGGTTCGCCGATCGTGGTCGTCGGGTCGATGATGCCGAAGACCTCACCCTGCGGGCCCTGCACGATGCCCATGCGGCCGAACGGGCTGTCGTCCGGTCCGGACAGGACGGTGGCGCCGAGATCGCGTGCCTCGGTCAGCGCGTTGTCGGTATTGCCGACCTGGAACCAGGTCAGCCAATACGACGGGTCGTCGCCCGGCATCTTGGTCGAGTCGTTGACGCCGCCGATGGCGTCGCCGTCCTGTGTCCGGCTGAAGGTCGAGTAGACGAAGCGCTCGCCGTCGCCGATCTCGGTGTAGTGCCAGCCGAATACGTCGGCGTAGAACTGCTGCGCCTGCTTGTAGTCGCCGGTGTGCAGTTCGTTCCAGCAGTAGGCGCCGTGCTCGTTGTAGATGCCCGCGCCGGTGTGCGCCTTGGACTCCCAGACCCCGAAGACCGCGCCGGTGGGGTCGGCGGCGACGAACATGCGGCCGACGTCGAGCACGTCGAACGGCTCCATCATCAGCGTGCCGCCCGCGCCCTGCACCTTCCGCGCGATGTCGTCGGCGCTGTCGGCGGCGAAGTAGGTGGTCCACACCGACGGCATGGGCATGCCTTCCGGCTTGGGTCCGATGCCCGCGGCCGCGCGGCCCTGGCGCATCGCCATCAGATATCCACCCGCCTCGGGCGGGCTGTCCTCGATCTCCCAGCCGAAGAGTGCGCCGTAGAACTCGCGGGCGCGCGCTGGATCGTCGACTTGACTGTCGACCCAGCACGGCGTTCCCTGCGGCCAGCTTCCGTCATGAGTGGGCATTGCGAGGTGCCTCCTGACATCGGTTGCCGAGGTGCGGCCCGGACAGCCGGCACCCGGCTAGTCAACCATCAGCATTCGGTGTGGGTGGGCCGATTCGGCCAACCGCTCCTCCGGCGTTCGCGTCGGCGGAATCCCCGGCGGAAGACCCCCTGAACAGATCAGTCCCCGGTAGTCTCGTCGAAACCGTGAGCCTCAGTCGTCGCTGCCGACTCCGGTGTTTCAACTGGCTGCCGGGGGCCTAGCCGGATCTTGGATCGGTGTTGCCACTTGCCTGCCGACGTCTCGGCGGACAATGCGAACACCTACCGGTGTTCCGGTGTATTGACTAGTTTCCTCCACTTTTCTCGCCAGTCAAGGGGTCCGCGGCGCCGATTCTCGACGGACTTCCGGCGCGAACGGCGCTGCGCCACACGGCCGCAGTCATCCTTCAGCAAACCAGCCGCGGCGTGTAATCTTGGCAACCTGAGCCATGTGACTGCCGTCATAGAAAGTGTTCGCGCGCACACCTTCCGCACTGCCCCGCCGTATCCGTCCCTACGGAGACATCATGAGCGCACCGAACCGATTCGACGAGCTGCAGCATCGCGTCGCGGACCTCGCGCCGGTGTTCCGCGAACCGCTGGACTCGCCCTACGAGATCTCGAACGAATTGTTCGCCGCACTTCGGCACGTCCCGCACGATGTGGGCGGCCAGCCGGACATCCCGGTCGAGTACCGGGAGAAGCAGGAGCAGCCCTGGGAGATGAGCACCTACGTCACGTGCGAATGCCTCGGCTGGCGTGGCGTGTGGAACTCCGAGGAACGCCGCCGAGCGGAGAACGACCTCGGCGCGACGCTGTACTTCGGTCTCCCCTACTACGCGCGCTGGGCGACCGTTGCGGCGAAGACCCTGGTCGCCAAGGGCCTGGTCACCCCCGACGAACTGTCGGCCAAGCTGGACGAAGTACGCGCACGACGGGAGGCGCGCGCATGACCAGGAAGTACCGGGTCGGCGATCGTGTCCGGATCCGCGAGGCCACCTCTATGTTCCACACCCGCACCCAGGCCTACACCCGCGGCCGCACGGGCGTCGTCGTGGAGCACCGGCCGGAGTGGATCGTCCCGGAGGACGAGGCGTGGGGACGCGAGGACGGTCGCGTCGAGCCGTTCTACGTCGTGCGGTTCCGTCAGAAGGATTTGTGGCCCACATACACCGGCTTCGACGCCGACACCTTGGAGACGGAGGTCTCCGAGCACTGGCTCGAGCCCGCAGAGGAGGATGCCCGGTGAGCCGGACGCACGACCACGAGGCGCACACGCCGATCCAGACCAGCGAACAGATCAGCGAATTCGAGGTGCTAGAGACGGCGATCCGGGAACTCGCCATCGAGAAGGGGCTGTTCTCCCAGGAGGACCACCGCAGGTTCGCCGAGTGGGCCGAATCGGTCGGCCCGCACGGTGGATCGCGCCTGGTCGCCAAGGCGTGGACGGACCCCGACTTCAAGGCGCGTCTGCTCGCCGACGGGACCGAGACGTGCAAAGAGGTCGGCATCGACTGGCGCGATCCGACCGGCTCCGGGACGCCGAGCGACTACACCTACTTCTACGTGCTGGAGAACACTCCCGAGGTGCACAACGTCATCGTGTGCACGCTGTGTTCGTGCTATCCGCGGCCGGTGCTCGGCATGTCGCCGGACTGGTACCGCACCCCCAATTACCGGCGGCGCCTGGTGCGCTGGCCCCGCGAGGTGCTCGCCGAATTCGGCTTGCACTTCCCGCCCGAGGTCGAGATCCGGGTGCACGACTCGAATCAGAAGTCGCGGTTCATGGTGCTGCCGATGCGACCCGAAGGCACCGAGGGCTGGACCGAGGAGCAACTGGCCGCCATCGTCACCCGGGACACGATGATCGGCGTGGCGCTGCCACAGGTCGACTGGACGGCGCAGCAGCCGCCGAACCGGAGCGAGTCCGCCACAAGGAAGGATGGCCACCGGTGACGAACGGCCCGTACGACGTCCTGTTGCACACGCTGGATCCCGAGTCGCGCCGGGAGAGCACGCTGCCCGAACTCGACCGCAAACCCGACCCGTGGGAGTCCAGCATGCAGGCCACGTGTGAGTGCCTGTCCTGGCGCGGAGCCCTGGACAACCTGGAACGCCGCCATGCCGAGGACGCGCTCGGCGAGACGATCTACCACGACTTCCCGGTCCGGACCCGCCCGGTCGTCGTCACCGCGCACACGCTGATGGATCGTGGCGTGATCACCCCGGAGGAACTGCGCGCCCGCATGGACGCGGTCCGGGAGCGCTTCCACCAGCAGTAGAGCCGGTCGGATTCGGTGCCACCGGGGCGTGACACCCCTGCCGCCGACCGACCGGTTCGGCATGCTGACGACCGACACACGGACGCACAGATGAAAAACGACCCGGAACCTCTTGGTTCCGGGTCGTTTCCCTTTGTAGCGGGGACAGGATTTGAACCTGCGACCTCTGGGTTATGAGCCCAGCGAGCTACCGAGCTGCTCCACCCCGCGTCGGTGAACACAACATTACACACGGGTTCCCGGAGACTGCAAATCGCCTGTTCAAGGCACCTTTCGAGGAGTTGAACAGACAGCGGGTGTTCCCGGGCGCGCGCCGGATCGCCGAATCGCGTGGCAACAAGCGCGCCCCAGCGCACATCACATCGCGCACGCAAGATTCTCCACAACACGAGCACTTCAAACGTGACGTGCTTCACTATTTCGTAGTGATCTCACTCACATAACGATGCGATAACTTCCTACCCGATCAGCGTGTCGACGACGTTTACCACCTGGAAAAACGCCGATATTCAGGTTATTCGCTTCATGCAATTCCGGCGTTATCCAGATGTGATCTGCTGAGATTTCTTCGTTACCGTCAATCCACGGCCCGGATCACCCGAGACGGGCTAGAACTCGAACCGCCGAACACCGGCAACCCTGTCCCGCGGTTCGAGGATCCCCGACGACCTGGGGACAGGGACACGGCATCTTCGTCGCCGTGCCGGCGGGCGCAGGGAGGGAAACGACCATGACTGAGAACCGGAAGATCAGCACCCGCGCCTTCGGCCTCGCCGCCATCACCGGCGCTCTTGTTGCCGTCCCGTTCGCATTCTCCACCGCTTCGGCCTCCGCGGCGACCCACGACTGGGACGGCGTCGCACAGTGCGAGAGCGGTGGCAACTGGGGAATCAACACCGGAAACGGCTACTACGGTGGGCTGCAGTTCTCGCAGAGCACCTGGGCCGCCAACGGTGGCAAGGGCTCCGCCCACACCGCGAGCAAGGAAGAGCAGATCCGCGTTGCGGAGAACGTGCTCGCCACCCAGGGCCCCGGCGCGTGGCCGTCGTGCGGCAAGTACCTGCGTCCGGGCACCTCCGAGCCCGAGCCGCTGGTCCAGGCCGAGGAACTCCCCGAGGTGCCCGCCCCCGCCCAGCCCGCCGTGAGCGCCGCGCAGTCGGCGATCGAGCAGGCCACGTCCGCCGCGGGCGAGCTGGCCCAGCGGTACGGCCTCGAGGGTCAGTTCCAGCAGATCCTGAGCCAGAACAGCGCGCTGATCGACTCCATCGGTCGCTGACGCACGCTGCGCCACAGACAGCAAGACGCCGCCATCGCGATTAATGGCGGCGTCTTGCTGTATCGGCGTGCCTATCGCCACGCCTGCGCTATGTCAGCGGCCCGCGTCCTGATACGCCTTGACGGCGGCTTCCAATTCATCCAGCGCCCGGCCGAAATCCTGGAAGTTCCCGCTGCGCATGGCATTCCGCACATTCTCGATCTTCCGGTTCAGCTCCGTGGCCGCGGCGTCCTTGGCCGAAGACGATCCCGTGGCAGGCGGGGCCGACGCGGGCGGCGGGGTTCCGGCGTTGTTGGTGCCGTTGTTGCCCTGGTCGGCAGGCGGTGGAGCGGTGCCCGGCTTCGGCCTGGTGCCGGAGTCACCGCCGGACGGCGTGGCCAGCGTGCCAGCGGCCGGGATGACCTGGTCGAGCGCCTCGGCCAAGGTCGAGGCGTAGCCCACCTTGACGTTGCCCGCCTCGTCGCGGTAGCTGACCAGCACCCGCAGCAACTGCGGGAAGGTCGCCGTGTTCGGCCCGGTATTGCGTTCGTTGTAGAACGGCTCCACGTAGAGGATGCCGCCGTCGGCGATCGGCAAGGTCAGCAGATTGCCGTATTTGATCTTGTTCGAATTGGACAGCAGCGTTTTCTCGCGGGACACCTCGGGCGCCGTCGTCATCCGGTTCTGCGTCTGCTGCGGACCCAGTGTCTGTGTGTCCGTGGGCAATCGAAGAATCGTGAACTTTCCGTATCCGTCCGGATCGGATCGCACCGAGATATACGCCGTGAGATACGGCCGGTTGTAACCAGTCATGGCGCTGGTCAAATTGAACGTGGGTTTGTTCGTTTTCTGGTCACCCAGCAGCACGTAGTACGGCGGCTGATTGGCGGTGGTCCCGCCCTCGGAGGTCGGGTCGGCGGGAACCGACCAGAAAGCGTTGTTGGTGAAGAATTCCCGAGGATCGTCCACGTGGTACTTGGACAGCATTTCACGCTGGACCTTGAACAGATCCTCCGGATAGCGGAAGTGGGCCCGCAGTTCCGGCGAGACCTCGCTCTCCGGCTTAACTGCGCCGGGGAAGACCCCGCGCCATGCCTTCAGCACCGGGTCCGACGAGTCGACCTCATACAGGGTGACGGTGCCGTCGTACGCGTCGACCGTCGCCTTGACCGAGTTGCGGATGTAGCTGACCGACTTGCGCGGCAGCAGTCGGCCGGTCTTCTTGTCGATGCTGTCCTCGACGCCCTCCAGCGGGGTGGACTGCGCGTACGGGTAGTTGTCCAGCGTGGTGTAGGCGTCCACGATCCAGACGATCCGCCCGCCGACCACCGCGGGGTAGGCATTGCCATCGGTGGTCAGCCAGGGGGCGACCTTCTGCACGCGATCCCGTGGGCTGCGGTTGAAGATGATCTTCGAGTCGTCGCCGATGGCCGAGGAGAACAGGATGTTGCGCTCGGCGTACTTGGCCGCGAAGGCCAAGCGGTTGATCCAGTTGCCGATCGGCACCCCGCCCTTGCCGGTGTAGGTGTACTGCGCGACGTCAGAGTCGTATTCGCGCGGACGCTGTCCGTCCATCGCGCCGACGATCGCGTAGTCCGGATCCCACTGCGAGATCAGCTCGCCGAAGTACACCCGGGGCTGGTCCACCCTGATCCGCTGCTTGTCCGCAGGCGTGAACAGGTCGCTGACCATGAAGATCGGGTAACCGCCGTCGCCGCTGCCCCCGACGGCGTTCGGGTCCTCCGACGGCGGCTTGTTCACCCGGTTGGCGGGAGCGGCGACGAAACCGTTGCCATGGGTGTAGACGGTGTGCCGGTTGATCCAGTCGGTCTGGTTGCCGCTCAGCGCCGCGGGCGAGAGCTCCCTGGCGGCGACGATGTAGTCCTGCACGTCACCGTCGAGGTTGTAACGGTCGATGTCCAGCGACTCCGGGAAGCCGTAGAAGTTCTTCAGCTGGCGCAGCTGGGTGAAGGTGGGCGAGAGGATGTTCGGGTCGAGCAGCCGGGCGTTGCCGATGGTCGCGGCGTCCACCGGGACGTCGAGCGGGCTCTTGCTGCTCTCGCCCTTGTAGTCCTTGTACTCGATCCTGTCGTTGGTGATGCCGAACGCCTGCCTGGTCGCGGCGATGTTGCGTTCGATGTACTCGCTCTCCTTGTCCGCGGCGTTCGGACGCACCGAGAACTGCTCGACCACCAGCGGCCACACCGCGCCGACCAGGATCGAGGACAGCACCAGCAGCGCGGCGGCCATCGCGGGCACCCGCAGATCGCGCAGCACGATGCCGGCGAAGAAGGCCAGCGCGCAGATCACCGCGATGGACAGCAGGATGAGCTTGGCGGGCAGCACCGCGTTGATGTCGGTGAACGAACCGCCGGTGAAGGTGGGTTCCTTGCGGCTGCTGGAGAGCAGTTCGTATCGGTCGAACCAGTAGGCGATCGCCTTGAGCAGCACGAAGAGTCCCGCGAGCACGGCGAGTTGGATACGCGCCGGACGGGTCAGCACGCCCTCGCGCCCGGTCAGCCGCAGTCCGCCGAAGACGTAGTGGGTGACCAGGCTGGCGAAGAACGCGATGACCACCGCGACGAACAGCCAGTTCAGCACCATGCGGTAGAAGGGCAGGTCGAAGGCGTAGAAGCCGACGTCGAGGCCGAACTCCGGGTCCTTCTCACCGAACGATCCGCCGTTGAGGAACAGCTGCACCGTCACCCAGTTCGACTGCGCCACCAAGCCGGACAACAGGCCCAGCAGCACCGGGATGCCGACGCCGAACAGCCGCAGCCTGCTCATCACGGTGGTGCGGTAGCGCGCGATCGGGTCGTTCGGGCCCGCCACCGGCACGAACACCGGCCTGGACCGGTAGGCCAGCAGCAGCGCCAACCAGACCACCAGGCCGACGAAGGCCGCCACGGCGACGAACAGCAAGACCCGGGTCCGCAGCACCGTGAGGTACACGTCGCGGAAATCGACCTCGCCGAACCACAACCAATTCGTGTAGGCGTCCGTCAGCCGCGGCCCGAGCAGCAGCAACGCCGCGAGGACGATGGCCGCCACCAGCAGCACACGGCTGCGTCGGGACAGCGAAGGTAAGCCGGTGGGGGGCCGCATGCCCACGATGCCACTCTCCAAGGTCCGGCGACGCTCGCACCGATACGCCCGGCCGATGCGCCGCAGTCCGATGTTGCGGGTGGTCCTTCCGGACCGTTGCGGCCCACTCTACGGAAATCGGACACCACGCAGCTGGCAGGGTTGGCTTGCCGCGCCGGGGGAACCGATCGCCCGGGTTCGCGGCTGGTCCGGTCGGCGGTTTGGTTGGATATTCGCGTGACCCCAGACCTGCACGCCGAACTCGTCCTCGCCCGCTCCGTCCGGGAGGTGGCGGAATTCGTCGACGCGGAAGGGTGGGGTCGCCCCCCGCAGATGTTCGCGCTGGTGCCGACCGCGGACCTGGTGGCGGCGCAGCCGGAGCTCGAGGATCAGCTCGACGAGGGCGACGAGCTGACGCCGGTGGCCCAGGAGTCGTTCCCCGACGACGTCACCGGCGGCTCGATCGCCCTTGACGAATTCCTGGCCACCACCAGCTGGCCCCCCGCCGTCCAGGGTTGCGTGCTGGTGCAGGAGATCGTGGTGCTGCCGCCGGACGCCGAGTCCACGCTCGACGACGCGCTCGCGCCGCTGCTGGCCGACCACGACGCCGCCGACGCGGCCGCGCGCGCCGCCGCCGAAGCGCACCCGGAGCGCAGGGAGGCGCGCCTGTTCGCCGCGGTGCTGCGGGACGGCGCGTCGCTGTGCCTGCTGCAACTGCGCCCCGAGGACGACGCCGACGATTTCGGCGACCTCGACCTGCGCACCTACCCCAACCTGGCCCCGAACCTGGTCGAGGCGCTGCACCACACGCTCGAGTGAACCCCGGTGCCGCGCCCGAGCGGTGCTATCTCACCCGCAGCTGACCGGCTCCTTGCCGGTGTTGATCTCGTTGAGCGACTGCACCGCGCCGGTGAGGCTCTCGACCCGCACCAGTCGCAGCCCGTCCGGGATCCGCTGCTTGGCCTCGTTGCAGTTGGCGGCGGGCACCAGGAAGGTCTCCGCGCCCGCCTCCCGCGCGGCCATCATCTTGTACTGGATGCCGCCGATCGGACCGACCTTGCCGTCCTGATCGATGGTCCCGGTGCCCGCCACGAACTTGCCGCCGTCCAGCTCGCCGGGGCTCAGTTTGTCGATCAGGGCCAGGCTGAACATCAGGCCAGCAGAGGGGCCGCCGATGTCGGCGAGGTTGAAGGCGACCTGCAGCGGCGGCCGGGCCCCCTCGCCCGGCGTCACGCCGAGGTAGCCCTTGGCGGGGTCGTCCGGGCGGGCGCCGAGGACGATCGTCGCCGTCTGCTCGGTGCTCTCGCGCCGGAACACCACGGTCAGCGTGCTGCCGGGCGCCTGGCCGGAGACCGCCGTGACGACGTCCTTGGGCGCGGCAACGGGCGTGCCGTTGATGCTGATCAGCTCGTCGCCCGCCCGCAGCGCGTCACGGGCGGGACCGTCGTCGGCCACCTTGCGCAGCAGCACGACGGTCGGCAGGTTCAGGTAGTGCAGCGCGGCGACCTCGGCGTTGCCCTCGGAGTCCTTGAAATCCTGCTGGTTGGACTTGTCGATCTCCTCGCGCGAGACGCCCGGCGGGTACACCTCCGAACGCGGCACCAGACCGTGCTTGCCGCTGGCCCAGAAGCCGAACGCCTCGAAGATGCTCAGGCCGTCCCGCACCGAGACGGTGGTCATGTTGAGATGCCCGGTGGTCGGATCGACCTCGGTGCCCCGGACGTCCACGACTTCCTTGCCGTCCACCTGACCGAGGGTGTTGAAGGTGGGGCCGGGACCGAGTGCGACGTAGGGCACAGTCAGGACACTGCCAGCGACGCCGAGCAGGAGCACCGGGATCAGGGCGGCCACCAGGGTGAGGATCCGACGATTCACCTGGACCACAGTAGTGATAGCCGGCGCCGCGAAGCGCCGGAGGCGGTCATTTCGCCCGGGCGCGCCGCCGCCGGTTTCGCGCCGCGCGAACATCGGAACACTGTGCTAAACGCGTAACGTGAAGGGCATGAACGACCTCCCCTTCGGATTCTCCAACCGCGACGACGACGATCGCAAGCGCGGTGACGAGCCGAGCGGTCCCGGCCCGAACGACCCGTTCGGGTTCGGTATCGGCGGGTCCGGCGCGGGCGGATTCGACCCGGCGCAACTCGGGCAGATGCTGACCTCGCTCGGCCAGATGCTCAGCGGCATGGGGCAACCGGGCTCGGCGCAGTCCGGCCCGGTGAACTACGACGTCGCCAAGCGACTGGCCCGTCAGCAGCTCGGCTCGACCGTCGCCCCGGTGACCTCGGGCGCCGCGAGCGCGGTGGCCGACGCCGCGCACCTCGCCGAACTCTGGCTCGACAGCGCGACCACCCTGCCCGCGGGTGCCGCCAAGACGGTCGCGTGGACCGCCAACGACTGGATCGAGCAGACCCTGCCCACCTGGCAGCGCCTGTGCGACCCGGTGGCCCAGCAGATCTCGGGCATGTGGACCGCGTCGCTGCCCGAGGAGGCCAGGCAGTTCGCCGCTCCGATGGTCGGCATGCTCGGCCAGATGGGCGGCTTGGCGTTCGGTTCGCAGCTCGGTCAGGCGCTCGGCCAGCTCGCCAAGGAGGTGCTCACCTCCACCGACATCGGCCTCCCGCTCGGGCCCACCGGCACCGCGGCGCTGCTGCCCGCGGCGATTTCGGAGTTCAGTGCCGGGCTCGAGCAGCCGGAGAGCGAGATCCTGGTGTTCCTCGCCGCGCGGGAAGCGGCCCACCAGCGGCTGTTCGCGCACGTGCCGTGGCTGCGCCAGCAGGTGCTCGGCGCGGTCGAGGACTACGCGCGCGGCATCCGCATGGACTTCTCCGCACTGGAGCAGGCCGCGCAGGACATCGACCCGATGTCGCTGACCGACCCCGCGAAGCTCGAGGAGATCCTGGCGCAGGGCACCTTCGAGCCGCAGACCACGCCCGAGCAGAAGCAAGCGCTGGAACGGCTGGAAACGCTGCTGGCGCTCATCGAGGGCTGGGTGCAGGTGGTGGTCGGCGACGCCGTCGGCGACCGGTTGCCCGGCGCGGGCGCGCTGGCCGAGACGCTGCGCAGGCGGCGCGCTACCGGCGGCCCCGCGGAGCAGACCTTCGCCACCCTGGTCGGCTTGGAGTTGCGGCCGCGCAAGCTGCGCGAGGCGGCGGCGCTGTGGCGCAGGCTCACCAGCGACGCGGGCATGACCGCGCGCGACCGGGTGTGGGCGCACCCCGATCTGCTGCCGAATTCCGACGACCTGGACTCCCCCGCGGGCTTCATCGACTCGGTGATCGGTGGCGGCGCCACCACGTTCGACGATCCGCTGGCGCAACTCGCCGAAACCGAGGCCCGCGAGCGGGCCGCGCGCGAGCGCGAGGACGACGACGCGGGGCCCGACCTGGGCAAGGAAGGCGGCGCTTCCGCCTGATCCGTCCTGGGGATGAAGCGAAACCCTGTGGATAACTGAGGATTTCGGCACGGTCCGGCAGTACGCGGTCCGCATACTGATGACATGACAACGATGTGTCGCGGTCCGCGGTTGCGGCCGAGGGTGACCGTCCTGGTCCGCCCGACCGGTGTCGTGCAGCTCGGATGTGATCCCGAGACCGCGGTGGTGCTCGGTCCGGAAGGCATGGACGCCGAGACCGTCCTCGCCTTCCTGCGCCTGCTCGACGGCCTGCGCACCAAGCCGCAGATCATCTGGCGAGCCGGAGAATGCGGAATCGACGCCGAGCGGGCCATGGCATTGCTCACACTCGTCGACGAAGCCGGGCTGCTGGAGCATCCCCAGGACCGCGCTGCGCAGGTGCGAGCGGTGCGGGTACACGGGCTCGGTCCGCTGTCCGACGCCGTGTCGGCCGGTCTGCGCGCGCTCGGCGTGCGGCCGAGCCGTTCCCGGGACTACCCGTCCGGCGCCGCGACGGTGCGGTCGTGGGGGTCCGATCTAGTGGTGCTGGCCGACACGCTGATGCCCGACCCGCGGCTGGTGCACGACCTGCTGCTGCACCGCATCCCGCATTTGCAGATGCGCATCCGAGACAACAAAGGCGTGGTAGGCCCGCTGGTGCTGCCCGGCGTCACCAGCTGTCTGCGCTGCGCGGACCTGATCCGCGCGCGCAACGACGCCGACTGGCCGCACCTCGCGGCACAGCTGCTCGGCCGCGTCGGACACGCTTCACCAGCCGGGATCGCCGCCACCACGGCGGTGGCCCTCGGCGAGCTGGAGGCGATCATCGACTGCTCACCGCGGCGCATCCCGGCCACACTGGACGCGACGCTGGAACTGGATCTGGATTCACACGTCCTCGACCGGCGCGGGTGGGACCGCCATCCCGCCTGCGCGTGTACGCGCGTTTCCGCAGGTCTCAGCGCCAGGTCGGGGTGGTGACCAAGATTGCCATGGCCGCGAGCTGGTCCGTCCGCCATGATGGGTACGTGTCAGAGATCGTGCGCCGTCGCTCGTCCCGCAACGCCAAGTTGGCCAAGATTCCGCTCGGCATCGCCGGCCGTGCCGCCGTCGGGTTCGGCAAGAAGCTCGCCGGAGGCGACAAGTCCGAGATCAACGCACAGCTCAACCAGCGCGCCGCCGAGCAGTTGTTCACCGTGCTCGGCGAGCTCAAGGGCGGCGCGATGAAGTTCGGGCAGGCGCTCAGCGTGATGGAGGCCGCGGTCCCCGAAGAGTTCGGCGAGCACTATCGCGAGGCCCTCACCAAGCTGCAGGCCGCCGCGCCGCCGATGCCCGCGGCCACCGTGCACCGGGTGCTCGACCAGCAGCTCGGCACTCAGTGGCGTAGCCGCTTCCGTGAGTTCGACGACACTCCGGCCGCGTCGGCCAGCATCGGGCAGGTGCACCGGGCCGTGTGGTCGGACGGCCGGACCGTCGCGGTGAAGGTGCAGTATCCCGGCGCCGACGAGGCGCTGCGCGCGGACCTCAAGACACTGTCGCGCATGTCCGGCCTGATCGCGTCCGTGATCCCCGGTGCGGACGTCAAACCGATTCTCGCCGAGATCACCGAACGCACCGAAGAGGAGCTGGACTACCGCAACGAGGCGGCCAACCAGCGCAGCTTCGCCAAGGGCTTCGACGGGCACGGCGAGATCGTGGTGCCCAAGGTGGTGGCGAGCGCGCCGAAGGTCATCGTCACCGAGTGGCTGGACGGCGTCGCCGTCTCCACGATCATCAAGCAGGGCGCCGAGGATCCGGAGGGCACCCGGGCGCTGCGCAATCGCGTCGCGGGACTGATGGGCCGGTTCCACTTCTCCTCGCCCGAGGTGATCGGGCTACTGCACGCCGACCCGCACCCGGGCAATTTCATGATGCTGCCCGACGGCAAGCTCGCCGTCATCGATTTCGGCGCCTGCGCCCCGCTGTCGGAGGGCTTCCCTCCGGTGCTGGGCCGGATGCTGACCCTGGCGGTGGAGGAACGCTTCGCCGAACTCACCGAACTGCTGTACGACCACGGCTGGGTGATCCCCGGTCGGGTGGTCACCCACCAGGAGATCGCCGACTATCTGCGGCCGTTCACCGACCCGATCCGATCCGACTCGTTCCACTTCACCCGCCGATGGATGCAGCGCGTGGCAGGCAAAGCATCGGAGTTCTCCAGCCCCGAGATGAAAACCGCACGGGCACTACAACTCCCGGCGGAATACGTGATGATCTTCCGCGTGCTCGGCGGCTCCGTAGGCATCCTGGCCCAGCTCGACGCCGAACTACCGTTCATGCAACTCGTCCGCACCTGGATGCCCGGCTTCGGCGAAGAACGCACAGCCTCCTGAGTACATTTCTCAACACAGCCAAAGGACTGAAGCCTCCTCGGGCGTTCAACTCGAGTGCAGCCGGACGTCCACGCCAATCCCACCCCCCCGAGTGCGAGTCTTACGAGCACGTTCGTGGCCCGTCTCGCGGCCGAGTGACCGAAGCGCATGCGCCGCAGGCGCGAGTCTCGGTCGCTCGGGCGCGAGACTCCCCGGGGCCACGAACACGCAGCGCCGCAGGCGCTGCAAATCAGATCCAGCCGCCCACCTGACAACGGTGGGCGGCTGATCTGCTTTCTCGTTCGTTGGCTCGGCCGTGTCGGGGCCGACCGAATCGAGCACATCGACCGGAGGGAGGGAAGTCACTCCCCGGCTCATGCCGGGACCGCGACCTTGCGCGGACGACCACGGGGACGCTTGCGGGCGATCACGACACCCTGGTCGAAGATCTCACCACCCCAAACACCCCACGGCTCACGACGATCCATGGCGGCGCTCAGGCAGCCCTTGCGGATCGGGCAGGTCGCGCACAGCGCCTTGGCCTGCTCCAACTGGACCGGGCTCTCGGCGAACCAGAGGTCCGGGTCTCCGGCACGGCAAGGCAGGACCTTGGTGATCTCCTGGGTCCGGGTAGTCGACGCCACGGTTCGGCATGTCACGTCAGTAGTGGCCTGCGGCCAACCCTGTGCGGTGAACACGTCGTTCTCCTTCAGCTCGTTTGCAGCGGTTCGTTTCTTGTGCGCGAAACCGGTGCCGGTTGGCTGAAGGGCCGGAGAATACTGGCCACGGTTTCGCTGTTGTGCGATCCGTGGCCAGGAGGTCGGGGAGGAGTTCCCTACCTAGGTCGACATCTGTGTCGAGTCCTGATCACGGTCGCTGGGTGTGCGGTGCGGAGGCGTGCTGCCCGCGGATCCGCCGGCTCGAAACCGGCTTCATCCGCGAAGACACCGACTGCTGCCTCGACAGCCGTCGGGTGCCAGCCCGCGCTGGGCTTGCCCTGGATCTCGGTACCGATCGACGCGTGCATGGCAGCGCAATTCATTTGCGTGCCGAACGTGCCGAACCCACCGATTTCGGACAGACCGATCCCCTGCAAGGCGAGGATCCCCCGGGAGGCCGCCATGGGCGCATAGACCGCAACGCCGCTGGCGCCGAAGTTCATGGTGTTGTCCATTGCTCTGCCTCCCTCCTGTACTCGTGTGTGTCGATAACTGTGCGCGCCGAGATGCCCTCCCGGTGCGTGAAATCCACCATAGGCAAGATCTTCAAGCGCCACAACCTATTTTCTACCTGCGGTTTTGTGACGTCGATCGAAGCCGGGACGCGACGATCGCGAGCACGTCGGCGCCGAACTGGTCGATCTTCTTCGCACCGATGCCCGCGATGGCGGCCAGGGCGGCGTCGTCGGCGGGCAGCTGTTCGGCGATCGCGGTGAGCGTGGTGTCGGTGAACACCACGAACTCGCGCACGCGCAGCGCCTCCGCCTTCTCCGCACGCCAATCCCGCAGTGCGGCAAGCAATTCCGCATCCAGCTCGGCCGGGCAGCGACGGCAGCGGCCGAGCATGGTCGCGTAGGTGCCGATCAGCGGTTTCGCGCAGACGCGGCAGGTCGGTCGCACGCCACCCGAGGCCGGGGGCGGCGCCGCTATCCGCGAGGCGGGCGAGTCGTCGGGGACCAGACCGTTGAGGAATCGGGAGCGCCGCCGGACGCGCCTGCCGCCTTCGTTCCTGGCCAGCGCCCAGGACAGCCGCAGGTGCTCGCGCGCCCTGGTGACCCCGACATACAGCAGCCGCCGCTCCTCCTCGAGCGCCGCCTCGTCGGCGACCGAGCCGTCGTCGCCGAGGACGTGCGCGATCGGCATGGTGCCGTCGGACAGGCCGACGAGGAATACCGCGTCCCACTCCAGGCCCTTGGCAGCGTGCAGGGAGGCCAGCGTGACCCCCTGCACCGTGGGTGGGTGCCTGGCCTCGGCGCGGGCCGCGAGCTCCCGCAGCAGACCGGTCAGGTCCAGGCGGTCGTCATGGCCGACCAATTCCTCGGTCAGGCGCACCAGGGCGACCAGGGAGGACCAGCGTTCGCGCGCCTGGGCGCCCGCGGGCTCGGTGGCGGTCAGGCCGATGGGGGCGAGCACCGCGCGTACCAGCGAGACCAGGGCACCGCCGCTGCGCGCCTGGTCGGGCAGGTCGTCGCGGGCGGCGGCTTGCCGCAGCGCCTGCACGGCCTGCCTGACCTCCGCACGCGCGAAGAAACCTTCCCCACCCCGAACCTGGTAGGGGATGCCGCGCTCGGTGAGCGCCTGCTCATAGCTCTCCGAGTGGGCGTTGATCCGGTAGAGCACGGCGATCTCGGCGGCCGGTGTGCCCGCCTCGATGAGCCTGCCGATGGCCTTGGCCACCGCCGCGGCCTCGGCGGGCGCGTCGTCGTATTCGGCGAACTCCGGTTCCGGTCCGTCGGCACGCTGGCCGATCAATTGCAGCCTGGTGCCCGCGATGCGCCCGCGCGCCGCCCCGATCACCCGATTGGCCAGCGACACCACCTGCGGCGTCGAGCGATAGTCGCGTTCCAGGCGGACCACGGTGGCCTCGGGGAAGCGGCGGGAGAAGTCCAGCAGGTAGCTCGGGGTGGCGCCGGTGAACGAGTAGATCGTCTGGTTGGCGTCGCCGACCACGGTCAAGTCGTCGCGGTCACCGAGCCACGCGTCGAGCACGCGCTGCTGTAGGGGCGTTACGTCCTGGTACTCGTCCACGACGAAACTGCGATAGCGGCCGCGAAATTCGTCGGCCACCGCCGGATAGTCCTCCAACGCGGCCGCCGTATGCAGCAACAGATCGTCGAAATCCAACAGCAACCCGTCGGGCGTCGCCTTCAGCTTCTCGTAGCCCGCGTAGACCTCGGCGACGCGCAGCGCGTCATAGGGCGTCTCGCGATGCTGCTTCGCGACCGCCGCCGTGTAGTCCTCCGGCGCGATCAGGGAGGCCTTCGCCCACTCGATCTCGCTCAGCAGGTCGCGGACGCTGTCGGTGGCCGTGGACAGCCCCGCCCGGTGCGCCGCCTGCGCCACGATCGGGAACTTGGCATCGATCAGCCGCCACGGGACGTCGCCGACGATCTGCGGCCAGAAATACTTCAGCTGCCGCAGCGCCGCCGCGTGAAAGGTACGCGCCTGCACCTGGCTCGCCTCGCCGCCGAGCCCGAGCGCGCGCAGCCGGGTGCGCAACTCCCCCGCCGCCCGCGCGGTGAAGGTCACCGCGAGCACCTGATCGGCCTTGACGTGCCCCTGCGCGACCAGATGCGCGATGCGATAGGTGATGGTCCTGGTCTTGCCGGTGCCCGCGCCCGCGAGCACGCACACCGGACCGCGCGGCGCGCGCACGGCGGCGGCCTGCTCGGGGTCGAGGTCTGCGAGGTCGGGAGCGGGCACGCGGTCCATCATGACAGCGCCCACCGACACCACCGCGCGGCCGGGGCGATCACCCACTGCGACGATGGCCCGGTCGACCGATCGTCCCGGGTCGCCACCGCGCCGGTGTGGCGCCGCGCTCGGGCGGTCGCGACGTTCGAAGTCGACATGAGGTTCGAGGTGGAACAGTGAGCGGTTCTCCGGCGTTGCAGTGTCCGTGACTGACGCGAACCCCACCCTGACGATGTACTCGACCACCTGGTGCGGCTACTGCCGCAGGCTCAAGAAGCAGCTGGACGAGGCGGGCATCACCTACGTCGAGATCGACATCGAGCAGGATCCGGCGTCGGCCGAGTTCGTGGGTAGCGTGAACGGGGGCAACCACGTCGTGCCCACCGTGAAGTTCGCCGACGGCTCCACCGCGACGAACCCGTCGCTGGCGGCGGTCAAGCAGGTCCTGGCCGGCCTGTCCTGATGGTCGCCGCGCGCGGGTCCCAGCGGCCCGCGCGCGAGCGCGCGCTCAGCCGATCGCGGCCCAGGACTCCACGATGGTGCGCGCGATGGAGATCGAGCCGGGCAGCAGCAGCTGGGCGCCCTCGCCCTGCTTCGACCAGTCGCCCACCGCGAGCGCTTCGCGCACCTGCGCGCGGGTGAACCAGTTGGCTTCGGCGATCTCGCCGTCGGAGAAGATCAGCGGCTGCTCGGGATCGGCGACCGCGGCGAAGCCGAGCATCAGCGAGCGCGGGAACGGCCACGGCTGGCTGCCCAGGTAGCTGATCTCGCGCACGTCGAGGCCGACCTCCTCGCGCATCTCGCGCTCCACGCAGCGTTCCAGCGACTCGCCCGCCTCGACGAACCCGGCCAGCAGCGAGAACAGCGACTTCGGCCAGCTCTGCTGCCGCGCGAGCAGCACCCGGTCACCGCCGTCGTGGATCAGGCAGATCACCGCCGGATCGATGCGCGGGAACTCTTCGTAACCGCTCTCGGTGACGCGCGACCACCCCGCCTTGGACACGGTGGTCACCGCGCCGTCCGCACCGTTGAACCCCGCCTTGTCGTGCCAGTTCAGCAGGGCGATCGCGGTGGAGAGCAGCCCGGCGGTGCGGTCGTCGATGGCGCCACCGGCCAGCGCGCGCAGATCGGTCAGCGTGCCCTCCAGCTCCGGATCGCGCACCGCCCACAGGTGCACGCCGTCCTCGACACCGAGGAACACCGCGTCCGGACTCGGTTCGGCGGACAACTCGAGGGCGGCGTCCAGGACCAAGACGCCCTCGGTGAAGCGCACCTGCCCGCGCCGATTGACCCGCAACAGTCGCGCGTCCGCCCAACCCTCCTTCAGAGCCTGGGCATCGCCCCGGATCGTTTCGGCCCGATCGATTACGGAACGGGACAGCAGTGGAACACCATTGAGCTGAAATGCCGGCACGTCTCGAGAGTATCGCGCCCGAGTTACCGCCCGGCGCGCAGCAGGGTCACTTGCCCGCCCTGCGGATGTACAGCAGTTTGTCGCCCGCGTCGATCGCGTCCACTTCCGGCTCGCCCACGCGGTGGAGCACCCCGTCGCGCACCACGCCGAGGACGATATCGCCGAGATGCCGTGGGGAGCCGCCGATCTCGGCCGGCTCCACCTCACGCTCGGCGACGGCGAAGCCCTCCTCGGGGGTGAGCAGATCCTCCATCATCTCCACGACCGTCGGCGTGGTCGTCGCGATGCCGAGCAACCGGCCCGCGGTCTCCGAGGACACCACCACCGAGTTCGCGCCGGACTGCCGCACCAGGTGGGTGTTCTCCGCTTCCCGGATCGACACCACGATCTTGGCGGTCTTGTTCAGTTCCCGGGCGGTGAGGGTGACCAGCACGGCGGTGTCGTCCCGATTGGTGGCGACCACTACCGAGTCCGCGTTCTGCGCACCGGCCAGCCGCAGCACGTCGGACTGGGTGGCCGAGCCGTGCACCGTGACCAGTCCGGCGTTCGCGGCCGCCTCCAAGGCGACCACGTCGGTGTCGACCACGACGATGTCGGCGGGCTGCACCCCGTCGCCGAGCATGGCGTCGATCGCGGTCCGCCCCTTCGTGCCGTATCCGACGACCACGGTGTGATTGCGCACGGTGTGCCTCCATCGCTGAATCTTGAAAGCCTGCCGGGAACGTTCGGTCAGCACGCTGAGCGTGGTTCCGACCAGGACGATCAGGAACAGGATGCGCAGCGGCGTGATGATGACGATGTTCGCCAACCGCGCGTCGGGCGTCACCGGGTGGATGTCGCCGTATCCGGTGGTCGACAGCGAGACGGTCGCGTAGTAGAACGCGTCCAGGAACGACAGTTCGTTGCCCGAGTTGTCGTGGTAGCCCGCTCGCCCGATGTACACCACCAGCGCGGCCAGGAACAGCAGCGCGGTCGCGAACAGCACCCGCCTGGTCAGCGAAATCCACGGGCTGGTCTGCACTTCCGGGATGCGCAGCAAGCCGACCAGGGCGAAATCAGGGCGGCCGGCCAACCCCAGCCCGCGCGCTCGATCACCGAACACCGGACACACCTGTCATCGCGTTGTTCGTGTCGGTCATCTCCGGTATTCCTTGTCCCTCCGGCACAGCAGGGGAGCCTACTGTGTTTGCTTCGCCAGCGCCCGCGGCGCTGGGTTTCGCGGCCCGCCGCGGCTCGGGAACGAACGATGCCACGGCTCGAACCCGGGCTCGGGTGCGCCGAGCGCGTGGGCAGTCCAGCGCCAGACCCGACCTCGCCATTGGCGCATCGGCCGGACAGTCGGGACGACGTCGGCCACAGGGGTGGGCATCCACACCCCTTGGGTATCTAGTTGCTGAATATTCGCTGGTCGACGATTGGAGTACACATCCCCACCGCTCGAGCGAGGAAGAACGGTTTCTATGTCAATCGCTGTCGCCCACGCGCTTCCCACCCGCACGGCTGCGCAAGCACGCGAGCGCACAACGTCGGCGCAGCCGACCGTACCCGTCATCGAGGCGATCGCGACCGGCGCGCCCGGCCTGGTCCTCGACCAATCCGTCGCAGCGGACTGGATGGCCGGGCAGTTGACCGACCCGGAGCAGCAAAACCGGGTCAGGCGCATATTCCGCAAGACCATGATCAACACGCGGCGCTTCGCGGTCGACCCGCTGAATCCGCCACGGCAAGCGCCCAGCGGCGGATCGGCGCGGATCCAGGATCGCATGCACCTGTTCTACCGCCACGCCGTTCCACTGGCGGTCGATGTGGCACGGCGCGCGCTCGGCGATGCCGATCCGGCCGAATTCGGGCTTCTCGTGTTCGCCACGAGCACCGGCGTCATCGCGCCCGGCGTCGACGTCGCGGTCGTCGAACAGCTCGGACTGCCCCGGTCGATCGCTCGTCTGGTGGTCAACTTCATGGGCTGCGCCGCAGCGATGAACGGCATCCGCACCGCCGCCGACTTCGTCCGGGCCAACCCGGGCAAGAAGGCGATGGTGGTGTGCATCGAACTCAACTCCGTGCATGCCGCTCCCGTCGAAGACGTCGACGACGCGGTGATCCACAGCCTGTTCGGAGACGGCTGCGGCGCGGTCGTCATCGGGGCGAACCGAGGGGCGGAGCAGGCCGAAGCCGGGACGATCGTCATCCGGGACAAGTTCACCCACCTGTTCGAGGCCACCGAAGACGGCATCGCGGTCGGCGTCAACCACGACGGCATCACCTGCGAGCTGTCGGAGAACGTACCCGCGTACATCTACAACGGCGTCGCTCCTGTCGTCGCGGACGTCCTGCGCCACAACGGCTTGCGACAGCCCGACATCGATGTGTGGGCGATCCACCCGGGCGGGCCGAAGATCTTGCTCGAATCCGCGCGCTCGCTCGGCCTCCCGCCGGAAGCCGCGGCGGCGAGCTGGCAGGTTCTCGGTGAATACGGAAACATGTCGAGCGTCTCACTGATCTTCGTGCTCGAACGGATCGCCGGTCGGCCGGGGGCGGACAAGCCGATCGAGACCGGCGTCGCGTTCTCGTTCGCGCCCGGAGTGACGATCGAGGGATTCCTCTTCGACGTCGTTCGCCGCTGAGCGGGCATGCCGGCAATCCGGCTCGGTCGAGCGCACTCGGTTCGACTCGAGTCCTCGCGGGGACCGCGGTCGACACGGTGCGGGAATGGATGCAAGAGTGCGTCATGGCTGATAACACGGTGACACCCGCGCCCGACGGAGGGCGACGGCCCGCGCTGGCCCTCGCCGCCCTGCTGTTCGGCGCCGGGGTGCTGCATTTCGTCTGGCCCAAGCCTTTCGACTCCATCGTGCCGCGCGCACTGCCCGGCAAGCCCCGCGACTACACCTACGCCTCCGGGGTGGCCGAGATCGGCGTCGCCGCCGCGCTCGCCATCCCGCGTACCCGGAGCTTCGGCGGGCGTCTCGCCGCGCTGCTGTTCATCGCGGTGTTCCCGGCCAACGTGCAGTTCACCGCGGACATGCTGGCCAGCGAGAAGGCGCCGCGGCTGCTCAAGATCGGCTCGGCGGCGCGGCTTCCGTTGCAGGTCCCGCTGATCATTCAGGCGCTGGCGGTGAGCCGGCGGGCGCGGCGTTCCTGATCAGCTCGGCCAGCTCCGCCGGTCCGGCCAGGTGCACCGGCGCGATGGTGCGCCCGGTGCGCACGTAATGGAACGCGGCGCCGACGCGGTGCAGCATCTCCTGCTCCGGCCGTCCCTCCCGCGCGGCCATCAACCGCGCCCACGCCAGGCGGTAGACCGCCAGCTGCACGGCGACCGCGGGTTCCTCGGCCGCGCTGGGCTCCGCGCCGGTCTTCCAGTCCACGACGGTCCAGCGCCCGCCCGGTTCGGCGAACACCGCGTCCATCCGGCCCCGGATCACCGTGCCCGCGATGGAGGTCTCGAACGGGATCTCGACTTCGATCGGGCTGCGGTCGGCCCACCGCGAGTTCAGGAACGCCTCCTGCATCGCGGTCAGCTCGGCGTCCAAGCCCGCGTCGGCCGCGCCGTCGGCGGCGCCCGGCAGTTCGTCCAGACCGAGCAGGCGGGTCGAGCCGAACCACCGCTGCACCCAGGCGTGGAACGCGGTGCCGCGGCGCGCCAGCGGATTCGGCGGATAGGGCAGCGGACGACGCAGCCGGGCGGCGAGTTTCGCCGGGTCGGCACGCAGCTCGACCAAGGCGGTCGCCGCGATCTGGCCGGGTAGCTCGACCTCCTCGGCGGCGGCGGCCGCCGCTCGGTGTTCGGCCAGCAGCGCGTCGACGTCGGCGGCCCAGCCTTCCGGATCGTCCGGGTCGGGGGCGGGGTGGATGTGCTCCGGCCGGTACGAGTCCTCCGGCGGGGGCGGAGCGAAGCCGCTCGCGGCGTACGCCGGCTCGTCGGCGGACAGGTACTCCTCCACCGGGTCCGGGGCCGCGCCGAAGTAAGGCTCGATGTCCGCGTACGGGTCGGCGTATTCGATGGACGTGAAATCGGATTCGTCCGCGAATTCGTCCGGTGGGAACTCGTCGTCGGGCGGATAGTAGGCAGGTTCATCCGGGTAAGCCGCCTCCCCATCCGGCGGTGCATCGCTCAGGTCCGCCGGGGGAGCTTCCTCGTCCGACCGCAGGGACTTGTCCGGCCGCAGGGCCGCCCCGACCGGCCGAGGCACCTCCCCGCCCGGCCGCAAGACCACCTCATCCGGCCGTAGAACCTTCCCGCCCGGCGGCACCAGCTCTTCCTCGTCGAGGACCAGGCGGGGCTCGGTGGTCTCCTGCGCGTCCGGACCGGTGTCGGCCGGGTGAGCGCGCAGGTCGGCCAGTGCCGCGCGGACCAGGGCGGCGCCCTGTTCGATGGGATCGCGGCGGGTGCTGAGCGGGTCGCGCGGCCACTCGGCGGTGGCTGGGTTGTCGGTGAACGGGTTGACGGCGTCGTCCGCGGGCGGGTCGTCCCAGCGGTCGATGGCCAGGACGTCGTGGGCCGGGCTGGCGGGGTCCTCGTGCGCGCGCTTCAGCTCCAGCAGGAAATCCGAGGGGCCCTTCGGCGTGCTACCGGTCTCCGCCCAGTAGTGCGCCGAAACCAGCAGCACACGTTCGGTTCTGGTGAGCGCGACGTAGAACAGGCGGCGTTCCTCATCGATCCGGCGGCGCTCCAGCGCCTCCTTGTGCGCCTTGATCGCACGGTCGAGGTCGGCGCGGTCGTACAGGTCGGTGAGATCGAGCACCGGCACGCCCTCGGCCGCGTCGTCCTGCTGCCGGTCGCCGCGCAGCGAGGTCGGCAGCTCGGCGAGCGCGCCCAGCCACGTGCCGGATCCGACCTTGGACGGGAATACGCCCTCCACCACGTGCGGGACCGCGACGATCTCCCATTCCAAGCCTTTCGCCGCGTGCACGGTCAGCACCTGGACGCGGTCCTTGGCGACTTCGACCTCACCCGGCTCCAGTCCGTTCTCGACCTCCTCCGCGGCGGCCAGGAAGGCGAGCAGACCGCCGAGCGAGGCCCCGGTGTCCGCAGCGTAGCCGGCCACCACTTCCGCGAACGCGTCCAAATGCTCGCGCCCGGCGCCGGTGCCCGCCATCGCTCGCCGGGTCTGGGTCTCCACGCCGACACCGATGGTGCGTTCGACATCGGCGACCAATTCCGCCAACGGCTGACCACTGCGTTCGCGCAACGCGGCCAGCTCCCGCCCCAGCGCCTCGATGCGGGCGAACCCGGCCGCCGAATACTGCTCCGCGGGCCCGGGATCGGCGATGGCGTCGGCCAGCCCGGCCTGTTCGGCGGGCTCCGGCGCCACATCGCGCAGCGCCTCGTCCAGCGTGGCGCCGTCGGCGATCTCGGCCGCCGCCTCGGACCCGGGACGTCGGATGGACAGGTCCCTGGCACGCCGGGCCAGCGCGGCGATGTCGGTGACCCCGATGCGCCAGCGCGCGCCGGTCAGCACGCGCATGGCGGCGCTGCCGGAGCCGGGTTCGGCGATCAGCCGCAGGGTCGCGACGATGTCGGCGACCTCCGGTGTGGCGAGCAAGCCGCCGAGCCCGACGATCTCCACCGGCAGTCCCTGCGCGCGCAGTGCCTCCGCCAGCGGCGAAGCGTCGGCGTTGCGGCGTACCAGCACCGCCGACGTGGGCGGTTGCTGCCGCGCCGCGCGCCGGGCGGCCCACTCCGCGGCGATCCGCTCGGCCATCCACTCGCGTTCGCCGGCGACGGTCTCGGTCAGCGCCAGCGCCACCACCCCCGGCCCGGCGTCTGGCTTGGCGCGCAGAGCGTCGACCGTCACCCCGCCGCCATCGATCGCCTTGCGCCGCAACGGTTCCGCTACTAGGTTCGCCAGTGCCAGCGCTTCCGGCGGATTGCGCCAGCTGGTCAGCAACGCCAGCGTGGGGGCGGGCACACCCGGCGCGCTGGGGAAATCGGTGGCGAACCGAGGGAGATTCGCCGCCGAAGCGCCCCGCCAGCCGTAGATCGATTGCATGGGGTCGCCCACGGCGGTCACGGCAAGACGCTGCCCCTGTTGCGCTCGCGGGGACCGGTCGCGTCGACCGGGCGCCGCATGCGGGTCGTGCGCACCGGCGAATTGCGGTTCCCCTTCCGCCATCGCATCGACGCGCCTGCCTCGCGCCAGGGCGGCGGAATTCGACTCGTCCGCGTCGCTGCGCCGCGAAACACCTTCTCGCTCCGTCGAAAAGGGTTGCGTGGCCGTCTGGGGCCTATTGCCCTGCGCCGAAGACTCGCCCGGGAGCTGATCGCCGAGGTTTCGGCCGTGTGCGTCGAGCTGGGCCGCCCGTTCGGGATCGGGGACGTCTGCGTGTGCGGAGACCTGGGGAGAAGGATCTCCAGCCGATGCCCGAGATATGTCGTGTGTATGCCGGGGCGCATGCTCCGGTGTGGGGTCCGGCGCACCGCCGAACAGGGCCGCGAGCAGGACTCGCTGGGCGTGGCCGGTGTCCTGGTACTCATCGAGCAGCACCAAGCGGAACCGCGCCCGTTCGGCGGCGGCGACCTCGGGGTGCTCGGCGGCCAAGCGCGCGGCCAGAGACATCTGCGCGCCGAAATCGAGTGCCCCTCTGCGGCGCAACGCCTCGGTGAGCTGTTGCACCAGCGGCAGCAACGCCACCCGCTCCTGCTGCACCTGCACGATGTTGAGCAGCGTTTGGCTTGGCCCGCCCCGCTGACGCGGACCGGCGGGCAGCGTGTGCACCAGCTTCGCCAGTTCGGTGTGCGCCTCCGCCAGTTCCTCCGGCTCCACCAGGTGCTCCGCGAGCTGCCCGGACAGCGCGAGCACCGCCTCGGTGACCGACACGGGGGTGCGCTCGGTCTCCAGGTCGCCGTCCCAGGCGCGGACCACTTGGTGGGCGAGCTGCCAGAGCTGGGTCTCGGTCAGCAGGGTCGCCGACGGCTCCACCGGAAGCAGCAGGCCGTGTTCGGTGAGCAACCTGCCCGCGTACGAGTGGTAGGTGCTGATCTCCGGTTCCGCGCCGGTCAGCTGGGCGCGCAGCCGACCGCTCGGGTCGAGCTCGCGCAGCAGCGGCGCGCCGGCCAACCGGGCCAGCCTGGTCCGGATGCGGGCGGTCAACTGCTGGGCGGCTTTGCGCGTGAACGTCAGCCCGAGCACCTCGTCCGGTAGGACGAGCCCGTTGGCGACCATCCACACCACGCGTGCGGCCATCGTCTCGGTCTTGCCCGCGCCCGCGCCCGCGACCACGAGGGTCGGGCCCGGCGGCGCCGCGATCACGGCGGCCTGTTCGTCGGTCGGCGGCGGCAGGCCCAGCGCCTGTGCCAGCTGATGGGGCGTCACCCGGCCGTTCACGGCGGCGCCCCGGCGACCGGCCGCGGCGAGGCCGAGGGCGCGCTCACTCGTCGGTCACCTGTCTCCCGCTGTCCTGCACGGGACAGCTGCCCGCGACCGCGCAATGGCGGCATCCGTCGTTGCGCACGGCGAGGTAGCTCGGGCCCTGAGTGGCGGCCGCGGCCTGGTGGATCGTGTCGCGCCAGTGCTCGAGCGCCTCGGCGTCCAGTGGGGGCTGCATGCGCTGGGTGGCGCCCTCCGCCTTGCTCGGCTTGGCGACGTAGACCAACCGCGCCCCACCAGGTTCGCCGGACGGTGTGGCCTCCTCGCCGGAGCCGGATTCTCCCGTCGCGTCGAGAGCGCCCGTGGCGGCGGCCACCTGATAGGTCGCCAGCTGCGCGTGATCGACGGCGGCCTGCTTGGTGACCGGGGTCTTGCCCGTCTTCACGTCGACGATCACGAAGCGGCCCTGCGCGTCTCGCTCCAGCCGGTCGACGCGGCCCCTGATCCGCACGGCGCGTTCGTCTTCGGTGCGCGCGGGCAGCACACAATCCACCGGCACCTCGACACCGGACTGGGTGAGTTCGCCGCGAGTGTTGCGGACCCAGGCCAGGAAGTTCTCCAGCATCGCCGTGGTGCGGCGCAGCTCTTGCCTGGAATGCCAGCCGGTCCCCGGGTCCACCGCCTGCCAGGCCCGATCCAGCGCCGCGCGCACCTGGTCCTCGGGCACCTGGCCCGCCAGCGCCTGGACCAGCGTGTGCACCAGGTTGCCCTTGACGGCGTGCGGATTGTCGCCGTCGGTGCCGCCGTGGCGTTCCAGTGCCCAGCGCAGCGGACAGGTGCGCAGCAGCTCCACGGTGGAGGGCGACAGCGCCACCGCATCCGCGTCCTCGCCCCACAGCGGACGCGGAGAGCTGAGTTCCGCGGTGCCGTACCAGTCGTCGGGGTGGGTGCCGCGCACGCCCGCGTCCGCCAGCCGCGCGAGCTGGTGCGCGGCGCGACGCCTGCGCTGCGGGTCGGCCTCGGGATCGCACACCACGCCCCGCAATTCGGCGACCAGGGAGTGCATCACCAGCGCGCGGCCGGGATCGATCACCGGAAGCACGCCGGGCTCGCTGTCCTCGTCGTGCCCGAGCAGCTCGGCCAGGAAACGCGACGGCACCAGGTCGCGTTCGCCTGCCACCGACTCCACGGCGGTGACCAGCAGCGACCGCCTGGCCCGGCTGCACGCGACGAGCAGCAACCTGCGCTCCTCGGCGAGGATCGGCGCCGCACGGCTCACCCGCTCCCCCGCGTCGGACACCCCGGCGGTGAGATCCACCAGGTCCTCGGTGTGCAGCAGAGTGCCGCGCGAGCGCGGATTCGGCCAGATCCCCTCTTGCACGGCGGCGACCGCGACCACGTCCCATTCCCGCCCCGCGGCGGCGTGCGCGCTCAGCAGCGCCACCGCCTCGCCCGGCGCGGTGCGCGGCGCCGCGTCGTGCGGAATCTCCTGCTGCGACAGATACTCCACGAACCCTTCGATGCTCGCGCGCGGCAGCCGGTCGACGTAGGCGGCGGCCGCGTCGAACAGCGCGACGGCGGCGTCCAGATCGCGATCGGCCTGCATGCCGACCGCGCCGCCGCGCTCCGACTGGGCCACCCAGCGCCGTTCCAATCGGGAACCGGTCCACAGCGCCCACAGGACGTCCTCCAGTCCCGCGCCGCGTCCGCGCGCCTTGCGGGCCCGGCGCAGCGCGTCCAGCACCCGGCGCAGCGGCGCTGCCTCGACCTCGGTGAGCCGGTTCAGGATCGCCGGATCCCCGGTCCCGATCAATTGGTCGCGCAGCACCTGTGCGGAGGGCAGGTCGATGTCCGTGCCACGGTCGGTGGGCGAGTCCTCGCCCGGCTCCGCGGTTTTCGCCCCGGCGCGCGCGGATTCCAGCACCGCGCGCCGAATGCCGCGGCGCAACCGGCGCAAGGCGATCTGGTCGGCGCCGCCGAGCGGACCGGACAGCAGGTCGAGAGCGTCCTCCGGCTCGAACGCCGGTTCCGCGCCGCGCTGCGCCGCTTCACCCGCCAGCACCGCGCGCAGCGACAGCAGCATCCAGGCCGCGCCGCGCCTGCGCGCCAGCGGCGTGTCCAGCGCGGGCTGCCGCACCGGCACGCCCGCGGCGAGCAAGGCGCGGCGCAGCGGCGCCAGCGACAGCGGCACCGATCGCACGATCACCGCCATCCGCGACCACGGCACCCCGCCGGTGAGGTGCGCGCGGCGCAGATGGTCGGCGATGAGCGCGGCTTCTTTCGCGGGCGTGGCCAGCACGCGGACCCGCACCTCGGTGCCGTCCTCCCGCGGGTCGGCGCGCTCCGGCACGGGGACGCGCTGCGGCGCACTGCCCGGCAGACGCGCGGCGATCCGCGCGACCGCCAGCTCAACCTGGCCGCTGAAGCGATGATTGGCGCGCAACACGACGCGCTGGTCGTCCGGCACGTCGAGGTCGGCGACGAATCGCGCGTCGGCGCCGCGAAAGGTGAAGACGGCCTGATCGGGATCGCCCGCGATCACCGTGATCCGCGCGCTGTGCCCGATCGCCCTGACCAGGATCGCCGCCTGCGGGTCCAGATGCTGCGCGTCGTCGACCAGCAGGTACCGGATCCTGGCGCGTTCGGCGGCAAGCAGATTGGGGTCGGCGGCCAGCGCGTCCAGCGCCGCGCCGACCAGTTCGGCGGCGTCCAGCGCGGGCGCGGTCGCCTCCGGCGCCTCCACGCCGACCGACCAGCGCAGCAGCATGGTCTGCTCGTAGCGAATGGCGAACCGGCCCGCGGCCACCCATTCCGGTTTGGCGTGCTCGCGGCCGAGCCGGACCAGGTCTTCCGGCCCGATGCCGCGTTCGGTGGCGCGCAGCATGAGATCGCGCAATTGCTCGGCGAATCCGCCGAGCGCGAGCGCGGGCCGCAGTCGCTCCGGCCACAATCCGCGCGCGCCCTCGGCCATGTCCGCCAGGTCGCCGCGCAGCATCTCGCGCAGCACCGCGTCCTGTTCGGCTCCGGTCAGCAATCGTGGCGGCGGGTTGCCGTGGGCCATCGCGTGCCTGCGCAGCACGGAGAAGGCGTACGAGTGCAGGGTGCGCACCAACGGTTCCCGTGTGGCGCCGGGCACACCGCCCTCGGCGCCGGGATCCGGACCACTCAGGCGTGTGGTGATGGCATCGCGCACGGCGCCCGCCGCCTGTTTCGAGTGGGTCAGCACCAGCACCGAATCGGGATCGGCTCCGGCCGCGATGCGCTCGGCGGCTAGGTCGACCAGCAGGGCGGTCTTGCCCGTGCCCGGCCCGCCGAGTACCTGCCAAGGCCGCCACCCGGGGCGCGCGGGACCGGCCTCGCCCGCGGCGTCCAGCAGCGCGCGAACGTCGGCGCCCCAGTCTCGCGGCCGGGGCGCCACCACATTCCGGCGAACCAGTCGCACCGCGCCATCCGATCGCACCACGCGGGCTATTGCAACAGACACGACCGACACGCCGGTACACGCCTCCGCCCGACCGGCGCTGCGCGCGATCGCGGCGCAGGTCAAAATGGACCGGTGTCTGTTTTGAATGTCCATCGGTTCGGTCCGACGACGGGACCGGTGGTGCTCGCCCTGCACGGCGTGACCGGCCACGGCAAACGCTGGGAAGACCTGGCCACCCGCCATCTGCCCGACGTCCGCGTGCTCGCGCCCGACCTGCGCGGACACGGTCGCTCGACCTCGCTGCCCCCGTGGAATTTCGAGACCATCGTCGAGGACCTGGTCGACCTGGTCACCGCCGAGGCGGACGGGCCGGTGGTGGTGGTCGCGCACTCCTTCGGCGGCGCGTGCGCGCTGCACCTGGCGCATCGGCATCCCGATCTGGTGCGCAAACTCGTACTGCTCGATCCGGCCATCGCGCTGGAACCGGAATGGCTCAACGAGATCGCGCTGTCCACGCTGGTCTCGGCCGACTACGACAGCGTCGAGCACGCGCGCCAGGACAAGCTGGACACCGGCTGGGGCGATGTCGAGCCGCGGTTGCTGCAGGCCGAGCTCGACGAACATCTGATGCCCACCGCCGACGGGCGCTTCGGCTGGCGGATGAGCCTGCCCGCCGTCAACTCCTACTGGGGCCAGCTGGCCCGGCACTGGGTGCTGCCGCCTACCGACCTGCCCACCGTGCTGGTGCAGGCGATGAAGGTCCACCCGCCGTTCGTCACCCCGGAGTTCCGCGCGGCGCTCACCGAGCACATGGGCGCGAACCTTACCGTGCTCGAATGGAACTGCGATCACATGGTCGCCCAGGCGTATCCGGCCGAGACCGGCGAACTCGTGCGCTCGGTGCTCTGAGCCGATGCCGACCAGCGACGCCGAGATCGAGCAGGTGCGCGCCCTGGTGGCGGCGGTCCCGCCCGGCCGGGTCGTCACCTATGGCGACATCGCCGCGGCCGCTGGGTTGTCCACGCCGCGCACGGTGGGCTGGATCATGCGCACCGACGCGGCCGATCTGCCCTGGCATCGCGTGCTCGGCGCGAGCGGCAGGCCCGCCGCGCACCTGGCCGGGCGGCAGTTGCGGCTGCTGGCCGAGGAAGGCGTGCCGATCCGGGACGGACGCGTCGACCTGCGCGCTGCGCGCTTCCCGCTGCCCGATCCTCCGGCACGCTGAGCACCGCTTCCCGAAACGCCTCCGAGCCGGATCGGCGGCCAGTACCGTGGATAGATGCCCACCCGCCTGGCATGTGTCGTGTTCGATGCCGACCGGCCGCGTTCGGTCGCGGATTTCTGGGCCGAGCTGCTCGGCTGGAGTGTGACGCTCGACCGGCCCGACGAGGTGAACGTCGCGGCCCCCGACGCCGACGGCGGCGAGCTCGCCCTGACCTTCCTGCCCGCGATGCGGGCCAAGATCGGCAAGAACCGCCTGCACCTCGATCTGGCCACCCGCTCGCGGGAGCATCAGCGCACTCAGGTGGACCGCGCGCTGGCCTTGGGCGCGCGAGCGGTCAACATCGGCCAGGGCGCGGTGCCGTGGACCGTGCTGGCCGATCCGGAGGGCAACGAGTTCTGCGTGCTCGAACCAAGGGAGGAGTACGTGGACACCGGAGCCGTCGCGGCGGTGGTGGTCGACACGCGCGACCCCGAGCGCCTCGCCGAATTCTGGTCGGTCGCCACCGGCTGGCCCTCCGCGCGGCGCGGCGAGCGGCTGGCCGGGCTGCGTTCGCCGACCGGACTCGGCTCCTGGCTGGAGTTCGTGCGCACGCCCGACGCGGGGACCGGCCGGACCAGACTGCGCCTCGACCTCACCTCGTTTCCGGCCGACGACCGCGCCGCCGAGGTGGCCAGGCTGCACGCCGCGGGCGCCACCACGATCGACCGAGGGGCCCCGGCGGCCGACCGCGACACCGACCTCGTACTCGCCGACCCCGAACTCAACGAGTTCCGGCTGCTGCCACCGGCCCGGTTCTGGTCGAACGCCTGATCGGCGCGGTCCGGTCCCCGGCTTCCCGGCCGTGACGAATTAGCATGACGCCATGGTGTACCCAGCGCGAAGCCGTGGCCTATGACCGCCGCCGACGCCATCGTGCTCGCGGGGGGCCGGGCCAGCCGGATGGGCGGCGTGGACAAACCGGCCATCGTCATCGGCGGCCGTTCCATGCTCGAGGTGGCGCTCGCCGCCGTCGCTTCGTGCGGGCACACGGTGGTCGTCGGACCGCACCGGCCGGAACTGCCGCCGCACTTCGTCCAGGTGCGCGAGGTGCCGCCGGGGTCGGGTCCGGTGGCGGCGATCGACACGGGACTGCGCGCGCTCGGCTCCGCCGCGCCGCTGGTGGTGGTGCTGGCCGCCGACCTGCCTTTCCTGTCGCCGTGGGCGGTCACCGAACTCATCCGGCACGCCGGCGAATCCGGGGCGGACGCGGTGTTCGCCGCCGACGAGTCCGGACGCCCGCAGTATCTGATCGGGGTGTGGCGGCGCTCGGCGCTGGTGGCCGCGCTGGAGGGGCTCGGCGCGCTGATCAACCAGCCGATGAAGGCGCTGGTGCCCGCCGCCGCCGCGATCATCCCGCTGCCCGGAGTCGGCGACTGCGACACCGAGGAGCAGGTGCGGCAGGCAAGGGCCACGGTCGACGCGCCGCGGCGGCACCCGCCGCTGGATCTCGACGAGGCACGAGAGAGATTGCGTGGCAATCTGTCCCGCCTCACCGCCTACGAAGCCGAGCTGCGGTCGGTGCTCGGGGCCGCGCTCGCCGGCCCGCTGACGGCCGCCGGGCCGCTGCCCCGCTTCGACGTCTCCGCGATGGACGGCTACGCGGTGGCGGGTGACGGCCCGTGGCGCCTGCGTCGGGACATCGGTTTCGCGGGCGGCAGGCGGCCGGTGGGACTGCTGCCGGGCGAGGCGGTGCGGATCGCGACCGGCGCGCACGTCCCGGACGGCACCGCGGGTGTGCTGCGCGACGAGTTCGCGCACGTCGCCGACGAAACGCTGTACCGCCTGCCGGACACCCCGCTGCGCGACGACATCCGCCGCCGTGGCGAGGACCGCCGGGCCGGTGATCTCGTCGCGCCGGAGGGCACGCCGGTCACCGCCGCGTTGATCTCCGCGGCCGCGAGCGTCGAGGTCACCGCGGCGCCGGTGCGCGGCCCGGTACGCGCGCGCATCGTCATGACCGGTGACGAGATCCGCAGCGAGGGGCCGCTCCAGGCGGGCCAGACCCGCGACTCGATCGGCCCGGTCCTGCCGGATCTGCTGTCCTGGTACGGCATTCGCACCGCCGATCGAGCGCACCTGCGCGACACTCCGCACGGATTCGACGAGGTGCTCACCGTGGCGCCGGATCACGACCTGTTGGTGATCGTCGGCGCGACCGGCGGCGGGGCGGCCGACCAGCTTCGCGCCGCCCTGGCCCGCGCCGGAGCCCGGATCGTGGTGCCGCGCCTGCGGCTGCGTCCCGGCGGTTCCACCGTCGTCGCCGAACTCGCATCCGGGACGACGGTGCTCGGCCTGCCCGGCAACCCGTTCGCGGCCGTCGCCACGCTCATGGCGCTCGCGCCCGCGATCGCCGAGGGCCGCACCGGCGCGTCCGCGGCCCGCCCCCTGCGTGGGCCGCTGCACAACGCGGCCGAGATCGCGGCCCAGGTGACCCGTGTCGTGCCCGCTCGCGCCGTCGAGGGCGGCGGCTGGGCCGGCGATCCGGCCATCCGCACCGCCCATCTCGGCGGTCTCGTCGACCGCGACGGGTTGGTCGTGGTCCCGCCCGGTGCCGCCGACGGCGCGATGGTCGAGTTTCTTCCGTTGCGCGGCTGAGGATCGGCGACGCGACTCGTTCGGAGCCATCGCGTCTCTCACGTGCCACCAAAGCTCCTGCGGCGCATACCTTTCCACGAGACGCGCGGGGCTCAGTTCATACGGGGAGTGCGATGAGAAATCCCCGGCAGCGCAGATACCTCTGGCGCACAGGGACTTTCACGACGGCGACCCGACATGCCCGACACCGCGCACCTTCCGGCAGCGGAATTCGATTCGCCGCGATAAATCGCGGATGAATGAAGTCGCCGCGATATCGAACATATGCGCGTATCCCGTTCGCCACCTTCCGAGCCGTCTTCCACCCGCCTGCCGGGAAATGACAGCACGCCGCCCAGCCAGCCGCATTCGCAACTGAAACTCGCCTTCAATAGGGCTTCTACCTGCGACAATGCGACAAACGGCCGCTCCGAGCCATATTTTTCATTTCCCCTTCCGAAAGCCATATCCGCTCGCTATCGTAAGTTCGTTAGGCTGTTCGTTAGGCGAATATCAATCCCCCGGAAAGGACCGTGTGGAGATGGCTGAAAAGTCGAAGAAAACGCCTAAGAAAATGCCGAAGCAGATGCCGAGGCAGCAGCAGCAACAGCGCCAGGAGCAGGACATGCGCGAGGGCGCGGATATGGAAGGCCGTCGGGGCACCAGGTCCGAGATGCCCGACCGGCGCGGCGAGCAGGACCGCCGCCAGTAGCTGATCTGCGCCACCCGCGCCGCCGGCCCCCAACTCCTCCCGGGACCGGCGGCTGCGGTCGTCCAAAGGCCGGTGTGCTTACCCCGGAGGTAATTGTCACCCCGCGCGAGGCCGACCTACCGTCGGTTCGACGCCATTCCCGGCGTCATCGAACGAAGGAACGCCGAGCATCATGTCCGCCTATGGCTTCGCCCACCTCCGCAGTCGCAGGCCCCATCCCGACATCCTCGAATACTTGGAGCGCATCCAGGCCACCTTGGACCCGTTCGGTGGCCGCTTCGTCATCCACGGGTCACCGGCCGAGGTCGTGGAAGGCAGCTGGCCCGGGAGTATGGTCCTGATCGAGTTCCCCGGCATGACCGAAGCGCGGGAGTGGTACCGCTCGCCCGCCTACCAGGAGATCCTGCCGCTGCGCGCCGATCACATCGACGGCGATCTGTTGCTGATCGAAGGCGTCGGCCCGGACTACGACCCGCGCAAACGCGCCGCCGAGCTGCGCGCCGGAGCGGCCTGACGCGATTTCCGCCCGCCATCCGCCGTCCGATACCGTTGACCAGGCACGACACGGCTCGACGCGATAAGGATGCGCCCGATGGACGACAGCTCTCTGGTCTGGGACGACGGCGCGCTCGTCACCATCGACCAGCGCGCACTGCCGCACGAGGTGCGTGAGCTGCGCCTGAGCACGGTGGACCAGGTCATCGACGCGATCAAGGCGCTGGCCATCCGCGGCGCGCCCGCCATCGGCATCGCGGGCGCGTTCGGCGTCGTCATCGCCACCGCCGCGCACACCGTGGACGGCGTGGTCGACGAGGCGGCGGTGCGGGCCGAGGCGGACCGGATCGCCGCGGCGCGGCCGACGGCGGTCAACCTGGCGTGGGCCGTGCGGCGGGTGCTGGCGAAGGTGGGCCGGGGCGCCGACGCGGTCCTGGCCGAGACGCTCGACATGCTGGCCGAGGACGGCCGGGTCAACCGGGCCGCCGCCACCAACGCCGCCGACCTGGTGCAGCGCCTGTGTCCGGACCGGCCGCTGCGTGTCCTCACCCACTGCAACACCGGACGGCTCGCGACCAGCGCGTTCGGCACGGCCATCGGCACGCTGCGGGTGCTGTCGGAACGTGGCGCGATCGAGCAGGTGCTGGTGGACGAGACCCGCCCGTTGTTGCAGGGCGCGCGACTGACCACCTGGGAGCTGGCCGAAGCGGGTATCCCGCACCGGCTGACCATCGATTCCGCCGCCGCCTGGGCGATGGCGACCGGGCAGGTCGACTGCGTGCTGGTCGGCGCCGACCGGGTCACCGCCAATGGCGACGTCGCCAACAAGATCGGCACTTACGGTCTCGCGCTGGCCGCCCGCCACCACGGCATCCCGTTCGTCGTGGTCGCCCCCGAATCCACCCGCGACCTCGCGATGGCCACCGGCCGGGAGATCGTCGTAGAGGAACGCGCGGCAGCCGAGGTGACCGGATTCGGCGGCGTGGCAACGGCTCCCGCGCACACCGAGGTCTTCAACCCGGCCTTCGACGTGACGCCCGCCGAATTGGTGACCGCGGTGGTCACCGAACAGGGTGTGGTGCACCGATCCGATCGCTCGCACGGGGCCGCCATCGCGGACATCGCGCGCGAGCTGTATCGGCGCGGCTGGATGCCGGGCACGGCGGGCAACATCTCGGTGCGCACCGGCGCGACCGCCGTCGTCACCGGAAGCGGGTTGTCCAAGGGCGAACTCACCGAGCGCGACATGGTCACCGTGCGCGTGTCGGACTCCGCGCCCGTGGCCGACCACGGACGCAGGCCCTCCGCGGAGACCACGATTCACACCGCCGTCTACCGGACCCGCCCGGCTCAGGCGGTCGTGCACGTCCATCCGCCGTTCGCCACGGCGCTGGCCACCCGCTCGGCGGTGCCCGGCACGCCCGGCACGTTGCGGATCACCGACTACGAACTGATCAAGGGGCTCGGCGGCGATCCGGCCGTCGCGGACATCCCGGTGTTCCCGAACTGGCCCGAGGTGCCGCGCATCGGCGCGGACATCGAGCGCTATCTCCTCGACCATCCCGACGCCCTGCCGGTGCTGGTCATCGCCGGGCACGGGATCACCGCGTGGGGCGAGGACCTCGCTCAGGCGCGCGATCGCGCCGAATGCCTGGAAGCATTGTGTGAGCTGGTGTCCCGCACCGGCAGTCCGGCGGCGCTCGGCCCGCGCGACGACTTCCTCGAGATTGGACTGACATGACCCTGTTGCAGGTGATGGCCGCCGACAACGCGGCCGACGTGCGCGTGCGTACCACCGACGACGAGCGGATCGGCACCGAACTGGCCGGGCACGGCATCACGTTCGGCCGCTGGCCGGTGGTCGAGAACGCCGCGTCGGTGCCCTCCGACGAATTGCTCGCGCACTACGCGAAGAATGTCGCCGACCTGAACGAGTCCGGACGCTACAAGCACATCGACATCGCGCGCATCCACCCCGACGACGCCGACCCGCGGTGGCCGGAGATCGCCGAGGGCGCGCGCAAGAAGTTCCTCGACGAGCACCGGCACGCCGAGGACGAGGTGCGCTTCTTCGCCGCCGGACGCGGCTGCTTCTACCTGCACCTGGGCGACGAGGTCCTGGCGGTGGTGTGCGAAGGCGGCGATCTGCTCTCGGTGCCCGCGGGCACGCTGCACTGGTTCGACATGGGCAGCCGCCCGGATTTCATCGCCATCCGCTTCTTCGAGGAAGCCGACGGCTGGGTCGGCGACTTCACCGGCGACAAGATCAGCGCGGGCTTTCCCACCCTCGACGAGCTGCTGACCGCGCCGTGATCGGCGCCGTCGTCGTCGATATCGAGGGCACCACCAGCCCCACCGCGTCGGTCCGCGAAGACCTGTACGGCTATACCCGGCAACGGCTTCCGGGCTGGCTGGCCGAGGGCGGCCCGGCGGCGGTCACCGTCCTCGCCGCGACCAGGGAGCTGGCCGGGCAGCCGGACGCGAGCCCGGCCGAGGCCGCCGCGATCCTGCGCGGGTGGCTCGATTCCGATGTGAAGGCCGAGCCGCTCAAGACCGCCCAGGGCTTGATCTGCGCGGAAGGCTTCCGCAGCGGCGCCCTGCACGGCGAGTTCTTCCCGGACGTGCCACCGGCGCTCGCCGCCTGGCACGCCGCGGGGCTCGCCCTCTACGTCTACTCCTCGGGATCGGTGCGCAACCAACAGGATTGGTTCGCCTTCGCCCGCGGCGGCAGCCTGACCGAGCTGATCAGCGGATACTTCGATCTGTCGACGGCGGGCGGCAAGCGCGAACCCGCCTCCTACGACAAGATCGCAGGAGCTATCGGCACACCCGCCGAACGCATCCTGTTCCTGTCCGACCACCCGGACGAACTCGACGCCGCCGTCGCCGCGGGGTGGCGGGTCGTCGGACTGGCCCGGCCCGGCGAGCCCAATCCGCCACGGCCGCCGCACCGCTGGGTGGACACCTTCGCCGATATCGATCCCACGGCGATCGCCTGACCCGCGTCACGCGCTTCGTAAGCGCCACGACCGGTTTCGGATAGCCGGTCCCATCGGGCGGCACACGGCTGGTGGACAGGGTGCGGCGGTGGTGGCGTCATTTCCGCGGCAGTGGGGATCGCCTGGCCACCCGCGTCTCCCACTATCCGACGAGCGGACCGGGTGTCGCGACGAAGTGGTGGCGGTGCTCGCGGACGAACTCGGCGAACGTCTGCGGCTTGCGGCCGATGGCCTCGGTGAGCGCGGCAGTATCGATCGGCGGGGGCGAAGGCAGCCGGGAGAATCCCGCACCGATGCTCGAAATATGCTGCGCCATCCCGGGGTTGACGGATGAATCGGCTCCGTTGTGCGCGAGGTCTTCCAATTCGCGCTGCCATTGCCCGGCGGGGATGTGCGTGTATCGGACCGGTGCTCCCGTTTCGGCGCCGACGATAGCGGCGATATCGGCGTGGCTGTGCACGGCCGCCCCCTGCGGGTAGAACGTGGCGCCGCGGGGGTATCGGGCCGGGTCGGTGAGAGCGGCTACGGCGAGATCGGCGGCGTCGAGACCGCTGATCCACGGCACCGCGGCATCGCCGAAACTATTGGCGAAGCCGCCGGTCCGGCGGATGGATCCGGCGTGCAACAGCACGATGTTCTCGTAGAACAGCGCTGCGATCCGCAAGATCGTCGGTTCCAGTCCCGCCCAGGTCAGCACCTCCTCGGCGGCCCATTGCGCGCGCCCCAGCCCACTGGGGCTGTCGGCGGCCGAGACCGCCATGGACATCACCACCAGTCGCGGCGCGGTCCCGGCGCGCCGGATCACCGAAGCCAGATCGGCCGCGGCTTGGACGATGCCGGGGGCGACCGGATAGGTGAAATACACAGCGTCCACGTCCTGTACGGCCGCGTCCAATGTCCGGTGATCCAGCAGATCACCCACGACGATCTGCGCGCCGAGAGCGCGTAGGCGTTGCGCGCGTTCGTCATCGGTGCGTACCAGCACGCGGACCGCGTGGTGGTGTTCGCGCAACCGCCGCACGACATGTGAACCGGTGCCGCCGTGTCGCCCGCCCGCGCCGATGACCAGTGTGGTTCGGGCTCTGTCGGGGGAGGAAGTCACAAGTGCGCCTTTCGATCGTTCACCGGAGGGTGAGATGTGACGGCCCGAGGTCCGGCCGCGCGGCTCACACTAGGATGCGTAACTACTATCATGCAAGTTACTGAATTCGTGAAAGGATCAGCCGGTGCGACGAACGAGTTTCCAAGCGATGGGATGCCCGATAGCGGGCGCTCTGGAGCATGTCGGCGACTGGTGGACGCTGCTGATCGTGCGCGACGCGCTGGACGGGTTCACCAGATTCGACGAGTTCGAACACAACCTCGGCATCGCTCCGACCATGCTGACCAGGAGACTGCGCACCCTGGTCGAATCCGGGCTGCTCGAACGCAGGCGCTACAACCAGTCCCCGCCCCGCTACGAGTACCTCATCACCGACAAGGGCCGGGACCTCTCCCCGGTCATCGTCGCCCTCTACGCCTGGGGCCGCAAACACACGGGATCGAGTGCGCCGAGCGTGGTCCTGACCGATCAGGACACCGATGAGGAGATCGTGCCCGGCCTCGTGGACCAGCGCAGCGGACGCCCCCTCTCGGCCGTCGACCTCGCTTTCCTCGCGGGCCCCGGGGCCGACTCTTTCATGCGTGAACGTCTCGACCCCGAGTTGCGCGCGGCGCGGCGCCGGCGCGGCGCCGGCAACGGCGACTCCAGCGCGGGCGCATAGCGCAGGACGGCGTCGCGTGCACGACCGTCGAGTCGAGCCGACCATCGTCGGATTCCGAGGCCGACACGGCGACTCGGCCGGGACAGCGGACTCGCATGCCCGCGGGCAGCAGCCGTTCCACGAACGCGCCCGCCGGTACCGCGATCATCACTGCTCGCGCGAGGGACAGCCCGTTCCGGCCGTCGGTGCGCCAGTGGGCAGCGACCCGATCGAGTGAATTCCACAGACGGCCCCTCGATCCCGATGGGCACCGAATTCATCGGCGACAGACAATTTTCAGCGAATTGTGATTAGGCTTACAATGCGTCGCGCGGAAGTCGGTGCGGAATCGCCACGGGGCTGGTAAACAAGGCGCCCGAGACGACCGATCGGATGTGTTAACAAATGTAAAGCACTGGAGAACCCACCGTTTCCAAAGCATCACCGACGGTATGACAGGCGGACTCGCCGGAACCTATTCCGTACAGTTCAGAGCATATTTCCCCTGGTCGTCTCCTGGGCCGACGCCCGGATGCGACGGGCTACCGTGACCGTGACGTTGCGCCGAACTCACAACTCACCATCCCCGCAAATGGGCTGTGAGAGAGATGTTTGGCCAGTCGTGCACGCCTCTTTACAGTCGGAACATCCACCCGATCGCACTGCTCGAAGGGGACGTCGTGGTTAATTCCCGCACTCAGGGTCGCGTACCCTCCGCTCCGGCCACCGACGCCGGGGACGCGCTCCTGCGGCTGGGGAAATATTTCCACCGGGGCGAGGTCTCGGCCGATCAGCGCACCCTGCACAAGGTCGGCGGGCGCAGCGCCGACGAGTTCTACCGCGATCGCTGGTCGCACGACAAAGTGGTGCGCTCCACGCACGGCGTGAACTGCACGGGATCGTGCTCGTGGAAGATCTACGTGAAAGACGGCGTGATCACCTGGGAGTCCCAGCAAACCGACTACCCCTCGGTGGGCGCCGACAAGCCGGAGTACGAGCCGCGCGGCTGCCCGCGCGGCGCGTCGTTCTCCTGGTACACCTACTCGCCCGCCCGGGTGCGCTACCCCTACGTGCGCGGCACGCTGCTGGAGCTGTACCGGGAAGCCAAGTCCCGGCTCAAGGACCCGGTGCTGGCCTGGGGCGAGATCGTCGAGGACCCGGAGAAGTCGCGCAGCTACAAGGCCGCCCGCGGCAAGGGCGGATTCGTGCGCGCCGAGTGGTGGGAGGCGGCCGAGATCGCCGCTGCCGCACACGTCTACACGATCAAGCAGTACGGCCCCGACCGAGTGGCGGGGTTCTCGCCGATTCCGGCGATGTCCATGGTCAGCCACGCCGTCGGCGCCCGGTTCATCTCGCTGCTCGGCGGCTCCATGCTGTCGTTCTACGACTGGTACGCCGACCTGCCGGTGGCCTCGCCGCAGGTGTTCGGCGACCAGACCGACGTGCCGGAGTCCGCCGACTGGTTCGACGCCGGGTACCTCATCATGTGGGGTTCGAACGTGCCGGTCACCCGGACCCCGGACGCGCACTACATGACCGAGGCGCGCTACCGCGGCCAGAAGGTGGTGGTGGTCTCCCCCGACTACGCCGACAACACCAAGTTCGCCGACGAGTGGGTGCCCGCGCGTCCCGGCACCGACGCGGCGCTGGCCATGGCGATGGGTCACGTGGTGCTGAAGGAGTTCTTCGTCGAGAAGTCCACGCCGCGCTTCCTCGACTACATCAAGCGCTTCACCGATCTGCCGTACCTGATCACGCTGGACGAGCGCGACGGGCAGTACCTGCCCGGAAAGTTCCTCACCGCCGCGGACCTGGGACACACCGGTGAAGGCGTGCAGTTCCAGACGGTGCTGCTGGACGCACAGGCGCAACCGGTGGTGCCGAACGGGTCGCTCGGCCATCGGTTCGGCGACGAAGGCGCCGGGCGCTGGAACCTCGATCTCGGGGACGTCGATCCCCTCCTGAGTCTGTATGGCCGCACCGATGATGCTGCGGCCGTACAGATTCCCCGCTTCGACAGCGACACACCCGGAGTGCTCACCCGCGGCGTGCCGACCACGACTGTCGCGGGCAAGCGCGTCACCACGGTCTTCGATCTGCTGCTCGCCCAGTACGGCGTCGGTCGCGACGGACTGCCCGGCACCTGGCCGACCGGCTACGACGACGCCTCGGAGCCGTACACCCCGGCCTGGCAGGAGGCCATCACCGGCGTGCCTGCCGTCCAGGCCCAGCGCATCGCGCGGGAGTTCGCCGACAACGCCGACCGCTCCGGCGGCCGCTCGATGATCCTCATGGGCGCGGGCACCAACCACTGGTTCCACTCCGACCAGATCTACCGCGCGTTCTTCACGCTGACCCTGCTGACCGGCTGTCAGGGCGTGAACGGCGGCGGCTGGGCGCACTACGTCGGCCAGGAGAAGTGCCGCCCCGTCACCGGGTGGTCCACGCTGGCCTTCGGCTTGGACTGGCAGCGCCCGCCGCGCCAGATGCAGGGCACGGTGTTCTGGTACCTGACCAACAACCAGTGGCGCTACGACCCGTTCACCGCGGAGTCGTTCGCCTCGCCGCTGGGCACGGGGAAGTTCGCAGGGCGCACCGCCGCCGACAACATCGCGCTGGCCACCCGGCTGGGCTGGATGCCGAGTTATCCGACCTTCGACCGCAACCCGCTCGACCTGGTGGACGAGGCCGAGGCCGCGGGCAAGACCGCGCCCGAACACGTGGTGGACGGACTGAAATCCGGCGAGCTGCGGTTCGCCTGCGAGGACCCGGACGCGCCGGAGAACTTCCCGCGCTGCCTGACCGTGTGGCGGGCCAACCTGCTCGGGTCCTCGGGCAAGGGCAACGAATACTTCCACCGCCACCTGCTCGGCGCCGACTCCAACCTGCAAACTACCGACGCCACCGGCGTGCGGCCCCAAGAGCTGACCTGGCGCGAGACCGCGGCCACCGGCAAGCTGGACCTGCTGCTGTCGCTGGACTTCCGGATGACCAGCACCACGCTGTTCTCCGACATCGTGCTGCCCGCCGCCACCTGGTACGAGAAGCACGACCTGTCCTCCACCGACATGCACCCGTTCGTGCACGCCTTCTCCCCGGCCATCTCGCCGCCCTGGGAGGCCAAGACCGACTTCGACGCCTTCCACCGGATCGCGCGCGGCTTCTCCTGGATGGCCGAGAAGCACCTGGGCACGCGCAAGGACATCGTCGCCGTGCCGTTGCAGCACGACTCGCCGGACGCGACGGCCCAGGCGGGCGGGCGCGTGCTGGACTGGAAAGCCGGTGAGTGCGAACCGATCCCGGGTAAGACCATGCCCAAACTGGTCGTCGTGGAACGCGACTACCCGAAGCTCGCGGAGAAGATGGCCGCGCTCGGGCCGCTGGTCGACACGCTCGGCGTCACCACCAAGGGTGTCACCACCTACCCCGACCAGGAGGTCGAGTACCTCGCGGGCGTGAACGGCACGGTCGTGTCCGGCGTCGCGCAGGGCCGCCCGTCGCTGGCCAAGGACACCCACGCGGCCGAGGCGATCCTCGCGCTGTCCGGCACCACCAACGGCCGACTGGCGGTGGAGGGCTTCCACGCCCTGGAACGCCGCACCGGAACCCAGCTGGCCGACCTGGCCGCCGAGCACGAGGGCAAGCGGATCACCTTCGCCGACACCCAGGCTCGTCCGGTGCCGGTGATCACCTCGCCGGAGTGGTCGGGCAGTGAGACCGGCGGACGCCGGTACTCGCCGTTCACCATCAACACCGAGCGGCTCAAGCCCTGGCACACGCTGACCGGGCGGCAGCACTTCTACCTGGACCACGACTGGATGATCGAGCTCGGCGAGCAGTTGCCGATCTTCCGTCCGCCGCTGGACATGACCGCGCTGTTCCACGAGCCCTCGATCGGCGACGTCGGCGACAAGGGCGTCACGGTGCGCTACCTGACCCCGCACTCGAAGTGGTCGATCCACTCCGCCTACCAGGACAACCTGCACATGCTGACGCTCTCGCGCGGCGGGCAGACGATCTGGATGTCCGATCGCGACGCCGCCAAGATCGGCGTGGCCGACAACGACTGGATCGAGGCGATCAACCGCAACGGCATCGTGGTCGCGCGCGCCATCGTCAGTCACCGGATGCCGGAGGGCACCGTGTTCATGTACCACGCCCAGGACCGCGCGGTGGACGTGCCGCGTATCGAGGGCCTCGGCGAGGACACCAAGGGGCGTGGCAAGCGCGGCGGCATCCACAACGCGCTCACCCGCATCATGATCAAACCCTCGCATCTCATCGGCGGCTACGCGCAGCAGTCCTTCGCGCTGAACTACCACGGCCCCACCGGGAATCAGCGCGACGAGGTCACCACGATCCGCAAACGCTCGCAGAAAGTGGAGTACTGACATGAGCAAGGCGGGCACCAGCACACCCCACGCACCCACCGACGCGAGAAAGCGGTACTGACATGCGCGTCATGGCACAGCTGGCCATGGTGATGAACCTGGACAAGTGCATCGGCTGCCACACCTGCTCGGTCACCTGCAAGCAGGCGTGGACCAACCGCGGCGGCACCGAGTACGTCTGGTTCAACAACGTGGAGACCCGTCCCGGGCAGGGCTATCCGCGGCAGTACCAGGACCAGGAGAAGTGGAAGGGCGGCTGGACGCTGAACAAGCGCGGCAAGCTCACCCTGAAGTCCGGGTCGCGGCTGAAGCGGCTGCTGAACATCTTCGCCAACCCGGATCTGCCCACGGTCGAGGACTACTACGAGCCGTGGAGCTACGACTACGACAACCTGCTGTCCTCGCCGCCGGTCGACACGACGCCGGTGGCGCGGCCCAAGTCGCTGATCACCGGCGAGGACACGAACGTCACCTGGGGCGCCAACTGGGACGACGACCTCGGCTCCGGCCCCGAGCAGGTCGGCCGGGACCCGCTGCTGGCGAAGCTGTCCGACCAGGTGAAACTGGAGTTCGAAGAGACCTTCATGTTCTACCTGCCGCGGATCTGCGAGCACTGCCTGAATCCGTCGTGCGCGGCGTCGTGCCCTTCCGGCGCGATCTACAAGCGCGCCGAGGACGGCATCGTGCTGGTCGACCAGGACAAGTGCCGGGGCTGGCGGCAGTGCGTGTCGGGCTGCCCGTACAAGAAGATCTACTTCAACCACAAGACGGGCAAGGCGGAGAAGTGCACCTTCTGCTACCCGCGCGTGGAGGTCGGCATACCCACGGTGTGCTCGGAGACCTGCGTGGGGCGGCTGCGCTACATCGGCGTCATGCTCTACGACGCGGACGCCGTTCTCGAAGCCGCGTCGGTCACCGAGGACAAGGATCTCTACCCGTCCCAGCTCGGCGTGTTCCTCAACCCCCATGATCCGCGGGTGATCGCCGAAGCGGAGCGGGCCGGGATCTCGCCGGAATGGATTCAGGCGGCCCAGGATTCGCCGGTGTACAAGCTGATCGTCGATTACCAGATCGCGCTGCCGCTGCATCCGGAGTACCGCACCATGCCGATGGTCTGGTACGTGCCGCCGCTGTCGCCGGTGGTGGACGTGCTCACCGAGACCGGCCACGACGGCGAGAACGCGTCGAACCTGTTCGGCGCCATCGACGCGTTGCGCATCCCGGTGGAGTACCTGGCCGAGTTGTTCACCGCGGGCGACGTGGGACCGGTGCGCGCGTCGTTGCAGCGTCTCGCGGCGATGCGCTCGTTCATGCGGTCGGTGAACCTCGGAGAGGAGCCCGACCCCTCGATCGCGCCGTCGGTGCGGCTGGAGCCGGAAGAGATCGAGGCGATGTACCGGCTGCTGGCCATCGCCAAGTACGAGCACCGCTACGTCATCCCGACCGGCGCGGGAGCCCGTGCGCACGAATTGGATTCGCTCGCCACCGGATGCAGCCTGGACACCGACGGCGGGCCGGGTATGACGGCGTTCGACCAGATGGTGGAGAAATTCCACCTCACCGACAGCAACGGCGCCGCGCCGCAGGAGAAATCCTCCCGGATCAATTTGCTGAACTGGGACGGTAAGAGCACCAAGGGCTTGGTTCCGACGAACGGGCAGGCCGACGACACCGGCAACGGGCATGCCAACGGACACACCAACGGGCATGCCGACCGCGAGCACTCGAACGGCACGGGCAACGGACACGCCGACGGCACGGGCAACGCGACCGTCGCGGGCGACCCGGCCTCGACCGGAGCGGGCCGATGAGCCTGCTGAAACTACGCCGCCGCCCGGAACCGGCGGTCGAACTCGCCCAGCGCGATCGGCAACTGGTCTGGCGGATCGCCGCGCTGCTGCTGGACTATCCGGGCGAGAAGACGCTGGCCATGGTCGACCAAATGGCCGCCGCCGCAGCCGGATTGCCGGAAGAGGTGCGCGAACACCTGAGCGCATGCCTCGACCACCTGCGCACGACCCCGCCCCTGGAACTGGCCGCCGACTACGTCGCGACCTTCGACATGCGCCGCCGCGCCAGCCTGCACCTGACCTTCTACGCCTACGGGGACACCCGCAAGCGCGGGATGGCGCTGCTGCGGTTCAAGCACGCCTACCGCCACGCGGGCGTCGAACTCGGCGACGAGGAACTGCCCGATCACCTGCCGGTGCTGCTGGAGTTCGCCGCCACCGTCGACCCCATCGGCGGCGAACGGCTGCTCGGCGAGCACGTTCCGGTGCTGGAGCTGCTGCGCCTGTCGTTGTCGGACAACGGCTCGCCCTACGCGGGCGTGCTCGCGGCGATCGGCGCGACGCTGCCTCCGCCGACCACCGCGGACCGGCGGCGTATCGCCGAACTCGCCGCCCAGGGCCCGCCCGAGGAGGAGGTCGGATTGGAGCCCTTCGCGATGGACCCCTCCCTGTTCGACGGATCGGAAAGCCGACGATGAACGCAACGCCGAACCTGCCGACCGCGCTGTGGCTGATCCTGCCCTACGTCGCGTTCACCTCGTTTGTGCTCGGGCACCTGTGGCGTTACCGCAACGACCAGTTCGGCTGGACCACCCGGTCCTCGCAGATCTACGAGAGCCGCCTGCTGCGGCTGGGCAGCCCGCTGTTCCACTTCGGCATGCTCGGGGTGTTCGGCGGTCATGTGCTCGGCGTGCTGATCCCGGAATCGTGGACCGCCGCCGTCGGGATCTCCGAGCACCTCTACCACGTGATCGCGGTCGGGGCGGGCTCGGTGGCCGGTCTCGCCGTGCTGGCCGGGGTGGCCATCCTGCTCTACCGGCGGTTCACCGTTCCGGCCGTGCGCAAGGCGACCACCGGCAACGACAAGATGATGTACGCGCTGCTGGCCGCCGCGCTGATCACCGGCCTGCTCAACACCTGGGGCAGCAATCTGCTGTGGGGCACCTACAACTACCGCGAGACGGTCTCGCCCTGGTTCCGCAGCCTGTTCACTCTCACCCCGCGGCCCGAGCTGATGGTGGACACGCCGTGGACCTTCCAGCTGCACGGATTGGTCGTGCTCGCGCTGATCGGACTGTGGCCCTACACCCGTTTGGTGCACATGTTCAGTGCGCCGGTCGGCTACTTGGTCCGGCCGTATGTGGTCTACCGCAGCAAGGAATACGACGCTCCCGACAAGCGCCGTTACGCCCGTGCGTGGGACGCTCCCGTGACCCCCGAACGCTGGCGCTGACGGCGCCGTCGAGCGCGGGACCCCGCCCGGACAACGGCGTCCGGGCGGGGTCTTCGACGCCGCTGGGTCAGGCGTTGTCGTAGGCGTCCTGCAGAACCCGGAGGTCGAGTTTGGACATCGACCGCAGGGCGGTGCCGACGGCGATGGTCTTGGCCGGATCGTCGCCGCCCATCAGCTTCGGCAGCGCGGAAGGCACCACCTGCCAGGACAGCCCGAAGCGGTCTTTCAGCCAGCCGCACGGCCCTGGCTCGCCGCCGTCCGCGGTGAGGGCGTCCCACAGTCGATCGACTTCCTCCTGGGTGTCCACGATCACCTGCAACGACGCGGCGTCGGTGAGCGGGTGGTCCGGCCCGCCGTTCATCAGTGTGACCGCGTGACCGTCCAGCTCCAGCGAGACGATGAACGCCGAGCCGTCGGAGTTGCGGGAGATGTCGCCCAGCCGCGAGTTCGGAATGACGGAGACGTAGTAGGCGGCGGCTTCCTCGGCGGCGTTGTCGAACCAGAAGAACGTGTTGACGGACATGCGGTGCTCCTGCGCGTATGGTGTGTCCTGCTGTCACCTACCGGTCGGAACCGCCGGTTCGTCTTCGACATACTTCGCGAACTTTCCCGAGATATTTTTCCGGCAGCGCAGACCGCTTTCGGCCAGATGGTCGCTGAAGACGCTTCGACGTGTCGATCCTTCCCCGCTTTTCGCAGGCAGAACCCATCGACCCATCGGGTAACCAGGCATACGCTGAGGTTTGGCCGCCGCAATGTGGTCTACCCCACTTCTGGGGACGTCAAGTCTCGGCGCCCCGGCTTTTGCCGGTGCGGTGGTTGAGGCGAGCAAGGAGTGAGCAATGAAGGGTGGAGGAAGAATTGCATTAGGGGTGGGCATCGGGTACTTCCTGGGCCGCACGCGCAAGATGCGCTTCGCGTTGTCGCTGGCCGGCGCCGCGATGGCCCGGCGCTCCGGGGGAACGACCGGGGACCTGCTCGAGCGCGGGACGTCGCTGCTCAAACAGTCGCCGGAGTTGACCCGCATCACCGACACCGTGCGCGACGAGTTGCTCGGCGCCGCGCGGTCCGCGGCGGTGACCGCGGCCAGCAACCGCCTCGACGCGCTGAACGCCCGGTTGCAGCAGGGTTCGACGCTGCTGGCGGACAAGGATCGGCGCGGCTCGGGGGAGACGGATTCCGACGAGGAGGAGTACGAGGACCGATCGCCCGAGGACGACGAGCAAGCGCTCGAAGACGATGAGCAGGCGTCCGCCGACGACGAGCAAGCGTCCGAGGACGACGAACTCGAGGACGAATACGACGAGGACGAGTCCGATCGAGACGCGGAGGAAGACGAGGACGACAGCGAGCGGCCAGCCGCGCGTCGGCGCCCTCGCCGGCCGGGCACCGCCGCCAGGCGTGCCGCGGGTTCCCGGACCGCCGACCGTTCGTCCGACTCCGCGGACCGCAAGCCGTCCGGTTCCCGTAGTCGCCGCGGTCGCACCGATGCCGACCAAGCGCCCGTGCGCCGCACGAGGAGGTGAGCCCGATGGCGAAGACTTTGCGCGATGCGACAGCCGGAGTGGGCAAGATGGCCACCGACACGGCGAGCCGGGCCACCAAAGCCGCGACCGGGGCCGGATCGGCCGCCAAGAAGAAGGCCCCGCCGCCCACACCCACCGGGCTGCTGCAACAGTCGATGCAGAACCTCGCCGGAACCCTGACCGAACGCGCGGTCGCCGGACTCACCAATCAGGTATCGAAGACCGCGGGACGGTTGACCGACTACGCCGAAGGCGGCGGGGGGAATCTGCTGGCGGCGGTGACCGGAGTGGAGAAGCTCGCAGGCGGCGCCTCACCGCTCCAGGCGGCCATGAGCGCGGGCAAGAGCAAGCTCGGCCACTCGCTGCGCGAGCAGTTCGAGACGGTGAAGGAGTCGCTGACCGGCGGTAAGGGCAAGGGCGGCGGCAAGAAGATCAAACTGACCAATATCGTCGAGCACATCGACGTCGGCGTTCCGGTCGACCTGGCCTACGACCAGTGGACCCAGTTCGCGGACTTCCCGAAATTCACCAAGAAGCTCGAGCAGGTCGAGCAGGTGTCCGACGAGAAGCTCAGCTGGACCGGCAAAGTGTTCTGGTCCAGACGGACCTGGGAATCCACGATTCTCGAGCAGGTGCCGTTCGAGCGGATCGTCTGGCGTTCCAAGGGCCACAAGGGCTACATCGACGGTGCGGTCACCTTCCACGAGATCGCGCCGAGTCTCACTCGCATCCTCGTGGTGCTGGAGTACCACCCCAAGGGGTTTTTCGAGAAGACCGCCAACATCTGGCGTGCGGCCGGTCGCCGGTGCCGTCTGGAACTCAAGCACTTCCAGCGGCACGTGATGACCGAGGCCGTGTTGCATCCCGACGACATCGTGGGCTGGCACGGCGAGATCCGCGACAGCGAGGTCGTCAAGGACGACGAGACCGCACGACGTGAGGAAGAGGAGGAGAACGCCGAGGAGGACAGCGACCGCGAGCCGGACGACGAGGAGCCGGACGAGGAAGAAGAAGACGAGACCGACGAGCAGGAGCGAGACGAGGACGAGCCGGAGGAAGATCGGCGGCCGCGCCGTCGACCGGCCGCCCGCCGCCGCACCACGGTGACCCGCCGGTCGCGCGAGAGCCGAGGAGCACACGCATGACCATCGAACCCGCAGGAGGCGCAGGCGGTGGCGGAGCAGGCACGATGGCCCGCCCGAATTCGTCCAGCCTGGCCGACGTGATAGATACGATTCTCGACAAAGGGCTGGTCATCGACGCGTTCGCCCGCGTGTCGCTGGTCGGCATCGAATTGGTGACCATCGACGCCCGCGTCGTGGTGGCCAGTGTCGACACGTATCTGCGTTTCGCCGAGGCCGTCAACCGGCTGGAGATCTCCACCAGCGAACCGAAGGGTCTGACCGACATCGTCGGCGACGTCACCCAAGGCGCGGCGAAACACAAGACGCAAGGCGCGCTCGAGGCGGCGGGCGAGAAGGTCATGGACTTCCTCGGCGACGTACAGGACAAGCGCCAGACAGCGAATCGGCCCAAACGCAAGGAGGGTTGATGACTACCGATCAAGCCGCCGTGTACGTCTACGGCATCGTGCCCGCCGACGTGGAGCCCGAGCCGCACGCCACCGGTGTCGGCGACCCGCCGGGCGAGGTCGGGGTGGTGCGGCACGGCGAGATCGCCGCGCTGATCAGCAGGCTCGAATCGGATCGACCGCTGGGCACGCCCGACGACCTCACCGCGCACGCCGAACTGCTGGACGGCTCGGCCGCCGTCGCCCCGGTGCTGCCGCTGCGGTTCGGCGCGGTCATGACCGACGCGGAGGCGGTGGAGAACGAATTGCTCGGGGCGAACGAGGACGAGTTCCGCTCCGCGCTGGAACAGCTCGAGGGCCGCGCGCAGTTCGTGATCAGGGGGCGCTACGTCGAGGACACCATCCTGCGCGAACTGCTCGACGAGAACGCCCAGGCCGCTCAGCTGCGCGACGAGATCCGCGACAAGCCCGAGGACGCGACCCGCAACGCCCGAATCGCGCTCGGCGAGCTGATCAACCAGGCGATCGAGGCCAAGCGAGCCGAGGACACCCGCCGGGTGGTCGCCGAGATCGAGCAGTTCGAGCCACTGATCAACCAGCGCGAACCCACGCACGAGGAGGAAGCGGTCCACGTCGCGATGCTGGTCGAGCTGGCCCGGCAAGAAGAGCTGGAGGAAACGCTGCGCCGGCTCGGCGAGGAGTGGGACGGGCGGGTGGAGCTGAACCTGCTCGGCCCGATGGCGGCCTACGACTTCGTCACCAAGCACACACCCGAGGGGTGAGGCATGGGCCTGCTCTCGACGATCTTGACATTGCCCGTCGCGCCGGTGCGCGGCGTCATCTGGTTGGGCGAACTGATCCAGGACCAGGTGGAGCAGAAAATGCACGATCCCGCCACCATGCGGCGGGAACTCGAGGAGATCGAAGCGGCCGCGGCCGCCGGTCAGCTGTCGGAGGAGGAACGGAAACAAGCGCAGCAGGCGGTCCTGGATCGGATGACCGGTCGGCGGACGTGATCGTGATCGACCGGAAGGAGTGACGCGCGTGGCACGCAAGACCACTTCCGACGACTCGGAGGATGTGCGCGCATCGGGCGAATCGGCCTCCACCCCCACCCGGGCCGCCGCGACGGCGGTCGCGCACCTCGTGGAATTGACGTCCAAGCAGGTGGAGGGCGTGACGTCGATGGAACCGACGGAGGACGGCTGGCTGGTGGAGATCGAGGTGCTCGAAGACCGCCGGATCCCGTCCTCGGCGGACATCCTCGCGCTCTACGAGGTCGAGATCGATGTCGACGGTGATCTGCTGGCCTACCGCCGGACCAGGCGCTATGCCCGCGGCAGCACCGACATCGGAAGGGCTCAGCGATGACGGTGGTCGGCGGCGGATCGTCCGCACCGCAGCCGTTCGGCGGCGAGCATCATTCGACGAACCTCGCCGACATCCTCGAGCGGGTCCTCGACAAGGGTCTGGTGATCGCGGGCGACATCCAGGTGAACCTGCTCGACATCGAACTGCTCACGATCAAGCTGCGGCTGGTGATCGCGTCCTTGGAGACGGCCAAAGCGGTGGGCATCGACTGGTGGGAGACCGACCCCTGGCTCAACAGCAAGGCCCACACGCTGGAGCGGCAGGACCGGGACCTCGAACTCGAGAATCGGCAGCTGCGCGACCGGATCGCCGAACTGGAGGCCGGCAGCGAACGCCGCCAGCCGATCGAACGCCGCCGCGAGCCGAGGGAAGATCGACAGTGACCGACGGGCTCGGGGTCTGGCTGTACGCGGTGACGTCCAGCCGAGGCGGGTCGGCGGAGCTGGGCGAGCTGACCGGAGTGGCCGGCGAGCCGGTGCGCTCGGTGATCTCGGACGATCTGACCGCGGTCGTCGGTTCGGTGCCGATGGAAGTGTTCGGGGAGCAGCCGCTGCGGCGGCATCTGGAGGATCTCGACTGGCTGGAGGGCACGGCCCGCGCGCACGACGCCGTCGTGTCGGCCCTGGTGCGCCACGGTCCGACCGTCCCGCTGCGGCTTGCCACCGTCTTCCTCGACGACGACCGGGTGCGCGACCTGCTCGAACAGCGGCGGGCGGACTTCGCCGAGGCGCTGGCGCTGGTGAGCGGCCGCACCGAGTGGGGAGTGAAAGCGTACGGCGATCGCGCCGCACTCACCGCCGCCGTGGCCGAGGCCCGCGCCGCCAGCGAAGGCAGCGCGAAAGGCGCGGGGGCGGCGTACCTGGCTAGAAGGCGCGCGCAGTTGTCCGCGCAGGAAACCGTGGAACGCGACGCGGCGGAGCGCGCCGAGGCGATCCACACCCGCTTGGTGCACCACGCCGCGGCGGGACGACGTCAGGCGCTGACCGATCCGGCGCTGAGCGGCCGCCGGGACTGGTTGGTGCTCAACGGCACCTATCTCGTGGACGACGATCGCGCCGACGACTTCGCCGCGACCGTCACCGCGCTCGGCGCCGAATTCCCCGGCATCCGGCTCGAACTCACCGGCCCGTGGCCGCCGTATTCGTTCGCGGGCGTGGAACGAGAACCGGCATGAGCCGGGTCACCCAGCACGTCGACGACGAGCGCCGCGTCGCGCTGGTCGACCTGCTGGACCGGGTGCTCGCCGGCGGAGTGATCATCTCCGGGGACATCAAACTCGCCATCGCGGACGTCGACCTGGTGCAGATCTCGTTGCGGGCGCTCATCTCCTCCATCAGTACCCTGACCGGGCCACCCCGCGCGCTGGAGCCACCCGGCGATGACTGAATTCGGCGGCATCCCACCGCGTATCGACACCGAACCCGAATCCGTCGAACGCGGACTGGTCAGCCTCGTCCTCACCCTGGTCGAACTCCTGCGGCAACTCATGGAGCGCCAAGCGCTGCGCCGAGTCGACGCGGGCGACCTCACCGACACCCAGATCGAACGCATCGGCACCACCCTGATGCTGCTCGAGCAACGCATGGAAGAACTCCGCGACCACTTCGGCCTCACCCCCGAAGACCTCAACATCGACCTCGGCCCCCTCGGCACCC
>NZ_JABLTE010000180.1 GCF_013315795.1 Nocardia barduliensis
GCTGAAGGGGACTCATCGGCACGGCCGGCGGTGCGGGGGCAAGCAGGAGTAAGCAGGTCAGCACCGCGCTGCCGGTGGCGGCGCTGCCCACGGCGGCGCTGCCGAGGCCCGATCCGCTCGATCCGGGGCCGATGAGGCCCGGCACGAGGGAGCCGAAGCCGCTACCGGTCGCCAGCCCGAGCAGCAGCAGGGCGCTTCCCGTCGCGGCGCTGCCGGTGCACGCTGTCTGGACGCTCCCCGTGTCGAGCTTCGGTGGCTCGCCCGACCCATCCGCGACGACGTTCGAGCCCGGTGCCTCACTCGCCGCGCGAGGCGCGCCACGGTCGAGTTCCTCATCACCGGCGGCACGAGGGCCGCTGCCGGTGGGCCGATAACCGGGATCGGCGCTGCCGGAGGGGATTCGGATCGGGCCGAGGGACAGGGTCCCACCCTCGGCGGCGGGATCGACGCCGCTGCCGGACGGGACATTCGGGCCGAGGCTCGAACCACTATCCGGAAAGGTTCCCGCTGCGCCGGCACCCGAACTCCCGGTGGCGAGGTCGCCGAGCGGCAGCCATGGCGGCGCCTCCGCGGATGCTTCCAGAGGTCGGGCCGCCAGCGTGGCTATGGTCAGGGGAAGCAGCGCGGTGGCGAATCCTCGGGTCAACCTGCGTGTTCGAGTTGCGCCTCGGTTGCATCGCATGGGCAGTCGCCTCGTCGTTGTCGAAACTGGGCCGGGAAGGGTCACGTCGTGTGCTGGTAGCGGGAAAGCGCGAGTTCGAAGGCGTCCTTCGGCACCAGGTTCCCGCCGGAGAACGGTTCGTCGAGGTTGTAGATCGCTCGGATCACCACACCGACGATGGCGCCGAGCAGCGCGGTCGTCACGACACTGCGTTTGGTGACCTGGACGCCGGAGAGCACCACGCTCAACAGCAGCAGGACCGTGCAGATCCACATGGCCAGGTAGAGGAAGCCGGGAACACGGTAACCGGCATCCAGCGCACGGTCGGCGCGCGCCTGGGCCACCGCGTCCAGGCTGGTCAGCGCGTTGGTCCGGAGCGTTTCGACCTCCGGGTCCGCCGCGTTCACCGCGGCCACCGCGTCACGCAGCGTGTCGAGGGTGTCCTGGGTGGATTGGCTGAGTCGGCTGTGCTCGGCCATGACGGCCCATTCCTCGTCGAGGACCTGCTCGGTGTAGGCGCGTACCAGTCCTTGGATCCGCGCATGGTCGGGCTCCGGCATGCCGTGCGCCGCCCAGTAGGTATCGATCAGCGCCTTGGCCTCGGCGATGGTGTGATTGCGCGCGTTGTCGTACTGCTGCCAGGCGATCACCACGATGAAGGCGACCACCGCCATGAAGATCGTGTTGATCAAGTTCAGCACCAACGCGCCGACGGTGTCGTCGTCGGTCTGCCGCCACGTCTTCGGATGTAGGCGGTCCCCGGCCACGAAGACGACTACCGCGACGAGCGCGGTCACGGCAGGCACGAGAAATTCCAACGCCATGCGGGGACTCCGTTCTGTCCGGATGACTCTCGCGATCACGGCCGCGGCGACAAGACCGCAGAGCGTGTCGCACTACGGGTGTTTGCCGGGCGGGGCACTCGGCGCGCCATCCCAGGTCGATCAGTTCTTCGATCTTCGTTTCGCGCTGTAGCGGTTCGGATTTCACCGACAGCGCCGGATCCGGAACGGCTGCCCGGAACACGGCGCATCCCGTCGACGTGTGCGCCGCCGCGCGACCGACCCAGATCAGCGGGCCACGACGCCACCTCGGTGGAATTCGTCCTGGCTACCGCGGTGCCGGCTCGGTAGTCGCCTGGAATAGGTATGCGGTCCCTGGTACGCCGGCGCTGTCGGGACGGGCATTGCGTTGGTCATGCGTGGTCCTCACCCCCGAGATGAATACCGAGACGATCGACGACGGTGCCGTCGACAGCCTGCGTTGTTCGGATCTGATCAGTGGTGCACAGCAAATCAATACGCGACGCGCGCCTGTGCGAACCAGGCGCTGGTGAATCGTCCTGGACGGCAAGCCGACTGGACGACACCGATAGTAGACGGCGAATCCGCCTGCACGTGGCGAAATTTCGGATTGTGCTGCGGCGGACAGGGCGACCCGGCAGGCGGAGCTCGGGGGTGTCCGCTGCGGACCGGTCACTCCATCGGATGACAGAAGTGCCGCGGCTCCGGGCGCTCGGACGATCACAAGAGATGTTCTTGGATGCCTGAAGATTGCTATATGCGCGGATAGCGGAGATGGGTGGGTCGACGGCGGTGCTGCGGGACGGTTGGGCCTCCGCGCGGCGCTGCGACCGTAAAGATGCATCTGAGCTGCTCCAATGGGAGGTATCGCGCGGCGTGCGATACCCGCCGCAGCGGCGATCGCCAGGGTGGTGCCAAGTGTGACGACGGCTGAAACGAGTAGTTAGCTACTCGCGTCCGAGGGGCGCAGTGCGGCGCACACTCGATCGGACCCCCGGGAAACGCAGGTCCCGGAGGAGGTGATCATGAGAAACGATTCGCGAACATTGCTTGTCGCGGCGGCCGTAGCGGGACTGCTCGGCGCCGTGTCGGTACCGATCGCGGCAACGGAGCCGGTTGGCACCGTCCCTATTCCGCCGGTTGCGACGTCGGAATCGGAGGTGCCGCCTACCGAGCCACAGAAGGTCTCGACTACTACTACTACTACTACGTCTGCACTTACAACGACGACTACAACAACGTCTACTTCTACGACGACGGAAGTGCCTGTCTCGACGACACCCGTCCGCACGACCACGCCGCCACCGATCCAGACCACCGCACAGCCGCCGAACTCCAGTGCGCCTCCGGTAGCGCCCGCGACGACATCCGTCGAGATAGGTCCCGCGCCGGTCGTCACGACCACGGCCGAGGACCCCACGACCACCGAGCCGACCGGTGGGCGTCCGCCCACGACACAACCACCCGATGCTCGCCAGGACTCCGATGCCGGTGACCTGCTCGGCCTGGGCGGGTTCCTGCTCGCTCTGGGAGCTGCGCTGCTCCTGGTGCGCGCCCGGCGCAAGAGCCGGGACGGGGCGTCGCCCCCGCACGACGGTGATCCGCGTCCACCGCAGGTCGGCGTCCAGGTAGTCGCGGACACCGCCCCATCGATCCACATTCGCCAGGTCGTCCGCGCTCCCGCCGTCCGGGTTCGGTTGCGCGCGGGCGAGCCGTGGCTGCACGTCGAGGAGGTGCACGGATGACAAGTCCAGCGTCGATCAGGGCCCGGGCAGTGCTGTTCCGCAACGCCGCGCACGATGCCGGTGTGGGGGAGCTGGCCGAGTGCCTGCGGGAAAGGGGTGTCGAACACCTGGCCCTGCGCCGAGTGCCGGGCGCCGCCGCGATACTGCGGTCGGCGGCGCTGCGGGAGGTGGCGGAGGCGATCCACGGGCTGCTCGAGGTCGACCTCGGCAGTGTCGCCGTCGGGGGCTGGCGCCGCTACGACCGGTTGCGCAGAGCGGCGATACGCACCCGCTCGGGTGGAGTCGAGCACGTCACCCTGTTCGAACACGAGATCACCCAGACCTACCGGCCGTCGCTCGACGTCACCGTCGACGGGAACCCGGTCGGTGAGTTCGCGGTGGAGATCTGCGTCGGGATGCTGCTCGAGCCGCTGACCACGACGGTCCGCAACGGCACGCTGGTGGCGCTCGGTCCCGGCGACTGCACCGTGACGGTATCGATCGGAGCGCCGGAACTCGGGCCGATCATGAAGCGGGAACGGAGACTGCCCACCGCGACCCTGATCGATCTGCGGTGGCCCATACCGCTGGTCGAGCGACCTCCCGCTCCGCCCGCTCCCTTGCCGGCCGGTCGCGTGCCCCGGGTGGGTCCACCTCGAACGCGGTGGGCCGGTGGGTGATGGGTGACCGGTTCGTCCGGATCTTCCCTCCGCTCTTCGATAGCGTGGCAACATCAAGGGTGCCGGATCGAAGCGGGCCGTTGTACACCGTGCCCGGCTGACACCGGCGTAGATGGGACTGCCTTGGGGCGCGAAACCCGCACCCGGACAACAGAAGAGCCACATATGACCAGATACGCGCACTTTGTCGGCACCCTGCCCGCGGAACTGACGACGGGCGATCGCGCCGTGATGCAGTGGTTCACCGACCACAGCGAGGGATGGCCGGTCACCGCCGTGCCGTGCGATCTCGACCCCGACTGGATTCTCGACTACCTCCGCACACGAAAGCACCATACCGACGTCTTCGAGGTCGTCCGGGCAGGTGACTATGCCGACTACGGCGATTTCCCCAGCTACGGCCTGCGGGCCGGGCGTACGTTGCAACCGCGGCATGTATCGATGGGCCGGGTCGAGCGAATCGGCGGGGTCGTGGACGCGTTCGAGTCGCTCCGGAGCGGGCGGCCGGAGCTGGCGAAGGCGAAAGTGCAGATCAGTCAGCCCAATCCGCTCGATCTCGCGATGTTCGTGTTCGCGGGCGCCGCGGTCTCGGGCGGGCTTCCCGTCGGGCCCGCTCTGCGCCGCTCCGGGCTCGTGGTGGACGCGATCCGGCAGCTACCGGTGTTCACCGAAGCGGTGGTGCAGGAGGTGACCGAGGTCATCGACCGGCACGGTGACCGCGTCGTCTGGCAGCTGGAGTCGCCCCTCGCGCTGCTGAGTATGGTCAAAGCCGAGCAACTGTGGTCGCAATGGGCGCTCGGCCCGCTCGTCGCACGGCAGCTCGCCGGATTTCTCGGGCGGATGCACGAGATCGGGGCCGAGGTCATCGTGCACCTGTGTTACGGCGACTACCAGCACAAGAGCCTGCTGACCCCACGCAGTCTCGCCCCGGCTGTGCGGTTGCTCGGCCGCACCGCACAGCTGCTGAACAAGCAGGGGACGCCCCTGCCTCCGGTGCATATTCCCTGCGCGTACGGTGCCGAGCCCGCCCCGCTGGACCCGCGGTTCTACGCACCGTTGCGCAAGCTCGATCCGGGCTGGCGAGCGATCGCCGGTGTCGTTTCTCCGGACTCCGGCGAAGGCAGTGCCGCCGCGCTCGCTCTCTTCGAAGAAGCGGCCGGTCGGGAGGCATATGGTGTCGCCACCGCTTGCGGACTCGGTCGCTGTAGCGTGGAGGACGCGCGGCGGGCGGTCGCGACCACGGTCTCGGTAGCCGGCGCCGGTCGCGAACCGTAGGCTGCGCCGACGACGAAACGCCGTAGGGCGAATTACGTTGTCCGGTCGGCGCTCTCGCGCCGAGGGCGATGCCGCCTACGTCTGCGCGACGACCGGAGCGTTGCTATGTTGCTAGCGTAAGCGGGGCGCCGAGCTCTGGACGACAGGACTCGGAAGGCACGTGCACCCGCTCACCCACCCGTACTCGCCGATCCTGTTCCAGCACATGGAGTCACATCCTTGACCACACCACAGTCCCCGATGTCCGCGCCACACGCCACTGGATCCGGAGCGTGCCCCGTCCAGCACGGATCTCCTGCCGACGCGGACGTCCTACGAGTTCTGCTGTACACGAAGGAGTTCGTCGCCGACCCGCATCGCGCCTACCGCGAGATGCGACACCAGTACGGCTCGCTGGTACCGATCGAGCTGGCGCCCGGTGTCCCGGCGACCCTCGTGATCGGCTACCAGACCGCGGTGCGAATCCTCAGTGACCCCGACCACTTCCCGGCTGATCCGCGAACGTGGCAGAAGACCATCCCCGAGGACTCTCCCGTCCGTCCGATGATGGAGTGGTATCCGGCCGCCCGGTACAACACCGGACTCGCGCACGATCGCTATCGCGGCGCCTCCGTCGACGCCATCGACGGGATCGATTTGTTCGACGTGCCTTCCATGGTCGAACGGATCGCTATCCCGCTGATCAACGCGTTCTGTGCGACCGGGTCCGCCGATCTGGTGACGCAGTACGCGTTTCCGCTCGTCCTCGAGGTCCTCAACCAGATGGTCGGCTGCCCGGCCGAGATCGGCGAGCGGGTCGCGACCGGTATGGCCGCGCGGTTCGACACGGTCCGCGGTCCGGAGGGCATGAGGATGGTCAAAGAGGCGCTGATGCAGCTGATCCGGCTCAAGCGCCAGCAGCCCGGCGACGACGTCACCTCGCGCCTGGCGCATCATTCGACCGACCTCGACGACGTCGAGATCTTCGCCCAGCTGATGAGCTTCTACGGCGCGGGCTTCGAAGCGCAGCGCAATCTGATCACGAACGCCTTGCTGCTGATGATCACCGACGACAGGTTCCGGTTCGGCGATGTCCTGGGGCGGAATCTGTCCACGACCGACGCGCTCGACGAAGTCCTGTTCAACGACCCGCCGATGGCGAATTTCTGCACGACGTATCCGCGGCAGCCGATCATGGTCGACGGTGTCTGGCTGCCCGCCGACCAGCCGGTCGTCATCAGTCTCGCGGGCTGCAACAACGATCCGCAGATCCGCGGTACCGACGAGCCCGGCGGCAGCCGGATCGGCAACCGCTCCCATCTGGCATGGAGTGCGGGCCCGCATGCCTGTCCGGCGAAGTCCGTCGCGTACATGACGGTGCAGAACGCCATCGACCAGTTGCTCGACGCCCTGCCGGAAATCCAGTTGGCGAAACCGGCGAACGAACTGCAATGGCGGCCGGGTCCGTTCCATCGCGCGCTGATGACTTTGCCCGTCGTCTTCCCCAAGTCCGCACCGGTGACCATCGCATAGCGGCCACCCAGCGATCCGTGGGCGCCATCGAAGGGCGGCCACCATCAGGGTGATCGCCGGTACGGCGTGGCTGCCGGAAACTGTCTGCGCGGGCGCCTACCATGATCATGCTGTGCGACGTGGCGGCGCCGCACGGCGAACGGGGAAGCGGCCCGCCCGGCGTAATCCGACGTCGGGCGGGCCGTTGTATTCCAGCCTCCGCACCGTCTGCCCGGGGTCGCAACGCGGTTCGGTCCGTCGTCCCGGCTTTCCCGCCCCGCGCAGATGATTTCGCGTCCGGCGGTGCTCAGGGTCGGAGCCTTCGTCACACCCGAAACCTCTGCGGTGCAACGGATGTGCCGGACGGTTTGCCTCCGAGCCGCGCGGGTAGGCAACGACGAATGGCGTATGTCAGGAGGTCGGAGTATGGCAACGAACAATAGTGTCGGGCAGTTGCGCAGCGTGGTGCTGGACTGCCCCGAACCGCGCAAACTCGCCAGGTTCTACCGCGAGCTGCTCGGCGGAGACCTGCTCGAGGACGACGACGACAATTGGGTGGTGCTGGTCGAGACCTCCGGTAGGCGTATCGCGTTTCAAACAGCGCCGCAATACAAACCGCCGCGATTCCCCGACCCCGAGGCGTCCCAGCAGGTCCATTTCGACGTGCTGGTGGACGACATAACGCAAGCCGAGCCCGCCGCACTCGCTTTGGGCGCGACTCTCGTCCAAGCCGAAACCGACGGCGCGTTCCGGGTATATGCCGATCCGGTAGGACACACCTTCTGCTTGGTCTGGCTTCCGGAGTGAACTCCGCCCGCCTCCGGCTCGTCACCCGAGTGGCGGTCGCGCTCGATCCGCGCGATCGCCAGGCAGGGTGACGAGCCGGAGCGGCCGATCAGCTCACTCGGGCGGAGCCGGTCGCCGGATCTCGTCGGCCACCGAACCACCTGCGATGTCGGCCGCGACGCCGATCTCCTCTTCGTAGCGGTGGTCGACCGGTATCCCGTCGCTGTCGCAGGTGATGTCCTCGAGTTTCTCGGCCCGGGATTCCGCGGGCGCCGGGGCGCGGTTCGGGTCGACGTCGGGCTCCTCTTCGGCGAGCCGGTCTCCGATCGGCCGGGGATGAGCCTGCTCCCACGCCGTCACGCCGTACTTCGTGGCACCGGTCCAGTGCTCCGGCGGGTCCATTCCGGCCTCGAGCGGGTCGGTACGCAGCCGGTCCTCGTCGAGGTCCTCGGCGCTGCTCAGGGCCGCCGGATCGGTTTCGACCGAGTCGGGTGCGCCCGTGTCCTGGGGCGGGTCGTAGGTTTCGTTCGGTTCGGTCATCGCCGCCTCCTCTCTCGCACTGAGCGACTTCCCGCAACTCTCCCCGGCAAACCCCCGGGAACAGTCGCGGCGAGCGGCTGCGATCCGCCCGCCGCATCCGCGCATCGTGGCCGGTGCGCAGGCGAGGGTCATCTCCGGGTGAAAACGCCGAGGTGTTCGGTGTCGTAGTACTCGAGTGTGAGCTTGTCGCCCTCGAAGGTGGCCTGTGAGACCGAACCATGATTGGCGTTCTCGCCGGAAGGAGTGAAGACGAACGTATCGCCGTCCCAATGTTTCAAGGGGAAGGTCATATTGTGCGGGCCGAGACTGAGCGTCAAGGAGTCGCCGACGGCGCTGACGATCGCCGGGCCGTAGTAGGCGTTGTCGTATGTGCCCGCATACGACGCCGTGGGGCGTGCGGGGGCCGGATCGGCAGGCGGCTGGTCACCGGCCAGTGCGCCCGCGGGCGCGCCCAGCGGCGCGAACGCCGTGCGGTAGAGCGCGCGCCAGTCCTGCTGGATCTTGCCGAACTGGACCAGGTCGGCGAACTCCGCGTTGAGCGTTTCGGGGACGCCGATCGGCGCCGCGTTGGTCAGTGTCACGATGCCGACGTCCGCCGAGGGGATCAGGGTGAACGCGGTACCCGCACCGAGTCCGAACGCGCCGGAGTGACCGAGTACGACCCGGCCCGAGGCGGAATCGTTCACGTTGAAACCGAACCCGTAGAACCCGGCGCGCGCGTCGGGCGTTTTCGGCGGCGCCGACATGGCTTGCGGGGAGACCGCGGGCAGCAGGTCCTCCGTCGGCACCAGGACCGAGCCACCTGCGGAGCCGTCCGCGAGCACCATCGACATCCATGTGGTCAGGTCGGCCACCGAGGAACTGACCCCGCCCGCCGGGGACTGCGCGTCCGGCTGCCGCTGCGGATTCGCCACCTCGTACTTCCCGTCGACGAGCACGTGCCCCTCGGCCCGGTTCGGGCGGGAGACGAAGTCGGCGTAGCGGGAGCTGGTCGATTTCATGCCGAGCGGGCCGTAGATCGTCCGCTGGGACAACGTCTCCCAGTCGGTCCCCGCCGCGGTGGCCACGGCGACGGCGGCCGCGGTCAGGCCGAAATTGGTGTACTCGTAGGAGTCGCGGAAGGCTCCCAGCGGCAACAGCCGGAGCCGGTCGAGTATCTGCTGCCGGTCGTAGCCGAGGTCCTCCAGCAGGTCGCCCGCGTGATCGGGCAGGCCGGAGCGGTGGGCGTACAAGTCGCCGACGGTGACGTGTTCGGTGACGTAGGGATCGGCGAGCGCGAAGGACGGCAGCAGCCTGCGCACCGGAGTGTCCCATTCGACGCCTCCGGCGGCGATCCGTCGAGCGACGACCGTAGCTCCGATCGGTTTGGACACCGACGCCAACTGGAAGACCGTATCCGTGTCGACCTTCTCCTTGGTGATGACACTGCGGACGCCGAAGCCCTTGCTGTACACGACCTTCCCGGCGTGCACCACGGCCACCGCCATGCCGGGTATGCCGGAGGAGGCGAGCAGCCCTTCGGCCAGTTGGTCCAGCTCGCCCACCGCGTCGTCGATCCGTCCGTCCGGGATCGGCACACCCGCGACCTGGTTGGGCAGCACCGCGGAACTGGAGGGCGGCCCGGAACCGGTGGGGTCCGTATCGCCGCCGCACCCCGCCAAGGCGAGAACGGCGGCCGTCGCCATCGCCGTGGGACCGAGCAGTGCGCGCCGCCGTGTGCTCACGGGTCGCCTCCTGGCTTTCGTAGCGACAAAAGACCAGATAAAGGCTAGTTCAGATGAAGTTGCTGGGGGATGGGT
>NZ_JABLTE010000181.1 GCF_013315795.1 Nocardia barduliensis
AGAACGCCGTGATCGGGCACCCCGCGGTCGCCGAGGCCGCCGTGATCGGCGTGCCGGACGAGAAGTGGGACGAGCGCCCGCTGGTGGCGATCGTGCTCGCCGAGGGCGCCGAGGCCGAGCCGGAGGAGCTGCGCGAGTTCCTGGCCGACAAGTTCGCGAAATGGCAGTTGCCGGAACGCTGGACGTTCATCGCCGAGGTACCCAAGACCAGTGTGGGCAAGTTCGACAAGAAGCGGCTGCGCAGCCAGTACGCCGACGGCGACCTGAAGGTCACCACGCTCGGCTGAGTCCGGCGCCCCGCGTCACCACTTCAGCATCGGCAGTGGTGACGTGGGGTTGGTCCGCAGCCGCCGCGCGGTCAGCTGCACGAGCCTGCGGTGGAAACCGTGGTTCGGATAGCGCTTCGCCAGCTCGCGGTAGGTTCCCCGGGAGATGCCGAACCGGCCGAGCAAGCCGAGTTCGACGTCGATCGCGTCGGCGCGCCGGAAGATCTCGACCGGATCGTGCGGCGGTCCCGCGGGGCGGATTCTGTGGTGCTCGTCGATCATCGACACCACCAGGCCGGTGAGGTCGTCGCGGCCGATGCTCGCCAGCCAGGCGCGCGCCTGGTCGCAGGAGGGGGCGAGGTAGTCGAAGCTGCCCGCCGACCAGATGCCGATGTCGTGCAGGGTGGCCGCGGTGCGGAACTCCTCGCGGGCGCTCGGCCTGGGTTGCTGATCGGCGGCCAGCAGGTCGCACAGCGCCAGGACGCGCAGCACGTGATTGGTGTAGGCGGCGCGGTCCGGTCCGAGCTGCTGGTGCCACGGTGCGAGCCGGACTTCGACCTCATCGCGAAGATCGTTGCTGCTCATGGCGGTTCACCCTACGCCAGCGGCGGCTCTGCGCACGGTGGCGACGCGCGGCCGCACCGGCCGCGGACGCGAAAACACCCGGCGCGGGCCGAAACGGTTTGCCGCGCCGGGTGTTCAGCTCGCGCCGCTCAGCAGTTGCGCAGTTCCGGGCTCTGGTTGAGCAGCTGGGCCCGGGTGCCGATGAACCTGGTGTAGGTCTCGCCGCCGACCGCGGAGAGCGGGAACGCGGCGACCCGGTGGCAGTTCTGGAAGGCGAGCTTCACGCCGAAGTGCCGCTCCAGTCCACCGCGGATGGCGTCGGAGGCCATGGCGCGCAGCAGTTGCCCGCGGGCCGTCTCGTCCGGCGGCGCGATCGTGTTGTCGGCGTATTCCTCCGCGCCGGAACGCAGTTCACCGGCGACCCGACTCACCACTTCCCAGGCGTAGGGCAGCGAGGTGCGGACGACCTCGACGAAGTCGGCGTCGTCGACCTCGCCTCGCTCGGCGCGTTCGAGTAGTGCGGTGGGGACATCAAGGGACATGGCGCTCTCCTCCAGTGCTGGACGCGTGCGATGCACGTCGAGTCTAAACGAAAGTCGTTGTCAACAATGCTGGATTCGGCGCGAAAGAGCGGCCTCCAGAGCGGTTTTCGCGGCGGCGGCCAGGGCCGCGACCAGTTCGCCCGCGGGTAGCTCCGGTGCCAGCTCATGCGTCTGGCCCGCCCAGAGATTGACCTCCTCGGGGTTGCCCGCCGCTCGTGCGGCGGCCCGCAGCGGGGCGGTGGCGTAGTGGATCTCCGGGTATCCCGTCGGCGCGTTCGCGGTGTGCTCGACGAGGAATCGGTTACGCAGCCCGCGCGCCCTGCGTCCGGTGAACGCGCGCGTGAGCATCGTCGGGGTGTCCGTGGCCAAGGCGGCGCGGTGCACCTGGTGGGTGCCCGCCTCGGGGCAGCGCAGGAAGACGGTGCCCAGCTGCGCCGCCCTCGCGCCCGCCGCGAGTGCCGCGGCGATGCCCGCGCCCGTCGCCAGGCCGCCGGTGGCCACCAGCGGCAGGTCGGTGGCGGCGGTGAGCAGTTGCAGCAGCGCCAGCAGGCCGAGCGGGTCGGTCGCGTCGTCGTCCGGCCGGTCGGTGAACGTCGCGCGGTGCCCGCCCGCCTCGGCGCCCTGGGCGATGAGGACGTCGGCGCCCGCGTCGACCGCGACGCGCGCCTCGGCCACCGACGTGACCGTCACCCACACTTCCGAGCCCGCGTCGCGCAGCCGCGCGACGTCCGTGGCGCTCGGGCAGCCGAAGGTGAACGACACGGCCGCGACCGGGTCGGCGACCAGCAGATCGAGCTTGGCCGCCCAGTCGTCGGTGTCGAATCGCGGGTCGCCGAGTTCGTGGGTGGCGCCGAGTTCGGCGAGGTAGTCCGCCAGGTCGGCGGCGGGGGTCGCGGGTCCGGGCACGAAGAGGTTCACCCCGAACGGTTTGCCGGTGGCCGCCCGGGTCGCCCTGATCCGCGCGGCGGTGTCGGCGGCGCTCAGATAGCCGGCGGCCAGCTGTCCGAAGCCGCCCGCCTCGGCGACCGCGGCGGTCAGCTCGGGAGTGGAGGGGCCGCCCGCCATCGGGGCCAGCACGATCGGAACGTCCAGATGGTCGAGGATCACGGACTGATTCTCGCTCATTTGGACATGTGACCCGAGCCTCACCAGCGTTTTTCCGCTGGAAGGTTGCGGAATGGTCACGACGAGGTAGAGTTCCCGTCACGACGGATGCCAAACCGTTATCGCCAGTCGAAATCGGATCGTTATGAACCGGTCGGCCGGGCAGGCATCCGGGACCCTGTTCTACGACCGAGGACCAAAGCTTTGTCGCAGCACCGTGTAGGCCCCACTTCCATTACCGTCCAGAGCCTCCTCGGCGAGGGCGGCGAAACGGGCCGTCCGAAGCGGCACCGCGCCGAGCCGTCCGCCACCGAGCGGGTGAAAGCCGCCGCGACCGCCGCCGTCGCCGCAGGCGCCCTCATCGGCGCCGCCAGCCAGGCCGCTCCGGCGCTCGCCTACGCGTCGCCGCTGCTGCCCGGTTCGCACGACAGCGATGACGAGCCGCAGGCCGCCTCCACCGTAAAGGGCTCGAGCATCCTGCCGGTCGCCGAGGCCAAGGCCGCCGCCGAGCCGGTCGCCGAGGTCGCGCCGGCGCCCGCTCCGGTCGCCGCCCAGGTCGCGGCCCCGGTCGCCGCCCCGTTCGGGATTCCCAATCTTCCTCCGGAGATCGCCGCACCCTTGGCCCACGCCGAGGAGGTCCTCAAGGGCGTGCAGCAGCAGGTCGCTCCGGCGCCGCCCGCGGTGCGCCCGGTGGCCGGCGCGATCAGCTCCGGCTACGGCAGCCGCTGGGGCGCGATGCACTACGGCATCGACTTCGCCGACGCGCTCGGTGCGCCGATCCACTCGGTCAGCAGCGGCACGGTGATCGAGGCGGGGCCCGCCTCCGGTTTCGGCCTGTGGGTGCGCGTGCTGCAGGACGACGGCACCACCGCGGTCTACGGACACGTGAACGAGATGTTCGTGCACGCGGGCCAGCGGGTGAACGCGGGCGACGTGATCGCCACCGTCGGCAACCGGGGCCAGTCCACCGGTCCGCACCTGCACTTGGAGATCTGGGACCAGGCCGGTGCCAAGATCGACCCGCTGCCGTATCTGGCGAGCAAAGGCGTGCCCATGGAGTGGGGCCCGTCGATCCACTGACTTCTCCTGTCCGACTTGATATTCCGTCGAGCGCACGGTGGCGCGCAGCGAAGCTTCCCGTGTCTCGATCGCGCGGGAAGCCGATCGCGTGCGCGTCTCGTAGAGCGGCCCCACGGACACCGGTCGGTCGCTAGGCTCGGGCCGTGATCGAGCTGGGCGACATCTTCGAGCCTGGTTCACCGCACGGCCGTGTGTACGCCGTGCTGGTGCACCATCCCCGGTCGAGTCTCGCCGATATCGCGCAGTACCTGGGCGTTTCGGAAGACCTCGCGGCGGACTCGTTGGATGTGTTGTGTGAATTGCGTGCCGCGGTCCGCATCGAGTCGCCCGACGGCGAACCACGGTGGGACGCGCACGCACCGGAATCGTTGTCCGAAGCCGAGGCGCGGCGCAGACAGCAGGAGATCAATCAGATGCACGCTGCCGCGGCGCGGCTGAGCGAGACGTTCCGGTCGGTGCGTCGCTCGCCGCGCGGCAACGGCGCGGTGGTGCCGGTGTACGAGCGACTGGAGATGCTCGCGGACTTCGAGGAGATGCAGAACGCCGCGCGCAGCTGCGTCAAGCTGGTCGAGCGCGGCCCGTATCTCAGCGATCCGGAACGCGAGCGCCAGTTGTTCGAACTCAAACGGGCCAGGCTCGGCGAAGGCATCCGCTATCAGACCCTGTACCAGGACACCGTCTACCAGGACCCGGAGCGCCTGCGGCACGCGCTGTCCACCAACGCCAGCGGCGCGCAGGCCAGAACGCTGCCCGAGCCGCCGTTCAAATTGATCATCAGCGACGACGAACGGGCCAGCCTGGTGCTGCACGCCGACGAGCGCAGGCCCGACCCGATGGGTCTGCGCATCACCGGTTCGCCCACGCTCGAGCTGCTGATCAAGACCTTCGACGTCCTGTGGGCGATGGCCGCGCCCATCTCGGTGAACCCGGCCGCGGAGGCGCTGGACGAACGCGACCGCGCGATCCTGACGCTGATGGGACTCGGCGCGACCGACGACACCATCGCGCGGCGGCTGGGGATGTCCCGGCGCACCGTGGTCCGCCGGACCGCCCGGCTGCTCGAGCGTCTCGGCGCGAGCACGCGATTCCAGGCGGGGGTGCAAGCCACCCGGCGCGGATGGTTGTGAACATGTTCACCGATCCGGGCGCTTTTGCAACATGACGGGCCCCGCGCCGATATAACGGCAGGCGATCAGGCAAGACACCGATTCCAGGGGGAGCGGACGGTGCCCGACGAGAGGACAGCACGGAAGGCGGGGGCGCGGAGCGCAGTGGCGGCAGCCGCGGCAATCCAATGGCAATCCAATACAGCGCGCGGGTTCAGCGATCAGCCCCTTATATGATTGCCCGGTCCGCGCTGGCCCCGGATCTCAAGCCCTGAGCAGGGTATGCCCCGGGTCCTGGCTCGATGCGAGAGGTGAATGCACTCGAATGGAAACCGCCCGTCGTTCCGCTCGCGGTAGCCGTCGCCGCAGGTCGGGCAGTCCGCTCTTCGCGCAGCTGCTCACCGCCGCCGTCGAGTCCGCCGCCACCGAGGTCGCGATCCGGTTCAATCCGACGGGAGATCCGGCCGACGATCGGGAGCTCACCTACGCCGAGCTGGACGCCGCGTCCTCGCGGCTGGCCAGGGAACTGATCGAACGCCGCGTCGGTCCCGGCGACGTGGTCGCCATCGGAATCTCGCGCAGCGTGGAGTCGGTGCTGGCGGTCTGGGCGATCGCCAAGACGGGCGCGGCCTACGTGCCGGTCGACCCGACGTATCCGACCGACCGCATCAACCACATCGTCGCCGACTCCGGCGCCACGGTCGGCCTGACCACCTCGGCGCACCGCGCGGTGCTCGGCACCGGTGTGTACTGGATCGAGCTGGACGACCCGGTGCAGTCCGCGCGCATCGCCGCGCGCCCGGAGCATCCCATTTCCTACACCGACCGGGTTCGCCCGTTGGACGAGCGGCACCCGGCCTACGTCATCTACACCTCCGGCTCGACCGGCAAGCCCAAGGGCGTCGTCGTCACGCACAGCGGCCTGGCCGGGCTGGTGGCCGCGGAGCGCGAGCACTACGGGGTGACCGAGGAATCGCGCGTGCTGCACGTCTGCTCGCCGAACTTCGACGTCTCGGTGCTCGAACTGCTGCTGGCCTTCTCCTCCGGAGCGACGCTGGTGATCGCGCCGCCGACCGTCTTCGGCGGTTTCGAGCTGGCGGACCTGCTGCGGCGCGAGCGCGTCACGCACATGCTCATCACGCCGGGCGCCCTGGAATCGGTGGATCCGGCGGGGCTGGAGGACCTGCAGGCCGTGGTGGTGGCCGGGGACAAGTTCGGTCCGGAGCTGGTCGGCCGCTGGGCCGACGAGCACGAGTTCTACAACGGCTACGGCCCCACCGAGGCGACGATCCTCGCCACCAGCACCCCGCCGATGGCGGCGGACGAGCCCATCACGATCGGCACGGCCATCCCGGGAGTCGGCGCGTTCGTGCTGGACTCGCGGCTGCGCCCGGTGCCAGCCGGGGTGGTCGGCGAACTCTATCTGTCCGGTCCCGCGCTGGCGCAGGGCTATCTCAACCGGCCGGGCCTGACCGCCGAGCGGTTCGTCGCCAGCCCGTTCGGCGCCGACTCCGGCAACCCGGGCGCGCGGCTCTACCGCACCGGGGACCTGGTGCGCCGCACCGAGGCCGCGGGGCAGGACGGCGGCGTCATCGAATATCTGGGGCGCTCGGACTTCCAGGTGAAGATCCGCGGTTTCCGCATCGAACTGGGCGAGATCGACAACGCCCTCACCAGCCACCCGGACATCGACTTCGCGGCCACCCTCGGCAAGACGCTGCCGTCGGGTGCGACCGCGCTGGTGGCCTATGTGCTGCCGCGCCAGGGAGCCGACGTCGACACCGGCGCGCTCGCCGAGTACCTCGGGGAATCATTGCCCGCGTACATGATTCCGGCGTCGATCATGACGTTGGAGAAGATCCCGCTGACGCCGGTCGGCAAGCTCGATCGTGCCGCGTTGCCCGAGCCGGTGTTCGCCGCGCGGGCGTTCCGTGCGCCGTCGACACCGGTGGAGGAGATCGTCGCGGAGGTTTTCGCGGCGCTGCTGGTGCCCGAGGAGGACGGGCGCGTCGGTGCGGACGACGATTTCTTCGAACTCGGCGGTAATTCTTTGCTGGCGGCGCAGGCGGCGGCGCGGGTCGGTGCGGCGCTGGGTGCGCGGGTGCCGGTGCAGTTGTTGTTCGAGGCGACGACGGTCGCCGCGCTGGCGGCTCGGGTGGAGCAGCATGCGGGGTCGGCGGCGGGTCAGGCGTTGCGTGCGCTTCCGCGGCCGGAGCGGGTGCCGTTGTCGTATGCGCAGCAGCGGATGTGGTTCTTGAACCGGTTCGATCCGGGTAGCGCGGTGAACAACATTCCGGTGGCGGTGCGTTTGTCGGGACGTCTGGATGTGGCCGCGTTGCGGGCGGCGGTCGGTGACCTGGCCGAGCGGCACGAAGTACTGCGCACGGTGTATCCGGACGTGGACGGTGTGGGTTATCAGGTGGTGCTGCCGGTGGAGGATGCGCGGGCGGTGCCGGATGTGATGGTGCGCCGCGCGGGGGAGTCGGAAGTGGCCGCATTGGTCGCCGCGGCGGTGGGTGAGGGCTTCGATGTGACGGTGGCGCCGCCGGTGCGGGTGCGGTTGATCGAGCTGAGCGATTCCGAGCACGTGCTGGTGTGCGTGGTGCACCACATCGCGGGTGACGGGTTCTCGATGGGCCCGTTGACGCGGGACTTGATGAGCGCGTATGTGGAGCGCACGCGCGGCGGTGCGCCGGGGTGGGCGCCGTTGCAGGTGCAGTACGCCGATTTCGCGTTGTGGCAGCGGGAGGTCCTCGGTGACGAGGACGATCCGGAGTCGTTGCTGGCCCAGCAGATCGCGTTCTGGCGGGCGGGGTTGGCCGGATTGCCCGAGCAGTTGGAGTTGCCCGCGGACCGGGCGCGTCCCGCGGTGTCGTCGCATCGGGGTGCGACGTTGGCGTTCGAGGTGGACGCGGAAGTGCACGCGGGCTTGGTGCGGGTAGCGCACGAGCACAACGCGACCTTGTTCATGGTGGTGCACGCGGCGTTGGCGGTGTTGCTGGCGCGGTTGTCCGGGACCCGGGATATCGCGGTGGGCACTCCGGTGGCCGGGCGGGGTGAGGCGGAACTCGACGACCTGGTCGGCATGTTCGTCAACACGCTGGTGCTGCGGACCGAGATCGATCCCGGGATGGGATTCGACCGGTTGCTGGGGCGGGTGCGGTCGGTGGATGTGCAGGCCTTCGGGCATGCCGACGTGCCGTTCGAGCGGCTGGTGGAGTTGCTGGATCCGGTGCGGTCGCCGGCGCGGCATCCGTTGTTCCAGGTGATGCTGACCTTCCAGAACCTGGCGCGCACCGAACTGGAGCTGCCGGGACTGTCGGTGTCGGCGGTGGACCTGGCGGTGCCGCTGGCGAAGTTCGACCTGCAGTTGGCGCTGTCGGAGGACATTGATCGGCACGGGCAGCCGCAGGGGTTGTCGGCGGCGTTCACCTATGCCACGGATCTGTTCGATCCGGCCACGGTGCAGGATTTCGCGGATCGGTTCGGGCGGATCCTGTCGGCGGTGGCCGCGGACGCCTCGGCGGTGGTCGGTGATATCGATGTGCTGGCCGCGGGTGAGCGCGAGCTGGTGCTGCACGAGTGGTCCACTCCGGGGGCGGTGGTGCCCGAGGTGACGTTGGTCGAGGTCATCGCCGCTCAGGCCCGTAGCCGTCCGGACGCGATCGCGATCCGCTACGCCGATACGGTGCTGACCTTCGGCGAGTTGCACCGGCGGGCCAACCAGGTCGCTCGGGCGTTGATCGCCCAGGGCGCCGGTCCCGAGTCGCTGGTCGCAGTGGCAGTGCCGCGGACCGAGGAGTTGCCGGTCGCCCTGTTGGGTGTGCTGACCGCGGGCGCGGCGTATTTGCCGATCGACACCACCTATCCGGTGCAGCGGCTGGAGTTCATGCTCGAAGACGCCGCCCCGGTCGCCGTCCTGACCACCGCCACCGAGCGGGAGTCGCTACCCGTGGGCCATGTCCCGGTGCTCCTGCTGGAGGAGACCACCGGCTACGACGACGCACGGGTCCGCAACCGCGAGCGCCTGACGCCGCTGCGTCCGGACCACCTGGCGTATGTCATCTACACCTCGGGTTCCACGGGTGTGCCGAAGGGCGTGGGCGTCGCGCATCGCAACGTGGTCGAGTTGTTCGCCAACACCCAATTGCTGTTCGAGTTCGACGAAACCGACGTGTGGACGCTGTTCCACTCCTTCGCGTTCGACTTCTCGGTCTGGGAACTGTGGTGCGCGCTGGCCAACGGCGGCACCGTCGTCGTGGTCGACTACCTGACTTCCCGCTCGCCGGAGCAGTTCCGGGAACTGCTGATCCGCGAGCAGGTCACCGTGCTCAACCAGACCCCCTCGGCGTTCTATCAGCTCGCCGAGGCCGACCGCGCGGCGCACCACGACGAGGGCAAGTTCGCCCTGCGCTACATCGTGTTCGGCGGCGAGGCGCTGGATCTGCGCCAATTGCGGCGCTGGTACGAGCGGCACCCGGTGGACGCGCCGTGGCTGGTGAACATGTACGGCATCACCGAGACCACGGTGCATGTGTCGTTCCTGTCGCTGGACGAGCAGATGGCCGACAACCCGGCCAGCGTGATCGGGCGGGCGCTGCCGGGCTTGGACGCGTACGTGCTCGACGACCGGGTGCATCCGGCTCCGGTGGGGGTGGCCGGTGAGATCTATGTCGCGGGCGCGCAGTTGTCCCGGGGTTATCTGGGCCGTCCTGGTTTGACGGCGTCGCGTTTCGTGGCGAATCCGTTCGGTGCGCCGGGGTCGCGGATGTATCGCAGTGGTGATATCGGCCGGTGGGTCGGTCTCGGCGGTCAGGCCACCCTCGAGTACGCCGGGCGTGGTGATCAGCAGGTGCAGTTGCGGGGGTTCCGTATCGAGTTGGGGGAGATCGAGGCGGCGTTGCTGCGTTGTCCGGGGGTGAGTCAGGCGGTGGTTGTGGTGCGTGCGG
>NZ_JABLTE010000182.1 GCF_013315795.1 Nocardia barduliensis
CCCTTGCCGAGTCGCACCGCGAGTCTCGGCCCCGCCCGCGTGGCATCGGACGGACCCACCGCCGCTCCTGCTGCTCGCACCGGACCCGACCGCACGCTGTCCCCTTCGCTCGCCACTCCCGCGGGAGGTCCCGACAAGTCGCGGCGCGACCGGTGATCGCCCGGCGCGGCGAGTGCGGCGTCCAATTGCGGCGCACGGCGATCACGGGCCGCGTCGACCACCCGCGCGCGGATGCGGTGCATCGCCGTCGGATTTTCGACAGTGGGCCGGTGCCGTTCCGTGGGCACCTCGTCACCGCGCCCGGCGAGGCACCACGCTGCGTGCCGCAACGACTCCGTGGGCTGTGCGGCGCCGACCAACGAGTACTGCAGATACTCGCCGTGGCCGTCGAAGGGAGCCAGCGAATACGGGAAACCGCGTTCGGCACGCACTCGCGTCGCGATGGTGTCGGTGGCCGGATCGGTTCCCAGGCCGAATGGCCCGTCACCGAGCAAGCGGCCACGCGCATCGGGCGCGTCCCCACCGAATCCGGTGACCGGGTCGTCGGACTGGGCCAGCACCCAGGTGCTGCGACAGCTGGCGTCCGTCGCACTGTCGAACCGTCGACCCCGCCCTGGCGAGCCCATGACCACACCGTGTTCGAAGACGCCGTCCAAGCGGCCGCCGACGCCGCCTTCGGCCACCACCGGGGTGCCATAGCTGTAACCGAGCTTCGACATTCGCGCGCCGGTCACCGCGCGCCACGCCAGCACGTCGCGCGCGAACAGCCTGCCACCGGCCTCTGCCAGTTCGGGCCTGGAGGCCCACGCTTCCTTGTTGTTCGAGGGCGCCTCGTAGCCGATCCAGCACACCACGGCGACCTTGGTGGAAGGATCCGCCCGCACCAACTCCTCGTACAGATTCCGCGCGCTCGCCAGGCGGGTCGGCGCCGACTGCAGCCGCGTGTTGACACCGTCCACATACCAGATCACATGTTCGGCGTCCTCTAGCCGGCAGTTGCCGATGACGAACGTGCCGGACCCGTTGCCTCCGAACGCCTCCGGGTCCAACGCCACGGTGGTGACGACCGGCGCGGGAATGTCGCGATGCACGGTGACCGAACGGGTGAGTGCCTCACCGACGGCATACAAGTTCCGGAAAATCTGGCGCTCGGTCCGACTGGCGTTCTTCCTGCCTTTCGCGCGGATCGCGGAGGCGGTGGCATATCGGCGATAGTCGTTCGCGTAGTTCGCCACCTCGGACGGAAGCCCCGGGGCGTTGCCGACCATCCGAGGATGGACCGCCACGACCGCGCGCTGTTCGTCGCGGTGCAGCGAGTTCCACCACCGTTTGTTGTCGATCGCAAGTCGACCGGCCCTCGTGAAGTCGTCCGGCAGACCTCGATGCAGCAGGACTTCGGGGCCCGCACCCGGACCGCCGCGCTTATCGATCGCGCTGCGGGCGAGGGCGGCGTCGCTGCCGGTCTCGCGCAACGTGGGCATGCCGCTGTCCGGGTTACGCGGCAGGATGTCGGCATAGACGGACCGGGTCTGCTCGTCGACGGCGCGTTCTATACATTCGGTGAAACGAACCCGCCCATCCTGCATGGGATTGTGGCGCGCGACCCGATCCGGACAACCCGCCAGGATACGGCCGATGTTCTCCAGCGACTCCGTTGGCGCCTTGGTGCGATCGTCGACATACAGCAGGAATTCGTCATCGATCGGCTTCCCCTCCTCGAACGGCTCCTTCTCATATCGCTGCGCCATATCGCGCACATCCTTCAGCACGGCATTCGTACGCCCCGCGTCGCCGGTAGGAAACCGGCTCGCGAATTGCACGCCCGGCAAATTGCTCGCTTTTCCGGCCGTGCCCGCCCGGGAATCGATTCCGTAGTACACGTCGGTGGACAACGCAATGCCCGCCAGTGCCTCCCTCATCGCCCCCAGATTCGACTCGCCACAGACCACCACCGCGTCGGTGGTACGGGCGACCCACTCGTGTGCCAGAGCCTTCTTCGCGGGCCGCCCGCCGTCGCCGTGTACTACCAGCTGGCGTTCCGGCCGGACCGCGGGATGCGGCGCCGCAAGATCGCCCGCCAGGCGGTGGCCGTCGGTCCCGGACCACACCACCACCCGGACCGGGCGTTCCGGGTTCTCCCGTACCGCCGCTTCATAATGGTTGCAAGCCAATTGCATTCGCTGATCGAGGCGGCGCAGATCGCGGTCGGTGCCGTCCACGTGCCAGGCTTCCGCGACGGGATCTCCGCTACCGAACGAGATCATGATCGAGCCGCCGCTCGGGTCGCCGGTGTCGAACCGCTCGAGCAGCACGGTCGGCATCGGCACTCCTGGCGTCTCGACCGTCGCGGCCCGCTGGCGCGCCCGGATCAACAGATCCTCGACATTCAGCAGATACTCCCGCAGTGCCCGCTGCCGACCGCTCAGCCGGGTCGTCACCGCTGCCCTCTCGAGTACGGCCCGCGTTTTCGCGAAAGCCCAGCGGTTGGCCTGGTCGCGCACACCACTCGGGAATCCGCCTGCGGCGCCGACGAATTCGGGCCACACCCGGACCAGCGCCCGCACCTCGTCCACGGTGAGATTCCGCGCCCGGCGCGTGTTCCGGGCCGTGTGCTCCGCGCATTCCTCAGCGGCGGTCACCGCGCGTTTCGCGGTGGATCGCCGCCACCGGTACACCAGATCGTCCGGGCTCGCCCCGGCGCCCCAATGCTCACGCAACACCCGATCGGCCCGCATGCGCGTCTCGGCATCGGGCGGGGTATAGGTGGGCAACCCGGCACGCGCGTCGACCGGCCCGATGAAATCGGCGGGAGTGTCCGCTTCGGCGCGCACCGGCTCCCCCGCAGGCACCGGCCCCTCCGGCGCGTCATCCCTCGGCCGGTTGCCGATGAATCCCTCCGGCCCGGTGTTTCCTCGCTCGTCGGCGTCCCAGCCGGGATAGAACCGACCGATGAACGCAGTGACGATATCGCTCGGTGCGGCCAGTCCGGCGAGCAGGCGCAACGCGTAATCCGGACGGATGCCGGATTCGCCACGGGGGTGCTGCGCGCGCTCTTTTTGACCCAAACCGGTCAGGCCGACACCTGCGCGCGCCGCCAGCTCCGCGCGTGACAGTCCCTTGCTCGTACGAGCGGCGATGATCCAGTCCTTGGGATGGCGGAACCGGTCGGATCGGGGATCGGGGAACTCGCCGCCTTCCTCCGGGAAGTACTCCCGCAGAACTGCTTCGGCCACCTCGTCGGGAGCATCCAGGCCCGCCAGCAGACGCACCGCCATGTCCCGGGTGATCGTCACCCCACGCTCCAGCGAGCCGATATACGTCGCCGAATTCGGCACGCCCATGCGAGCGGCCAACACAGCCTGAGTCAGTCCGCGACCCAGGCGAGCCGCCTTCAACCAGTGCCGGAACGGCTGCGCGCCGTCCGGGGGCGGCCACGCTGCCGAGGCAACCGGAGCCGGTCTCTCCTGCGACGCCGAGGCCGGTGGCTCCGAATCGGAAGAGTCCGTCGGGCGGCTGCCGAGGGAACCGTACTCCGGTACCGCCCGCGATTCCGTTGCGCCGACCGTTTCTCTCTCGCCGCCGACACCCTCGTTGGCATCCCGGTCCGAGAGCCGCGACCATGGCGTCGTCCCCGGCGTCTGCTCCGATGCCGGCCCACGTGCGGACTCACCCGGTTCGGGTGGTCTGCTACCGATGAACCCGCCCGGCCTGGTCGTGCCCTCGCCCGGCGCGGAATCGCCGCGCGACACCGGCGGACCGGGCGGCTGATCCGGTTGCTCCCTCGCGGCGCTCCACGGTGTCGGCCGGGTCTGCTCGCTCGCGGTGACGTCGGCTGGTTCATGATCGTCGAACGCATTGCGCAATCGGGCGACGGTGTCGGCGAGAAGTTCTGACGCGGCAGCAGTCCCCAATCCCAGCCGCTCGGCGGAGCGCGCCAAGGACATGCCCTCGACCAGATGCAGCATGACCAGCCGCTGCGCCATGGCGGGATCGGCCAGGTCGGCCAGTGCGGAGCGGACGGTCATCGCGAAGTCGGTGTCGGCGAATCCGGCTCCGGACGGGTCGGCGATCTCGCGACGCAGCGGGCCGGACTTGCCGATCATCGGCTCATCGACCCACCGCGTGGGCTGGTCCAGGATTTCGCGCGCCAGCGTCACATCGGCCACGGTCATGCGCACTGCTCGGGCGATCGCCGCGTCGTCGAGAACCTCGCCCTCGGCAACCATTCTGCCGATCTGAGCACCTACCGTGCTCACCATCTTCCGCGTGCGGTCGTCGAGGTTCGGGAATATCCGTTCGAGACGGAATCGGAAAAGCGCTCCGCGGCAGCTTGCCCAGGCGTGAGCGGCGAACGATGCGGAGGGGATGTGGCTCTTGATCGCGGTGAGAGTCGCGATCCGGGCGACATGAGTGGCCTCTTCGCGGATATCCGGCGATTCCCGACGCGCCACCGCGTTCGGCACCCAGGCGAACTTTTCCAGTATCTCATCCTGGACCACACGCTCTTCCCGGGATCCGACCCGGGTTACCACGTACCGCTGGAACAGTTTTTCTTCCTCGCGATAGCCGGATCGCTCGTATCGCTCGCCGTAGAAACGATCGACTGCCTCCAGCAACATATCTCCACCGATGCCCAGCGTCCGGCACAGTTGCCGTAATTTGCTCAGCCGCGGAAGATAGCGATTGTTCTCGATACTGGAAAGCGTGCTACGAGGCATCCGCGCTCGCCGCGCGAGCTCGGTCACCGACATTCCCTCGTCGTAACGCAGCGCCGCGATCCAACGTCCCAGCGATTTGTGTGACGCGGGATCGATATCGACGGTGATGTCCGAGTAGAAGTCCCGCGCCGCCTGGATCAACAGGCCACCTGACACTCCCAGCGCCCGGCAGATCTGCCGGAACGTGCTGTAGCGCGGCCGCCGATTCCCGGTCTCGACCTGTGCCAGATACTTCGTGGACAGACCGGTCGCACGGGCGAGTTCGGCGCGGCTCATGTCCCGGTCGTAGCGCAGCGCGGTGATCCATCTGCCGAGGTCGTGTGCCGCCGATTCGAGGTCGAGATCGACGTGCGGATAGAAGTGCCGGATCGCCATCCGCAGCAGTTCGTCGTCGGTCCCCAAGACCTCGCAGATGCGCCGGAAAACCGCGAATCTGGGCACATAATTGCCGGTCTCGATACCGGAGAGATGACCCCACCCGGGCCCGATCGCGTCCGTCAGCTCGTTCCCGGTCATGTCCCGGTCGTGCCGCAGAGCCACGATCCAGCTGCCGGGTGACGCGGAATCGTGGGTGCGCGGATCGAGACCGAGTTCGAGATCGGGATAGAAATGGTGTGTGGCCGTAGCGAGGAGTGCCGACCCGACCTCCAGTGCCCGGCAGATCCGCCGGAAAATGATCGAGCTCGGGGTGTATTTTCCACCCTCGATTCCGGCGAGGTATCCCGCCGACGTGCCCGCGGCTCGGGCCACCTCGGCCTGGGTCCTGTCCCGGTCGTGCCGCAGCGCCACGATCCAGTTGCCTGGTGTGGCTGGATCGTGCGCCGCCGGGTCGAGATCGAGCACGAGATCCGGATAGAGGCTACGTGTAGCCTCCGCCAGCGCCTGCGGGTCCACGCCCAATGCCCGAGCGATTCGGTAGAAGACGTTCGGTTGCGGGCGATCACCGTCCTCGATCTCCCCGATCCGGGTCGGCGTCACGCCGACCGCGCGTGCGAGATCCGTCTTGGTCATGCCCCGGCTGTTGCGATGCGCGGCGACCCAGCCACCCGGCGAATCATGGGCGGCGGCATCGGTGTCGAGTTCGACCTCCGGATAGAACCGCCGCGTTGCCTCGGTCAGCGCCTCGCCCTCGATGCCCAGCGCGCGGCAGACCTGCTGAAAAGTGCCGAGCGACGTCCGTCGTCCATTCTCGATATTGGACAGTGCGGCATTGGTCAGGTCCGCCGCTTTCGCGACGTCCTTCTGCTTCATTCCCTGTTCGAGCCGCAACGCCTTGAGCCACGCCCCCCGCGCGGCGTCCAACGACGGATCGGACTGCTCCCGGGGACGGCTGCCGATGAATGTGGGCGGACGGTCGTCCTCCTCCGTTCCGCTCCGCGCGTCCGGGCGACCCGCCGCGTCCGATTCACCCGTCGTGCGCAGACCGCGTTCGAGCGATCCGGCAAACCACTCGACGAAGTCCGACTGCCGCCTCGACATGGCTTGCAGATCGATGTCGTGCGGCAAGCGCAGCGGGCGGCCGAAGGCGAAGGCGAACACTGTCGCCGCGAATGTGCGGATCGTCGCGTCGCTGCCCCGCGTCATCAGCGGCGCCTGGAACAGCAGGTAGACCGCGTTGGCCACACGCCGCAGCACCTCCGGAGACGGTTGCGGGGACCGCTGGTCGAGGGCTGCGGCCAGTTCGGTCATGGCGGCATCGAAGATCGTCCGCTGATCGCCGGCCCGCGCCGTCTCGATCGCGAACCGGCCACGCTCGAGAGCGGACAGCACGTTCCCCTCGACCCGGGCGCCGCCGGGTAACTCCACGACGTTCTGCAACACCGTGCTGCCCGGCGCCTCCACGTCCATCCGGCTCCGGACGAGACGGCCGATCGCCAGCATGGTCCAGAACGCCGGTGTCCCGACGCCGCCGTGCCACTTTCCGGTCCCTGGATCGCGGCGAGCCCCGGCACGCATACCGTCGTGGCGGCCCACCATGTCCATATTGGGCGCGTCGTCGCCCAGCCTGGTGCGGAAGTAGTCGGGATGGCTTTCTCCGTGCTCCCCCACCACGCTCGGGTCGCGCTCGACGGCCCAGACCTGCCGCATGTAGCGCTGATGCGATATCCAGAAGTACAGCTGCGCCAGCACTCTGCGCCGCGACGCCGGCGTCGGCACCGCATCCCACCGGCTGACCAGCTTTCCCAATCCGCGGTTGGCCACATGTGCCTGCCAGAGCGAGAACATCCGCAAGGCCGCGTTCCGGCCCGGGTCGTTGCTCCTCATCCGCAACCCCGGCAGCGGAAAGTGCTCGCCACGAAGCGGTCCCCGCCCGTCCCGCACCGCTTCGTTGAGTAGACGTACATCGTTCGCGAACACCGAATCCGGCTGCGAGTCGGGCGGCTCGGGCGGGCGCTGCGACGGTCTGCTGCCGATGAATTCGTGGTCGCCCGTGTCCGGCCGGTTCCCGATGACAGTCGCTGGTCCCGGCAACAGCCGCAGCACCGTGCCGTGCCGGTCGATGGCGAGTATCTCGCGCAGGCCCGGGATAGGGTGCCGCCGCAACGCCAGACTCAATTCGACCGGGTCCGCGGTGGAGTCGGCGAGATTCACCACGATCCGCTCGGCCTGGCGTTTCACGAGCACCTTCCGGCGGATCTCGAAGCAGATATTGCTGACCTTGCCGGTCGCCGGTGAGTAGCAGTCGAAGATCCGTCCCTCGATACGGAAGTCGGGCAGACGCGCACCGGGTTCGACGGGATGCTGCTCGACCTGGAAACCCGCGCGAGCGAGCACAACCGCCGCTTCGTTCTGCCGCCGCAGCCCCCGCTGTTCCTGCCGGAAACCCGGCGGCTCGTGACCGGCGCCATGGACTCGGACGACGGCCTCCGGTCCGGATGGCATGGCGCCGGAATCGGGGGCACGAGACGGCCGGGTGAGGTCGGCGTCGTTCGCCTGTTCCGAGACCGAGGAGGCTCGATCCCCCTGCGCCGAGAGATCAACGGCGAGATCGGGGATGATCTGCGGTGGCCGACCCGCCGTGACGTACTGATGGATCGCCCACTGTGGCGTGCCGATCGCCGCGCCGTGGATGTCCATCTCGGCGAACCCGACGGCAAGGGCCTCGTATGGACGCAGCTCCGCCTTGGTTTGGTCGACAAAGGCGTACGCGGGCAGTCGCGCGAGCCAGATGTGTTCGGGTTCTCGGATCAGCTCGAGTTCGTCCAGCCGGGACCAGATGTCGTGCAGCACCTGCGGCAGGGGCACCGACAGCAGCTCCACGGCATCGATCGCGTGGACGAATTCGTGGACGGCATCGTGGTGGAACGGCCGGTCACCGACCGGATTGAAACCGCGCTCCCGCATCTCGATACCGCGTTCGACAGTCCATGCCGGCCTGCTCGCATTGCGCAGGCTGAACTGTATCCCCAGGGTCCGAAACGTCGATTCGGAGTCGCGCTGGGCGAAGGATGCGGCGCCGGCGTTCTCCTCACCCAGGTAATCGATCCACAGTCCCCGGATATTGGTGCGGCCCGGGAACCTGGTCAGCATCTCGTCCAGCCCGCCGAGAATCTCCGCTACGACGTGGGCGGGAACATCTGGATGGTCGAACCCCACGATCGTGATGTGCGGGTAGTCGAGGGTGAACGCCTCGACCAGCCGCGCCTTGGTCTGCGCTTCGACGTCGAGCCCGGCGCGATGCGAGTTCTCGCCCTGGGTGCGCACGGCGCGCCACTCGACCTCCGCCAGCGCGTCCATGTACCGGCCGTGGATGTGGTGCAGCGCGAGCTTGTTCTCCCGCGGTACCGGAAGATCCGAGATCCACGATTGCAGGTATGCCACCTGCTCCCGAATGGCCGAGAGCTCCGACCTGGGCATCCCGTGGTGTTGCCACACCTCACGGCCGTCGATATGCCGCACGAACGTCGCGGCGAACGCACCGGTCGGCGTCGCGTCGATAGTGGACGGGGCGCGCCCGCCCCGAACCTCGTTGTCCGGGCCCACGTTCCACTCTCGCGCGGTGCGGTTGGTCCTCGTCACCGCGTCGAAAAGGCCGAGTCGCTCGGCCGAGCGCGAGCCGAGGATCGCGCGGTCCAGCGCTTGCACGCTGTCGCCCGGCTGCCCAGCGGTGATCTCGCGATAGACGGTGTCGTCCTCCAGAATCAGGCAGGTACGCCCGACCGGCGCGTCCATGATCGCAGCGACTTTCCGCTGTAGCACCTGCTCGAGCGCGGCGACAGGGCTGACGTACGTTTCCGCGAACACGCGGGTGCCGTTGCCGAAGGTCACCAACTCGACCCGCACCCCCGGTGCCTCCTCGACCAGCGAACGTTCCGCTGTTCCGGACTGTCTGCCCGCGAGCACCAGGTCCTGGAACTCGGGAGCGGCGGACGCGCCGTCGCCGGACGAGCTCTCTTCCCGAGGGCGACTGCCGATGAATCCCAGCGGACCGCTCGCACCGTGCCGCGCGGTGGTGTGGTCGAACAGTACGTCCTGGTCGCGCCGAGCGGTGGTGTGCGAGTGCGCCGGGCCGCCAGGTGGTGGCATCGATTCGTGTGGGCGGCTGCCGATATAGCGGAACCGCTCGACACCTACCGCGTCGACGTGTCTGGCCAACACCCCGGCATCGGGCGACCGGACACCGGGAAAGCGCTGCCCGACAAGCCCGGCGGCGTCCTCGCCGGAGCGACCGCCCGGGTCCGATAGTGGTCGGCTGCCGGTAGGAACGGCGTGCTGACCCGGCCGCGACACGGCCTCGGGTTCCCGCTGGTTTCCGGGGGTGGGAGTGACCGCGCGGACACTCTCCGGAGTCCCGCCCTCACCCGGTGTGCGATGACCGGCCAGTGCGAACTGGCTCCGCCGAAGTGGTGGGGCACGGCTCGACCACAGGGC
>NZ_JABLTE010000183.1 GCF_013315795.1 Nocardia barduliensis
GGTCCGGTGCGGTGGGGTCGGTGGGCAGTGCTCGCGGCGCGGCCGGTTCGTCGGGTAGCCATCGTGCCGGTGGCGGGCCGTCGAGCAGCCGGGCCAGCTCGTCGAGGCCGGGCCGCCGGTCTTCGGACAAACAGGCTCGCAGCAGCTCGCGCAATCCCGGCGACACGGGCAGTTGCTCGGGCTGTGCCGCGCCGCCCGCGGCCGCGAAGACCAGCACACGCGCCAGCGCGGCGATGTCGTCGGTGGCGGTGTTCGACCCGGCGAGTGGCACGGTGACCGCGTCACTTTCGGTTGCGACGAGGCGCGGTCCGTCGGCGAACACTTCGACGTGTACCGGATCGATGAGCTGGTGACCGCGGCCGAGTGCATGCTGGGCCGCCAGCGCCCGCGCCGTTACGGCCCCGAGGGCGCGGACCATATCCTCGGGCATCGGCCCGTAGCGTGCGATCAGGAGATCCAACCGCACACCCGTGCCGCCTTCCAGTTCGGGTCGACTCATTCTCCTCTTCCTCACGGGTGATGCGTCCCCGCCGGAATCCCGGGAACCGTACAGAAAACCACTAGTTCTACGGTGTGCCAACCCCTACGAGCGATCACGTTCGAATGCCCTGCACCGTGATGGCCGCCACGGGATTCGCAGGCGTGCGTGCGGCGGTTTGCGGCCGCGCGTGCGCCGGGTGGTCCGCGCATCGGCTCCCCGGCTCAGCGGGGGATCGAACACGCCCGTACTCGTATGCCGGAAACACAACCAGGGGCGATAGCGATATGACGGACAGTCCCCGATCTCCGGCCGGTGCTAGGCCCGCCAGGGGGGACCAATTATCAACAACTCCAGGTGCCACCCGTGGCGGTGCGCCATAGCCGGACGCGTCGACCCTTTCGGTGACGCGGCGGCACTCGACTGCACTTCGGATACACCTCCGACTCGAAAGACAGGCCGACCATGACATCGACCCGGCGACGTGCCGCCATCCTCCTCTGCGCGGCCGCCGCGCTCACAGGCGCCGCGTGTGGCACCGAAACCGCATCGACACCAGCCACCACAACTCCGCGCACTACATCGGTGGCACCAACCACGACACCGCCGCCCCCGACAACCACTGTGACGCCGCCGCTTCCGTCCTCGCCGCAATCGACCACCGCACCCACTCCGCCGCCTGCCGCGGTCGTGCCTGCCCCGCCCGCGGCAGCCGTGCCCACACCTCCCGCGGCAGCGGTGCCTGCGCCACCACGCCCTGCCGCCCCCAGCCTCTACTACCCCAACTGCGCCGCCGCCAGGGCCGCGGGCGCCGCACCGTTGCGGCAGGGGGAACCCGGCTATCGATCCGAGCTGGACCGCGACAAGGACGGCATCGCCTGCGAGTAGCCCGATTCGACGCATATTCGACCGGTGCTGCCGGTGAATCCTCTCCGGCAGTCCGGTCCCGTGGAAGTCGTAGCTTTCGTTTCCGGTTGTAACGCCGGACGCGCGAGCAGCGATCAGTTGGTGGGTGCATTGTCGGTCACCGTCGGTACCCGATGCGGAACTGCGCTGCCGCCGAGACCAAGCCACACAATCCCCCTGCCGGCGGCAGCGCCCGCATCTACGCTCGGACAGCTCGGCGCCGTAACGGCACGGCGGCGGAACAGGTTTGGCTGAAGCTACGCGACGGCGGATTTCGTTGCAGTGAAACTCTTGTCGAGTAGCATTCGTGGCATGACGACAAGGTGCCGGCGTACGGGCGGCCCTGACGTCGGCCTACCGGGCGAAGAGGCTGGCAGCGGCGGTGGATCGCGCCGGTGATCCCTCGATCGGATCTCGGACTCGCCGGCTTCGCGTACACGAGAGGACGCCAGCCGCGATGAGAGTTCTCGTTCTCGGCGGATACGGTGCAGTAGGTCGGTATTTGGTCGCCGAACTGTGGCGCGGTGGAGATACCGCCCTGGCGGCCGGTCGTGACCCGGCCCGCGCCGATGTGACGATCGACCTCGGCGAACCGGGATTGCAGTCCTACCAGAGGGCGCTCGACGGTATCGATGTTGTCGTCAACACCTCCGGTTTCGAGTGTTCCCGTCTGGCCGAACTGGCAGCGGATCACGGCTCGGCGTTCGTGGACGTCACCGCGTCCACCGAATACGTTGCGCTGCTGGAGCGGACGCTCCTTTCCCGTCCGGCGATCGTCAGCGTCGGTCTTGCGCCCGGGTTGACCAACCTTCTGGCCGCTGCGGTGCATGCGCAGTCGCCAGGACCCATCGAGATCGCCGTGCTGCTCGGCGCGGGGGAGCGGCATGGCGCAGCCGCGACGGAGTGGTCGTATCGTCTGCTCGGCCGAAAGTTCCGGGACGGCAACGAATTCGTGCGTAACTACACCCGGCCTCGTCTTTTCACGCTTCCCGGCCACCGACGGCGTCGACTGTTTCGGACCGACTTCTCCGACCAGCACGTCCTGACCCGCGACCTGGGCGTCCCGGTGCGCACGTACTTCGCCCTCGATTCCCGCATCGCGACAACCGCGTTGAGCCTCGCCACCTGGATTCCCGGCGCCGCCGGAATGCCGCGCGGGCTTCATTTCCCGGGAACCGACGAGTGGATGGTGCTGGCGCGTGCGCGATCCGGCCGTGCCCACTGGGCGCGCGGTCACAGCCAGTCGCGGGCCACGGCGTTGCTGGCCGTCCCGGCCATCCGGGCCGCGACCGGCTTGGCGCCAGGGGTGCACCACCTGCACAACGTCATGAACCTCGCCGACCTGCCCGCGGACTCGGGCATCGAAATCGGCACGTCGATCCGCTAGCGACGCACCGCCGCCGGGCCAGCGGTGAATTCCCGCCCGCCGGGCCGGGGCAGGCGGCGCCGGTGGTATCACGCTCCGATGCGCATACCACGGTCACCAGCAGTGGTGACGTATTCGTCCGCCGATCACCACTGTCCGCACCCAGGCACTGTCCGGTGGCGCCAATGCTCGACGCAGCGGCACCCGCAGCAGACAGAGGTCCGCGCGGGCGCCGGGAATCAGGCGCCGGGGCGGGCCGCCCGGGTCGCCGGGTGCTCCGAGGTAGCCTGCCAGCGCGGTCATCGGCGTGACGCGCTCGTCGGGGCCGAGCGTCTCACCTCCCCGCGTCGTCCGGTCGGCGGCGGCACGCATGACGACCCAGGGGTCGAGCGGACCGTACGGCGCGTCGCTCGAGGGCGCGACTTTCACACCGGCCCGCAGCAAACGCGCGTACGGGTACAGGTGTGGAAGATCATCAGGGGCTACGTCGCGCAGGTAAGCATCGCCGCGCTCCGACAGGAATCCCGGCTGTGTGATCACCCGAATACCCAGGCGCGCAATCCATTCCGAGACACCCTCCGGCACGATCCCGGCATGCTCGACGCGGTCGCCGTCGATACTGCCGACGTCGTCGAATACCGCCATTGTCAGCAGTAGTGACTCTCGGCTCACACAGTGCACCGCCACCGGACGGCCCGCTCGGTGGGCCGCGGTGACGGTGCGGGCGATCTCATCGAAGGCCGGCAAGTCGTGGTCGCGCAACAGCAGTTTGCGGGGACCAGCGCACAGCCCTTCCCCGGAACTCCATGCGTCGTCCGTGCCCAGCAGGGTGATGGTCTGGGGCACCGCGCCGCTGCGATGTGCGGCCGTCAGCAGGCCGATCGCGGTGCTGTCCAGGTCCGGCGTGGCGTCGGTGACGCCGGTGATCCCGTAGCGCGCGAGCGTCTCGCCGACCGCGGACAAGTCGGGGGCACCCGCGGGCAGAGCCGCGCGCAGCCGCGCGTCGTAGCGCCACAGTCGCCCGTTGGGCGCGCCTGTCCAATCGCGTTCGACGTCGGCGGTGTCGTCGAGCGCTCGGGAAACCTCTTTCAGCGCCATGGAATTCAAGATCCACAACGCCCCGCTGCGGTGCTGCACACGGACCGGCCGGCCGGGGATCAAGCGGTCGAGGACATGTCGGTCGAGGTCTCCGGCGACGGATTCGTGGTAACCGGTTCCTCGTACCCAGCCGGAACCTGGGTAGGCCCGGAGGGCGCGGCCGAGCGTGGCGAGGTCGGTTACGGCCGGTGGTCCGCAATCGACGGATCGGCGTGCGGCCGCGATCGCCAGCAGGTGCAGGTGGTGGTCGTGCAGGCCGGGCAGCAGCGCCCCGCCGCCGCCATCGATCGTCTCGGCTGCGCCGGAAGGCAGATCGGGACCGATCTCGCCGATGTGATCACCGACGACTCGCACATCGACTCGTACACCCTCGACTTCGACATCGCGAAACAAGATGCTCACGGCCGCGCTCCGAAAACGCTCGCATTGTCCGCGCCGATCCCCTTGGCGGATCCGGTGATCCGGCGTGCCGTGGGTGGCGCGACGGGGAAGCGGCCGTCTGCCGTCTCGACCCACCAACCGTTCTCGGCGGCGTGAACCGCGTGCTCTTCTGTCGTGCCCGTGTTGGTCTCAGCGGTGACGTGCAGCATCGAGACATCGATCAGCCGGGCGCGGTCGCAGAGGAGAGCGGCGGAGGCGGACTCGGCCGCGCGCACCCCCGTCAGCGGATCGGCCAAGGCGTCACCGCAGGGCAGCAGGTCGTCCCCGTCCGCGACGACGAGACCGGCGGCAGCGGCGATGTCGTCGCCGAATCCGATGGTGTTGCTGGCGCGTCCCCGCGCCGTGATCGACAGCCACGACGTTCCGTTCGCCACACATTCGGCGGCGTCGATGCCGAGTTGCCGCAGAGCGCGGGCTCGCGCGGATTCCAGCACCAGGTCGGCATCGGCGATCAGCGCGCGCAGCAGGTCCATGTCGCGCTCGTCGCGCAGATCCAAGCTCACCATCGTGTGCCCGTGATGGAGCAGGTCGAAGAACGCCGGTGGGCCGAAGCGCGCGCCGTCCGGGCGACAGCGGCTCTCCACCTTGATCACCCGGGCGCCGCCCGAGCCGAGGAGATGCGCGCAGAGCGGGCCGGCCCACAACGAGGTCAAATCGACGACAAGCGGGCGTTCGCGCTGGTGGCGGCGGGTGCCGAACTCGGTGACCTCGACTGCCGAACGAGCATGCAGCCCCTCGGCGGGTACGGCGCCCCCGGCAAGGCCGAGCAGCGCGACGCGATCGGCGGCCTCGGTCGTCGTGACGTCGCGTGCCCAGCGCGTGACGGTATCCCAGGGATCCGCGTCAGCGGCTGGGTCCTCGGTGAGTGCCGGGATCAGATCCAGATCCGCAGCGCGGGGCAGGGACAGACCCAGCCGCCCGTCCCTGGTGCGGAGGATTCGGAACGCGCCGCCACAGGAGTCGGGACCCCGGCGCGTGAATCCGGCGATCGCGGCACGCTCACCGAGCACACCGACCCCGGGAAGCCGCGGCCGGCTGCCGCTACGCGCCAGGGTGGTTTCGCCGAACCGCCGCAAGGCTTCCGCCACCATGGCTGCCGGACGGCCCGGGGCGGCGCGCGGCATTCCACCGGCGCGGCCGGTCAGCGCCATCGCGCCGGAGGCGGCCCAGGCCCGCAGCGGCGACCGCGCATGGTCTGCCTGCGAGTTAGGTTCGGCCATCGACCAGCCCCCAGTCCAGCGCGGTATCGGTGTCGATGGGGCGGCCGGTGAGGGTAAGAAAGGCGGTGCGCCAACGCCCGATCCGATTGCTGATGGAGACGGTCCCGCCCGCACCGGGCACCAAGCCCATCGACAGCTCCGGCAGCTGAAACCAGGCGTCATCGTGCGCTTCGACGCGACCGGCGAACGCCGGGATCTCGATGCCCGCGCCGATGCAGGCTCCGTGCAGGACGACGCGCAGGCGCCCGGCGATGCGGTGGGCGGCATGACCGGCGTTGCAGCTCAGTCGCACCAGATGCGCCGCGGACACGTCACCGGCGGAACCGAACTCGTCCAGATCGCCACCGCTGCAGAAGGATCGTCCTATTCCGCGCAGCACGACCTCGCGGATCGCGGGATCGTGCTCCGCGACCGCGAAGGCATCGAGGAGCCCATCTCGGACCGCCCGCCCGAACGCATTGTGGCGTTCCGGCCGGTTGAGTGACACGGTCAATACGTCATCCGTGCGGTCCAGCAGCACTGGATCGGCGCTGTCCGGTACCGTCTTGCGCGGTGTGCGGGCACGCCATCCGGCGAATTCCGGCCCCGCCAGCAGCATGGAGTAGGCCAGCGATTCCGCCAGCAGTCCGTCTTCGACGCTCGTTCGCGAGGTGAGCTCGAGCAGTCCGGCCAGTGTGATCGCCGCGCGCGGCGCGGCGGCGACGGTCGCGGCGATCCGGTCCCGATCGGCACGGTCGCCGCGAACCCAGGCTCGGCCGGGGCCGCTCGGGGCGAGCGTGCAGGTCAGCGACTCCAGCAGCGGCTCGGCATTCGCCGGGAGCGCCGTATCGCTGACACCGATGACCACGACGGTGCGTCGATTTTCGAGTGCGGCAACGGCGGCCTCGGCATACGGCCACTGGTCGCGGTCCAAGTCGACGACGACCAGCGGAGTCGCCGGAATACCGGAGTCGGTCACGGCGAGGCCCGCTGCGCCCTCGGCGAGCTCGAGCAGACCGATTTGTTCCACCACGACCTCCGCGTTCGGTCGACCTCCCGGCGGCCGCGAAGCCCGACGATCGCCCCTGATTGTTAGCAAATTACCGGATACCGGCCTCGGTCGAGGAACCTCCGGTCGAGGTCGGGCTGCGGCGACGCCTGCCTCTACTTCCCGGGCGTCGACTACCGCGAGCGGACACTCGACGACCCCGCGGGTCGAGGCATCGACGCCGTCCGCCTCATCCGCGACGAAATCCGCGCACTCGTCGAAGCTCATCAGCGAACCGGCGCTCAACCCGCGGTAACGGCTCGCGGTGCGACGATGTTGTCCGAGCGGACGCGAATATGGCCGAAAATCTCTATATCGCGTCCGTATCTCTCGTCCGGCCTGCGGGTTTACCGCCATACGCTCGAGTACATGGACAGCCACTACGACGTGCTCGTCATCGGATCCGGCTTCGGCGGCAGCGTTGCCGCACTGCGGTTGACCGAGAAGGGATACCGGGTCGGCGTGCTCGAGGCGGGCCGCCGGTTCGCCGACGACGAGTACGCGAAGAACTCCTGGCATCTGCGCGAGTACCTGTGGGCGCCGAAACTCGGCTGCTACGGCATCCAGCGGCTGACTCTGCTCAACGACACCTTCATCATGAGCGGGACGGGGGTCGGCGGCGGGTCCCTGGTCTACGCCAACACCCTCTACGAGCCGCCGGAGAAGTTCTACCGCGACAAGCAGTGGGCGCACATAACCGACTGGCGCGCGGAGCTGGCGCCGTTCTACGACCAGGCCAAGCGAATGCTCGGCGTCACCGAGAACCCGGCGACCACTCCGGCGGACCGGATCCTGCGCGAGGTCGCCGAGGACATGGGCATCGGCCACACCTATTGCCGCACCCCGGTCGGCGTGCTGTTCGCGGACGGCGATTCCCGGCCGGGCCAAGAGGTCGCCGACCCGTACTTCGGCGGAGTCGGCCCGTCGCGCAAGACCTGCACGCACTGCGGTGAATGCATGACCGGCTGCCGGCACGGCGCGAAGAACACACTGGTGAAGAACTATCTGTATCTGGCCGAAAAAGCCGGAGCCACCGTGCATCCCCTGACGATGGTGACCGACGTGCGGCCGCGGCCGGAGGGCGGCTACGAAGTGCGGACGGTGCGCACCGGGCGGTGGGTGCGCAAGGCGAAGCAGACGTTCACCGCGGACCAGGTGATCTTCGCGGCCGCGGCGCTCGGCACCCAGAAGCTGCTGCACCGGCTGCGCGAGAGCGGCAGTCTGCCGCATGTGTCGCCGCGTCTCGGGCATCTGTCGCGCACCAACTCCGAGGCGGTGCTCGCCGCGCGATCGCTGCGCAAGGACGCCGACTTCACCAAGGGCGTGGCGATCACCTCGTCCATCCACCCCAACGACTACACCCACGTCGAGCCGGTGCGCTACGGCAAGGGCAGCAACGCGATGGGTCTGCTGACGACCGTGCTGGTGGACGGTCAGGAAGGCAAGGCCCGCTGGTTGCTCGGGGTGAAGGAACTGATCAAGCAGCGCCGCAATCTGCATCGGCTGCACAATCCACGGCACTGGTCCGAGCGCATGGTCGGTGTGCTGGTCATGCAGAACGTGGACAACTCGATCGTGACCTACACCAAGCGCGGCTTGTTCGGCAAGCGCATGACGACCAAGCCCGGTGACGGCGCCGCACCGCCGACCTGGATTCCGGAGGGCCACGAGGTGACCAGGCGGATCGCCGAGAAGATCGACGGCCTTCCGCAGGGCGCCTGGACCGAGCTGGTGAACACGCCGATCACCGGCCATTTCATCGGAGGCTGCGCGATCGGCGACTCGCCCGCGACCGGCGTCGTGGACCCGTACCACCGGGTCTACGGCCACCCCGGGCTGCACATCACCGACGGCTCGACCATCTCGGCGAACCTGGGCGTGAATCCCTCGCTGACCATCACCGCCCAAGCCGAACGCGCCATGGCGCTGTGGCCGAACAAAGGCGAGGACGACCAGCGCCCGCCCCTGGGCGCGGCGTACCGCAGGCTCGCGTCGATCGAACCGAAGAACCCGGTGGTGCCGGTCGCCGCGCCCGGCGCCCTGCGACTGCCCATCACTCCGGTCTGAGCGGACGGAAAACCGGTCGCCCACGGCCTGCCGGGGTGACAGGATCGGCACAGTGCCCGCCCATGTCACCCTGGAACCGCTCGACGAGCCGTTGCTCACCGAGCTATTGCACGCGGCGGTGGCCGACGCGGACCCGGGCGAGGTGATGCCGGTCGAGGGGCCGGGCACCCGCTGGAATGCCGACCGAGAAGCGGACTTCCGAGCGTTTCACCGAGCCCGAGCGCTGGCGACTGCGCCGATCGAGTCGACCTACGGCATCCGAGTGGACGGCGAGGTGGTCGGAGCGGCACGACTGTGCCCGCTCCCCACCACGCCGAGCGCCGCCGAGGCCGGCGTCTGGATCGGCCGCTCGCACCGGGGAGCGGGCATCGGAACCGCGGTGCTCAGCGGACTGATCGAGCGGGCGACCGACGAGGGTTACGCCGAGCTCTTCGTGAGCACGACAGCGGACAACGCGGCCGTGCTGCGCATGCTGACCGCCCGCGGGATCGAATACACGGTGGACGGCGACGCCGTCACCGCCCGGGTGAGCTGCGTTTGACCTGCCACACAACACTTCTGGCCCAAATGGCCGGTCCGAGCAGACAACCTCCTCGCGCCCCAGCACCTCGAACCGCGAACGGGCTTGCCCGCGGACAATCGCGGCAACTCATCAGGCCACCACCGCACCAAATCGGACCCGAACCGCCACCACCGCCCGCCC
>NZ_JABLTE010000184.1 GCF_013315795.1 Nocardia barduliensis
GTCCATGCCACCGCCTCCTTCCGGCCGGCGCGGCAGCCGCGCCGGTAGGACTGACGGTAGAGGGCCGCCACTGCTGAGAACATGTTCCAGGTTATCGGCTGGAAATGTCACAGAACGGACCCGTGCGGGTCGGGTACAGTCACCACCCGGGGCGCGCCGCGATCACAAGCCGCGCTCCCCAAACTTGTGATTTGGCAACATGATCGCGTCGGGTGGTGCCCTGCCCAGGCGATATTGCCGAGGATGATCTACAGCGTTGGACGATTCAGGAGGCACACGTCGATGAGTCAGGGCCCACGTTCGTTGGGTAGGGGAGTGGGGCGAAGACGTCTCGCACGTGCGATCGGAGCGATGGCCGCGGGCCTGGCGCTGGTCGCGAGCATGGCCGGTGCGGCGACCAGCGCACCGTTGTACCCCGAGCCCGATCCGGATCCCTTCTACGCGACACCGGCGGACATCGCCGATCGCAAGCCCGGCGACGTGATCGCCACCCGGGTGATGCCTCCGCTGGCGGTCTTCCCGGAGACCACGGTGACCGTGGTCCGATTCCGGTCGACGAGCTCGGAGGGCAAACCGATCGCCGCGACCACCACGGTGCTGACGCCCAAGTCGCATCGCGCCGACGGGCCGCTGCTGTCGTTCCAGCACATCATCAACGGCCTCGGCTCGGAATGCTCGGTCTCCCGGGTGCTCTACACCGGTGACCCGAACCTCGTCGTGCGGGAGGCGCCGGGCTGGAACGTCCTGCTCGCGCGCGGCTGGAGCGTCGCGCTGCCCGACCACCTCGGGCCGAATTTCGCCTACGGCGCCGCGAAGCTCGGCGGGCAGATCACCCTCGACGGCGTGCGCGCCGTGAAGCAGGTCGCCGAACTCGGGGTGCAGCGCAGCCCGGTGGCCATGGTCGGATACTCCGGCGGCGGGATGGCCACCGCGTGGGCGGCGGCCCTGCAGCCGAAGTACGCGCCGGAGCTCGACATCGCGGGCGCGGCCATGGGCGGCGTGCCGATGAATCTGGTGAAGATGCTCGAGGGTCTGGGGTTGAACCCGCACCCGGTCTTCGGGCTCGCGTTCGCCGCCGGATTCGGGCTCGAGCGCGAATACCCGACGCGTTTCCCGCTCAGCGAACAGTTGAACGAGCGAGGTCTGGCCGCCCGCGCGCAGATCGCCAACAGCTGCACCAACGACATCCTCTCGACGGGAGCGGGCCGCGGCGCACTGGACTTCGCCAAGACGACATCGATGATCAACGACGACACCGCGCGCGCCGTGGTCGAGGAGAACAGCCTCGAGCTCTACGACGGCGTGCCCGAGATGCCGGTGTTCGAATGGCATTCGCCGATCGATGGGCTCATTCCGATCGACGCGGTGGTCAACACCGACAAGCGGTGGTGTGCGGCGGGCGCCAAGGTGCAGTCCGAGGAGATCCCGGTTCCGGACCATTTGACCGCGGCGGTGCTCGGCATTCCCGCGGCACTGAACTGGCTGGACGCCCGTTTCCGGGGGGAGCCCGCGCCGAGCAATTGCTGAGCGTCCATCGCGGACGGCCGAGCCGGGACCCGTTCTCCGGATACGGGTCTCGGCCGGTTGTTGCGATATGGATACGCGACAACACAAGTCGGATGCTTTACTGCGTCCAGCCATGGTCGCTGACGTAGCCTGACGTCCTGGCTTCCGGTCTGACAGGGGACATTTCGGGGGTCGCGGCCAGGTGCCCGGGTGCCAGACGACGTTGCCGTTCGCACCCAGAGGCGTGTGCCATGAGAATTTCGCGTGCCATTGCTGTGGCATTGCTCGCCGCCAGTTCGGTCCTGGCTGTCCCCGCCGCCGCCGAGCCGGCGCCCGCCCCGCCGCTGCCCGGCGTGGCGGGCGCGCTACCGCCGCCCGGCGGGCTGCTGCCCGGACTGCAACAGCTCATCGATCAGGTGATCCCGCCACCGCCGATCGCGCCGCTGCCGGAACCGAGTTCGCCCGCGCACCAGGCCACCACGCTGTCACCGTCGCTGGCGGCGCTGCGCTCGGCCGCGCTGCCCTCCGCGGTCGGCGACCCGATCTTCGACGTGTGGCCGGAGAACCTGGGCGAACTGTCCGAGGGGCAGGTCATCGAGGTGCGCGACGTGAGCGCGACGACCGCGCCGTTGATGCTGATGCCGATCCAGCGTGCGCTGCTGGTGAAGTACCGCACGACGGACGCGCACGCAGCGCCGTCCTATGCCACCGCGACTCTTGTCGTTCCCGCGAAGCCGTGGCCGGGGCGGGGGCCGCGACCGGTGGTGGTGAACAATCTGCCCATCGACGCTCTCGGCCGTTCCTGCACACCGGGATACACCCTGGCGCACGGGCTCAACCCGGACACCAGCTTCACCGATTTCCTGCCACCCACCACACATGTGGCGGCGCTGCGCGGTTACGCCGTACTGATCCCGGACCACGAGGGTCCGTCGATGGCCTACGCCGAACCCATCGTGGCCGGTCACGCAGTGCTCGACTCGATCAGGGCGGTGCGCAATCTGTTCCCGGAGGAGTTCGGCGCCGCCAGGTTCGGACTCGCGGGCTACTCGGGAGGCGCGATCGCGACGCACGGTGCGGTGAAGCTGATCGATGGCTACGCACCGGAATTGGCGGAAGTGATCGTCGGTGCCGCGCTCGGCGGGGTGCCCGCCGACTACGAGATCCTGGCCCGCAGTATGAACGGAAACCTCGCCTCGGCGATCTTCATGGGCGCGGTCTTCGGCATCGGCCGCGAGCGGCCGGAGATCCTGGCCCGGATGAACAATCTCGCCCAGTGGGTGGCCGTCTCGCCGGTGAAGGACATGTGTGGCAGCAGCTACGGAGCGATCGGCGTGCTGATGCTGCCGATCGACATCGCCGCGAACTTCCCCGATCCGCTGCATTCGGCGCTGGCCGCGGACATCTATCGGGTGACCAAGATGGCCGGGATGAGGTCGGCGACTCCGCTGTTCATCTACAACGGAGAGCAGGAGTTCTGGATCCCGGCCGAGGGCGCGCGCAACCTCTATCTGGAGCAGTGCCGCCTCGGGGTGCCCGCGGTGTATCGCAATGTGCTCGGTGAGCACATCATCGCGGGTGCACTCGGTTATCCGGAAGCCATGCTGTGGCTGGACGACAGGTTGCAGGGGGTCCGGGCGCCCGACGAGTGCTGACCGGGTAACGCCGCCGGGAGGGGCTCCGGTAACGCGGTGCGCCCGCGCTCGCGATCAAAACCGTGTCCCCCTTCTGTTCGTATGCCCAGATCTGGCGAGAGTGCTGTGCGGCGGCGTTGTCGTGGCTTCGGTACGGTGGGCCGGTCTGGGCGGGGTGACGCCCGAATTCCCGAGAGAGGCACATGAACGACATCACGACCACCGCGTCCGAACAGGCCAAGGCACTGGTCGGGCGGCACTACCGCTTGACCGACTCGTATGAGGTGGGCCGCGAGAAGATCCGGGAGTTCGCGCGAGCGCTGCAGGACGGCCATCCGGCGCACCGGGACGAGGACGCCGCCGTGCGGCTGGGCTTCGACGGGCTCGTCGCGCCGCTGACGTTCTCCTCGATCGTCCTCATGCTGATGCAGCGCAAGATGTTCGAGTCCGTGCTCAGCGGCTACGACCTCGGCCAGGTGTTGCAGACCGAGCAGTCGATCCAGGTGCACCGGCCGATCGTCGCGGGTGACGAGGTGCGGTGCGACTCCTACATCGAGTCGTTCCGGCAGTTCGGTGACAAGGACTTCATGGTCACCAGGAACGTGCTGAGCAACCAGTACAAGGAAGTGTTGCAGACCGCGCACACCACGGCGGTGGCGCAGACGGGCGTGGACATCGCCGCCGATCTGCGCGCGGCGGTCGAGGGCGTGATCATGACCGGGCAGTCGGCCACCGACCGGTCGGACGCCGCGGCCGCGCGGGAGGCGGGCGAGGACGGCGGTCTGGTCGAGTGCTTCGAGGAGACGGTGCAGCCGGATTCGCCCGACGAGCCGCGCACGCCGCGAACCACTCCCGCTTTCGAGGACTTGTCCGTCGGCATGGAACTCGCGCCACGCACGGTCCAGCTCTCTCGTGGTGACCTGGTGAATTACGCCGGGGTGTCCGGTGACTCGAATCCGATCCACTTCAGCGACGTGGTCGCCCGCAGTGCCGGTCTGCCCGACGTGGTCTCGCACGGACTGCTGACGATGGGCCTCGGCGCCGGATACCTGACGTCGTGGCTCGGCGATCCGGCCGCCGTGACGCGGTACGGGGTGCGGTTCGCCGGGTTCGCCCCGGTCCCGGCGGCCAAGGCGAGCGCGATCGAATTCCGGGGCCGGGTCAAGCAATTGGATCCCGAGCGCCGTGCCGCCACCATCGCGTTGACCGCGACCTGCGGGGAGCGCAAACTGTTCGGTCGCGCGACGGCGGACGTGCTGCTGCGCTGAACCAGCCTGCCGGGCGTCAGCGGGGGAGCGTCGAGCAGCTGTCGCAACGCCGCTGTCGATGATCTTGCGGATGTGCTTACACCTGCGCGTTCGTTGTGATCGGACGGGTGCGGTGCTGGAGTGTGGGCGCCACCCGTGCGAGACTCGGTGCATGCGTGCTTCGGTAGTGCGGCCTCAGAACGAATCCATCGCTCGCGGAACGACTCCCGTGGCGGAGGGCGGCCCGACCGCCTTGCGGATGATCCTCGGGGGGCGGATGCGGCGGCTGCGTGAGGCGCGCGGTATCTCGCTCGAGGAAGCGGGCGAGGCGATCCGGGGCTCGCATTCCAAGATCAGTCGCCTGGAGTTGGGGCGTACCGGCTTCCGGGAACGGGATCTGGTCGATCTGCTCGCGCTCTACGGGGTCACCGACGAGGAGGAGTGCGCCGAGTTCAAGCGCCTGGCCAAGCAGGCGAACACCTCGGGATGGTGGCATCACGATGCCGACTGGCTGCCGAAGTGGTTCGACACCTACCTCGGGCTGGAACAGGCCGCTCAGCTGATCCGCTGTTACGAACCGCGGGTGATCCCGGAGCTGCTGCAGACTCCCGACTACGCCCGCGCGCTGTTCGTCCTCGCGCATCCGCACGAGGACGAGGAATCGATCGAGCGGCGCGTGGCCTTGCGCATGCGCCGCCAAGAGATCCTGACCAGGCCGGACCCGCCGCAGATGTGGATGATCATCGAGGAATCCGCGCTGCGCCGCAGGATCGGCGGTTCCACCGTCTGGCGGGCACAGCTCGACCACGTGCTGCGCGCGGAAGCCCAGCCGAACATCACCGTCCAGATTCTGCCCGACGACGTGGGCGGCCCGGCGCTCACCGACGGGGCGTTCACCATCTTGCGCTTCGCCGAGTCCGATCTGCCCGATATCGTCTATCTCCAGCAGCTGACCAGCGCGCTCTATCTGGACAAGATCGCCGACCTGGACGTGTATTACGCGGTGCTGAACCAACTTCTCGTGCTCGCGCCGCCGCCGGAGCATTCCCGCAAGCTCTTGCAGGTCCTGCGCGACGGCGTCCGGCCGACCGTCGACGAACCGGTGGACCGCACGCCGGGATGACCGGCTCCGTGCCTCGGCGGGACGCCGCCGCGCGGTGGATCGGCCGCCCCGGGCTGAAGCGCCGGGCGCGACACGCCGAGTACCGACGCGACGCGTGATTCGGCGCGCCCGAAGTGGGCATTTTCCTCGGCGAGGTGATGCGCATGCCGGGCCTGGGCGAAGTATTGTCCCATCGGGACAATAAGCGATATCATGTGCACATGAGCGACGACGGTGTCGGTCTGGACGGCCGTCGGCTGCGCACCCGGCGCAGCCGTGAGGCGCTGTCGCGCGCGGCGTTCGACCTGCTCACCGAGCGCGGTCTGCACGCGGTGGCCGTGGAGGACATCGCGATCAGGGCCGGTGTCACCCGGCGGACGTTCAGCAGGCACTTCGCCTCCATCGAGGAGGCGATTCTCGGTGATGTCGATCAGGACGTGCACCTGTTCAACGAGGCGCTGCGCCGCCGTCCTCCGGACGAACCGCCCCTGATCGCCTATCGCAACGCCGTCCACGACTGGCTCGCCACCGAGTACGGCGGCACCCGCGCCGCGCTGCTGGCGCGCCGCTGGGCGCTGTTCCAGCGCTTCGACGACGAACCCGAACTGTTCGCCGGTTACCAGCGCATCCGCATCGATGGGCAGCGCGAATCGGTCCTGATCATCGCCGCGCGGCTGGGGGTCGATCCGCTGCGCGATCCGCGGCCGGCCGTCGCGGTGGGCGCCGGAGCCGGCATGCTGCTCGCGGCGCTGCAGAGCTGGGCGGCGGGCCCGGATCCGATGGGCCTGCCCGGCCTCGTCGAAGAGTTCTTCGACACCCTCGTCACCCTCACCGCCGAATTCCGTAACGAGGAGTCACCGTCATGTCTACCCCGTCGGTGAACATGTACCGCCGGACGTGCCGACGCGTCGGTCTGGACCGGAACCCGCTGCGCCGCCGGGAAGACCGGGTGCAGACCGGCGTGGCGGTCCTGCTCGCCCTGGTGTTCCTGATCATCGTGCCCGTCCTGGCGGTCACCGTCGGCGGCCGGGTCTACCGGGTGGAAACCGCCGCGGTGCAAGCCGAGACGGCACGCCTGCACCAGGTCGACGCCACCGTGGTCGAAGCGGGGAAGGCGCCGCTGTACGCGCCGGTGGTACCGGCCCGGGTGTCCTGGAAGGACGCCGAAGGTGTGGAGCACACCGGTGACTATCAATCGACCACGGTTGTCGAGACCGGTTCCACCGTGCCGATCTGGCTGAACGAGGCCGGTGCGATCGTGGAGCCGCCGTCGGCCACCCAGCCCGCCAGCAAGGCGGTGATGCTCACCGCCGGCGCGGTGCTCGGCGTCTCGGTCGTGCTCGCGGGCAGCTACCTGCTGGTGCGCCGCGGACTCGATCGGCGGCGGCTGCGGCAGTGGGAATCGGAATGGGTGGCCGCCGACCTCACCTGGGGCCACGGCTGAGCCTCGGTGCGGCGTGCCCGCCGGGCGAGGGTAGGGAACAGGCACAGCGGGCACGTCGCGTGCCGGACCGCAGCGCGGCGAACGAAGCGGCTCGGCACTGCCTCCGAGATTAAGGCATCGGCGTGCCGGGCCGCCGGATTCCCCGCGGATCGCCGGAGATCGCACACGTAAGCCCGGTTATGTTGTGACACAACCCAAGCGGTCGACGTCGGCTCAGACCGGGTAGAGGCTGTGCTTGCGCGGATTCGGCTCGGCGCTCGCCTCTTTCTCGCGCAGCAGGCGCAGCGCGCGGCGAATCTCCAGCCTGGTTCGCGAGGGCTCGATCACGGCGTCGATGTAGCCGCGCTCGGCGGCGATCCACGGGGTGGCGACGGTCGCGTTGTACTGCTCGATCATGAACTCGCGCACGGCCGCACGCTGGTCCGGGGCCACCTGGGCGAGTTGGCGCTTGCCGACGATGCTCACCGCGCTCTCCGCGCCCATCACGGCGATGCGCGCCGTGGGCCAGGCCAGGCTGACGTCGGCGCCGAGCTGCTTGCACCCCATCACCGCGTAGCCGCCGCCGTAGGCCTTGCGTACCACGACGGTCACGATCGGCACAGTCGCCTCGATCACCGCACGGAAGAACCGTCCGCCGCGCTTGATCACCCCGCTGCGCTCCTCCTCCACGCCGGGCAGCACGCCGGGCGTGTCCACGACGAAGATCAGCGGCAATCCGAAGACGTTGCACAGCCGGATGAAGTGCGTCGCCTTGTCCGAGCATCTCGCGTCGATGGCGCCGCCGAGCACCAAGGGCTGGTTCGCGATCACCCCGACGCTGCGCCCGTCCACCCTGGCGAAACCGGTGATCAGATTCTGCGCGGTGGCCGCGCTGATCTCGTGGAACTCGCCGTCGTCGAACAGGCGCAGCAGGATCTCGTGCATGTCGTAGCCCTCCCGATCGGAATCGGGCACGATCGAGTCCAATTCCAGATCGTGCGGCGTGACCTGCGGCTCCAGCCCCGGATTGACGACAGGGCCCGGCTCCAGGCAGCTCGACGGCAGATAGCTCAGGTAGGTCCTGGCCCAGTCGAACGCCTCCTGTTCGGTGGCGGCGACGTGGTGGATGGTGCCGTTGGCCGCCTGCGCCTGCGCGCCGCCCAGCTCCTCCATGGTCACCTCCTCGCCGGTGACCTCCTTGATCACCTCGGGGCCGGTGACGAACATGTACGACTTCTCGGTCGCGATCAGGATGTCGGTGTTCACCGGTGCGTAGACCGACCCGGCCGCGCATTTGCCCAGCATGATCGAGACCTGCGGCACGAAGCCCGACAGCCGTTCCTGGCGGCGGCTCATCAGCGCGTACCAGGCCAGGGAGGTGACCGCGTCCTGGATGCGGGCGCCACCGGAGTCGTTGATCGCGACCACCGGGCAGGCGTTGGCCGTGGCGAAGTCCAGCGCGTTGGCGACCTTGCGGCCGAACATCTCACCGACCGAGCCGCCGAAGACGGTCTGGTCGTGCGCGATCACCACGACGGGTCTGCCGTCGATCCGGCCGCGACCGGTGACCACACCGTCGCCGTACATGGCTCCGGGGGTGCCCGGCTGGCGGACCAGGGCGCCGATCTCGACGAAACTGCCCGGGTCCAGCAGTGCGCGCACCCGTTCCCGCGCGCTGGGAATGCCCTTGCTCTTGCGTTTCGCGATGCCGGTCTCACCGGCTGGTTCCTCGGCCAGCTCCAGGAGTCCCCGCAGCTCGTCCAGCTTTTCTCGCGTACCGCTCATTGATGGTGTAGCCCTTCGAACTCGTCGCGACGCCGTGCGGCAGCGCGGCGTTCGATGCTATCGGCGGTGCTGTCCGCCGCACAGGCGGTTCAGAAGATCTCATAGGACAACTCACAGGTTTACTCTCCCGGCTGTCGGCGGACGACACCGGCACCCGCTGTCGGGGGTCGCCGACGCGATTTGTGCGAGGTCCCAATCGCGGGCACGGGCGCCGATGAACCGTCCCGAGGGCGTCGACGGGGGCTTTCCAGGGCGGGCGGGCGGATCTAGGG
>NZ_JABLTE010000185.1 GCF_013315795.1 Nocardia barduliensis
AACGAGGTTCGACAAACTCGCTGTGCGCTATCTGGCCACCATCCAGGTCGCGGTCATCAACCAATGGCTCAGACACTCCTGAGGACGGTCCACAAACCCGCCCTTACGACTTCGAGACAGAACCTAGAACAGCCCTCGTCCACGAATAGATTATCGCGATAGCATTGGGCCGTGGGGAGGGCTTCGCTGGACGACATCCGGGAGTTGCGAGACGACTTTCGCGACCGAGCTGCGGAGAAAGAACCGCGCCAAGAAGACGATCGATGTCTACCCTGGTCCACATCGGCTACTTTGCTGACTACCTGATCTCCGAGGCTCTCCCGACAGACGCGCCCGAGATCACCCGTGACGACATCGGCGGGTACATCGAGACACTGCTTTCAAGGACGAACCGGCGGACCGGCGAGCCGCTGTCCCCGCAGTACGCGCGCAGCCAGTATCGAAGCCTTCAGCAGTTCTTCAAATAACTTGCGGCCCAAGAGATCATCGAATCTGACCCATTCGACAAGCTGAGCCTGCCGGACGCTCCGGACAAGCTGGTGCCGGTACCGAGTCTCGAATCCTTGCGTGCCCTGCTCGACCAGTGCGCTGGAACCGACTTTGATTCTCGGCGGGACAACGCGATCATCCGTCTGTTCGCGGACACGGGGTGCCGCTGCGGAGAGGTCGCCAACCTCGGTTTGGACGATCTCGACTTCGAGGAGAACAGCGCGCTGGTCGTCGGCAAGGGTGGCCGGCCAAGATCGTCACCGTTCGGCGACAAGACGCGCATCGCGCTGCGCCGGTACCTGCGTGCCCGCAATCAACATCAATTCGCGAAGAAGAGCGATCGGCTGTGGCTCGGTCGGCAGGGCCCGATGACGGACCACGGCATACGGCAGATGCTAGAACGCCGCGCCGAGGCCGCGGGCATCGACCACATTCACCCGCACATGCTGCGCCACTGGTTCGCTCACAACTGGCTCGCCAACGGCGGCCAGGAGCAGGACCTCATATGCTGGCGGGATGGCGCTCCCGGCAGATGCTCGACCGCTACGGCAAGTCTGTGGCCGACGAGCGAGCGAAGGCGGCGCACCGCCGCGCGCGCCTCGGCGACAAGTTGTAGCAGTCGGAGTTGTACATCAACGTGTAGTGGGTAGTTTCCCCAGCTCGGGCCCTAAATGAGCACATGCACCGCATGTTCGGTCTGTGGAACGGCACCGACAACATGACACCGCCGCCGCACGCCGGACTGAAGTTCCCCGCCAGCACGAGCCACTACCTCGCGTCGGGCAACGCAGTGATCGACCCCGGCGACCTGACAGAGGCTAGCGAAGCGATGCGTGTACGACTTCGGCACCGCCACGCGGCCTGAAGGATGCGACGCCGAGCCAGGGCGGGCGGTACCGGGGCAAGTCGCCGGAAGTTGACGACGATCCCGGCCCGCATACGCTGGCCGACCGACTCACCGAGTGGGGTCGACGGTGAGCCTGGCGAACATGCGAGCGCTCAGGGCTAGGGAATTGGCGGGCTGACCCGGTAACCCTTGGACCGGACTTGTCCAATCGTCACGTCGCGAATCTCCTCCATCATGGCTATGACGTTGCGGTGCAGCTCTAAGGTTTCCCTGGGGTCTGGAAAACTCGCGCGCCCGTGCGCTATTTCATTTCGTGTGTCACATAGTTGAATGTCGATCAGATTCTTCTTTGTCATCAGATTCGCAATTGGAATACCGAGCGAAGTCGTGATGCTTTCTAGGACCTGGAATCGCAGATTGGATTTCGTGTCGACGACCTTGTCCTGACTTATTCGAAGGCGTTGAGTTGAAGTCCCTCGTGCTATGGAAACAAGCTCTGTCAGTGCCTCGGAATCTCCTGAGTCGATCCGGCGAAGTATGTGTTGCGTGTGCGCCAGAACAAGTCGGTCAGCGGCTTCGGAAACCAGTGGCTTTCTTTTCAGGATGAGTTTTATGTAGGCTTCAAATACTGCTTTACAGTAACCTTCCCAGTGTGCATAGAGAAGCGTTGCCATTCCTCGGGTGAGGGCGCGAGCGGTGGGGCCTGCAGTGTGTCCCCTCGTTGCGCGCTCCAGTTCTTTCGCGAACGCGTGAAGCTCAATTTTTCTCCAGCCCAGTTCGCTGTCAGCTAGGGATTCGAAATCATCGTCGGTGACAGCAGTCACGTCTATTCCCCAAAGTATTCGCGACTCGCGGCAACGATGCGAGGCACCCTCCGCCGGGGACTGACTCCGGTGCCAGAGTTCGAACGAAATCCCGGTGCTTTCCAGATGTCTTGGATTCGTTCCTTTAGCTGGCCGGGTCCTCGATCCTTCCAAATTGCCAGATTTCTCGAGACGCCAGTAGTTACAAATTCAAAGGCGGAAATTGAGAACGGTCCGAGATGCTTATTGCCGTCAAATCGCCTAAAGACGTCCTCGCCGAGTGTGGCATCGAGCAGCTGAAAGGTCTCGCTGAACAAGTCTTGGTTCAATGACTCGTTGCGCTCGGCGGCCTTTTTCATCCAGTCGGTCAAGTACTCGCCATATTCCTTTTGTAGTTCGGTAATTCCGCCCACAAACTCCTCTTGGCAAAAGAATCTGAGCACCAATTCGTTTGGGTACGATTCCTCAGCCTGTCGCTCGGTGAGTGGGGTGCAGTTGAGGAAGTGTGAATCTACTGACAGTTTAGTGACAATGTGAAAGAATTCGCGATTAATCATCACCATGAGGCAATTCCGCGCCTCTTGTGGCGACAAGATTGAGCCGGAGTTTAGCCGCTGGAATAGATCGTACTTCGCATTCTGGTCCGACTCTTTGGTGATGATGCTGAAGTCCAGCTTGGATCGTTTGAAGTCGCGGCGCAAAGCGTCGTCGAACTGTTTGGCACCTTTGGCATCTTCAGGGGCCGAATATGTGTAGCCTTCCAGCTCCGTCAGGTACTCGCCCTTGCGGAGCGTGAGCGGGGGCTGCACAACCCGCTCCTCGTCGCGGTACTCCCCGGTGAACTCAAGAATGGTGGAGATTCGCTGCACTCCGTCAATCACGTCCCAGACGCCGTCCGGCCGCTGCGAGACGAATATTGGCGGAACTGGGATCCCTAGGAGGATCGATTCAATAAGGCGCGATTTTTGATCATCGTTCCAGCGAAAGATGCGCTGGAACTCGGGGTGGATCTCGATGTCGCCCTCGCGGTATAGGGACAGAACCTCGCCGATGGACATTGAGTATCCGTCAGTGCGGATCTCCTTTGCGCGGGCGCTGATCTGGTCCGTGAGCTTCTTGAGGTCAGTCACGAGCTGGACTTTACGTGCACAAACGCCGAGTAGGTAGCGCGAGATGAACTCGGACCGCTTGGATGTCCGCTTGCCGAGCCACTACGGTGGCGACATGGGTGGAGAGCTCCTGGAGTGGGCAGGGCGGACCGCGCACGAACTGCTGAGTGAACTTCCGACACGGCTCGCGCATGTTGCGGGCGTCGTGCGTCATGCCGAGTTCGTCGCCGATCTGGTCGATGACGGTGACCTGCTCGTTGCCGCGGCTTGGCTGCACGATGTCGGCTACTCACCGCAATTGATGCGTACTGGGTTTCACCCTGTCGATGGTGCGGAGTTCCTTCAGGATCGCGGGGTGCCAGCGCGGCTGTGCGCGCTTGTCGCGAATCACTCGTGCGCCAGAGTCGACGCGCGGAACCGTGAGGTCCCCCTGCCGTGGCCGGACGAGCGTATTCCGCTTCGGGATGCGCTCTGGTGGGCTGACATGTCTACAACGCCAACGGGCGGTGGTACCGATGTCCACGCCCGCCTCGCAGAGGTGACGCAGCGATACGGCGACAATCACGTCGTCTCGCGGTCGTTGACGGAAGCGGCGCCGGAACTGTTCGAAGCTGTTGACCGGATCGAGGCGGCCCGTCGCGGATCTAAGTGAAGTAGGGCGCACTCGTTTTCTCGAGGCCGCGCTCGATCCGTAATGCGATCGAGGGGGATGTCCAGCTTGGCGAAGTCTGTCGGCGCGACCCACATGACCTCCTTGGATTCCGGGCTCGGCCGGAGCTGGCCGCCGACCGGGTCGGCGGGGAAGCAGATCGAAAACTCCTGCCTAACCTCTCCGCCGTCGTAGGCGATGACGTGATCCGGGTTCGAGAAAATCTCAATCAGGTTGGTCACCTGGACGTCGATGCCAGTCTCTTCGCGGACCTCACGCACGACTGCCTCGGTGACCGTCTCTCCTGCCTCGAGGCCGCCACCAGGAATCGAATACAGGTCGTTGTCGATTCGGTGGATCATCAGGATACGGCCGTGAGAATCCTGGACGAATGCACTCACAGCGACCTTGATGCTGTTCGACAACGGCGCATTCGGGTCGCGGAAGTAGTGCGTACGACTCATTGCAGTCACCTTTCCAGAGTCGCGATCGACCACACGTACTCAAAACTCGTCATGAGGTCTCGAATAGGTCGCGCTGTCGTTCGTTTGGCCCCCGATCCGGTTGCGGGTCGCACTGATGGTCGCCTACGGGCGACCACGGTTACGCCGACGATGCCGCCTCCGGGTCGAACCTCTCGGAGTCCGGTTCTCCGCCGGCCCGGCCGCGATTGGTGCTTGAGAGACGACCGCCAATTCGAGGCCAAAAGCCCGCCGTTTCAAACGGTAAAACATGCTGGTAGGCACGCAGGTCGAACGGTGCGAACCGTGCACAAGATAAGGCGGCTTGGGCTGTTCGTGGTCGTGAACGACGTGTGGTCCCCACCCGGTCCCCATCTCTGGGGTTCGGGCTGTGTCTTTCATCAAGGAAGGGCTCTGCCCGCTAGTCGTCGAAGCTGAGAACCCGTTCCTGAACCTCGGAGCTCATGCCGAGAATCCGGAGACAATGTGCACGTACGACCGATTCAAGAATGGTGTCCACCTCACTTAATTCATAAAAATCGTAGGTTTTGTTTCCGTGAGCTAGGTCGTTTCTAATAAGGCGCAAAGCCCCCTCTGGCTTCAATGTATTCTCGGTGCAAACCCTTTCCACAAGGGTGGCCTGTCCGATCTTCTCGGTGGGATCAACGGGCAACGACTCAAACATGTCCTTGAGGAGATCATCTAGGTTCAACGGGGTTTTCTTTATATTTTTTCTGACAAACTTTCTGCTCATGCCTGTCAGATGTTTCATGCACTCGTTGATAACTCTGTCGCGTTTTCTGGCGAATCCTTCAACTCTCTCATTCAATCGCCCTTCGCGATTTGATACCCCTTCCAATGCCTGAATCAAGAGAAGATACCTGGCTCTTGGATGCTGGTCTGCACCGAGGGCGTAAGGTTCATAGGTGTAGACGATAGGATTCTGATCATCCTCCAGCGTGTTCCACCGGTTGACAAGATTTAGAAGCGACACTTTGTCGGCATCCAGCTTCAAGGCAGAATCGCGCTGTCGACGAAGGCGCCCGCGCTCAGGCATGTATGGAGACTGCGTTATCGGCCTGGCGAAAGCTTGCAAGAATGGCGAATTTTCCTTCGCCCCTGCTGGTTTCACCTCCAGGTACGTAACGTCTTCCTCTTTTCCAGTGAGGACAGAGATAACACGATACAGTGAGCGTATCCACTTGTCGTAAGCGTCCAAGAATTCGAGCGGTTCATCGAATGATATCTTAATGATCGGGGTGAAGCGGATCCCGAACTCATACTCCGCGAGAACTGTGGCTGACTGCATGTAGGTGATAGACATCTTTGTCGAACCATCGTACCATTCCAAGTCATTGGATCGAGTGGTAACCGACCACTTCGCTTCTTTCGAGTCGGATTGCATTGGTAATGTTGTGGTGTCGATAGGAGAAGCCATGAAGATGCGTTCAAGATGTGTTATCTGTACGCGCATTTCAGATATTTTTGTATCGTTCAGTTGATCCGCGTCGCGTCCGATAAGGGCCGCAGAGGCATAGATCGTTGCATTCCCATCCGGAAAGTTAACAAAGTGCCCTGGATGGCCGATTATTTCCAATTTTGGATTTATCAATAGTGCGCCTGCTCCGTTGGCTAGCTGGCCACTCAAGTATTCGTACTCATAGCGCTTGGGGAAGCCGCCAAAGGGTTCACCTGGCACTTCGCCGGACACCTTCCCTAGAGGCTGCCGACTGCCATCCAGGATGATCTCTCCGTGAGGCCGAAGCACCACATCCGCATCGGGGTCGGGTAGATACCACTGGCACGAGAACCTGCCATTGAGCTGTTTGACCTTGATCGGCACGTCGTTAGGGTTCACGGATTCGAATTATGACGGTGTGCGTGGCCATCCGTTGCTACTTCACCTTGCGGGGCTCGGGTCTCGGTCCGCTTCGGGCGTGCTGTGCGTCTACGACCAAACGGCAAGGCGGAAGGTGCCGGAGTTGCGTTGCCTGCGGGTGTCGATGCGAATTGGCCTGCTGGTTGGGGGGTCTGCGCATAACCGGGGCTGGCTACCGCCTCCCCCCATAAGGCTTGCCCTTCGCGCGAGAGGCTCCGCGGTCAAGGGTGGCGAATGACATCAGCGCAGATGACGCCCTTGGGTGCCCTTGACGGTGGAAGGGCGTGGGAACACAATGCAGACCACCAACCAGCGAGGCCACGCGGCCGGTAGGTCGCACACATCCACGCTGATGACCGAATCGTTTTCCGTTCGGCAACTCGATGGACTGGGCCACAGCCAGTTGGCCGGGTCGAGTGCGGGCCGATTCGTCGGCGACTGCGCGAGGTAGGCCGGGTATGGGCTCTGTTGCGCCCCCGCTTCTCGGTTATCGAAATCAACCATCTCAGATCGGATCGGGGTAGCGCACGCGTGCCGCTGACGCGCCCGGTTGGGTCGCCAGCGCAGCCAGGCCCGGCCGGTTGCGTGGCGGCGGCGCGCATGCACGGCCGCTCTTGATCCGCAGTCCGTTGAACTACGTTCGGCGGTATCGTGACGACGTCGAAAGTCAGCCGCAGCGAGTCGAATGCTTGGAGATCCGTGCACCAATAGATTATTGTAGAATGCTCTCTGACATGCAGGTTCCTTGCTGGTTAGCACAGTGTCGAGAGTGTTTGATCTCATAATCCATTGGTCGCGGGTTCGAGCCCCGCCCACCCCACAAAAATAGCCTCTGAATTGCGGAAACGCTGAACCTCGCAGCTGAGTTGATCTAGAACAGCGCTCCGACAGCAATGTATTTTGCCGATGAAATTCGGGCTTGGGGCTGGAACCTGCATGGCATCCGAGAGCTTGCGGAGGACTTCGCGACTGCGTCGCAAGAACCGGAGCAAGCGGACCATTCCGACGCCTTGCTGGTTTGTGTGTGCGCGCGTGTGGGTCCTGTGGATGGTCTGTCGAGCCGACCTGTGGCGCAGATGATTCGGGTGATACTGGGGTGTGAACGGGACATGGGAGGCGTGGGGTGGGGTCGCGATCGCCGCGATTACCTCGATACCACTAGCCGGTCTCGCGGCCTGGTGGCTGGCTGGGCGGTGGGGGTGGCGTGCCGCGCTATGCGATGTCGGGATGGTGACGGGTACCGCGCCGTGGTTGTGGATGATCCTCACGCCGACGGGAACGGGGCGTTCGGTGAATCTGGTGCCACTGCGTGATCTGGCCGAGGTACTGGCCGACGACCGGGTAATCGAGCAGTTCGGTGGGAATCTGCTGGTCTTCGCCGCACTTGGCTTCCTGTTACCCGTGCGCCGACCCTGGTTCGCCCGCTCGTACCGCATCCTGTTGGCGGGAGCAGCAGCTTCGATCGCGGTGGAAACTGCACAGTTCGCCCTCGCTATCGGCCGTCACTCATCCGTCGACGACGTGCTGGTGAACGCGGCCGGTGCATACCTGGCGGGCCAGCTCTCCCGACAGTTGTGGGCGCCGCGCGCAGTGACCGACCGGTCCGAGCCGCGCTACCTGAAGAGCCGAAAGGGGCATCGTCTCCGAGCAGGACAGCCTCGGCCGGCTCACCGTCCCCGAGTATGAAGATCATCGACAAGCGGGTGGCCGCCGGGTCAACGCGAACCATCCGCGATGAGCCGCGAGGGCGACACAACGGCGGCGTGGGGTGACGAACGCACCGGCACGAATCGGGCTGCCTGTTGACCATGAACGGGTAGCGCCGCTGACGCTTGAACGGCTCGCACGGTGGCTGACGATCGAGCCCCGGATCCGCATCCGCGCGATCGAAGCAAGATCGGCAGAGCAGGAAGACGCGCTTCGGCCCTTGGCCGCGGTCACCCGGTCGGTCGTCGTGCCGACGCCTTTCATCGGTGTATCGCGAAGTCGCCGTGGGATCGCCGTGTGCGCAGCGGTGGAGGGTGGCGTCTCCTGCCGCGACGCTACGATCAGTCGAACTCTGAGAGGAAAACATGATCAAGTCGACGTCCTTCGCCGCTGTGCTGTCCGCGGCCGCTGCCGCCCTACTCTTCCTGCCGGCCGCACCCGCGCACGCCCAGTCGCCCCAGTGCGCCAAAGCCATTGAACTGATCAACGTCGCGATCGACACGAGCGGCGGCACCCTGGACGAGGCGACGGCGTCAGCGCTGTCCGGCCGACTGAGCGGCTTGGCCGATCTGGCGCAGGGCCCGGAGAAGGATGCCATCGCCGCCTACGCCTACGCGCTGGTAGACGACAACGTCAGCGATCTCAACCCCTACACCGACGAGCTCAATCGCGTCTGCGCCTGAGCCGGGCACCGGCTCGAGAGGGTGGGTGCTGGGTCCATAGCTACGCAAATGTCCGGACTCCCGCCGGGTGAGCGTGGCGGGCATCCGAATTCGGACGCCCGCCACACTCGTCAGCACTCGCTGTTTCCGGACTGGAGGAACACCGCGAGGGCTTTGCCCCAGTCGGCGTCCGAAGTTATTGCCGAGCTTGCTGGGCACGATGCCGGAGTGCCGCTCAGCGGGCTGAACGCCGCGAACAACGAACGGAATCGTCACCGGGCGCGGCCGCGGTAGTCGAGGC
>NZ_JABLTE010000186.1 GCF_013315795.1 Nocardia barduliensis
CTTCCTCAACCTCGCCACCCCACTCGAGGACATGCTCGCCGAGGCCCGCGGCCTGCGCCTGTCTCTGGTCATCGCGCACCAAAACCTCGGACAGCTGCCGACAGACATGCGGGCGGCGGTGTCGGCCAATGCACGCAACAAGGTCATCTTCACCGCGTCCCCCGAAGATGCCCGAGACCTGGCTCGCCACACGACTCCCTGGTTGTCCGAGCACGACCTGACCCACCTCGACGCCTTCCACGCCGCCGCCCGGGTCTTGGTCCGCGGCCAGCAGGCGCCACCGTTCACCCTCACCACCCAACCCCTGCCACCAGCCGTGCCGGGGCGCGCCCGCGAGATACGCGCCGCTGCCCGTGCTCGCCTCGCCGCACCGCTTCCAACCACGGAGCCGGCAGAACCCGACACCGACGAACCGGGGCCGGATCTCACAAAATCTGCTGCTCCACCGGTCGGTGGCGGCGATCCCCGCCTGTCCTGACCCAGTGAGTCCACACGGATTCACCTGTCTAGCAAGGTAATTCAACTCTCGGAGGTTGCTGCGATGATCAATCACCCGGATAGGCAGAGGGATCTGCGAGCACCCCGACCAACCCGGGCACCGTCGGCGATCGGCCACGCCGGTCTGGCTGTGCGGCTCACCGGCAGGGATCGGTGGATTCTGCGGATGCTGCTCGAGCATCGCGTCCTGACTACCACCCAGCTCGCCGAGTTGGCCTTCCCCACCATCATCAAAGCCCGTCGCCGCCTCACCCTGTTGCACAGGTATCGGGTCGTCGACCGGTTCCGGCCCCTCCGTGCGCGAGGCACCGCCCCGGGGCACTGGGTCCTGGCTCCCGCCGGCGCCGCGGTGGTCGCCGCCGAAGCCGGTATCGAGGTCCGTGAGCTGCGTTACCGCCACGAGCGCGCCCTCGCTATCGCCCACAGCCTGCACCTCGCACACACCGTCGGCGTCAACCAATGGTTCACCGCCCTCGTCACAACTCCCGGCCACGGGCGGGTGCTGGCGTGGTGGTCGGAAGGCCGCAGCCGAGGGCTCTGGGGTGATCTCGTCCGCCCCGACGCCTACGGCCGCTACACCCACACCGGGGCGACCCTGGACTTCTTCCTCGAATTCGACCTCGGCACCATCACCCTCTCCTCGGTGGCCGGCAAGCTCGCCGGCTACGCCGAACTCGCCCGCTCCACGGGCATCGTCACTCCCGTTCTGCTGTGGGTGCCGACCACCGGACGCGAAACCACCGCCCGCCGTGCCCTCCTCGAGACGTGGCAAACGCTGCCCGACCCCGGCGCGGTGCCGGTCGCAACCGCCGCTGCCGATCTTCTCGATCCCACCGCAGAACATCCGAGCCCCGCCGACCGTGTCTGGCTGTCCCTCGATGGTCACGGCGGCGAACGACTGGCGCTGCACCAGCTCCCCGCCTCGTGGCCGCATCTCACCCCGCCCCCGGCGAGCATCCGCAGTACTCCGCGCCGACCACGACCAGTGGGCCGGCGGTCCTCGACCCGCCGTCACCGATGCCGCCCTGCGAGACCGGAGGTTCGTGATGTTCGCCAAAGCACTCGGTGTCGGTTCGGCCGCGGTCGTGTTCTGCACGGTCGTGATCGCCGCGGTCGTCGCCACCGTCGCCGTCTACGACCATGCTCCCACCCCGGCTCCGGCACCGGGCGCGGCCACTGCGCCGAGTACCGAGGCCCTGACCGATATCCCGCCGGAGATGCTGGTGCTGTATCAGCAAGGCGCCGGCTCGTGTCCGGGCTTGGATTGGTCGGTACTCGCCGCGATCGGCAAGATCGAAACCGACCACGGCCGCTCCACTTTGCCCGGCGTCGCCGCCGGGGAGAACTTCGCCGGAGCCGGTGGACCGATGCAGTTCCTGGCCCCCACCTTCGACTCCGTCGTCGCCCGGCATCCGCTGCCCGCTGGCGGGGCGACACCTCCGTCGCGATACAACCCGCACGACGCCGTCCACGCAGCCGCCCATTACCTGTGTGATTCCGGCGCGCCGGGCGATCTCTACGCGGCGATCTTCGCCTATAACCACGCCGACTGGTACGTCCGCGACGTTCTCGCCCAGGCCGACCGCTACTCCACGCACGCCACCGCACCACCGCCCGGCAGCGGTGACTGCGCCGACCTACGGGCCGCGAGTCCCGCTGCCGCGACAGCGATCTCGTTCGCCTGCCAGCAACTCGGGCAACCCTACGTCTGGGGCGGCAACGGCCCCGAGGTCTCCGGCGGCTGGGATTGCTCCGGCCTCACCCAAGCCGCCTACGCCCGCGCCGGCATCGCCATCCCACGCACCACCTACGACCAAGTCCACACCGGGCCCTCTATCCCCGAGGACCAACTCCTGCCCGGTGATCTCCTCTTCTACGGCACCGACGCCGACGTGCACCACGTCAGCATCTACCTGGGCGCCGGGAAGATGCTGCACGCGCCGACCTTCAACGAGCCTGTTCAAATCTCGGAATACCGCTGGCGCGGCGATGACTACTACAAGGCCACTCGCCCCGCCGACCTCGCGCCGCCCGCTGCCGGTCCGGCACCGCAGCTCTAGACCGATCGGTCCGAGAGCGAGCCGTCACATCTCGACAGGAGGCTTCCCCATGACTCTACCGGCCACCGTCACCGCGCTGGCGGACTTCGCCCACATCCCGCCCGGCGGCACCGAACTCGTGCACCACATCGACGAAGTCGAGATCCCCATCGCCGACCCCCGCCGATGCCAGCACCAAGACACCATCTGCGCCGAATGCGCCCCCCCCTGTGGAAATCCCAGCACCTGTTCGCCGAACCCCTTCCCTGGGATCACGAACATCCCGACAATCCCAGAACCTGAAAACGGTGCCCGCGAAGACGTTCATCCGGACGAGGGCCAACCACTGGATGCTGCGGCAACGGCATATAGGCCCGGCACACCCAACCGCCATGCAGAGCACCGAGCATCGCGGCACAGAAGGGGCGATATCCACCGCTCGCGCCGGGCGCATATGCATGCCGCGACGCACGTGACCCGCGCGGCCCACGCGAGGGAAGCGAGCCGCGCGGGTCACGTCTGCGGGCTACTCGTTTCGGTTACCACCGACGGCGTTGGCAGCGGCGGAAGGATTGGTGAAGATGCGGCCGTCGGGCAGCATCAAGCCACCGCAGCCCGTGATCACCGCCGTGACCTCGCTGTCGGGACTGGCCAATCGATCGCCGACACGCACGTGTCCCGCGTCGAGCAGATCGCGGACGGTCACCCGGGCCACACGCTCGAACGGGAACGGCTCGTCGAATTCATAATCCAGCTGCCACGACGGCGCACACTCGGTGCAGATTCTGCCCTCGCTATGGATGCAATCATCCACACAAGTCACCTGGAAAGTAACTTCCCGGATGCGGTGGACGCATTCACTGGTGCCGATGACGGTGTAGGACTCGTCCAATCTTGCAGTGAGAACGGTGTTATCCATGAGAAGTCTCCAAACTGTTCCGAAAAGTTGTGCGTAGCGAGTGATTTCACGAGGGCCCCTCCGCCGACATCGCGCACATGATCTGCGCTGCCCACGCCGGGGCCAGTCAGCTTCGCCAGGAACGGTCGTTCCCGAGCCCGACTTGAGAAGATGCTGCGACTCAGCTGGTTTCGCGATTGTCGTGGTCAGTGGGCATGCGGCTTCTCCGGAGTTCGATCGAGGGAATCGTGATTGGCGACCCGGCCGGGGTGGTCACCCATTCATCGGCAGGATTGCCGAACCACGGGTTTCCACGACCATCGACGCTCGATAGACCCGGGTTTGTCAAGACCACACCGAAACGGAATCAATTCCCATGCAGACAGTCACGGCCATTTCAGTGACATACCGCCGATATGACCGCTTCGTTCCCGATTCCGCTTGACAATTCACCCCGTATCGAGCGTCCATGGAGACCGGCGCCCCACGAATCCGAATTCCCGGGGTGCCGTCCCGGCCGGGACATGACGAAACACACCACCAGCCACCATTTCCCAGGAGAATGTCATGTCCACCACGACAGAATCTGCCCGCACCGCCGTCGAAGACGCCCTGTGGGCGGTCATCAGCGCTGACCCCAAACCCGCCGCCGAACTGGCGACCGCCGCAGGAATCAGTCAGTCGAAGACCCGCAAGCTCCTCAACATGTGGGCCGCCGACGGCAGCATCTCCCGCCACACCGACGAGACCAACCCCCACGCCGCCGCCCGCTGGAGCATCGCGCCCACCACCGAACCCGACACCGACACCTCCGGCGACGGCGAAGCCCCTGACGATGCTGAAACTCAGCCCCGCACACCGGAGACCGACGCCTCGCATCTCGATGACTCCACCCCGCCCCCGCCGAACATCGACGAAATCGTTGACAACGCCACAACTTCGGACGAACCGGCCACCGACACCGACACCGATGATGCGGGACCAGCCGGTCATACCGGCGAAGGGTCGCCGCATCCGGACAAACTCGCTCCCGGTGCACTGCGGGGGCTGGTCGAGGATCACCTGCGTGACCACCCGGGCCAGGAGTTCACCCCGCACCAGATCGGCAAGGCGCTCGGTGGTCGGTCCTCGGGCGCAGTCCACAATGCCCTCGTACGGCTCACCGACTCCGGGGTCGCGGAGATGACCACCACGCGCCCCAAGAAGTTCGCACTCGCACCGTCCTCCCAGTCCTGAACCGAACCACCCGGACCCGGCGGGAGTAGAGCGGCCACCCTGTCAAAGGGCAACCGCCCTACTCCCGCTCTCGCCATTTCCAGGACGTACGCCCGTCGATGCCCGCCCAGCCGTCGCGAACGCGCGTCCCCGATCCCCATCGCCCCGTCTCCTGTGGCGCGCGAACGACAACCGCCTGGCGCAGATTCGGTGGGTTCTGCGCGCCGACCCTGACCATCCTGATTCGCCGGGCAACGCATCCGAACACCCCTTTGAGTCGCATACCCACCGTCAGACCCGCTGAAGGGCGTCTTCCGTTCGCCCCGTCCGTTCCTCTCGATGGCTTTGCTGACCCGTTGTGTCCAAAAGACCCCTGAAATCCCGGAGTTCCCAGTGCGGCGAGAGAACTCACCCGCACGACCGAATACGACGTCCCTGGGAGCCCCATATGTTCAATCTCCGACTCACACCGTGGCGTGCGCCCGCCCGCCGCAACCGTGCAACAGCCCCTCGGTTCGCCGCGCGTGCGGTAGCGGCTGCGGCTGTGGTGGTTGTCGGCGCCACCGCCGTCACCACCGTCGCGACCGGAGTTGCCACCGCAGAACCTGGCAGCGCGGCATGCCCCCGATGGACGGCGGTCCTGGTGCCCGGCACCGGCGAAACCAATCCGGGCGCTGACCCCACCCGATCGGTGGGCATGCTGGCACCGATCGGTGACGGGCTGCGCGCCCGCTACGGCAACGACATCGACGTACGGTCCCTGGCCTATGCCGCTGCCCCCGCCCCGTACCAGCAGTCGGAATCCGGTGGAGTACAAGCTCTGTCCGGGCTGCTGGCGGGGCTGTGTCCGACCACTCAGGTCGTCATGGCCGGGTACTCACAGGGTGCCGATGTCGTCGGCGACGTCACCTCCACCATCGGCCGCAGCCAAGATCCGATTCCGGCCTCGCGAGTGCTCGCCGTTGGTTTGTTGTCCGACCCGAACCGTGACCCGAGCACACCGCAGCTCGGACAACCGGTCGACGGGCAAGGGATCGCCGGCCCCCGCGACAACTTCGGCAGCCTCGCCAACCGAGTACGCACCGTCTGCGCCGCCGGCGACCTCTACTGCGCCACCTCGCCGGAAGAATCGCCCGGACTTGCCGCTGTCGGCCGCGCGTTCACCGGCAACTCCTCCCTCCTCGACGACACCACCACCACTTCGTCTTCGACCGGTGTGCTCGATCCCTCCTCGGTGACACGGCAGGTCATCCTCGTGCTCGGCGGTCTCGCCGAGTTCGCCGCGAACTTGCCCGCTATCGGCGACAACGTGCTGCGCCTGCCGCCCACCGTGCTGGCCGGAGACATCGGCGGCACCCACCGCATCAGCGGCGAACTCAACAACCTGTTCAGCCCGCTGGTTCGCATCGCCGACCAGGTCGACCTACGCCTCGTCGCACGTGCACTCTCGATGGCCGCAGCCGCCGACCCCAGCGGCTGGACCGCCGTAGCCGCCCAAGTCGTCGGCATCATCGGCCGAGTCGACCTCGGCCGCGTCGCCACCGACATCGGTCTCGCCCAAGAAGTCGCCTGGCGCGCCGTCGACAAACTCGCCCTCGGCGATCCCGTCGGCGCCGGCCTCGAACTGACCGGACTCGTCCCGGTAGCCGCCGACCTCGCCGCCACCGCGGCCTCGGCGCTCGTCGGAGACGGAGCCAGCCAGCTCACCGGTCTGGTCGCCGACCTCACCGCCCGCACCGACCCCGCGACCAGCGCTGCCCTGTCCGACATGGCCGACCTTGTCCGCCAAGGCAGCGACGCGGCCGAGTTCTACACCTCGGGAGTACACCAAACCGGTTACGGCCCCGGCGTCCAGGACGTTCTCGACTCGCTCGCCAGCAGCATCGACAACAGCAAGTGAACCTATGAATCCGGCCGGACCCTCACAGGGCGGCCAGCTTGGGGCCCGGCAGACGCCGGGCCCCTGCTCGTGGATGGTGGTCTCGGCGAAGTTGGTTCTCGACGAGCACGCGAGAGGATAAGCTCTCCTGCGGAGTGACAGGCCGCGCACGCGCTCCTCGTTCTCGCCTGAGTTGCCTCGCCCACGCCGGTTCGGTGACGTTGATGGCCAAGGTCCTTCCCGGGGCCCGCGTTCACACTTCCCCTGTTCGCATGCTTGTTCGTTGCAGGCAGGGTGGCGTGGGCGCCTCTGCCGGGAATGGACGAGAACATGCCGAAGAACAGCAGTGCGCGGCGGCGCCGTCGCGCTCGCAGGATCGCAGCCGAGGACGGCGTGCAATATGCCGAAGCTCTCCGACGCGGCGAAAAGCAGGCCGCGCAGGCACGCGAGCAGGCCGAGAGGAACTCACGGCTGCGTCCGTTGAAGATCAGCGTCGACGGGACCGGGAAGTATTGGCGCCGTGCCGATGCCGAACAGCTGGGGCCTGACGGCCTGGCGGATCCCACCTGCGAGGATGTCCTCGCCGCAGCTGATGTGCTGTTGCCGAAGGTCCACGCACTTCAGTCCGCCAAGTTGACGCCGACGACCGTGGTCGTGCCCTACTGGCAGCGAGACACACTGAGCCAAAGCGAGTTGAACGAGGAATTCCGCACGAAGGTCTCGCAGGTACTCGACGACCTGAAGCGCGTGCGTGCCGACGCCGAGATCCGCTGTGTCGAGTGGAGGACCGTTGCCGCCGCCTACTACGGAGTGGATGTCAAGCTGCGAGGGCTGGATCGAATCACCGGGGAGCGGCTGAGCGACCTGCTCGATTCCGCCCTGGACTCGGCTGCCGTGCTGTCCATGACGGCTGAAGCCGTCCACAATCGCGGGTGCCTGCTCGGCTCGGACCGTTCCCGTCGCCTGGGCTGGGGGTACTCACCATGTGGTGGCGGTGAGGTCCGGGTGCGCGTCCGGATCTTCGATGACGAGGTTATCGTCACCGTCCCCGGGTGCCCCCGGCACGCTGCCGAGGAGATCGTCTACTTCGACTACGAGGTCGAAGACGGCATGGTCGGTATCGAGGTGATGGGCGGCACGACCGCGGACCTCGATGTGATCTACGACATCACCGAACAGGTTCGCCGCGAGCGCGACGAACTCCGGCGAGAAAGGGAAAAGGACAAGTCCGGGAGCTGGACGGTACCCGTGCCGCCGTGGCGACGTGGCGCGGACTATTGGTGATCGCCAGTCGGGCCCTTCGATGACAGGTTCGCCGGTGTCATACCCGGCGGCGGGGTGGGTGCCCCAGTTGATTTGGGCCAGCCGGTCGCCAGGCGCGTGGTGGGACACCCGAACGCAGACAGCTGAACAGGGCGCTGACGATGCCCTGGGGCCGCTGGTATGGCGGCCCCAGGGCATCAGCGGTGCTGCATTCCGCGCGGGTCAATATGGCCCGCGTCTGCTGCTCCTGGTGTCGGCGGCAGCCGGGCCGGGTAAAGCGGCCCCTCGATCGCCAGGTTGTGGCGGCGAGTGCGTCGGAAGGATCTCGAACGGGTCGGATTCGAGCAGGATCAGTGATCTCCCGTTGTCCCAGTCGACAAAGATCTGGCCGGGGCATGAACTGGGGATCCGTGTCACCGTTCCGATTGTTCCGATTTCCAGCGGCGCGGGATCGTCGGGCATGAGCCCGGTGATACGAACGCGGTCACCGACGCGGGGTGTGATCATCGCGGTTGTTTCCTTCTTCTCGTTCATCGGCGGCGGGAATGGTGTCGTGCAGGTCGAGACGGAATAGCCCCTGCTCGTGTGGTGGCTGGGTCAGTGCATTGTTGCTGTCGGCGGCGCGGATATCGCTGGCGTAGAAACTGATGTCGAGGTCGAGTTCGTGGTCGCGAATGTTGTTGCCGTCGTGGTCGCGGAATCCGGCGACGCCGAGCCCGCCGTAGGGTGCCCAGTCGAGCAGCACGGTGCTGATCGAGGGATTGCGACGGCCGATCTCGGCGGTGATGATCGCGAGGACAAGGTCGGTGATGCGCTGTTCCCGTGCACGCCCGAAGGGCAGGTCGTACGCGGCTTCCAGCTGGGCGCGTAATGCGTCGGTGTGCTGGTGGCTTGGGGCAGGACCGGTGGCCGATGCGCTGCTCGTCGCAGATTCGTTCCAGTTCATGACGTGGCTCCTCGGGGCATTTTCGGTGGCCGCAGGTGATTTGGACGCGGTGGGTGGCGGGGCCGCCGGAGTGGGAT
>NZ_JABLTE010000187.1 GCF_013315795.1 Nocardia barduliensis
GTGGGGTGGCGATCCAGCCTGCTACTACTGCCAGTTGGGTCGGGCGGTGGACGGCGAGGAAGCCGAAGGGGCGGTCGAAGGTCACCGAGACCACGGGTGCGCTGGCGGGGCGCAGTGCGGCCGCTGCCGCGCGTAACGCGAAGGCCGTTACGGCGGCGGCCTCGAAACCCTCGTGGCTGAACCGGGCGAGGACCTCCTGTGCTCCTTGGCCGACGCACAGCGGAGACGGGGAGATCGCGGGGAAATGGCCGCGTGTGCAGTCGGTCGCGGCGGCCAGGCCGAACAGGCCGGACGCGGCGAGCAGATCGTGGGTGGAGCGAACCTCGAAGGGCGGCAGCAGGATGCGCAGTTGACCGGTGTGCGACAGCACCGGCTCGGTGCGCACGCTGAGTCCCGGGCCCTCGGTCCCGACCGGTAGGTCGGAACGGATCGGCGTGGCGCCGGACAGCGCCGTCAGGCCCGTTCCGAGTACGGCTTCGGGTGATCCGGCGCCGAGGAGAAGGTGGACGTCGAGGTCGGCGGCACCTGCTACGACGACTCGCGTGACCGGTTGCGCCGCGTCCAGAATCGCGGCGCTCCCGACATCCATGCTGGTGCGCGACAATCCGGGCCCGCGATGTCCCCGCCACGGGCCGTCGTCGGAGGTCAGGGTCCCGACTTCGAAGGGCACGTCCCACCGCGTCTTCGCCACCAACGCGGTGGCCAGCACCAGCAGCGTGTCGGGATCGACGGTGAGCGGAAACCGCTCGATGAGTCCGTCGGTGTGCCGGGCCGCCCAGCGGTCGAGCTCGGATTGCCCGGTCAACCGGGCGAGGACGCCCTCGGGAAGTGCCCGCGACCACGTCTCGTGCAGCGGAAGATCGTGGTGCACCCACACGCCCAATGCCGCCGACACCGCTTCCGCGCGTTCCAGGTCGCGCAGCAACCGCAGTGCCCCGTCGCGCCCGTTCGCGGCGGGCACCCCGATCGCCGTGGTCAGTTCCTTCCGCGCCGGGCCGTCCGCGGCGGAGGCGAGCAAGGCCAGCAGCGGCCACACGCCCGCGCCGGACACCACGAAGTCTCGCTCGCCCGCCGCCGCGCACCACCGTGCGGTGAGCGCGTTGGCGGCATCGACATGGGATTCCAGGGAAGTCCGCACGATCCCACCCTAGCCACGGTCGCGCGGGCCTCGCGCCGTTCGCGCTACGCGGCGGACTCCGGCCGCAGCACGATCTTGCCCAGCGGCGCTCGCTCCTCCAGCAGCCGATGCGCGCGGCTCGCCTGCTCCAGCGGCAGTACCGCCTCGACCAGCGGAGCGAGGCCGCCCGCCGCCGCACGGGCCAGCACGGTGGTGCGTGCGGCGGCGACCCGGTTCAACCAGTCCGGTCCCGCGCAACCGGTGTAGGTGAGCCCGCGTGTGATCAGGTCGGTCGCGGTGATCCGCGCGGGCGCGCCGGACAGCCATCCGTAGCCCAGCATCCGGCCGCGTAGCGGGGTCATGAGGTCGAGCAGACCGCAAGCGCCTTCGCCGCCGATCGAATCGAACACCACGTCCAGCGTTGCGCCGCCGAGCATTTCGCGCAGCCGGGTGGTCCACTCCGGGTCGTTGTGATCGATCACCTCGTCGGCCCCGAGTTCGCGGGCTCGGGCCGCCTTCTCGGGTCCCCCCGCGGTGCCGATGACGCGAGCGGCCCCGAATTCCTTGGCGAGCTGAGTGAGAGCGCTGCCGACGCCCGTCGCGGCCGCTTCGATCAGAACGGTCTCCACGCCGGTCAGCGCCGCGTTCTCCAGCAATGGAATCGCCACCGAGCCGTTCATCACCACCGCTGCCGCCTCGACCGAGGACAGGCCGTCCGGAATGGCTGCCACGGAATCCGCCGGTGCGGCGACGAATTCGGCGTAGGCGCCGAAACCTCTGGTCGCCACGATCACCCGCTGCCCGATCAGCGCCGGATCGACCCCCGCGCCGGTCTCGGTGACGACGCCCGCCGCCTGGAAACCGAAGACCAGCGGGAGCGGAGCAGCGAGGGGGAACTCGCCGGAACGCAGCTTGGTTTCCGGGAACAGCACCGGGATCGCCTCGGCGCGGATCACCACCTCGTCCGCGGCGGCCCGCGGCGCCGGGACCTCCCGCGGTACCAGCACGTCCGGGCTCCCCGGCGCCGTCATTACGATTGCCTGCATCACGAACTCCATAAGTTGACTGACGGTCCAAATGATTCATTGATCATATGGACCGTCGGTCAAGTTGTCTAGAAAGCGGGTGTGATGGGCGGCGAACGGCCCAGAGAACGGGCGGACGCGGCGCGCAACCGACGCGCCATCCTGGACGCCACCTTCGCGCTGCTCGCCGAGCACGGCGCCGAGGCGATCACCATGGATCGCGTCGCGGCGGCCGCCGGAGTGGGCAAGGGCACGATCTTCCATCGGTTCGGCAACCGCGCGGGGCTGCTGCACGAGATGGTGGCCGAGAGTGCGCTGACGCTGATGGAGGCGGTCACCAGCGGCCCACCGCCGCTGGGGCCCGGCGCGCCGCCCGGCGCCCGCCTGATCGCCTACTTCGACGCGATGACGCGGCTGGTGATCGACAACTCCGAATTGATGGTCGCCTATCGCACCGAACCGCCGCATCCGCGGACCGCGGAGTTCCACGCGTTCTGGGACAACCACATCACCACGTTGCTGCGCGACGCGCGTCCGGACCTGGATGCCGAAGCGGTCGGGCGGCTGCTGCTCGGCGCGCTGAGCACCGAGGTGGTGCCCGCCATGGTCCGGGCAGGCCAGACGGATCGATTGCTGGCGGCGGTGCGCGAACTGGTGGAGTCGGTGCTCCGCGCACCGTGACCACTCGATCGTTGGTCGACAACACAGGGATCGGCGCGTCGGGCAACCTCGGTACCCGAACGGGCCGTGGCCCCGGCGAACGCAGCCGCGCTCGCGAAACGGCCCGGATAGCGGATTCTTCTGAGCGGCCGCCGAATCGCCCCGGCGATCAGTCCCGCGAGAGGATGGCCTCGAAGCGCTCGTCCGCGCGGTCGAGCTGATCGAGGATGTGCTGCCGGACGTGCTCGGCCAGTGGTGTGTCCGGCCGGGTGACCAGGTCACGGTAGACGGCGGTGAGCGGGCGGTACTTGGCGGCGAGCTTGGCCATCATGGGACCGGTGGCGTAGAGGATGCCGACGCCGTTGTCGGTGAAGTCGGAGAGCTTGATGACGCGGGCCCACGGGTCTCGGTCCAGGTTGGTCGCGACATGCTCGCGGTACTGCGCCTGCCGGTCGCGTGCGGGATCCGGTTCGGGATTGGTCACCGCGGCGACGAGATCGGCCACGCGCGCACCGAACCGATCGCCGATCGCTCCCAGCGCGGCCTCGACGGGCGGACCAGGGCGATCGGCGGCCAGCTCGGCGGCGTGGTCCTCGACCGAGTCGTGCAACAGACCGGCCGCGACCACGTCCGGATCCCGGACCTCGTAGTGGCTGATGATCCGAATCGTCACGCGCAGTAGATGACTCAGGTATGGCTCGCGGCCGTACCGATCGTCGCGATGTAGGTCGGCCGCGAGATCGAGCGCCGCGGCCAGCCGCTGTGTATCCGGCAACTCGGCGATTTCCAGCAGTAGTCGTTCCCGCAGCCCGGCTTCGCCGTAGACCTCGCTGATCGTGTGCAGCGGCATCACGGCCAAGACCCCCGCCCCTGGATTGCTCATGTTGCCAGGCTAACCGGAGCGGGTGACGCGTGACGGACGACGATCACTCGGCCTTGGGCACCAGGGTGTTCTGCCTGGCGGCGATGTGCCAGCGATCGCCCTGCCGGACGAAAACGTAGAGCGCGATCATGGCGTGGTCGTGATCGAGGAGTTCGCCCTCGGCCGTGGTCGCCCACGCCCGCTTGTGCCCGATCGCGACGTCGGGGCGCAGGAAGGTGATGTCGGCGAGCTCGTAGCGGGCGTATTGATCTTTGAGGAATCCGGCCAGACCGCTGCGGTTCGCGTCGAGCAGCGCGTCGAATCCGGTGATCAATGTCCCCATCGCGTTGACGACGGCGGCGTTGGCGATGAAATCCGCCGAGAGCAGGTGGGCGTCGTTGGTGTTGAAACCGGCCTCCGCGTTGGCCACGATCCGGCGGATCGCCGCGATGTCGTCGGTGTGGTCGACTGTCGTGTCGCGGACCAGGGGCGGGGTGGATGCTGTCGTACTCATGCCGACGAGCTTCCGACCTCAACGGCGGTTCAGGTCAAGCCGGTCGCGTTGTCGCCCGGCGCACATCGGGACGGGTCAGCGGACTCCGCGCGGCCGGTACTGGATGCTGATCCGGGGACCGGTGGGTTTGCGCGTCTTCGGCACCGCGTGCTCCCAGGTGCGTTGACAGGAGCCGCCCATGACCAGTAGGTCCCCGTGCCCCACCAGATATCTGCGGCTCGCGCCCCCGCCGCGCGGCCGCAGCAGCAATGCTCTCGGCGCGCCGATCGACACGATCGCGACCATCGTGTCGTGCGTGGCGCCGCGGCCGATGTCGTCGCCGTGCCAGGCCACGCTGTCGCGCCCGTCCCGGTAGTAGCACAGGCCTGCGGTGCGAAACGGTTCGCCGAGTTCGGGCCGATAGTGCTCGCTCAGCACCGTGCGGGCGTCGGCCAGCGCCGGATCCGGCAACGGTTCGTGTTCTCCGTAGAACCGCAGCAGCCGGGGCACGTCGACCACACGGTCGTACATCGGCCTGCGCTCGGCTTTCCATGGCACCGCGTCGACCAGACGGTCGAACAGCGCGTCCGCGCCCGAAAGCCAACCGGGCAGAAGATCCACCCATGCCCCGTGGTCCAGCACGGTACGGCGCGCATCGCGAAGCGGCGCGAACTCGGTGTCACCGAACCCGTCGAGCAGCGATCCCTGCAACGGTGTGGACATGCGCCCGAGCCTACCGTCGATCGAACATATGTGCTAGCGGTTTTCGGTCGGAGTAGGGCGGATGGCTTGCCGATTCCGGCGGTCCGCCCGTGCCGGCGTGTCCCGAGGCGGCAGTGGCCCCGCTCACAGGCCGATATGCCTGGTGAAAGCGGGGGTCGGGGCGCTGATACGCTGCTTGCCGTAAGACATCCTTTAACGGACCGTCCGGTGAGGCGGGGAAGGAGGTCGGCATGGCCGTGCCCGAAGAGCGGGCCGCCAAGTCCGGCGCTGCCGAGACATCGCAGCGACATACCCCGGAGTGGGTGGCGGCGGGGCGAGAGCTGTTGTCGGCTTCGGATGTCGGGCGGACCGTCGCGCGCATCGCGCACCAGATCATCGAGAAGACCGCGCTGGACGCGGGCGAGCCGGACGCGCCGCGCGTGGTGCTGATCGGCATCCCCACCCGGGGCACCACCCTGGCCGCGCGGCTCACCGAGAAGATCGAGGAATTCTCCGGCGTCCGCCCGGCTCTGGGCTCGCTCGACATCACCCTCTACCGCGACGATCTGCGCAGCCGTCCGCACCGGCCGCTGGAACGCACCTCCGTCCCGGAAGGCGGCATCGAGGACGCGCTGGTGGTCCTGGTCGACGACGTGCTGTTCTCCGGTCGCACCGTCCGCTCCGCGCTCGACGGCTTGCGTGATCTGGGCCGCCCGCGCGCGGTGCAGCTGGCGGTGCTCATCGACCGCGGCCACCGGGAACTGCCGATCCGCGCCGACTACGTGGGCAAGAACGTACCGACCAGCCGGTCCGAGGACATCTCGGTCCTGTTGACCGAACACGACGGCCACGACGGCGTCTACCTGCACCAGGAGGAGGCGTGAGGGATCAGCACGCCGGCTCGCGGCGGGAGGCGGGCGCATGAGGCATCTGCTGTCGGTCGCCGCGCTCGATCGCGCCGCCGCGACCGAGCTGCTCGACGAGGCCGAACGGTTCGAGCAGGCCCTGCTCGGCCGGGAGGTGCACAAGCTGCCCACGCTGCGCGGCCGCACCGTGATGACGGTCTTCTACGAGAACTCCACCCGCACCAGGGTCTCCTTCGAGGTGGCCGGCAAGTGGATGAGCGCGGACGTGATCAACGTCAGCGCGAGCAGTTCCTCGGTCGCCAAGGGCGAGTCCCTCCGCGATACCGCGCTGACCTTGCACGCCGCGGGCGCCGACGCGCTGATCGTGCGGCATCCGGCCTCCGGAGCCGCGCATCAGATCGCGCGCTGGATGGACGAATGGGCGGTCGCCGCGGGGCGGGTGTCCGGCCCAGCGGTCGTCAACGCGGGCGACGGAACCCACGAACACCCGACCCAGGCCCTGCTGGACGCGCTGACCCTCCGGCAGCGCCTCGGTGACATCGAGGGCAAGCGGGTCGTCATCGTCGGAGACATTCTGCACAGCCGCGTCGCTCGGTCCAACGTCTTCCTGCTGGCCACCCTCGGCGCGGAGGTCGTGCTGGTCGCACCGCGCACGCTGCTGCCGATCGGCGTGCAGACCTGGCCCGCTCGCGTCGCGCACCACTTGGACGCCGAGCTGATCGGCGCCGACGCGGTGCTGATGCTGCGCGTGCAGGCCGAGCGGATGAACGGCGGGTTCTTCCCGTCGGCGCGGGAGTACTCGATCACCTACGGACTGTCCGAGCGCAGGCTCGCACTGCTGGAGGACCACGCCGTCGTACTGCACCCCGGCCCGATGCTGCGCGGCATGGAGATCGCGTCCTCGGTGGCGGACTCCCCGAAGGCCGCGGTGCTGCAACAGGTCACCAACGGTGTGCACATGCGGATGGCGGTCCTGTTCCGCCTGCTCGTCGGGACACAGGAGGCAGTGGCATGAGCGCTCGGACGAGTGCGAACACCCCCGTGCTGATCAAGGGCGCGTTGCTCTACGGCGAGGGCGAGCCGGTCGACGTGCTCGTCGCCGACGGCGAGATCCGCCGGATCGGCGCCGAGCCGAGCGTGGCCGACGCCGAGATCATCGACGCGCAGGGGCAGATCCTGTTGCCCGGCTTCGTCGACCTGCACACCCACCTGCGTGAGCCGGGCCGCGAGGACACCGAGACCATCGAGACCGGGTCCGCCGCCGCAGCGCTGGGCGGCTACACCGCGGTCTTCGCGATGGCCAACACCAGCCCGGTCGCCGACTCGGTGGTCGTCACCGACCATGTGTGGCGGCGCGGCCGGGAGGTCGGCCTGGTCGACGTGTATCCGGTCGGCGCGGTCACCGTCGGCCTGGCGGGCAAGCAGCTCGCCGAGATGGGGACCATGGCCGCCGGCGTCGGCGCGGTGCGGATGTTCTCCGACGACGGTCACTGCGTCTATGACCCGCTGATCATGCGCCGTGCCCTGGAGTACGCGAACTCGCTCGGCGTGTTGATCGCCCAGCACGCCGAGGAGCCGAGACTGACCGAAGGCGCGATCGCGCACGAGGGACCGACGGCGGCCCGGCTGGGTCTGGCCGGCTGGCCGCGCGCGGCCGAGGAGTCCATCGTGGCGCGCGACGCCCTGCTGGCGCGCGACGCAGGCGCTCGGGTGCACATCTGTCACGCCTCCACGGCGGGCACCGTGGAGCTGGTGAAATGGGCCAAGTCGCAAGGTATTTCGATCACCGCCGAGGTCACCCCGCACCACCTGCTGCTGGACGACTCCCGGCTGGAGACCTACGACGCGGTCAACAAGGTCAACCCGCCGCTGCGCGAGGCCTCCGACGCCGCCGCGCTGCGGCAGGCGCTGGCCGAGGGGATCATCGACTGCGTCGCCACCGATCACGCTCCGCACGCGGAGCAGGACAAATGCTGCGAGTTCGCCGCGGCCCGGCCCGGCATGCTCGGACTGGAGACGGCGCTGTCGATCATCGTGCGGACCATGGTCGAGCCGGGGCTGCTGGACTGGCGCGGCGTCGCCAGGGTGATGAGCGAGCGCCCCGCCGCGATCGTCGGGCTGGACGACCACGGCAGGCCGCTCGAGGTCGGTGAGCCGGCCAATCTGACGCTGGTCGACCCGAAGGCGAGCTGGACGGTGCGCGGGAAGGAACTGGCCAGCATCTCGAACAACACGCCGTTCGAGGCGATGACCTTCCCGGCGCGGGTGACGGCGACGCTGCTGCGCGGCCGGGTCACCGCCCGGGACGGCAAGGCGCTGGGAAACCGTGCGGAGGCGTAGATGAGCGATCGAGGCGCAGCCGTTCAAGGAGGTTCGTAGTGGAGAGAACACTCTGGGTGTTCGGGCTGCTGGTGCTGTTCGTGGTCTGCCTCTGGCTGATGTACCGGGGCTGGCGCAACCGCGCGGCCCGGCAGGAGGAGCGCATCGGCGCGCTGCCTGCCGTGCCCGCCGAACTCGGCGCGCAGGTGCTGGAGCCGACCACCGGCCTGTATCTGGGCAGCACCATCGCGCCCAGCTGGCAGGACCGGATCACGGTGGGCGACCTGGGTTTCCGGGCCACCGCGGAACTCACGCGGTTCGAACGGGGAATTCTGCTCGAACGCGACGGCGCGACGGTGATCTGGATTCCGCAGGAATCCATCACGGCGGTGCGCACCGAACGCGGCCACGCGGGCAAAGTGATGACGGAAGATGGTGTGCTGGTCATTCGCTGGAAGCTGCCGACCGGAACCGAGATCGACACGGGTTTCCGCGGCGACGACAAGTCGGTCTACCCGGCTTGGCGCCGGCTTCCTGCGACGGATCAGAGCGGGACGATGACGGGAGATGACGAGGGATGACAGGAGACACGGGCGGGAGCAGGGC
>NZ_JABLTE010000188.1 GCF_013315795.1 Nocardia barduliensis
GTTCCGGGAGATCCGGCGGCACCGGGGGCTCCGGGGGAACCGGCAGCTCCGGCGGCACCGGGAGATCCGGGGGAACCGGCAACTCCGGCGGCACCGGGAGATCCGGGGGAACCGGCAACTCCGGCGGCACCGGGAGATCCGGGGGAACCGGCAACTCCGGCGGCACCGGGGAATCCGGGGGAACCGGCAACTCCGGCGGCACCGGGAGATCCGGGGGAACCGGCAACTCCGGCGGCACCGGGAGATCCGGGGGAACCGGCAACTCCGGCGGCACCGGGAGATCCGGGGGAACCGGCGGCTGCGGCGGTTCTGGCGGGACCGGCGGCTGCGGCGGTTCTGGCGGGACCGGCGGCTGCGGCGGTTCTGGCGGCTGCGGCGGTTCCGGCTGTGGCAGCGGGACGGGCCACGACTCCACCTCGTTGTGGAATGGACCCGGCATCTCGAACTCGTAGTCCTTCGGTGGATGCGGGATGCGCGAGCGCAATGCCCAATTCGGCGGCATACGACGGGGGCGTGCGGGGTCCGAGGACGACGGATGCTCGGGCGACCCCGAATCACCGTCGCGGTTCGAACGGGCACCGCCCGATGACTCATCCCCACCGTCGTCACGGTTCACGGGAGCGCCGCGGTTCGACGGATCCTCGCCGTCGTCACGCTCCGGACGCGGTGCCTCCCCAGTGCCGTCGTCAGGCCCGCGAGCCGCCCGCGAACCGGGCTCCCCGTGCTGCGGAGAACGATGCGTGGAGCGCTCCCGATCGGCTCGGCGCACCGCCTCTTCGACCTGAGCGAGTTCATCCTCGGCATCGAACACCCGCCGAGCCGCACGCTCCAGCTCCGCCACCCGCTCCTGCCACGGCCTCTGCTCGTCCACCCGCATCGTCCGCCCACGCAGACCCTCGAGCGCGTCCTCCAACGCATCCCGCGTCAGGTCCTCATCGTTGACCGGCAAACCACGACGAGCATCCGCAAGCGCAGCCTGCGCATCGGCCAACTCCCGCGCCGCCGCATCCCGCTCAGCGGACAGACGCGCACGCTCGGCATCGGCCTCGGCGCGCGCCAACTCCTCGGCCGCACTCGACACCGGTGCTTGCTCACTCGAGAGCTCACCGGCTTCCCGGGTGACCTGCGCGAGGGCGTCATCCAGCCGGGCCACTTCGTCCTCGGCATCGAACACACGCCGGACCACGTGCTCGAGCCGCGAGAGCCGCTCCTGCCACGGCCCCTGCTCATCCACCCGCATGGTGCGTCCGCGCAGACCCTCGAGCGCGTCCTCCAACGCATCCCGCGTCAGGTCCTCATCGTTCACCGGCAAACCACGACGAGCATCCGCAAGCGCAGCCTGCGCATCGGCCAACTCCCGCGCCGCCGCATCCCGCTCAGCGGACAGACGCGCACGCGCCGCATCCGCCGACGTCCGAGTCTCACGCGAGACCCGTTCGGGCGTGGACTCGTTCGAGTGGGACGCGAATGCTCGAGCGGCCTGTTCAACTGCCTCGTTCAGCAGGGAGACTTCGTCCTCGGCATCGAACACACGCCGGGCGGCGCGCTCTAGTTCCGCGATCCGCTGCTGCCACGGTTGCTGCTCGTCCACCCGCATCGTGCGCCCGCGCAGATCGTCCAGCGCGTCATCCAACGCATCCCGCGTCAGATCGTCGTCGTTGACCGGCAATCCCCGGCGAGCATCCGCGAGTTCGGCCTGTGCGGTGGCCAGCTGCCGCGCTGCCGCATCTCGTTGGTTAGACAGGCGTTGGAGTTCGGCTTCGGCCTCGGCACGCGCGGAGTCCTCGGCCGCGTCCTCCGATACCGGCTGACCGGGTGAATTGTCTGGCTGCGGATCGGCAGCTCGGGCGGCTCGATCGAGCGCGTCGTCCAATCGAGTCAACTCGGTGTCGGCGTCGAACACGCGGCGTGCGGCACGCTCCAGCTCCGCGACCCGTTCCTGCCACGGACCCTGCTCGTCCACCCGCATGGTGCGTCCGCGCAGATCGTCGAGCGCGTCCTCCAACGCATCCCGCGTCAGGTCCTCGTCGTTCACCGGCAATCCACGACGAGCATCCGCAAGCGCGGACCGCGCGTCCGCCAACTCCCGCGCTGCCGCGTCCCGCTCAGCGGACAAGCGCTCCGAGTCGGCGCGGGCGGCGCGCTGGAGAAGGTCGGTGAGGGCTGCGATGTCGTCGGCCCGCTGGACGACTTCCGCGCGCAGCTCGGCCTGTACCTCGGCGAGCTGGGCGGGCGTCAGTCGCTCGTTCTGGTCGATTTTGCCGTCGCGGTACACCTCGTAGACCTCGGCCCATCGTTCGGGGCTCGCGTCGGTGAGGTCCACGCCGACCAGGCGTGCGAAGTCACGGCTGGCTCCCCGGTCCGGGCCGGGCGGGATACCGGTCTCACCGTCGAGCATGCCGAGGCGACCGGGGGCCTCGGTGAGGTGGGCGACGTCGCCGATGACGTCCAGCAGATGCCGAACGGCCTTGTCGTGCACCGGGAATTCGACATCCGACACGCGCGGGTCGACCGCCTGATCGCCGTGTTCGCGCGGGTCGAACACGTCGACGGCGGCGAGAGCGTCGGCGTAGTCGGTGAGCGCGTCGACCAGGTTCGCATGCAGGTTCGGCCGCTGCGCCAGATCGGCGATCACCTCGCCCAGTTGCGCGATGCCGGTGATCGGCACCGTTCCCGGCAGCGCGTCCAGACGCCGGACCAGCCGGTCGTCGGCGGCGGCGATCGCGTCCGGGTCCATGCCGCGCAACAGTTTCGCGTATCCGACCAGTGCCTCGGCCCGCTGCTGGCGCAACGCGTTACGGGTGGCCGGGTCCGCGATCGTCCCGGCGAGACGCCGCGGTGTCATCTCCGCCGGCTCCAGGCCGAGCCGGTGCGCCAGAAGGTTCCGCGCGTCGCCGACCTGGTGGTAGGTGTCGATGTCCCACGCGGTGCGTGCGTAGTCGATGATCGCCTCGATCTGGCCCGCGCGAATCGCGTTCTCGTCGCGCAGCACCGCGAGCCGTTCGGCGAGCAGGTCCGGGGAACCCAGCTCCGCTTCGGTAAGGCCGAGGCGCGCGGCGAGTTCGCCGATGGCGGCGCCGATCTCGGCCCGCGACAACGGTTCCGGCGTCTGGGCGGGAAGAGCGCCGGAGTCCACGGGAGCGTCGGGCACGACGCGCCAGCCGTCGCCGTCGTTGACCACGGTCACATTTAGCCCGCGTCCCTCGACCGCACCGGCGAAGTGACGCACCTGCGTCGCCCCGCCGTCGACGATCGCGATTCGTTCCGGAGTGAAACCGCCCCCGGGCAGCGGACGGCCCGGCTGCACATCGCTGATCAGATAGCGCACCTCGATGATGCCCGCGTTCACGGCCTCCGCCAAGCGCGGATGCGCCGCGAGCGCGTCGGCGACGACGCGGTCGTGGTCGAGCCTGCCGTCCACGACCACCAACCGCATCGGCCCGCCCGGCTCGCCGGGGACCAGGCCGAGCCCGGTGCCGTCCTCGAGCAGAACGCCACCCTGCGCGAGCACCCACTCCCGCCCGGCCATATCGCCGATCAGGCCGGTGAGCTCGTCCGCAGCGGCGTCGGCCCGCAAGAACTCGTCGGCGTCGGCGAGGAAGGCGATCAGGCCGCGGGCGTGCTCGCGGATACGGTCCATCTCCTCGGCGAGCGCGTCGGCCAGCTGATCCGGGTCGAGCGCGTGCAGATCGGCGCCGAGCAGTTGCGCCCACACCGAACGCTCGTCCTTGATCTGGTCGCGGCGCAGCGCGTTCTCGAAGAACGCGCGCAGACCCTGGTCCTGTCCCGGCTGGTCGGTGTCGTAGAGGTCGCCCCATTCGCGGCTCGGCTCGCCGCCGTTGTTGACGCCCTCCCAGTTCAGCAGGGTGGGATTGCCGCCGAAGGCGCGCACGACCTCACCCAGGAACCGGTTCATCGGGTTGGCGTCGAAGAAGCCGATCTCGTCGCTGTAGGGGATCCGCTCGTGTTCGGCGTTGTACCGGTGGGACGCCTCGGCGAGACCGGTCAGCGCGCCGATCCGGCGAACCTGCTGGTACCGCAGCAGATCCCCGGCCCGGCGGACGTTCTCGGCGTTCGGTTCGCCGAGATCCACACCGAGGGCATCGGCCGCGGCCGTGAGGGCGTCGGCCAGTTCCCGGCGGCGGGCCGACGCTTCGGACAGCTCGTGCAGCCAGTCCGCGAGTTCCCCGGTGCCGGCGGGCAGCTCTTCGCCGGGACGCTCCGGCGAATCCGGTGTGGCCTCGGGCGTCTCGCCGTCGGTCAGCTCCGGACTGGTCCGCGCTGCCGCGAGCGCGCGGGCGGCGTCCTCGGCCTGTCGCTTCAGTTCCTCGAGTTCGACGCCGAGTTCCCGGCGCACCAGCTCCGGATCGGCTTCCTCCAGCCAGTAACGGTATTCCTCGCCGTCGCGGCTGGTCGGTGTGTCGTACTCGGCGGCCCGGCTGGCGACCCGGGAGGTCAGGCGCTTCAGCAGCGGGACGAGTTCCCGCTTCCGCCACATGGTGACGGCTTCCTTGAGAATGCGGGCCGGGTTGAACTTGATTTGCAGCACCTCGTATTCGTCGCCCGGCGCGGGTGTCGGATCGTAGTGCTTGGTGAGCGGCAGCCCCGCTTCGTGGCCGAGCAGCGACTGGCCCGCGCTGTCGACGCTGGAGCCGGAGGGGTACTTCGGGTTCTGTCCACGGAATCCGGCCTTCAGCGCCTCCCAAAGGCGACGCAACCGCGACATCGGCCGCTCCGTTTGCCGTGGTGTGGGCACGGCGGTGTCGGCCGGCTCGGGCGCGTCCAGACGCTCGGGCACCTCCACCCGCCAGCCGTCGTTCTCGTCGGCGACCAGCCGCGCGGGCACCCGCTCGTCGTCGACCTCGATCGTGTACCGGCGGGTCTCGCCCGGCTCGGCGCCGGTCTGCCCGCGCGTGGCTTGGACGGCGTCGGCGAGGTCGGCAATGGCTTCCGCGTCACGGCGCACCGCGGCGCGCGCCTGGGCCACCGTCGCGTCCGGATCGCGATCGAGTTCCGCGGGATCGATGCGCAGCCGCCGCGCCCAGGTGTCGCGCGTCGCCGTCACCTGCGCGCGCAGGTCGGGGTGACTGGTGGCGCGGGCCCGCTCGGTCGCCGCGGCCAGCGCCTCGATCGCGCCCGCCCGCAATAGGATCCGGTAACGCAGGTCGGCGATGGTCGCGCCGAGATTCTCCGGCGACAGATCGGCCTCATCGAGGCCGAAGCGGTGCGCGAGCCGGTCGCGGGTCCGGTCGATGGGTTCCAGACGCGGGGCGCGGGACGCTGGATCGGCGGACGCCTCCTCGGGGTGTGGCGATTCCTGGGCCGCACGCCCGCGCGGGTCCAGTTCGCCATTGGAGTGCTGCTCGGCGGCTCGGGTGGCCTGTGCGAGGGCGTCGTCCAGCCGGGCCACTTCGTCTTCGGCATCGAATACGCGGCGGGCGGCGTGCTCGAGCTGCGTGATCCGATCCTGCCACGGCCCCTGCTCATCCACCCGCATCGTCCGCCCACGCAGACCATCGAGCGCGTCATCCAACGTATCCCGCGTCAGATCCTCGTCGTTCACCGGCAGGCCACGGCGAGCATCCGCGAGTTCGGCCCGCGCATCGGCCAACCCTCGCGCAGCCGCATCCTGCTGAGCGGTCAAACGTTCCACGTCGGCGGCTCGGTGCCCAGCCACACGATCGGCCTGACGCAAAGCGTCTTCCAACCGCGCGAGTTCGCCCTCGGCGGCGAACACACGCCGGGCGGCGTGCTCGAGTCCAGCGAGCCGGTCCTGCCACGGCCCCTGCTCGTCCACCCGCATCGTCCGCGAGCGCAGACCCTCGAGCGCGTCATCCAACGCATCCCGCGTCAGATCCTCATCGTTCACCGGCAGACCACGGCGGGTCTGCGCGAGCTCAGCCTGCGCGTCGGCCAGCTCCCGCGCCGCCGCGTCCCGGTGGGTGGCCAGGTTTTCCAGTTCCACCGGGGTCGGCTCGGCGGAAGCGAGCCGACCAGCGGGATCGGCGGCGGGAAGGGCACCACGGTTCGTGGGTGCCCCGGGCAGTTGCGGCGGGCGCGGTTCCTCGATCGGCAGGCCCGCGCGGCTCAGGTCGTCGCGTATCTCGCGCAGTTCGTCCTCGGGCGCCTCAGCCAGCCAGAACTGTTCGTCACCGTAGCGTTCCTCGCTGGTGAGGGGTTCGAAATCGTCCGGGTAGCGCATGCGAGGGCCGTCGGCGTCCTCCAGGAAACCGCGCACCCTGGCGAGTTCGGCAAGTTCGGCCAGCGCCGCCAGCGGATCACGCAGTACGGTGAACGTCTCGTCCAGACCCAGCGCCTCGGCCAACCGGCGGACGTGCTCGGCCTCGGCCGCGGTGAGCGGGCCCGCATCGCGCTGGTTGGGCCAATCGCGCTGTTCCCGAAGGAATTCGACCCCATCGCGCACCGGATTGCCCGTGCGGCGGGGATCGTCCGGCCGCCCACCGGTAGACGGCTCCGCGCTCGCGGGCGGAGTAGGCGGCCCGGACGGCGGGCCACCACCCGCGCCGTCGCCTTCGGCCTGTGGGTCCGCCGACTCTTGCGCCGTATCCGGCTGATCGACCGAGCGTTGCGGCTGCGCACCGGCCTCGGCACGCGCCGATTCCTCGGCGTCGTCATCCACCGCGCGTGAAGCCGAATCGCCGCCTTGGTTCTCCGCGGACAGCTCGACTCGAGCCGCCTGCGCTCCAGCATCGTCGGCCGCGGACGAAAGTGGTTCTCGGGCTTCGTTGTCCGAGGACGTCTCGACCACACGATCGGCCTGCGCAACGGCGTCTTCCGACCGCGCCAGCTCGTCCTCGGCAGCGAACACACGCCGGGCGGCACGCTCCAGTTCCGCGATCCGCTGCTGCCACGGTTGCTGCTCGTCCACCCGCATCGTGCGCCCACGCAGACCCTCGAGCGCGTCATCCAACGCATCCCGCGTGAGATCCTCGTCGTTCACCGGCAGACCACGACGAGCAGCCGCGAGCCCAGCCTGCGCGTTCGCCAATGCGCGCAGGGCGGCATCCCGCTGAGCGGACGGACGCGCGGGCTGGGCGGCGGTCCCGGTAGGCGCCCCCTCGGCCTCAGCGCCGCGCGAACGGTCCCGGCCACGTGTGGCACTTTCCGTGACGGGTTCCCTGGCTGCGGGTGGCGCGGCCTGCGGGCTCAGGTCGACCGATTCGGCGCTGGATCCGGCGAGTTCGCGTTCGAGATCGTCCAGGCGGTCCATGGCGCGGCGGTGGATCTCGTCCAGCTCGGCCAGCAGGCGTGCGTGCAGTTCGTCCAGCGCCTGGGTTTCGGGAGAGGTCCGCGTCGCGTGGTCCGGTCCGGCGGCGAGCTGGTCGAGCCGGGCCACGGCGGCGTCGAAGTGCTGATCGAGGTCCGCCGCGATCCCGTCGAGCTGGGTGAGCGTGTCGCGCAGCAGCTCGTCGAATTGCTGGTCGGTGCGGCGGGCCGCCTCGTCGAACTCCGTGCGGATGCGCTCGAGCGCCGCCTCGGCCGAATCCGCACGGTCGCCCTCGAGTCCCGCCGTCGCCGAATCCGCATGGTCGCCCTCGAGGCCCGCCTCAGCCGAATCCGCACGGTCGCTCGCGAGGCCCGCCTCAGCCGAACTCTCACTAATGCTCCCGAGTCCCGCCTCGGCCGAATCCGCGCGGAAGCGTTCGGTCCCAGCCTCGCTCGAATCCTCGCGAACGAACTCTGACCCAGCCTCGTCCGAACCCTCACGACCGCGCTCCGGCCCGACCTCGACCGAATCCTCCGGCTTCGCGTCCGAGCGGGCCGCGGCGGCGGATTCGGGCGACGCTTCCCCTTCGGTGCGCACGCCCTCCGTACCCAGCTGTGCGGACAGATCATCGAACCGCTGGGTGATCGCGTCTTCGAGTTCGGCGAGGCGGTCGAGGGCGCGCTGCCTGCTCCGGTCCAGATCGGCACCGGCCCGGCGCAGTAGCTCATCGAGTTGCTGGTCGATTCGCCGGTGCAGCTCATCGAGTTCGGCGAGTGCTCGGTGCGCGTCGTCCCGCGCGGACGGAGACGGTCCGGCTTCGGCCTGACGATCGGACTGCGCCCCGAGCTGTTCGGGTTCTCCCGGCTGGTCCTGCTCGCCCTCCGGACGCGCCGCCGTCCGCGGGTCGTGGCGCGCATCCTTCTCACCGGACTGGTGGCGTGCAGCGCTCGGAACAGCGCCGGATTCGGCCTCTGGAGCCACAAGGTCCGGCCCGACCTGCTCACCATCGCCCGGCTGGTCGGGATCGTCGGGCTCGCCCTGACGCGCGGCAGCCGGCGGGTCCTCCGGCGGCTTCTGCGCCCCACCGTCGCCGCTCGGTTCCGGCGCAGGCGACGCTGCCTCATCGTCCGAGCGCGGTTGCTGCCCGGTGGGCGGGCGGGCGCCGCCCTCGGTGGGACTACCGGTCGGCCCTTGGGGCGGGATCGCGCCCTGGG
>NZ_JABLTE010000189.1 GCF_013315795.1 Nocardia barduliensis
GCCCACCACGATGACCGTGCCCGCACCCACCGCCGCGCCCGCCGACACCCCGATCACGCCCGGCTCGGCGAGCGGATTGGCGAACACACCCTGCAACAACGCACCCGCTGTCGCCAGCGCGGCACCGACCAGCACCGCCAGCACCACCCGCGGGAACCGCACCTCCCACAGGGTCACCTCGCCCGAGGGATGCGCGGGCATCGGCCCGATATCCAGCCCGATCCGGTGCAGCACGCTGCCGGCCACCTCGGCCGGCGTGGTCGGCACCTGCCCGATCGCCGCCGAGGCCAGCGCCAGCGCGACCAGCCCCGCCAGCGCGGCCGCGAACACCAGCGCCAACCGCGAAAAGCTTCGCGACTTCGGCACCGGCGTCACCGGCGTCCGCGCCGCCTCGGTCTCCGACAGGCTCATGCGTGCCCGGTGCCGTACACCGCCGCGCTCAGCGCCGCGATCACCCGGCCGGTGTTGGGCCCGAAACTCAGCAGCACCGCATCGGACATGTCCACCACACGCCGGTCGCGCCCGGCGGGAGTCTGCGCGACGCCGGGCACCTTCTGCAGCCCCTCCACACCGCCGACGGACTTCAGCCCGTCCGACATCACCAGCAGCACATCCGGCGCGGCGCCGATCATGGCCTCACTGGTGACCGCGGTGAACGGCTCGGTCAACCCGGCGACGGTGCCCGCGTCGCGCGCGCCCAGCGCCGCGATCAACGCGTCCGCGCCCGACCCCGGCCCGGCGAGCATGGTGATGGCGGTGGAGCGCAGATACACGAACGCGATGGTCAGCCGCGGATCCGGGGCGGGCACCGCGGCACTGGCGGCCGCGATCTCGTCGCGGGTGCGCTGCGCCAGCGCCTGCCCCCGCTCGGGCACCCCCAGCGCGGCCGCGACCGCCTCGATCTGCGGCGCCACCCCGTCCATCGTGCGCTCCGGATCGAAGTACACGACCGTGACACCCGCCGCGCGCAACTGCTCCCGCACCGCGGGCGCGGCACTGGTGGTGTCGGTCAGGAACACCGACGGCCGCAGCGCCAGCACCGACTCCACGTTCAGCGACCCGTTGCCGCCTGCCACGTTCGGCACCTCCCGCACCGCGGGAAACGCCGCCGAGGTGCTGCGCCCGACCAGCTTGGGCCCCAACCCCAGCGCGTACACGGTCTGGGCGAGGGTGCCGTAGCGGTCGACGGCGATGATGCGGGAGGCATCGGTGACGGTGACCTCCGCGCCGTCGAACGACCGCACCGTCACCGGCAGCACGGGCGTGGGCTCCGGCCCGATCGGCACCGGATCCAGATCGGTCAGCGTCGCCGTCGTCGGACCGTGGCCACCGTGCGAGGAACCGGCATCGGCGCCACACGCGACCGACCCGGCCAGCAGACCCACCGAGAGCAGCGCCAGGACGGCACGCCACCACCCGGTTCCGACTCGGTTCCCACGCCCACCCCCGGTCGCTGCAGTGCTCATGCAGGCAAGGCTAATCTGTGTCACTCGGCGCGTGCACTGACGTCGTCCAAGGCGGCCGCGATCGCCCGCGGCAGCTCCAGCGTCTCGGCCGCCAGCACGCCGGTGAGCTGCCCGATGTCGCGGGCGCCGACGATCATGCTCGCGATGCCGGGCCGGTCGCGGATCCAGGCCAGCGCCACCGCCAGCGGCGAGGTACCCAGCCCGTCGGCGGCGGTCACCAGCGCATCGACCACCCGGGTGGCGCGGTCGTCGAGACCACTGCGGATCTCCGCCGCGGTCGCCTCGTCGGCGCCGCGCGAGTCGGCGGGCACCCCGTCGCGGTACTTTCCGGTCAGGATGCCGCCCGCCAACGGCGCCGAGGCGATCACCCCGACCCCGTGATACCGCGCGGCCGGGACGACATCGGCTTCGGCGCCCCGCGCCAGCAGCGAATACGGGGTCTGCGCCGCGGTCACCGGCGCCACCGCGGCCAGGCTGGCCAGCTGCCAGGCCCCGAAACCGCGCACCCCCGCGTACCTGACCCGGCCCGACCGCACCGCCTGCTCCAGCGTCGAGGCGATCTCCTCGAGCGGCGTGCGCGGATCCCACACCGCGACATTCCAGATGTCGAGATGGTCGGTGCCGAACTCCAGCAGCGTGCGATCCAGTTGCCGCAGCAGCGCCCGCCGCGAGGTATCCACCGTGACCTGCGCGGGCACCGGCACCCCGGCGGGGGAGAACCCCCACGGCGCGGTCCCCGCGCACCCGCTGAGCACCAGCTCGTCCCGCGAGACCAGGTCACCGAGCAACTCGGCCAGGATCCGCTGCGCTGCCCCGCCCGCGTAGGCGGGCGAGGTGTCCACCAGCGTGCCGCCCGCCTCGACGAACGCCACCAACTGCCCCGCGGCGTCCTCGGCGTCGGTGTGCGAACCCCAGGTATGGGTCGCCAGGCCCATCCGCGACACCCGCAGGCCGCTGCGGCCCACCGTCCGCTGTTCCATCACCGTGTCCGCGCTTTCGTCACGGCGCCAAGCCTAGAGTGTGGATACGCGACTCGGCGCCCACCAGCACAGTGGGTCGCACTCGGGTGCGCGGGCGAACCCGCCGTCCCCGCGAACCTCCCTCGGCGCCGGGCACGCAACAGCCGGGCACGCTGCCGCGAGTCCGGCACTGTACTGTCGCTGCGTGATCGGCGCGGTCGTCACGAAGGAACGACCGGCCGCTGCGCCAATGCCCAAATACCAACGCGTATTTCGGGCGAAAGTGGAGGATGGTTAGTGGTTGGCGAGTCGATGACCTGGGTGCAGGCCCTGGTGCTCGGGTTGGTGCAGGGGCTGACGGAGTTTCTGCCGATCTCCTCCTCGGCGCATCTGCGCATCGTGTCGTCGGTCTTCTTCGGCGAGGACGCCGGCGCCTCGTTCACCGCGGTCACCCAGCTGGGCACCGAAGCCGCAGTGCTGGTGTTCTTCGCCAAGGACATCTGGCGGATCGTGCTGGCCTGGTTCGCGGGAGTGCGCGATCGGCTGACCGCGCGCGGCCGCCGGGAAATCCCGCTGCACGATCAGCCCACCACGCGACTTCCCGTCCTCACCGCCGACCGCACCCGCGTTCTCGACGAGCAGACCCAGCGCGACCTCGACTATCGCGTCGGCTGGTATGTGATCATCGCCACCATCCCCATCGGTGTGCTGGGGTTCCTGTTCAAAGACGAGATCCGCACCGGAGCCCGCAACCTGTGGCTGGTGTCGTTCATGCTGATCTTCTTCGCCCTGGTCATCGCCGCCGGTGAGCACTTCGGCCGCAAAGAGCGCTCGATCGAGCAGCTGACCACCCGCGACGGGCTGGCCATGGGTTTCGCGCAGTGCCTGGCCCTGATCCCCGGTGTCTCACGCTCGGGCGCCACCTCGACCGCGGGCCTGTTCCTGGGATTGGAACGCGAAGCGGCCGTGCGGTTTTCGTTCCTGCTGGCCATCCCCGCGGTGACCGCCTCGGGCCTGTTCAGCCTGCCCGACGCGTTCGAACCCGCTGGTGAGGGACTCAACGCCAGCGGGCCGCAGCTGCTGGTGGCCACGGTGCTGGCGTTCGTGGTCGGCTACGCGTCGGTGGCGTGGCTGCTGCGTTTCGTCGCACGGCATTCGCTGTACTGGTTCGTCGGCTACCGCATCGTGCTGGGCGCGATCATCCTGGGTCTGCTGGCGGCGGGCGAGGTCTCGGCGACATGATCGCTAGGCTGACCGCATGACGGTGATCCTGTTGCGGCACGGTGTGTCGACCTCGAACACCGCCCGCACCTTGGCCGGTCGCAGCACCGGCGTCGAGCTCACCGAGCGTGGCGAGGAGCAGGCGAGGACCGTGGCCGAACGACTGGCCGGGCTGCCGATCGAACGGATCGTGCACTCCCCGCTGCTGCGCTGTCAGCGCACGGTCGCGCCGCTGGCGGAAAAGTTCGGGCTGGAACCGGTTTTCGACGACCGCCTGCTCGAAGTGGACTACGGCGAATGGACCGGCCGCCCGATCGCGGAACTGCTGGAGGAACCGCTGTGGAAAGTCGTGCAGCGGCACGCCTCCGGCGCGGTGTTCCCCAGCGGTGAAGGCTTGGCGCAGGTGCAGGTGCGCGCGGTAGCCGCGATCCGCGACCACGACCGCGCCCTGGCCGAGCAGCACGGCCGCGACGCGCTGTGGGTGGCGTGCACGCACGGGGACGTGATCAAGTCCATCCTCGCCGACGCCCTGGGCATCCACCTCGACGGCTTCCAGCGGATCGTGGTGGAGCCCGCTTCGATCAGCGTGGTGCGCTACACCCCGACCGCGCCCTACGTGTGGCGGCTCAACGACACCGGCGCCGACCTGTCGGCCCTCGCCGCTTCCGGCGGGCAACGCCCTGGCGCCGGAGCGGCGGCACCGGGTCCGGAGGCCTCCGGGCCTGTCCCCGGTGGCGAGCTCGGTAATACCGGAAGTGCGGATAATGGGAATGCGGAGCGCCGAGATTCCTTGTAAACAACCGAGCGGTCGTTGTATGGAACCCCCGCGCCGCGGGTAGTCGATCAGGGTCACGTATCAGGAGGTGCATGTGTCACGCGCAATCCATGTATTCCGCACCCCCGATCGTTTCGTCGCCGGGACCGTCGGTGAGCCGGGCGATCGCGCGTTCTACCTGCAGGCGGTGCAGGAACCGCGCGTGGTCAGCGTGCTGCTGGAAAAGCAGCAGGTGAAGGTGCTCGCCGACCGGATGGGTCTGCTGCTGGACGAGGTCGCGCGCCGCTTCGGCGCGGAAGTGCCCCCGCAGGCCGAGGACGTCAGCGACAACGCGCCCCTGGTCACCCCGATCGACGCCGAGTTCCGCGTCGGCACCATGGGCCTGGGCTGGGACGCCGACGCGGGCGCGGTGGTGGTGGAACTGCTGGCGATCACCGAGACCGAGGTCGACGAGTCGGTGGTGCTCGACGACACCGAAGAGGGCCCCGACGCGGTGCGGGTGTTCCTCACCCCGATCCAGGCGCGGGAATTCGCACTGCGCTCCACCCGGGTGATCGCGGCGGGCCGCCCGCCGTGCCCACTGTGCGGCGAGCCGCTCTCGGCGCGCGGGCACATGTGCGTGCGCACCAACGGCTACAAGCGCGGAGACATCTTCGGCGCGGCCGAACTGGAGGAGTGATTCGGTGGCCGAGGCCGGGGACGGATTCCACAGCGGCGAGCTGACGGTGATCGGGCGGGTGAACACCGCCAGCAACGTGACCTTGGTCTGCGAGGTGCCCGGCGACCCGCCGCTGCGGGTGGTCTACAAACCGATCCGCGGCGAACGACCGCTGTGGGACTTCCCCGACGGCACCCTGGCCGGGCGTGAGGTGGCCTCGTATCTGATCTCGGAGGCGATCGGCTGGGGCGTGATCCCGGAAACGATTGTGCGCGAGGGTCCTTTCGGTCCCGGAATGGTGCAGCGCTGGGTCGTCGGCGTGGACAATCACACCGATCGCGGCGACCGCCTGGACCTGATCGACCTGTGCCCCGCGGGCGCGGTGCCCGACGGGTTCCGTGAGGTGCTGCGCGCGGTGGACGACCTGGGCAACGAAGTGTCGCTGATCCACGCCGACGATCCGCGGTTGCAGCGGGTGGCGGTGCTGGACGTGCTGCTCAACAACGCCGACCGCAAGGGCGGGCACGCCCTGGAAGGGCTGGACGGGCAGGTCTACGGCGTCGATCACGGCATCTGCTTGCACACCGACCACAAATTGCGCACGGTGCTGTGGGGCTGGGCCGGACAACCCCTCGGCGACGGGCTGGTCGCCGACGTCACCGCGTTCGCCGACCAGCTGCCCGGCGCCTTCGCCGACACGCTCAGCGTGCACATCACCGACGCCGAGATCGACGCGTTGATCGAACGCACCAAACACCTGCTCGACGATCCGGTGATGCCGATGCCGCGCACCGCCCGCCCCATCCCGTGGCCGGCGTTCTAGGCGCGACCACCGCCGATGCCGCGACAGGCGATCGCGGGCACAGTGGATGCTTCGAACGCTCGGCGCGACGACGAGGAGGACGCGATGACCGACGCGACCGGAGACCACGCGGCACCGACGGTGCGGATCGCCATCGGCGTGCCCACCTACCGCATCGCGTTGCACTACGTGCACCTCTACGACAAGAAGCCGTATCCCGACACCGCCCTGCACCTCTACGACAACGGCGTCTACTGGCTGAGCTCGGAAGGGGAGAACCACTTCGGGGTCTACGTGCTCGTCGAGGGCTCGGTGGACTCCGGGCGGTTCACCATGCGGTTCCTGTCGTTGCCGTCCCCGGACTGGGGCGATACCGTCGCCTATCACGAACTCGAGTTCGACGTCGCGCGCGGCCGATTCACCCAGATCGCGCTGGCCGAGGTCGACCCCGACATCCCGGATCTGGACGGGACCTTCGCCATCACGCCCAACACCATCGCCGATCCCACCCGCCGCGCCGACGGCTGATTCAGCGAAACCCTAATTATTGACTTCCCGCGATTCGCTGGAAGACGCAGGTCACCGCGCGCCGGGCGAGCGGTGCGGCGGGCGCGGGCACCGGGCCGGGGGCGGATGATCTCCACCACACCTTTACCCTCGTAAGCATGCAGTCCTGGTCCGATACCGCCCTCCCGACCGTCCCTGGAGCAGGACCGCCGTTGCGGTTGTACGACACCGCCGACCGTCAGGTGCGCCCGGTCACCCCCGGCCCCACCGCCACCATGTACGTCTGCGGCATCACGCCCTACGACGCCACCCATCTCGGGCACGCCGCGACCTACCTGACCTTCGATCTGGTCAACCGGCTCTGGCGCGACGCGGGCCACGACGTGCACTACGTGCAGAACGTCACCGACGTCGACGACCCGCTGTTCGAACGCGCCGCCCGCGACGGCGTGGACTGGCGCGATCTGGGCGCCGCGGAGACCGACCTGTTCCGCGAGGACATGTCCGCGCTGCGCATCGTGCCCCCGCGCGACTACGTCGGCGCCGTGGAATCCGTCGACGAGGTCGTGGAGTTCGTGCAGAAACTGCTGGCCTCCGGCGCGGCCTACGTCGTCGACGACGCCGAGTACCCCGACATCTACTTCCGCGCCGACGCCACCGAGCAGTTCGGCTACGAATCCGGCTACGACCGCGCCACGATGGAGCGGCTGTTCGCCGAACGCGGCGGCGACCCGGACCGTCCCGGCAAACGCGACACCATCGACGCGCTGCTGTGGCGCTCCGCGCGTCCCGGCGAGCCGTCCTGGCCTGCCCCGTTCGGCGCGGGCCGCCCCGGCTGGCACATCGAGTGTTCGGCGATCGCGTTGAACCGCATCGGCCCGGAGTTCGACATCCAGGGCGGCGGCAGTGACCTGATCTACCCCCACCACGAATACTCCGCCGCGCACGCCGAGTCGCTGATCGCCGGGCGCCGCTTCGCCCGCCACTACGTGCACGCCGGCCTGATCGGGCTGGACGGGGAGAAGATGTCGAAGTCCCGCGGCAATCTCGTGCTGGTGTCGGTGCTGCGCCGCCAGGGCGCCGACCCGGCTGCCATCCGGCTGGCACTGCTGGCCGGTCACTACCGCCAGGACCGGATGTGGACCGACGCCCTGCTCGAGCAGGCGCGCCGCCGCCTGGAGTGGTGGCGCGCGGCCACCGCGCGGCAGGAAGGCCCCTCGGCCACCGACACCATCGCCCGCCTGCGCCAGCACTTGGCCGACGATCTGGACACCCCCAAAGCGCTCGACGCTGTCGACAACTGGGCCCGCCAGGCCCTCGACTACGGGGGCCGGGACGCCGAGGCGCCCGCATTGATCGCCACCGCCGTCGACGCGCTGCTGGGCATCCGTCTGTAGCCCCCTTGCCCGCCTGTGCTCCGCGTGATGGGGTAGCGGCGTGTGCAAACTACCCGGTCCGGGCCTGTTCGGTCCCGGCGGCAAACTGGCGGCCCTCGCGGCCGGACGGTTGCGGCCCGCCGCCGATCCCGCCGATCCGCGGACGATCACCGCTCGCAGGCGTTTCTTCGGCGCCGATATCGTCGATGCCGCCACCGGCGCACTGCGCACCGATCGCGTGGTGCTGTCCTGGGTGGGCTGCACCACCTACGCCATGGCCATCGGCGGTTCGGTGTTGCTGCTCGACGCGTGGGTGCCCCGGCTGACCAGCACCGGCTACGTCCCGGCCACGCCACAGGACTTGGTGGACCTGGCGCCCGCGGCGATCTTCATCGGTCACGGCCACTTCGACCATGCCGGTGACGCGGGCCGCATCGCGCAGGCCAGCGGCGCCACGGTGCACGGCACCGCCGAGCACTGCGCGAACATCGCCCTTCAGCTCACCGATGCGACGTTCCCGACAGTGGGCCACGGTGCCGCGCACACCGCGATCGGCGCCCGCGCGGACTTCACCGTCGGCGCGGTAGAGGTCACCGCCGTCCGGCATCTGCACTCCGCACGCACCCCACCCGAC
>NZ_JABLTE010000018.1 GCF_013315795.1 Nocardia barduliensis
GGGTCAGGTTGCGCAGGGCGCGGGCGGGGCGCTGACGCAGGGTTGCCATCCTGGTCATGCGGTCGGTGAAGGAGACGACGCCGAGGGCGACCGGGCGGCGGGTGGCTTCGTAGTCGTCGAGCAGAGTGTCCGGCTCGCCCGCGAGCACTCGCACCAGCAAGGGGCCGAGGGCTGCGGCGTCCTGGATGCCGGTGTTCATGCCCTGGCCGCCCGCGGGGCTGTGCACGTGAGCGGCGTCGCCGGCGAGCAGGATGCGGCCGCTGCGGTACCGGTCGGCGACCCGGTGGTGCACGCGGAAACGCGAGCTCCACAGCACCTCGTGAACCCGCACCGCGCCGCCGGGGCCGCGGGCGTCCAAGAGGGCTTGGACGTCCTCGACGGTCGAGTGCTCGGGCGCCGTCTCCAGCGTCGCGACCACACGGAAGCGGTTCGGCTCGTTCTCGTCGGGCAGCGGCGCGACCACGGTGACGCCTTCCGGTGAAAGGTGCAGGGCCACTTCTTCGCGGGCGATCGGCCAGTCCATCCGCACGTCGGCGAGCACGAAGGATTCCGGGTAGGTGGCGCCGGTGAACCCGATGCCCGCTTGCTCGCGGACGACGCTGTGCATGCCGTCGGTCCCGATGACGTAGTCGGCGCGGATGCTGCCGGGCGTACCCGCGGCATCGGTGTATGCGACGGTGACGCCCGCGTCCTCCTCGGTGACCCGGCTGACCGTGTACGGGCGGTGCACGTCGCCACCCGCCTTGCGCAGCCGCTTCAGCAGCACCGCCTCGGTGGTGTCCTGCGGCGTCATCAGGGTGTACGGGTACCGCGTCGGAAGGCCGTCGAAGTCGATGGTGGCCAGCGTGCGGCCGCCGTCGTGAATGGTGAAACGCGCGACGACGTCACCCGTGGCGACCAGTTCCTCCGCGATGCCTAGTCCCTCGAGTACTTCCAGCGTCCTGGCGTGGACGACCGCCGCCCGGGATGTGTTCGCGCCTTCGCTCAGCCGGTCCAGCAGGACGAAATCCACCCCCGCGTCGGCCAGCGTGATGGCGGCGGTGAGCCCGGCGGGACCCGCGCCGACGATCACGACGGAGGTTGCGGCGGGCAGTGGGTTCGGGGTGGCGTTCATCGGAACTCCTCAAGTCAACGTTTGTAGGCCAACGCTTGTTGGCATAACCGTAGCGCCGCATGGACTAGGAAGTCAACAATTGTTGGCCTACACTTGTTGGCATGACCGTTCAGCCTGATCAAGCCCCCGCTCGCCGCTCGGACGCGACGCGTGCGGCGATTCTCGACGCGGCCCGCGCACGGTTCGCCGCCGAGGGTTTCCGCAAGGCGACCATCCGCGCCATCGCCGCGGACGCGGACATCGACCCGTCCATGGTCATGCGGTACTTCGGCAGCAAAGACGGGCTCTTCGCAGCCGCGGTGGACGTCCGGCTGGATCTGCCCGACCTTGCCGCCGCGGAGCCGGAAACCCTGGGCGAGCTGCTGGTGCGCCGCTTCTTCGAAGTCTGGGAAGAGCAGCCGAACAAGGAGGTGCTGTTGACTCTGCTGCGCTCATCGATCACCGACGAGGCCGTCGCCGAGCGCGTCCGCGCCATCTTCACCGAGCAGATATTGCCCGCGGTCCTGCGTTTCGGCGATCCCGCCGACGCCCCGCGCAGGAGCGGACTGATCGTCACCCAGATGCTCGGCCTGGCCCTGTGCCGCTACGTCCTGCGCCTGCCCCCGGTCGTCGCCCTCACCCGCGAGCAGATCATCGCCGAGGTCGGCCCCACCCTCCAGCGCTACCTGACATCGATTCCGGCCATATGAGGAAGCGGCGGTATCGGCTGGTACCACGCGGTACTACGGTCCTATGGCTGGCCTGAACGTTCGATTCTCCGACCAGGAACTTGCCGCCTTACGCGAACGCGCGGAGGCGGAGGGGCGCAGTATGCAGCAATTCGTCCATGATGCCGTTATCAAGGCGATCAATGAGCGTTCCAGGCTTTTCAACGAGGCCGCCGATCACGTCTTGCGCGTTAGTGAGGAGCTGAACCGGAGGCTCGCCTGATGGAGTACCTGACGCTGCCGGAGCTGCTGCATCTCGCGAAACGCTTGGGTACTCCAGCGGTGCGTGACTACGGCTTGCTCGATTCCGCTCTGGCCCGACCGCAGTCCAGTGTCTTCGGACAGGATGCCTACCCCGACATCTGGCAAAAGGCTGCCGCGCTGATGGAATCGATCGCACAGTGCCTTCGTCAGGTCGGGTTTCCGGCCAGCAGCGCGCCCAGGGCGCGCAGGTGGTCGGTGCCCGCGCCGAGGGCGAACTCGTTGTGTTTGGCGGCGGTGAAGTAGTTGTGCGCGATGTGGTCGCGGTCGATGCCGACGCCGCCGTGCACGTGGACGACGGTGTGCGCCACGCGGTGGCCCGCGTCGGCGGCCCAGAATTTGGCGGTGTGCACCGCCTCGGCCGCGGGCAGGTCCTCCGACAGCAGCCAGGCCGCCTGGGTCACCGCCAGGCGCAGGCCCTGGATGTCGATGTAGGCGTCGGCGAGCCGCTGCGCGACGGCCTGGAAACTGCCGACCGCCTTGCCGAACTGCTCGCGCTCCCTGGCGTACTCGGCGACCAGCTCGAGCGCCCGTTCCAGCGTGCCGAGCTGCGCGGCGCTCAGGCCCAGCCAGGCGCGAGTGAGCAGCCAGTCCAGGATCCGCGCGCCGTCGGCGACGGTGCCGAGCAATTCGGCGGGCGTGTCGGTGAACTCGACCGCGAACTCCGGGCTGCGGTCCACGACCTGCTGCGCGGTCACCGTCGCGGCCCCGGGATCGACCAGGAACACGGCGGGCGTCCCGGAAGTCGTGGCGGGCACCAGGATTCGTTCGGCTCGGTTCGCGAACGGCACGGTGGTCTTGGCCCCGGTCAGCCGCCAGCCGTCGCCGGTCTCGACGGCGGTGGTGGTCGGCGTCGCGGGTTCCCAGTTGCGCTCCTCGGTCAGCGCCACCGTGAGGATGGCGGTGCCCGCGCCCGCCCGGGTGGCCAGATCCCGCTGTGCCGCATCGCCGAACCGTGCCAGCGCGCCCGCGCCGAGCACGATCGACCACAGGTACGGCACGGCCGCGAGGTGCTTGCCCAGCTCCCGCAGGATTGCGGTCTGCTCGAGCGCGCCGAGGTCGCTGCCGCCGACCGACTCGGGCAGCGCCGCCGCGAGCACACCGGTCTCGGCCAGCGAGGTCCACAGCGGCTGGTCGAATCGCTCGGTGTCGGCTCCCGCCCTGTCGAGTTCGCGCAGCCGGTCGGCGGTGACCAGCTTCCCGCACACCTCGCCGGTCAGCCGGCCGAGATCGAGCTGGGCTTCGGTGGGAGTGAAATCCATCGTGGTGTCCCTTTCGATCAGCGCGCCGCGGCAGGCTGCTTGAGGGCGGTCATGGCGATGATGTCGCGCTGCACCTCGTTGGTGCCGCCGCCGAAGGTGAGGATGAGCGCGGCGCGGTGCATCCGCTCCAGGCGTCCGCGCAGTTGCGCGCCGGGGGAGTCCTGGCGCAGATAGGCCTGCGGGCCGAGCACCTCCATGAGCAACCGGTAGGCCTCGGTGGCCAGTTCGGTGCCGTACACCTTGCACGCCGAGGCGTCCCACGGCCGCGGGGCAGCGTCGCCGCCCGCGTCGGCCCGGCTGGCGATCTCCCAGTTCAGCAGCTTGAGGTATTCGACCTTGGCGTGCACCTTGGCCAGGTTGAGCTGCACCCATTCCCGGTCGATCACGCGGGAGCCGTCGCTCGCCTTGGTCTCGCTCGCCCACTCGACGGTCTGGCGCAGCGCCAGCGCCAGCGGCGCGGCCGAGGTCAGCGCGACGCGCTCATGGTTGAGCTGGTTGGTGATCAGCGCCCAGCCGCCGTTCTCCTGGCCGACCAGCGCGCTCGCGGGCACTCGAACGTCCTGGTAGTACGTGGCGCTGGTGTCCGGCCCCGCCATGGTGTGCACGGGCGTCCAGGAGAAGCCCTCGGCGGTGGTCGGCACGATGAGCATGCTGATGCCCTTGTGCTTCTTGGCCGTCGGATCGGTGCGCACCGCCAGCCAGACGTAGTCGGCGTAGGCGATCAGGCTGGTCCACATCTTCTGGCCGTTGATCACGTAGTCGTCGCCGTCGCGCACCGCGGTCGTGCGCAGGCTGGCCAGGTCGGTGCCCGCACCCGGCTCGGAGTAACCGATGGAGAAGTGCAGTTCACCGGCCGCGATCTTGGGCAGGAAGAACTTCTTCTGCTCCTCGCTGCCGTAGTGCATGATCGTGGGCGCGACCGAGTTGATGGTGAGGAACGGCACCGGCGCGCCCGCGATCGCGGCCTCGTCGGTGAAGATCAGCTGGTCCATCGTGGGTCGGTCCTGGCCGCCGTACTCCTTCGGCCAGCCCAGCGCGAGCCACCCGTCGTGGCCCATCTGCTGGACTACCTCGCGATACACGTTGCCCTGCCCGTACTCGCCCGTCTGCGCGCTCAGGGCCTCCCTGCGTTCGGGAGTGATGAGCCGCGCGAAGTAGTCGCGCAGCTCCGCGCGCAGCTGCTCCTGTTGCGGCGTGTACGCAATGCGCATGGCATGAACCTCATCGGGATGGTCAGTGGGATCGGGTTCCCCCGATCATTGCATATGGACTGAAACATGTTCCAGTATTGATAGCGAATCCCCCCGATGACGCTCCGGTGGAGCGGCTCGGCTTGTTAGGCTTCGGCCGTAGCGGCGGTAAAGGAGTTGCCATGAAGATCAGTGTCGATCCGGACCAGTGCGAAGCGAATGGAATCTGTGTCGGAATCGCCCCCGACGTGTTCGAACTCGATGACGAGGACGTACTGCACATCGCGGAGGCCGACGTGCCCTCCGATCGGCTCGCCGATGTCGAGGACGCCGTCGCGCAGTGCCCCAAGGCGGCGCTACGGCTGCAGTGAACCACCCTTGCCGTAAGTTGGAACACGTTCTAGAGTCGGCCGCGTGAGCAATGATCTGAGCCTGGCGGGCCGAGTAGCGATCGTGACCGGCGGCGGCGCCGGACTTGGGCGGGCCGAGGCGCTCGCGCTGGCCGGAGCGGGCGCGTCGGTCGTGGTCAACGACCTCTCGGAGTCGGAGGCGGTCGCCGACACGCTCGGGGCGATCCGGGCGCTCGGTGCCAAGGCGGAGTTCGTCGCGGGCAGTATCGCCGAGCGCGCGACCGCCGACGCGCTGATCCGCACCGCGGAGGAGTCCTTCGGGTCGGTCGACATCGTGGTCAACAACGCGGGCATCACGCGCGACCGGATGTTGTTCAACATGTCCGACGAGGACTTCGACGCCGTGCTCGCGGTGCATCTGCGCGGTCACTTCCTGCTGTCGCGCAATGCCGCCGCCTATTGGCGCGGCAAGTCGAAGCAGGCGGGCGCGCCGGTCTACGGCAGGCTGGTCAACACCTCGTCGGAGGCCGGATTGCTCGGCCCGGAGGGGCAGGCCAACTACGGGGCGGCGAAGGCGGGCATCACCGCGCTGACCCTCTCGGCCGCGCGGGCGCTGTCCCGCTACGGTGTGCGCGCCAACGCGATCGCGCCGCGTGCGCGAACCGCGATGACCGAGGCGGTGTTCAGTCCCGCTCCGGAGGGTGGGGTCGACCCGCTGTCGCCCGATCATGTGGCCCGGTTGGTTGCCTACCTGGCATCGCCCGCGGCGGACGCCGTCAACGGGCAACTGTTCGTCGTCTACGGGGGGATGGTGGCGCTGATGGCGGCGCCGGTCGTCGAGCGCCGGTTCGACGCGGGCTCGGGGCAGTGGTCGGCCGAAGACCTCGCCGACACGCTGGGCGGCTACTTCGCCGACCGTCCGGAAGGGCGGACCTTCTCGGCATCTTCGCTGATCGAGCTGGGTTGAGTGACGGCGGCTTGCCGCCGGTGCGTTACTGATCAGCTGTCCAACTGTTGATCATGGGATCGGTGCTTGGTAGACATAGGGACGGGTTATGTCGCACCTCACAAAGGTGGGATCTTTACTCGATGACACCGGTTCCAATTTTATATGCCGATTTTTCGAAAAATTGCACTTCAAATGTGTGAAAAGTGCTACCGGCAACACGGTGAACATGTTCTAATCGTTCCGGCGGTGCGGCCACGGTTGATACGCGCCGTGTGCTGTGTGGGCCGGTTGAGCAAGGAGGATCGCGGATGAACGAGGTCCTTGCCGTGCCATTGCGGGCCGTCGGTGGATTCTTCGAACTCACCGCCGATGTCGCACGCTCCAGCGTGCGCAGGCCCTTTCAATGGCGGGAGTTCATCGACCAGTCCTGGTTCATCGCGCGGGTCTCGATCGTGCCGACATTGCTGGTGGCCATTCCGTTCACCGTTCTGGTGAGCTTCACGCTGAACATTCTGTTGCGCGAGATCGGCGCGGCCGACCTCAGCGGCGCCGGCGCGGCTTTCGGCGCGGTCACCCAGGTGGGGCCGATCGTCACGGTGCTCATCGTCGCGGGGGCCGGCGCCACCGCGATCTGCGCCGACCTGGGCGCACGCACCATCCGCGAGGAAATCGACGCCATGCGGGTGCTGGGCATCAATCCGGTACAGCGCTTGGTGGTGCCGCGGGTGCTCGCCTCGATGTTCGTCGCGCTGATGCTCAACAGCCTGGTCTGCACCATCGGCATCGTCGGCGGATTTCTGTTCTCGGTGTACCTGCAGGACGTGAACCCCGGCGCGTTCGTCAATGGCATCACGCTGCTCACCCATCTGCCCGAGCTGATCATTTCGGAGGTGAAAGCCGGGCTGTTCGGGCTGATCGCCGGACTGGTCGCCTGTTATCTGGGCCTGAATGTCAAAGGTGGACCCAAGAGTGTCGGTGATGCGGTGAATCAGACCGTAGTCTTCGCTTTTATGGCCCTGTTCGTCGTGAACGTGGTGGTCACCGCCGTCGGCATCAAGTTCACGGCCCGGTGACGCGATGGCCTTCGTAATCGAATCCCGCTTCCCCCGCACGATCCGGCGAATGCGCCGGATGTCGGACTCGCTCGATTCGGTGGGCAAGCACGCGGTGTTCTATGCCCAGGCGCTCGGATCCCTTCCGCGCGCGCTGCTGCACTATCGCACCGAGACCATCCGGCTGATCGCCGAGATCAGCATGGGCACCGGCGCGCTGGCGGTGATCGGCGGCACGGTGGTGATCGTCGGGTTCCTCACCCTCTTCGCGGGCGGCACCATCGCCGTGCAGGGCTACAGCTCGCTGGGCAATATCGGCGTCGAGGCGCTGACCGGCTTCTTCGCGGCGTTCATCAACGTGCGCATCGCGGCGCCGGTGATCTCCGGCATCGGCCTGGCCGCCACCATCGGGGCGGGCTCGACCGCGCAACTGGGCGCGATGCGGGTCGCCGAGGAGATCGACGCGCTGGAGTCGATGGCGATCCGCCCGGTGCCCTACCTGGTCGGCACCCGCGTGCTGGCCGGGATGATCGCGATCGTCCCGCTCTACGCGCTCGCGGTGATCGCCTCGTTCCTGGCCAGCCGGTTCGCCACCGTGGTGATCTACGGGCAGTCGGCGGGCGTCTACGACCACTACTTCTCCACGTTCCTCATCCCGACCGACATCCTGTGGTCGTTCGCCCAGGCGATCCTCATGTCCTTGGCGATCATGATGATCCACACCTACTACGGCTACAACGCCGCGGGCGGACCGGTCGGCGTGGGTGTCGCGGTGGGCAACGCGGTGCGGACCTCCCTGGTCGCGGTCGTCACGGTGACCCTGCTGGTCTCGCTGGCCATCTACGGCACCTCCGGCAACTTCCATCTCTCCGGATAAGCGACATGGCGGAATCGAAGCAAACGGAAAGCCGCCTCGCGCAGGCGCTGCGCGGCGGGCTCGGCCTGAAGCTGGCCGGGGCCGCGATGGTCCTTGCGATGGTCGCGATCGTCGCGGTCGCGTTGATCATGTTCGTCGGCGGGTTCACGCCGACGGCGACCGTGACGGTGGACGCCCCGCGCAGCGGGCTGGTCCTCGACCCGGACGCCAAGGTGAAGGTGCGCGGGGTGGAGATCGGGCGGGTCGCGTCCGTCGACCACACCGCCGAGGGCGCCAGACTGAAACTGGACCTCGATCCGGATCTGTTGCGGCTGGTGCCGTCCAACGCGGACGTGGACATCAGGTCCACGACGGTCTTCGGCGCGAAGTACGTCAACTTCGTCGTCCCGCAGCAGCCGTCGTCCACGCCGCTGCGGCCGGGCGCGACGCTGACCGCGCAGCGGGTGACCGTCGAGTTCAACACGCTGTTCCAGCACCTGTCGGACGTGCTCGCCAAGATCGAGCCGGAGAAGCTGAACGCGACGCTGTCGGCCCTGGGCACGGCACTGCAGGGCCGCGGGGAGAAGCTTGGCGCACTGCTGGAGCAGAGCGACGCCTACCTGCGCGACATCAACCCGTATCTGCCCACGCTGCAACAGGATCTGGCGAAGACCGGCGAGGTCACCGACCTGTACGCGGACACGGTGAACGACCTGCTGCGCACCGTGGACAACTTCACGGTCACCAGCCAGACCCTGGACCAGGAGCGCGACAGCCTCGACAACGTCCTGGTGAACCTGGTCGGGCTGGCCGACACGACCGGTTCGGTATTGCGCGAGAACGAGAACCAGCTCGGTACGGCGCTGGATCTGCTTCGCCCGACCACCGGGCTGCTCGAGGACTACGCGCCCGCGCTGTACTGCCTGATCGGCGGCCTTGGCAAGGCGCTGCCGATGGGTGAGGCGGTCTTCGGCGGTCTACAGGAAGGCGTGGCACTGAACACCGGCTTCATGTACGGCGCGAAGCCGTACACCTACCCGGAGGACCTGCCCAAGGTCAACGCGACCGGCGGCCCGCAGTGCGCGGGCCTGCTGGACCGGGTACCGGGCAGCCACGCCGACTACGTCGTCACCGACACCTCGGAGGGGCATGTGTACACGCCGTCGACGACGCTGACGGTCAACCCGCCGAAGATCTTCCAGCTCCTGTTCGCCGGACTGCCGGGGGTGCCGCGCCCGTGAAGAACACCGCGACCACCGTCAAACTGGCCATCTTCACCCTCGTGATGGCGCTGATCTTCGCCGGCCTCGCGGTCGTGTTCAGCCAGATGCGCTTCGCACGGGAGAACGGCTATCACGCCGTGTTCACCAGTTCCTCCGGTGTGCTGCCGGGGGCGAAAGTTCGCATCGCCGGCGTGCCGGTCGGCTCGGTCACCTCGGTGAAGGTGGGCAAGGACTACCTGGCGCACGTCGAGTTCGACGTCGACCGTAAGTACCGGCTGCTCACCAGTACGCGTGCGGCGATCAAATACGAGAACCTGGTCGGCGACCGCTATCTCGAGCTGTCCGAAGGACCGGGCTCGAATCGCGTGCTGCAGCCCGGCGGCACCATCGCCAAGGAGCAGACCGCGCCCGCGCTCGACCTGGACATGCTGCTCGGCGGTTTCCGGCCGCTGTTGCGCGGCCTGGACCCCGGCCAGGTGAACGACCTGACCAACGCGCTGTTGCAGATCTTCCAGGGCCAGGGCGGCACGCTGGTTTCCCTGCTCAACACCGGCGGGTCCTTCGCCAAGACGCTGGCCGACCGCGACGCGCTGATCGGCAGCGTGATCGACAACCTGAACGCGGTGCTGCAGACCATCGATCAGCGCGGCGACCAGTTCGCCACCACGATCGCCGAGTTGCAGCGGCTGATCAGCGGATTGGCGGCCGACAAGGACCAGATCGGCGACGCGATCCCGCGGATCGCCGGAGCCACCGGCGACCTCACCGGCCTGCTCGCCCAGGCCCGCCCCGATCTGCGGGGCACCATCGAGCAGACCGGACGCCTGGCCACGAATCTCGACGCCGGGTCGGACACGGTCCAGTGGGTCCTGGAGCGGCTGCCGTCGACCTATCGCCAGCTGATCCGCATCGGCGCCTACGGCTCGTTCCTCCAGCTCTACGTCTGCTCGACGAACTTCTTGGTGGACGGCCCGAACGGACAGACGATGAAGATCAACTTGCCCGGGGCGCAGACGACCGGAAGGTGTGCGGACAACCGATGAACGAGCAGCGATCACCCGCCATCACCATCGGCATCGTCGGCCTCGTGCTCGCGGTGGCGGTGGCGCTGTCGGCACTGCAATTCGACCGGCTGCCGTTCATCCGCTCCGGCACGACGTTCACCGCCTACTTCGCCGACGCGGGCGGGCTGCTCCCCGGCGACCCGGTGCAGGTCGCCGGTGTGCGGTCCGGGCGGGTGGAGGACGTGGCCCTGGACGGAGCGAAGGTGCTCGTCCGGTTCACCCTGGCGGAGTCGATCGTGCTGGGCGAGAAGACCTCCGCGGCGATCAAGACCAACACGGTGCTCGGGCGCAAGTCACTGGAGGTTTCGCCGTCCGGTCCCGGAGCGCTGCGCACCGACGACACCATCCCGCTCGAGCGCACCACCTCGCCCTATTCGCTCAACGAGGCGTTGAGCGACCTGGCGGGCACCGTGCACGAGCTGGACATGGACCGGGTCGACCAGACCCTCGACGTGCTGTCGGCGACGTTCGCCGACACACCGGCGCCGCTGCGCTCGGCGCTCGACGGCGTCACCGCGCTCTCGCGCAGCATCAACGCGCGCGACCAAGCGCTGACGGATCTGCTGAAGCGGGCGCAGAACGTCACGCGGATCCTCGCCGACCGCGGCAACCAGATCAACGCGCTGCTGCTGGACGGCAACGAACTGCTCGGTGAGCTGGACCGGCGGCGCACCGCGCTGGGACAGTTGATCGTCTACGTCAACGGGCTGGCCCAGCAGCTGTCCGGTCTGGTCGCCGACAACGAGGCGCAGCTCAAACCGGCGTTGGACAAGCTGAATTCGGTCGTGGCGCTGTTGCAGCGCAACAAGCAGAACCTCGCCGACGCGCTGGACGGGCTGGGCCCGTTCGCCGCCGCTCTCGGCGAACAGGTCGGCAGCGGCCCCTACTTCCAGGCGTACGTGATCAACGCCGCGAGCAAGACGCTCCAGCCGCTGGTGGACGCGCTGGTGTGGCCGCAGCACCTGCCGAACGATCTGCAGAGCTACCTCACGCCGCCCCCGTCGATCGAACCCGCGATACAGGAGCCGCCGCGATGAGCGAGCGAACCGACAGCACAGCCGCCCGCGCGGTCGCGCCGGAGCAGAGCGTCAGCGAGGCCCGGGCATGAACGCGATACGGAAACTGCCCCGATGGGCGCTGCTACTGGCCGGAGTGGTCGTCGCGGCCCTCGTGGTCGCCGTCGCGTGGACGGGGCTGACCCGGATCGGGACCACCAAGGTCACCGCGTATTTCTCGTCCACGTCCGGCCTGTACGCGGGCGACGACGTGCGGGTGCTCGGTGTCAAGGTCGGCCGGATCGACGCGATCGAACCCGGCCCCGACCGGGTGAAGGTGACGATGACCGTCGATCGCGGCGTCGACGTGCCCGTCGATCCGAAGGCGGTGATCATCTCGCCTTCGCTGGTCTCGGCGCGGTTCATCCAGCTCGCGCCCGCCTACACCGGCGGCCCGAAGCTGGCCGACGGCAGCGTGATCCCCATCGAGCACACCGCGGTGCCGGTCGAGTGGGACGACATCAAGGCGGAGCTGTCCAAGCTGGCAACCGCGCTCGGCCCGGTCGGCGACGACAAGCAGGGATCGTTCGGCCGCTTCGTGGACACCGCCGCCGACAACCTCGACGGCAACGGGCAGCGGTTCCGCGACACCCTGCGGGAGCTGTCGGCCACGTTGAGCACGCTGTCCGACGGTCGCACCGACCTGTTCGGCACCGTGCGCAACCTGCAGAAGTTCGTCGAGGTGCTGTCGGCGAGCAACGAGCAGATCGTGCAGTTCGGCGGACGGCTGGCGTCGGTGTCCTCGGTGCTGGCCGGGGTCTCCACCGACCTCGGCGCGGGGCTGGACAACCTGGACGCGGCGATCGTCGACGTGCGCCGGTTCATCGACGGCAGCGGCGCCGAGCTCACCGAGGGCGTGCAGCGGCTGGCCGACGCCACCCAGGTCCTGGTCGACAAACGGCCGGAACTGGAACGGGTACTGCACTCCGGCCCGACCGCGCTGGTGAACTTCTACCAGATCTACAAACCGGCCCAAGGCACCCTGACCGGCGCGATCGCGCTGAACAACCCGGCCGACCCGCTCGGTTTCCTGTGCGGTTCGGTGCGCGCGCTGGAGACCAACGACTCCGATCGCAGCGCCGACCTGTGCGCGCAGTACCTGGCGCCGGTGATCAACAGCCTGAGCATGAACTACGTGCCGATCATGACCAACCCGGCCAGCGGCGTGACCGCGTTCCCCGATCAGCTGGTGTACACCGATCCCAGTTTGGCCGGGCGCGTGGCGAACCAGACTCCGGCCCAGCCGCAGCCCGCGCCGGTGAGCGTGCCCGACGGCATCGCCGGACTGGCCATTCCGGGAGGAGTGCGATGACGCCGACGCGGCGAATGCGCCGCACCGCCGTCGTCGCGGTGGGGCTGGCGGTGGCGCTGGGCGTCTCCGGCTGTCAGTGGGACGGCTTGAATTCGCTGCCGATGCCCGGCACCGAGGGCACCGCGCCCGGCTCCTATCAGGTGCGCATCCAGATGCCGAACGTGACCACGCTGACCCGCAATTCCCCGGTGCGGGTGCACGACGTGACGGTGGGCACGGTCTCGAAGATCGAGGTGCAGGACTGGCACGCGCTGGTCACCGTCACGCTGAACCCGGACGTGCGGCTGCCTGCGAACGCCGTGGCCAAGATCGGGCAGACCAGTCTGCTCGGGTCCAACCATCTCGAACTCGCCGCACCGGCGGATCAGGCCCCCGAAGGTCAGCTGAAGGCGGGCGACGTCATCCCGCTGGCGCGAGCCGGGATCTTCCCGACCACCGAGCAGGTGCTGTCCTCGCTGTCGGTGGTGCTCAACGGCGGTGGCGTGGCGCAGCTGGAAACCATCACCCGCGAGTTGAATTCCGCGCTCACCGGGCGGGAGGACGCCATCCGGGATCTGCTGCCACAGCTGAACGAGCTCACCACCAACCTGGACCGTCAGACCGGCGACATCATCGCCGCGATGAGCGGGCTGGACCGGCTCGGCGGTCAGCTGGCGCAGCAGCGTGACGTGGTGGCGGCGGCCATCGAGCAGATCCATCCGGCGCTGACCGTGCTCGCCGACCGCAGGGCGAACATCACCAGGGCGCTCAGCGCGCTGGGCGAGCTCAGCGACGTCGTCCGGCGCATCGTCGCCGCCAGCGGCGAGGACCTGAAAGCCAACTTGGACAGCCTGGTGCCCGCCTTGAAGGCGCTGTCGGACACCGGCAACAACCTCACCGAGGCGCTGAAGATCCTGGCCACCTTCCCGTTCCCGATGAAGAACCTGGACCACGCCATCAAAGGCGACTACCTGAATCTGTTCATGACCGTGGACATCACCGGACGCAGGCTGGACTCGAACTTCCTCACCGGAACGCCGCTGGGCGGACGATTCGGCGGCGTGGAAGGCGCCCTCGGCAGCTTCGCGCCGGGCACGGCCGCGCAGAATGGTGACCCCGCCACCGGTCCGTTGCAGGCGCCGCCTCCCGAGTCGAGTCCGCCCGCCCCGTCCATTCCGGGATTGCCGCCGATACCCGGCCTGCCCGCCATACCCGGGTTGACCGTGCCGATGCCGGGCAACACCGCGCCGCAAGGGGGTCCGGGACAGTGACGCTCACCCGTTTCGTTCGTACCCAGCTGATCATCTTCTCCGTGCTGACGGTGATCGGCCTGGTGGTCATGGGCGGCACATACGTGAAGCTGCCCGCGATGTTCGGCATCGGCCGCTACGAGGTCACGGTGCAACTGGCCGCGACCGGGGGTCTCTACCCGACGGCCAACGTCTCCTATCGCGGCACGAATGTCGGCGTGGTGAAGGAAGTCCGGCTCACACCCGTCGGCGTGGACGCGAAACTGTCCATCGGCAGCGACTACAAGATCCCCTCCGACGTCGACGCGTGGGTGCGCAGCGTCTCCGCGGTCGGCGAGCAATACGTGGACCTGGTGCCCGCCCAGCAGCGCACGGGCGGGAACCTGCGCGACGGCAGCGTGATCCCGGTGGAACGCACCAAGCTGCCGCAAGACGTCGGCGCGCTGCTCGACCAGGCCGACCGGTTGCTGTCGAGCGTCGCGGACACCAGGCTGCGGCAGGTCATCGATGAGGCGTTCCTCGCCTTCAACGGCGCGGGTCCGGACCTGCAGCGGTTCATCGATTCCGCGTCGCTGCTGGTGCAGGAGGCGCAGGCCAACGCGGAACCCACCAAACAGCTGCTCGACCAGCTCGGGCCGCTGCTGGACACCCAGACCCGCTCGGACGCCGCGATCCGTTCCTGGACCGCAGATCTGGCCACCGTCACCGATCAGCTGCGCGGCCACGACCCGGCGCTGCGCGGTGTGCTGCGCGAGGGCCCGTCCGGCATGCAGCGGGTGACCAACCTGTTCGACGATCTGCGCCCGACGCTGCCGCTGCTGCTGTCCAACCTGGTCAGCGTCGGCCAGGTCGCGGTCACGTATCACGCCGGGCTGGAACAGATCCTGGTGATCTACCCGCCGCTGGTCGCCGCGCTGCTGACCGCGGTCCGCGGTCCACTCGAGTACGGCGCCCTGGTCGACTTCATGGCGGTGGTCAACGACCCGCCCGCGTGCACCACCGGCTTCCTCCCGCCGGACCAGCGGCGCTCGCCGAGCTTGTACGACACCCCGGATACCCCACCGGGCCTGTACTGCAAGGTGCCGCAGGACGCTCCCGAGGCGGTGCGCGGCATCCGCAACACGCCGTGCGCCGAGCTGCCCGGTGTGCGCGCCCCCACGCCGGAACTGTGCCGGACCGGGTACGTTCCGTTGGGCGACAACCCGCCGTTCGGGCCGCCGCAACCGGTCGCGCCCGCGGCGGCATCCGGGGATGAGCCTCCGGCCGTCGCCCCGGCGAGTTACGGCGGTGGCACTCCAGCCGCCGCGCGAGCGTACGACCCGGACACCGGCGTGTACATCGGTACCGACGGGCGTACGTACCGACAGGGCGATATCGGACCGGGCGGTTCGGGAACGGTACCGTCGAGCTGGCAGGCGATGCTCGAGGAGCAGCAACGATGAGTGAGAGCAAGGGAGCAGGTCACCGCTCGCGACGGCGTGCGGTGCGCTCGGCCGGACCACCCCCGGTCGAGGAGAACGCGACCGACCCCAACGCGCGGGTCGCGGTTGTCGACGATGCGAAGGTCGCGGTTGCCGACGGCGCGAAGATCGCAGCCGCCGACGAGGCGAAGTCTCCGACTGCTGATGAGGTGAAAGCCGCGGCCTCTGGAGGCGCGAAGGTCGCGGCTGCCGACGAGGTGAAGGCCGCGGCCTCCGACGGCGCAAAGATCGCAGCCGCCGACGAGGCGAAGTCTCCGGCTGCTGATGAGGCGAAGTCTGCGGCCTCCGACGGCGCGAGGGTCGCGGCTGCTGACGAGGTGAAGGCCGCGGCCTCCGACGGCGCGAAGGTCGCCGCTGCCGACGATGCCAAGGCCACGAACGCCGAGGGGTCCGCTGCCCGCGTGACCGGAACCGCCGCCTCGGACGAGCCGCATTCTGATGAGGCCGAGTCGAACACCCCGGGCACACCGGTACCGGCCACGGATGACGCGACCGCTGACGCGGGCAAGGCGACGGTCACCATGACGAAAGTCGCTGCCGAGCCGGCCTCTGGCGCGTCGTCCACCGAGCTGAAGACCACCCCGAGCAGAGGCCCCGGCGTCGCGCGCATTCTCGCGATGGCCGCCGCCGCGCTGCTGGTCATCGCGCTCGTCTGCGGCGCGACGCTCTCGGTGCTCGCGATGCGCTCGACGCACGAACGCGACGAGCGCCGCGCGGAATACGTGGAAACCGCCCGGCAGGCGATCGTCAACCTGACCACGATCCGCGCCGATACGGCCAAGCAGGACATCGACCGGATCCTGTCGCTGGCCTCCGGTGAGTTCAAGACCGAGTTCGACGGCCGGGTCGATCCGTTCACCAGCATCGTGCAGCAGGCCAAGGTGGTCTCCACCGGCGAGATCGTGGAGGCCGCCCTGGAGAGCGACGACGACCGCTCCGGGCGGGTCCTGGTCGCCGCCAAGCAGTCGCTGACCAACGCGGGCCAAGCCGAGCCGCAGACCAGGTACTACCGGTTCCGAGTCACGGTGTCCCGCGGCGAATCCGGGCTGACCGTATCCGACGTGGAGTTCGTGGCATGAACGGTCAGGCCCGGAGGCGGCAGCGGAGCGTGACCACGGAGGGCCCCGTTCATGCCGGAGAGGACACAGCATGAACGGTCAGGCCCGGAGGCGGCAGCGGAGCGTGACCACGGAGGGCCCCGTTCATGCCGGAAAGGGAACAGCATGAATGGAATTCGAGGCAAGATCCTGCTCGCGCTGCTCGGGGTGGTGGTCGCCGCGGCCGCGGTGATCGGCGGCGTCAACGGTTACCGCTACTGGGACGACCGGCAGGCCGAGCAGTCGCGCAAGGACGCGGTCGCGACCGCGGGGCGCACCGTCGAGGCCATGTTCACCTATACCCCGCAAACCGTGGACACCGAGCTGCCGAAGTCCGCCGACAACCTGACCGGCGATTTCCGCGCGGATTACCTGACGCTGATCGAGAAGCAGATCGCGCCGGGCGCCAAGGAGAAGCAGCTCACCGTCACCGCGACCACGCAGGCGGGCGGCGTCATCTCCGCCGATCGTTCGCACGCGCAGGTCCTGCTGTTCCTCAACCAGGTGATGACGAGCAAGGACACTCCGCAGGGCACCACCACCGGCAGCCGTGTGCGCGTCGCCTTGACCAAGTCGGACTCGCGCTGGCTGGTCGAGGCGGTCACGCCGGTCTGAGCGGGGCGGCGCGGCCTGGCGGAGACGCTAGGACTTCGTGGACGGCTTGCGCGGCAGCCGCACCGTGAACGTCGTCCCGGCCTCGGTCGAGCTGCGTACGCCGACCTCGCCGCCGTGTGCGGTGACCAGCGCCTGCACGATGGACAAGCCGAGTCCGGTGCCGCCGCTGGCTCGCGCGCGGGAGGTATCGGCGCGATAGAAACGCTCGAAGACGCGTTCGGCGTCCTGCGGCGGCAGACCCGGCCCGGTGTCGGCCACCTCCAGCAGGACGTGCTCGGGGCCGGGCATCAGCCGCACCGTCACCTTCGCGTCGGGCGCGGTGTGGGTGACGGCGTTGTTCAGCAGATTGCCCAGGATTTGGCGCAGCCGTGCTTCGTCGCCGACCACCTCGAGCGTCCCCTCGCCCGGCTCGATGCTCAGCTCGACGGTGCGGACAGGGCCGTCGGTGTGCCCGGCGGCGACCACGGCCCGCGCGTTGTGCACTGCATCGCTGGCGACGGCGAGGAGGTCCACCGGGCCCAGTTCCAGCGGGCGCTGGGCGTCCAGCCGTGCGAGCATCAGCAGGTCTTCCACGAGCACACCCATGCGCCGGGATTCGCGCTCGATGCGGTCCATGAACGTGGCGGGATCGTCCGTGGCGCCCTGGCGATACAGTTCGGCGAAGCCTCGGATCGTCGTCAACGGGGTGCGCAGTTCGTGGCTGGCGTCGGCGACGAAACGACGCATGCGTTCCTCGGACCGGCGCGCCGCCTCCTCGGACGCGGCGGTCTTGGTGAACGCGCGCTGGATCTGCGCCAGCATCCCGTTCAGTGACCTGGACAGTCGGTCGACCTCGGTGTTCGTGCCGCGCACCGGCACGCGGCGGTGCAGGTCGCCGCGGGCGATGGCCGCGGCGGTGCTCTCCACCCGGCGCAGCGGCCGCAGACTGCGCCGCACCACGAAGTACGCGATCACCGCGAGCACGGCCAGCACGATCGCCCCGACGATCAGCTCCAGCATCACCAGCCGGTGCACGGTGTCGGTGTTCTGGGTGAGCGGCAAAGCCACCGTCGTGGTGCCGTCCGGCGTGCGCACGGTCAGCGCTCGCCACTGGACCGGTCCTCCGCCCACGGACCCGACGGTGTACGGACCCGTTCGCGGCGTGGACGGCAGATCGGGTTCGGCGTCGTCGACGCCGAAGGCCCGCAGAAGGAACGTGCGCCCCTCGGTGCGCACCGAGCGCACGTAGAACTGGCTCGGGGCGTGGCGTGGGTCGGGCGCCAGCACCGGCGGCGGTGGTCCGCGCCGCGACCATTCCATCGCGCCTTGGCGCAACTGCTGGTCGGTGCGGTCGGTGAGCTGCTGGTCCAGGGCCGAGGTGACCACCATGCCGGAGACGAGCAGGCCGAGCCCTGCGGTGAGCACCAGCAGAACCATCAGCGTCACCCGCAGCGGGACCGCGGACAGCAGGCCGGAGATCTTCGCGCGCGCCGTGACGAGCCGGCCCGGGCTCATGAACCGCTCTTGCGATGGGGCGCGCGCATCACGTAGCCGACGCCGCGCAACGTGTGGATCAGCCGGGTGTCGCCCGTGTCGACCTTCTTGCGCAGGTAGGACACGTAGGTCTCCACCACGCCGACCTCGCCGCCGAAGTCGTAGCGCCACACGTGGTCGAGGATGCGCGGTTTGCTCAGCACGGTGCCCGCGTTGACCATGAAATAGCGCAGCAGCGTGAACTCGGTGGGCGACAGCGCGACCGGCTCGCCCGCCTTCCATACCTCGTGGGTGTCGTCGTCGAGCTCGATGTCCTCGAAGCGCAGACGCGAACTCTCCCGCTTCACGGGCGCGTGACCGGCACGCCGCAGGATGACCCGCAGCCGGGCCACCACTTCTTCCAGGCTGAACGGTTTGGTGACGTAGTCGTCGGCCCCGAGGGTGAGGCCGGTGATCTTGTCCTGCACGTCGTCGCGCGCGGTCAGGAACAGCACGGGCGCGTCCACCCCGTCGGCGCGCAACCGGCGTAGCAGGCCGAATCCGTCCATGCCTGGCATCATCACGTCCACGATGAGGGCCTGGGGACGGAAGCTGCGCGCCTTGTCCAGCGCCTGCGCGCCGTCGGCCGCGGTGTCCACCTCGAAGCCCTGGTAGCGCAGGCTCACCGCGAGCAGCTCGACGATCATCGGCTCGTCGTCGACCACCAGGACCCTGGCTTCGGGTGTCTGCTGCACGGACCCACCACTCATGGCTTCATGGTCCGGCACGTGCCTGCGAAGTTCCTGGACCGAAGCTGGGTGGTTCCTGTGAACGAGCGATTCAGCGTGGGTCGCGGTCCTCGGGGTAGACGTCGTCGTCGGTCAGCAGCGCGCTGCCCGCGACCTGGTCCTGCGCCAAGGCGTCGAGGAAGGCCCGCGCCCAGCGATCCACGTCGTGGGCCAGCACCTGCCTGCGCAGCGAGCGCATCCGCCTGCGCTTGACGTCGCGCTCGTCCTCCAGCGCGGCGACGATGGCGTCCTTCACGTCGTCGAGGTCGTGCGGGTTGCACAGGTACGCCTGCCGCAGCTCGGCCGCCGCGCCGGTGAACTCGCTCAGCACCAAGGCGCCGTTGAGCCCGCTGTGACAGGCGACGTACTCCTTGGCTACCAGGTTCATGCCGTCGCGCAGCGGCGTCACCAGCATGACGTCGGCGGCCACGAAGAACGCGATCAGCTCGTCGCGCGGGATCGGGCGGTGCAGGTAGTGCACCACCGGATAACCGACCCGGGCGAACTCGCCGTTGATCCGGCCGACCTGGCGTTCGATGTCGCCGCGCATCTGGATGTAGCTCTCGACGCGCTCGCGGCTCGGGGTGGCCAGCTGGATCATGACGGTGTCGGTGGGGTCGACCCGGCCCTCGATGAGCAATTCCTCCAGCGCGTTGAGCCGGATGTCGATGCCCTTGGTGTAGTCCAGCCGGTCCACGCCGAGCAGGATGGTCTTCGGGTTGCCCAGTTCGGCCCGGATCTTGGCGGCGCGCTCGCGCACCGACCTGCGCCTGGAGTGCTCGTCCATCTCGGCGGAGGCGATGGAGATCGGGAACGCGCCGACCCGCACGGTACGGAACCCCACCTGGACGACGCCGAGCTTGGAGCGCACGCCGACCGAGCCGCGTGAGGTCGGCTGGCCGGCCAGCCTGCGGGCCAGGTAGAGGAAGTTCTGCGCGCCGCCGGGCAGGTGGAAGCCGATGAGGTCGGCGCCGAGCAGGCCCTCCACGATCTCGGTCCGCCACGGCATCTGCATGAACAGCTCGACCGGCGGGAACGGGATGTGCAGGAAGAACCCGATGGTCAGGTCCGGGCGCAGCATGCGCAGCATCTTCGGCACCAGTTGGAGCTGGTAGTCCTGCACCCACACGGTCGCGCCCTCGGCGGCGACCTTGGCGGTGGCCTCGGCGAAGCGCCGGTTCACGGTGACGTACGCGCTCCACCACTTGCGGTCGTAGACCGGCCGCACGATCACGTCGTGGTAGAGCGGCCACAGGGTGCCGTTGGAGAAGCCCTCGTAGTAGTCGGCCACCTCTTGCGCCGACAGCGGGACCGGATGCAGCTCGAGGCCGTCCTCGATGATGGGATCGACGTCCACGTCCGGGACACCCGCCCAGCCGACCCAGCCGCCTTTGTTGTTACGGAGGACCGATTCCAGGGCGGTCACCAGACCGCCGGGGCTGCGCTTCCACCTGGTGCTGCCGTCGGGCAGTCGTTCGAGGTCGACCGGGAGCCGATTGGCGACGACGACGAAACCGGAGCCAGCACCGGAGCCGGTGGTTTCCGTCGTGGTGCCGGCAGTCGAGGTTTCTCTGGCGTGTACGGAGTCGTCGGACGGGTTCATCTGGTCCACTCACGCATCCTTTGCGCGTTGCTGTATCCCGCTGGAGTCGAGTCGACGTCGCCGTTGGCGTCGAGAACGAGGCTATTCGCCTCGAGCGCTCGGTCCAATACCCAGCATGGACAACAACATCCGGCATTCGTCGGCGTCCTCGGCGTAGGCCGCGACCACCCGCTGAGCCTGACGCGCGGTTTCGTCGGCAAGCGGTTCCAGATCGTCGTCCGCAATGTCGTTCGCGCTGCCCTTCGCGGCCATCGTCAAGTCCTCCCGGCTTAGTGCGCTCTTACCCTGCGAAAACCCAATGGTATGCGACGCTGGAAGGTGCGCCTGCCGGGGCGTTGGCCGAAGCGCGGCACGCGCCGCCAGGGCACCCCGGTCGGTGCGCCGACCCCTGCGGTCCCTATACCGTGGGGGAGCAGCACCAACTCCACGAAAGGGTCGACATGCCGCTGGCCACGGTGAACGGAATTTCCCTCAACTATCAGGTGAAGGGTGACCGTGCCAAGGGCTCCGCGCCGCTCGTCGTCATGATCATGGGCACCGGCAGTCCCGGCCGGGTGTGGGAACTGCACCAGGTCCCTGCCCTGGTCGCGGCCGGTTACCGGGTGTGCACGTTCGACAACCGCGGGATCGCGCCGTCCTTCGAGGCGGCCTCCGGCATGACCATCGACGAGCTGGCCGCCGACACCGCCGCCCTGATCGAGTTCCTGGACGAGGGACCCGCGCTGGTGGTGGGGACGTCGATGGGGGCGCGCGTGGCGCAGGAGCTGGCGCTGGCCCGCCCCGAGCTGGTGCGCAAGGCGGTGTTCATGGCCGGACACGGGCGGCTCGACCAGTTCCAGAAGACGCTGTCGCTCGGCGAACACGAGCTCGACGCGGCCGGGGTGAAACTGCCGCCGAAATACGAGGCGGCGATCACCGCGGTCATGAACCTCTCGCCCGCGACCATGGCCGAGCCGAACGCCGCGCGCGACTGGCTCGACCTGTTCGAGTTCACCGGCGGGCCGGTTCCGCCGGGCATCCGGGCGCAGCGGCGGATGGACCACGACTTCGACCGGGTGCAGGCCTATCGGGCGATCCGCGTGCCCTGTCTTTCGATCGGTTTCGCCGACGACCGGATGATTCCGCCGTATCTGTCCAGGGAGATCGCCGAGGTGATTCCGGGCGCGCGGTACCAGGAGGTTCCGGACGCGGGGCATTTCGGGTATTTGGAACGGCCGGAGGCGGTCAACAAGATTCTGCTCGACTTCTTCGCCGGCTGATTGCGCGTCGGCGAGGCGACAGCATAGGTAACTGCCCAGGCGTAACGTCTTGCTTGCTAGTGTCGAAACAACGCTCGGGTCTCTCGGCGCCAGGGGTTGGCAGCAACCCGGCACCGTGTGAACCAGGAGCGATCCCGTACATAGCGCCAGTATCCAGTGAGGTGAAATTGAGCACCAACCCCTTTGATGATGAAGACGGCCGCTTCTTCGTCCTGGTCAACGACGAGGAACAGCACTCCCTGTGGCCGGCCTTCGCGGAGGTTCCAGCCGGATGGCGAGTCGTGTTCGGTGAGGACAGCCGCGCCGCCTGTGTCGAGTACGTGGAGAAGAACTGGACCGACATGCGTCCGAAGAGCCTGCGCGACGCCATGGCCGCGGACGACGCGGCCCGTCAGGGCGCCCAGTCCTGATCGGTCCGCCGCGTGCCGCGCTCCCGGCGCGGCAGGTTCGTGGTCCCGTCGTGTCTCGCGTCCGAGCGACCGCCGCTGACGACTTCGTCGTGGGCGGGACGGTCGCTCGGACCTGAGCGGACCGCTAACGAGCAATGCTCGATCTCGCTTCACTCGAAAGCGGTTGTCGGGCCGGTACGGTCGCGTTTGTCGCCGAACGCGAATTCCGTTTGTCACACAGACGGCGCGCCCGGTTATGATGACAACCGCTTTCCCGCCTCCTTAGCTCAGTGGTAGAGCACTCGCCTTGTAAGCGAGCGGTCGTCAGTTCAATCCTGACAGGGGGCTCTTTCTCAGCCGCTGCGCGTCTGAAGCTCAGTGGTAGAGGCCGTGCCCGATGTTGTAAGCGAGCGGTCGTCAGTTCAATCCTGACAGGGGGCTCTTTCTCAGCCGCTGTACGGCTCGAACTCAGTGGTAGAAGCCGTGCCGATAAGGGGCGAAGTCACCCGTCGCGCTCCCTTGCCGTGGCTTCGTTCCCCGCGCCGCGCTCACGGAGATAGCGCTCAGCGACCAGCTTCCGCGGACATGGCGGTGTGCAGCTCGCGTGCAGCTTCATCAGCCCCTGCGCGTGCTCGTCATCGACGGGCACATTGCCGTCTTCGCAGTAGTCCTCCACCCAGGAACGCCGCGTCATCGCTGCTCGTCCTCCAGCCGCGCGAAGATCTCCCGCGCGGGGACCGACTCGTCCGGCTCGTCGCCGAGTTCGAGTAGCCACGGAAGAACCCAGAACAGCAGGATCAGCAGGCCACCGACAGCGGCGATGACTATCAGGACGATTGCGAGTTCTCCGGTCATTCGGTGACCCTTCGGCGCGTTGTAGTTTGGTTGGCAGGCACCCGGCGCCGGGGGTCGCCCATTCGGGGTGGCATCGACCCGGCGCCGAGGCCAACTCGAGCATCGACCGAATTGGGTTGAAGCTGACCTGAATACGCGTCCGCAGGCGTCCACACCCGCGCTACCGTGGTCTGTATGGAACCCGGTGCGGTGCTGCGCGCCGCTCGCGAGGCGGTGGGTATTTCGCTTCGCGGGATGGCCGAGCGGACCTACTACGGCAAGACTTACCTCTCGCTGATCGAGACCGGACAACGACCGGTACCCGCCGGTGTCGTCGCCGCCTATGAAAGGGTGTTGGGCGCGGATCTCGGGAGGCTTACGGCGGTAGCGCGAACACCGGCCAGCGTGGACACTGCCGCCTTGTCCGACGTTGCGGTGATGTTGGCGGCCACGCGTCGGATCGAGGACGTCGCCGGGGCTGTGACAGTACTTCCGGCGGTGCGTGGCATATCCGCCATGACCGAGGCGTTCGCCCGTGAGGCGCGCACGGCACGGAACGAAGCGGCCGCTCTCGCGTCGGAGGTCACGCAGTACCGCGGATGGCTGGAGCACGCGATCGGCGCTGATGGCACCGCCCGGCGTAGCCTCGGCGCGGCGGTGAGTCTGGCGGAGGAGTCCCGCGACCCGGACCGGCTTGCGCACAGCCTAGGTTTCCTCGGTTACGTGACTATGAGTGCGGGGAATCACGGGGAGGTCGTCGCCCTATCGGATGCCGCGCTGGCGGTGCGGGACGCGCACCCGACTGTCAAAGCCTACGGGCGAATGCGGCGGGCTGAGCTGTTGGCCGCACATGGGGAGGCGCGGGAAGCGCAACGCGCGCTGGCAATGGCCGACGCGGCGGCAGAAGCTGCGGATGGCATCGAACCCCCCGCGTCGATGTATTGGTGGAGTTCTGGGTTCGGCGCTGTGCAGCGTGGGGGCGTCCTGTCGCTGCTGGGACGCACAGCAGAAGCAGTCGAGGAAGCAACTCACGGGCTGAGTGCGATGCCGGCCGAGCACCGCCGGTCCGAATGGTTGGCATCAGCGCTGCGCCGCGTCGACCCGGACATGAGCGCTGACGCTTGATATCCGATCTTGGCCTCATCCCCGAGCGCCGTGCGACCGGCTGACGTCCGTTCCCCGATTCGGTGATGTCCGTCCCGGCTCGGCCGGGTGGACTACAACTGTCATCGACGTCCGTGAATAGTGCGACCGAGGTGTCCGGTTCGAATTCGTTGGAAGCCTCGGACGATTTGTCGTTCAGATCCGGATGGAATGGCTGAGCGAAGCGGACGACCAGTTTGTCCTTGGTCATAGCGAATGCTCAGCAGATCTAATTACCGACCGACGAGCATGTTTTCGGCTACGAGTCCGTTTTCGGTCTGGTGTGCGCAAACAGATCTCGCGATGCGCCTGGTCAGGTCACGCGCAAACAGCGGATGGGCTACGAATGAAACATACTGGCATACTTCGCGCATATTCGGGAAAATCAACGGTGTCGGGATCTTCATCTGCCGAAAGTTGCTGAGATGTACGAATACAACGCGTTGCCTTCGACCGATACGCGGGCTCGTACGATTCAGGGGGGTGTGCGATGACCGAGCTGATCGACTTCTCCGCCGCACTCATCGAGCCGCAAGCGATCAAGGACGCCGGATACGCGGGCGTCATAGGCTACTTCAGCGATTCCCGTCCTGGCACGAACTTCGGTGCGAAACCGCTGCGGCGGGAATACTGCGACCGATTGCGTGCCATCGGGCTCGAAATAGTGACCAACTACCAGTACGGCAAAGGTGAGACGTCGGACTGGAAAGGCGGTTACGACGCGGGCGTGCATCATGCGCGGATCGCGCTCGATTACCACTTCGCGGCAGGCGGACCCGGCTTCCGTCCGCTGTATGCCCCGGTCGACGCGAATCCTTCCCTTGCCGAGTGGAATTCGCTCATCGCGCCATTCCTGCGGGGCTGGGCATCGGTCGTCGGGTTGGAATGGACCGGCATGTACGGCAACGCCCGATGCATCGAATGGGCGCTCGAGGACGGCGTCGCCACTTGGTTCTGGCAGCACAACTGGTCCGGCGACTCCTCGATCAACGGCGACCATCCGGCCGCGCACATCCATCAGATCCGCATCGATCGCGACCAGGTCGCCGGTGTGGTGGTGGACGTCAACAAAGTCCTCGCCGACGACTACGGCCAGTGGTCGAAGGCCGCTTCGAATCCAGGGGGAGCAGTGCAGAAACCGGAATACGTCGAACTGGAACGAATGGGCAACTCCGCGTCGAGCCGGCACGGTGCGCGCATCGAGAACTTCCTGCTGCACACCCAGGAAGGCAACGGAACGGCCGAGAGCCTGGCCAACTATCTCAACAATCCGGCGAACGGCGTGAGTTACCACTACACCGTCCGCGACCGCGTGGTGGTCGACGTGGTCGACACCGATCTGGCCAGCTGGTCGGTGCTGGACGCGAACCCGTTCACGATCAACCTCTGCTTCGCGGGCAGTCGTGCCGCATGGAGCCGTACCGAGTGGCTGCGCATCCGCGACGACATCCGCATCGCGGCCTGGCTCGCGGTGCAGGACGCGCGCAAATACAGGTTCGACACGCACGTCATCGCGCCGCCTTACCAGCGCCGTCAAGGAATCTCCGACCACAAGTACGTCACCGAGTGTCTCGGCATCGGCACGCACACCGACGTGGGACCGAATTTCCCCTGGGACGTGTTCGCCGACGACGTGCGAGCTTTCGCCACGGGCGACCCGGGCGGGTCGGAGCCGAACGCGATCAACGATTGCGCGGCCGCGAATCCTTGGCTGGGCAACCGGATCACGCAGGGTGAGATCGCCACGCCCGACGGTGCGGGGCGCTTCGCCCAATTCGAGCACGGCTACATCTATTGGCATCCGGACACCGGCGCGCACGCCATCCCGGAGACGCTGTGGCGGAAGTTCGAGGCACTGGGCTGGGAGGCCGGTCCGCTCGGCTACCCGATCACCGGTCGCGCCGTTCTGCCGGGGCCGGACGGCCAACCGGCGGGTGAGGTGCAAGGCTTCCAGGGCGGCGCGCTCTATCGGAGGCAATCGAGCGCTGATGTCTTCTGGGTGCACGGCGCGATCCGCGACCGATGGAACCGCTCGGGTTACCAGAACGGGCCGCTGGGCTGGCCGATGAGCGACGAGATCCCCTGGGACACCGGCGCCTATCAGGATTACGAGCACGGCCGCATCTTCTGGACGCCGGCCCAGACGCTGGCGACCGTCGCGGTCGGCGGGGTGGACACTCCGCTGCGCGACGCGCAGGGCTGACGGAAGAAGACGGAAGGTCCGACCACGCTGTGGCCGGACCTTCCGTCGCGCCGAACGCGGTTCAGTCGGGGACGTTGGCGCCGTAGCCGAGGTCGCGCAGCGCCTGCTTGATCTTGGCCTGCGCCTCGTCCAGGGATTCGGGGCTCGGATTCGGGTCGGCGCCGGAGATGTCGAAATTACCCAGGGAGAAGGCCGGGAACACGTGCAAGTGCAGGTGCGGCACCTCCATGCCAGCGATCAGCAGACCGGCCCGCGGGGCGTCCCATGCCGCGCACACGGCCTGGCCGATCTTCTGGGCGACGGCGGTCAGCCTGGCGAAGGTGTCGCCGTCGACGTCCTGCCAGTGGTCGATCTCCTTGCGGGGCACCACGAGCGTGTGACCAGGGGTGACCGGGGCGATGGTGAGAAACCCGACGGACTCGTCGTCCTCCCAGACGAAACGGCCCGGGATCTGACCGGCGATGATCGCGCTGAAGACAGAAGCCATGTTCCGCAGCGTAGACCGGCCGCTGCGCCGAGGCGCCGGACCGGCCCGCGCTACACCGCGACGAAGTGCGACAAAATGCCCTGGACCTCGTAGATGTCCACCTGCCGGTTGAACCGCTTCAGCAGCGGCTCGGCGGTGCCGGCGATCCAGATGGCCAGCTCGGCGTCCAGATCGAAGGTGCCCGCGGTCTCCACCGAGAAATGGGTGATCGCGCGATAGGGAACGCTGTGGTAGCTCACCTTGCGGCCGGTGACGCCCTGCTTGTCGATCAGGATCAGGCGGCGGTTCGTGAACAGCATCGCGTCGCGGACCAGCAAGTACGCGGCGTAGACCTGTTCACCGTTGCCGAGGAGTTTGGCGTACTCCTGTTGTGCCTGCCCCGGATCGATCCGGCCGGCGTTTCCCATCAGTCCGTCGATCAGACCCATTTGTCAGCACATCCTTCGGTGCTCCAGTGGCAAGAGCGCTCACGCCCCCGCGCATGCCGGAAAGAAAGCGGGCCCGATGCGCCCACATTCGTTGTCCCCATTCATCATCCCCTTCGCGCGCACCGGCAGCGGCGAAGACGCGGAACGGCTCGTTTAGGCTGTCTGCCGTGCGTGTACTCGTCATCGGTTCCGGAGCCCGTGAACATGCCCTCGTCCTGGCGCTGCGCCGGGACCCCGCGGTGACCGCGCTCTTCGCCGCCCCCGGCAACGCCGGGATCGCCCAGCACGCGCAGGTGCGGCCGGTCGACCCGTGCGCCGCCGAGGACGTGGTCGCGCTCGCCACCGAGGTGGACGCCGACCTGGTGGTGATCGGTCCCGAGGTGCCGCTGGTGCTCGGCGTGGCCGACGCGGTGCGCGTGGCCGGTATCGCCTGTTTCGGCCCGTCGGCCGCGGCCGCCCGGATCGAGGGCTCCAAGGCCTTCGCCAAGGATGTGATGGCCGCCGCGGGCGTGCGCACCGCGCACAGCGAGGTGGTGGACAACCCGGCCGAGCTGGACGACGCGCTGGACCGCTTCGGTCCCACCTGGGTGGTGAAGGACGACGGCCTGGCCGCGGGCAAGGGCGTGGTGGTGACCGCCGACCGCTCCGCCGCGCGCGAGCACGGCGCCGAACTGCTCGAGCAGGGCCACCCGGTGCTGCTGGAATCGTTCCTGGACGGACCAGAAGTGTCGCTGTTCTGCCTGGTGGACGGGGAGACGGTGGTTCCGCTCCTGCCCGCGCAGGACCACAAGCGCGTCGGCGACGGCGACACCGGCCCCAACACCGGCGGCATGGGCGCCTACACCCCGCTGCCCTGGCTGCCCGAGGCGACCGTCACCGCGATCGTGGACGACGTGGTGAAACCCGTTGCCGCCGAACTGGTGCGGCGCGACAGCGGTTTCTCCGGCCTGCTCTACGCCGGGCTGGCGATCGGCGCGGCCGGTCCCGCCGTGGTCGAATTCAATTGCCGTTTCGGCGATCCCGAGACGCAGGCGGTGCTCGCGCTGCTCGACAGCCCGCTCGGTGAGCTGCTGCACGCCACCGCCACCGGCACGCTGGCGCAGGTCGCACCACCGCGCTGGCGTGAGGGATCGGCGATCACGGTGGTCCTCGCCGCGGAGAACTACCCCGGCCGCCCGCGTGTCGGCGACGCCATCTCGGGGGCGGGCGAGGGCGCGTTCGACGCGCACGCGATGGTCCTGCACGCGGGCACCGCGCAGCGCGAGGACGGCGCGCTGATCTCCGCGGGCGGACGGGTGCTGAACGTGGTCGGCGTCGGCGCCGACCTCGTCGAGGCGCGCACGCGCGCCTACGACCGCATCGCCGCGATCAAACTGCCGGGCAGCCACTACCGCACCGATATCGGCTTGGCTGCCGTGGAAGGTCGCATCGAGGTCTGACCGGCGGTTCGATCGGCGCACGTCTCGATGGCCGAACGGCCGGATCGGGAGCGTCGGCGACCGGTCGGCAGTGTCCGCGCGATCCGCTACGCCGACGCAAATCCGACCGGGCGGCTGCCGCCCTCGGGAGCCGATCCGGGCACAGGTCTGCGGATCGTCTCCGCTGCCGCGCGGCGGCTCAGCCGAACGTGAGTCCGCGCAGCGCCAGCCACTGCTGCGGGTCCACGTGCTGTCCGCCGACGATCACCTCGAAGTGCAGGTGCGGGCCGGTGGAATCGCCGCGGTTGCCCATGCGAGCGATCTGCATGCCCGCGGGCACCCGCTCGCCGACCGAGACGAAGAAGTCGTACATGTGCCCGTAGACGGTGATGCTGCCGTCGTCGTGACGGATGCGTACCCACAGCCCGAAGCCCTGCGCCGGTCCGGCGTCGATGACCGTGCCGTCGGCGACCGCGTAGATCGGGGTGCCGATCGGGCCAGCAATATCGATGCCGTTGTGGAACGTGCCCCAGCGGGTCCCGAAGCCGGAGGTGAACAGCCCGCGGGTGGGCAGGACGAAGCCCCTGCCGCTCGGCGCGATCGCCCCCGGCTGCACCGGCGCGGTTCCGGTCATCCACGGCTGACGCTCGCCCGCGACGGCGGCGGCCGCCTCGGCCTTGGCGCGTTCGAGCGTCGCGCGCGCGGCCGCGGCGACCACCGCCTGCTCGCGCAGCCGCTCACCGTTGGCGATCGCGTTCAGCAGCCGGGTCACCGACGGCGGGGTGTTCTGCATTTGCAGCGGATACGCGACGGCGACGCGCTGGGCGCGATCCGGCGCGGGCGTGCGATCGGTGACCGTCCCGGCGAACGACGCGTCACCCGCCGCGAACACCGCGGTAGCGGTGAGCCCGGCCAAGAGCACCTGGTGCTTGCGCGCCAGCGCCAGCAACTCTTCGCCGGTGGGTTTGCGCCGCCACAGGTCGCGGGGGGTGGGCTTACGCTCCCACCAGGCGCGCAGGCGACGGCGGCGTGCCCACAGGACGCGCGGATCGAGCTTGCCGCCACGCCGGAGAAGTCGCCGCTCGGCGCGGCGCGGCGAGCGCGCGCGCCAATCGCGCGGAATGACGCCGATACCGCCGACTCCGCGCACCCGGTCGAGCCCGTCTCGTCGAGACCTGTCGAGCATCAGGGCAGACCGTAACCGCGACCGTGCGGTTGCGCGTGCTCTACCGTCTGTCGAGTGTCCAGAGAATCTCGCCGGTCGACCATTCCACCTTTCTACGTGATGGATGTCTGGAAAGCCGCCGCGGAACGCGCCCGGACCCACGGAGATGTGCTCGTTCTCGCCGCCGGGCAGCCGTCGACGCCTGCGCCCGCGCCGGTCCTGCGCGCGACCCGGCTGGCCATCGAGTCCGAATTGCTCGGTTACACGGAGACTTTCGGCATTCTCGCGATCCGGGAAGCGATCGCCGAACACCATCGGGAAACCTACGGTTACCAGGTCGAGCCGGACGACGTGGTGGTGACGACCGGTTCCTCCGGCGCGTTCTCGCTGATCTTCCTGGCCGCCTTCGACCCGGGCGACACCGTCGTGGTCGCGCGCCCCGGCTATCCGGCCTATCGCAACACGCTCGCCGCGCTCGGCTGCCGGGTGCTGGAGTTGGACTGCGGCGCCGCGACCAGGTTCCAGCCCACCGTCGCGATGCTCGACGCGCTCCCCGAACCGCCCGCCGGTCTGGTCGTGGCCAGCCCGGCCAATCCCACCGGCACCATGATCGCCCCGGCCGAGCTGGCCGCACTGGCTCGCTGGTGCGAGGAGCACGGCACCCTGCTGATCTCCGACGAGATCTACCACGGCATCACCTACGACAGCGCGGGCGCCGACAGCGCCACCTCCTCGGCGTGGGAGACCTCGCGGGAATCGGTGGTGATCGGCTCGGTCTCCAAGTACTTCTCCATGACCGGCTGGCGCCTGGGCTGGATGCTGGTGCCGACGGGCCTGCGGCCCGCGCTACAGCGGTTGGCCTCGAACCTGACCGTGTGTCCACCCGCCATTTCGCAGTACGCCGCGCTGCACGCGTTCGGGGCGGAGGCCAAGGAGGAACTCGACGGGCACGTCCGGCGGTACGCGGTGAACCGGCGGCTGCTGCTCGACGGGCTGCCTGAACTCGGCATCGGCGACCTCGCCCCGGCCGACGGCGCCTTCTACGCCTACGCCGACATCGGCCACCTCACCGACGACTCCCGGGCCTGGTGCGCCGACGTGCTGAACCACACGGGCGTCGCGCTCGCCCCCGGGGTGGATTTCGACACCGTCAACGGACACCGCACGGTTCGTTTCTCCTTCGCCGGAGCCACCGCCGACATCGAGGCGGCGCTGCTGCGTCTAGGGCACTATCTAGCGGATTGAAACACCTACCGGGCAAGAACTTTCCGCAGTTCGGCACCCTGGCCGCGCGGATGCGGTAAAACATCGATGGTTGCTTTTCCTCGCTGATTTCCCCTGGAAGAACTGATGACGACTGGCACGATGGCACGGTGATCACCGCGACGACCCCGAAAGGCGAACGGCGTCGCCAGGCTTTGATAGCCGCCGCTGCCGAACTCCTGCTCGAAGGCGGATTCGAGGCGGTGCGGCATCGTTCGGTCGCGACGCGCGCCGATCTGCCCCTGGCGTCGACCACCTACTATTTCGAATCCCTTGACGACCTGATCGCGCGGGCGGTCGAGTTCAGCGGCAACGCCGAGCTGGACGCGATGCGCAGGCGGGTCGGCGAGGTGAGCCACCGCCGCCGCGGCGCGGAGGCCACCGTCGACCTCGTGCTCGACCTGCTGGTCGGGGCCGACGGGGCCGACGAGGGCGCGCGCGGGCAGCTGATCGCCCGCTACGAGCGCTCGGTTGCCTCGGCGCGGCACCCGGAATTGCGCGAGGTCCAGTTGCGGCTGCGCGCTCAGCTGGACGAACTGCTGGCCGACGTGCTGCGCCGGTCGGACCGCATGGTGCGGCCCGAACAGCTGCGCAGGCTGGTCGCCGTGGTCGACGGAGCGGTGGTCGCCGCGCTCACCGAGATGGACCCGGAACCGCGGCGGATGGCCCGCGGCGCGCTGCTCGAGGTGATCGACATCGTCGCGCCCCCGGCGCGGGGGGCGGGCCCGGAGTCGGCGGCATACCTGACCACCGACGGCCCCGTTCGCGCCACGCCTGGGCAAGTGGATCGCTACCGGGCACTAGACTGACCCGACGTGAGTCTTGTCCCCAACGTTCTCGCCACCCGTTACGCCAGCCCCGAGCTGGTGCACCTGTGGTCGCCGGAGCACAAGGTCGTGCTCGAGCGGCGGCTGTGGCTGGAGGTGTTGCGGGCGCAGGCGCAGCTGGGCGTAGCGGTGCCCGACGGCGTCGTCGCGGATTACGAGCGCGTGCTCGACGAGGTGGACCTCGCCTCGATCGCCGAGCGCGAGCGGGTCACCCGGCACGACGTGAAGGCGCGGATCGAGGAGTTCAACGCGCTGGCCGGGCACGAGCACGTGCACAAGGGCATGACCAGCCGCGACCTCACCGAGAACGTGGAGCAGTTGCAGATCCGGCTCTCGCTCGAGCACGTGCACGCGCACGGCGTCGCGATCGCCGCGCGGTTGGCCGAGCGTGCCGCCGAATACCAGGCGCTGGTGATGGCGGGCCGCTCGCACAACGTCGCGGCGCAGGCCACCACGCTCGGCAAACGGTTCGCCTCCGCGGCCGACGAACTGCTGATCGCCTTGTCGCGGCTGCGCGAACTCATCGATCGTTATCCGCTGCGCGGGATCAAGGGGCCGATGGGCACCGCGCAGGACATGCTCGACCTGCTCGGCGGCGACTCGGCCAAGCTCGCCCGCCTGGAGCAGCAGGTGGCCGGGCATCTGGGCTTCGCGACCGTGCTCACCAGCGTCGGCCAGGTCTATCCGCGCTCGCTGGACCACGACGTGCTCTCCGCCCTGGTGCAGGTGGGCGCCGGCCCGTCCTCGTTCGCGCACACCATCCGGCTGATGGCCGGGCACGAGCTGGTCACCGAGGGTTTCCAGCCCGGGCAGGTGGGCAGCTCGGCGATGCCGCACAAGATGAACACCCGCTCCTGTGAACGGGTCAACGGCTTGCAGGTGGTGCTGCGCGGTTACGCCTCGATGGCGGCCGAGCTGGCGGGTGCGCAGTGGAACGAGGGCGACGTGTTCTGCTCGGTGGTCCGCCGCGTCGCGCTGCCGGACGCGTTCTTCGCCATCGACGGGATGATGGAGACCTTCCTCACCGTCCTGGCCGAGTTCGGCGCCTACCCGGCCGTGATCGCCCGCGAACTCGACCGGTACCTGCCGTTCCTCGCCACCACGCGCATCCTCATGGCGGCTGTCCGCGCCGGCGTCGGCCGGGAGACCGCGCACGAGGTCATCAAGGAGCACGCCGTCGCGGTCGCCTTGGCCATGCGCGAGCAGGGCCGCGAACCCGACCTGTTGGACCGTCTCGCCGCCGACGCGCGCCTCCCGCTCGACCGCCCCGCCCTCGACGCCGCGCTCGCCGACAAGTCCGCCTTCGTCGGCGCCGCCGATGCCCAGGTGGCCGACGTCATCGGCCAGGTGCAGAAACTGGTCGACCAGCATCCGGACGCGGCACGCTACACGCCGTCGCCGATCTTGTAGCGGGAGTAGGACTTTCGCGGCGGATTCGCTCGTCGGCAGGACCTACGGCCGGTATTGTCCCTCGGTGCCCATTCACGCCTTCGTGGACGAGTCGATCCGCCGCGACCGCTACATACTGTGCGCTGCTCTCGTTCCCGCTCGGCAACTCGACCATGCACGAACGCTCGTCCGCAGTTTGTGTCTGCCGGGACAACGGCGGTGGCATTTCGCGAAGGAACCAGATCAACGGCGTCGGCAAATCCTTGCCACCATGGCCCGATGCGAAGGCGTGCGCGTTGCGGTCTTTGTCGGCAAAGGAGCCGAGGTGCGTGTTTGCGACGAGTGCATGGCTCGCTTGGTCACCTACCTGGTGGACCTCGAGGCTGAGCGGCTCGTTATCGAGTCTCGCGAGAGCTTGGACCATCGAGACCGCAACTGTATCGCCGCAGTCCTTCGTAAGGCGTCGGTAGAACTGCCGTACGTACATCTTCCGCCGCACAGCGAGCCAGGACTGTGGTGGCCCGACGCTGTCGCGTGGGCGTTCGGTGCAGGGGGAGTGTGGCGGCCGCTGGTTGCGCCCTTGGTCTGCGACATCGTGGAGGTGGACAGCCGCTCCAGATAGCGCGAAACCCGACTGCTCACCGTCCGGAGAGGAGCCGGGTCCACTTCTCCCAGCTAGTGCCAGGAGCTGATTCGATCGTACCGCACCCGTTGCGTTCGAGCTATGCGATTGCGTGGCACGAACACGACCGATGAGCGCATAGGCTGCGGCTTGTGAATCCGTACACGATTTTCGCCGACATCGTCGCCGGCCGGGCGCCGTCGAGCAAGGTCTACGAGGACGACGATGTGGTGGCGTTCATGGATATTCGGCCGATGACGCCGGGACACCTGCTGGTGGTGCCGAAGGTGGCGGCGCGGAGTCTTGCGGAACTCGATCCGGTCGTCGGGGGGAAGTTGTTCCAGGTGGGGCAGCGGTTGGCGGCGGCGTTGCGAGCCAGCGAGGTCGGGTGCGACGGGGTCAATTTCTTTCTGGCGGACGGCGTGACGGCAGGGCAGGAGGTCTTTCACGTGCACCTGCACGTGATTCCGCGTACGCCGGGCGACGGGTTCGGTCTGCGCGGGCGTCCGACCAGTCCGCGGCGGGAGGATCTGGACTACCTCGCCGCCTCGATCCGCGGCGCGCTGGGGAACTGAGTCCTCGTATCGCCGCTCTCCGCTGGGCCGGACGCCGGAGTCGAGGCGCCCGGCACGCAGCGGTAGAGGGAGCCCGGCGCGACGGGATCGACGCTGAGGATCGCCCGACTCGCCGCGGCGACGAGCTAGTCGCGCACCAATTCGGCTGACGACCAGTTCGGATAGTCGCTGTAGCCCTCGGCGGTACGGCCGTACAGGAACTCCTCGCGGATGGGCGCCAGCGGCAGGTCGTACCGGATACGGTGCACGAGATCGGGATTGGCGATGAACGCCCTGCCGAAGGAGACCAGGTCGGCGAGCCCGGCCCGCAATACCTCCTCCGCACCCGCGGCGGAGGTCGGCGCACGGTTCTCGCCGATGTTCGCGATGAGCGTGCCGTGCCACCGCGGCCGCAGGTCGTGCAGCGCCCGATAGCGGTCGTTGTCGGTGAGGTGCAGGTAGGCGAGGTCGCGCCGGTCGAGTTCGGCGACGAGTGCGCGGTAGAGCGGGGCCGGATCGGCCTCGAACATGTTGAACTGCGGGTTGCCCGGCGAGAGCCGGATGGCGGTGCGGCCGGCGCCGATCGCTTCGGTCACCGCGTCCACCACCGCCAGCGGCAGCCGCATCCGGTTGACGATCGAACCGCCGTACTCGTCGTCGCGCAGGTTGGTGTTGTCGGCGAGGAACTGGTGCAGCAGATAGCTGTTGGCGCCGTGCAGCTCGACCCCGTCGAAGCCCGCCGCCACGGCGTTGCGGGCGGCGTCGGCGTAGTGCCGCACGGTGGCGGCGATATCGGCGCGGTCGAGCGCGGCGGGCGTGATCGGATCGGCCTTGCCGCCTGCGATGAGATGCACCCGGTCGTCGTCCAGCACCGCCGACGGCCCGGCGGGCCAGGACCCATCGATCCGCGCGAGCGGGTGACCCTTGCGTCCGCCGTGCATGAGCTGCGCGAAGATCCGCCCGCCGCGCGCGTGCACGGCCTCGGTGACCCGGCGCCACGCCGCAACGTGGGCGGGTGTCTGCAATCCGGGCGCCCAGGCTTCGCTCTGGCCGGTCGAATGCGGCCAGATGCCCTCGGTGACGACGAGCCCGGCGGTCGCGCGCTGGGCGTAGTAGTCGGCGACATCGCCGGTCGGGGAGCCGTCGGGCAGTGAACGCAGACGGGTCATCGGCGCCATAACGATCCGGTTGGGCAGGTCGAGCGGGTGGTTGCGGTATTCGGTCAACAGCAGCATGGCTGTACCGTAAAACCTGACATTGATGTTAGGTCAAGGAGCGAATGTGCGGATCGGTGAACTGGCCGAGCGAACCGGCGTGAGCGTCCGGTCGCTGCGGTACTACGAGTCGAAAGGTCTGCTGGCCGCGCGGCGGACCTCCGGTGGTCAGCGGGAGTATCCGGAGGCGGCGGTCGACCGGGTCCGGCGTATCCAGGAGATGTTCGCGGCGGGCCTGCACAGCGACACGATCGGCGAACTGCTGCCGTGCATCCACGACGTCGACGGCACCCCCAACGCCCGCGCGACGCCGTTCCTGGTGGAGAAGCTCACCGAGGAACGCGCCAGGATCGACCAGGCGATGCGCGATCTGCGCCGGACCGGCGACGTGCTCGACGGCATCATCCGAGCTGCGGGCGGCGCGCCCGCCGAACAGTAGGGTGGACGCCATGGCTCTCGACAGCTCAACGATCTCCGAACCCGGTAGCGGCGCGGTGGCGCCGCCGGTCGCCAAGACGGTGCCCAGCGAGCGCGTGCACCACGGCGACGTCTTCGTCGACGAGTACGAGTGGCTGCGGGAGAAGGAGAATTCCGACGTCATCGCCTATCTGGAGGCGGAGAACGCCTACACCGAGGCGCAGACCGAGCACTTGGGCACGTTGCGCGAGACGATCTTCGACGAGATCAAGGCGCGCACCCAGGAGACCGACCTCTCGGTACCCACCCGGCTCGGCGACTACTGGTACTACTCGCGCAGCTTCGAGGGCAAGCAGTACGGCGTGCACTGCCGGTGCCCGATCGCTCCTGGCGCCGCGGGCATCGACGCCTGGACCCCGCCGCAGCTCGACGCCGAGACCGAGGTCCCCGGCGAAGAAGTGCTGCTGGACAGCAACGAGCTGGCCGAGGGTCACGATTTCTTCGCGCTCGGCGCGTTCTCGATCAGCCATGACGGCAACCTGCTCGCCTACTCGGTGGACAACGTCGGTGACGAGCGATACGTGCTGCGCTTCAAGGACCTGCGCACCGGGGAACTGCTCGGCGACGAGATCGCGGGCACCGCTCCCGGCGCGACCTGGTCGCTGGACGGCAGCCACGTCTTCTATCAGACCGTCGACGAGTCCTGGCGGCCCGACACGGTGTGGCGGCACCGGCTCGGCAGCGCCGATCCCGACGTCAAGGTCTTCCACGAGCCGGACGAGCGCTACTGGGTGAGCATCGGCGCGACCCGCTCGGAGAAATACCTGATGATCTGGGTCGGTTCCAAGATCACCAGCGAGGGCTGGGTGCTGGAGTCCGACGATCCCGAGGGCGAGTTCCGCGTACTGCTGCCGCGCCGCGAGGGCGTCGAGTACTCCGCCGAGCACGCCGTGATCGGCGGTGCGGACCGGTTCCTGATCCTGCACAACGACGTGGTGGACGGGGTCAAGGCGGAGAACTTCGTGCTCGCCGAGGCTCCGGTCGACGACCCGTCGAACCTGACCCAGCTGATCGGGCATCGCGACGACGTGCGCCTCGAGGACATCGACGCGTTCCGTGACCACCTGGTGCTCAGCTATCGGCGCGAGGCGCTCACTCGGATCGCGGTGTGGCCGCTGACCGAGTCGGGCTACGGGGAGCGGCGCGAACTCGACTTCGACTTGGAACTCTTCGCGGTCGGTGTCGGCTCCAACCCGGAGTGGGCACAGCCGACCCTGCGCATCGGGCTGACCTCGTTCATCACGCCGATGCAGGTGTTCGACTACGTCCCGGCCACCGGCGAGCTGCTGTTGCGCAAGGAGCAGCCGGTGCTCGGCGGCTACGACGCGGACGACTACGAACAGCACCGGGACTGGGCGGTCGCCGAGGACGGCACCCGGATCCCGATCTCGCTGGTGCGGAAGAAGACGACGGCCGCCGACGCGCCGAAACCGTTGCTGCTCTACGGTTACGGCTCCTACGAGGCGAGCATCGACCCGGCCTTCTCGGTCGCCCGCCTGTCGCTGCTGGACCGCGGCATGGTCTTCGCGGTCGCGCACGTGCGCGGCGGGGGCGAGATGGGCAGGCTCTGGTACGAGCACGGCAAGACGCTCACCAAGAAGAACACCTTCACCGACTTCGTGGCCGCGGCGCGGCATCTGATCGACACCGGGGTCACCGCCGCGGACCGGATGATCGCCGACGGCGGCAGTGCGGGCGGCTTGCTGGTCGGCGCGGTGGCGAACCTCGCTCCCGAGCTGTTCGCGGGCATCCTGGCCAACGTGCCGTTCGTCGACCCGCTCACCTCGATCCTGGACCCGTCGCTCCCGCTGACCGTCATCGAGTGGGACGAGTGGGGCAACCCGCTGGCGGACAAGGACGTCTACGACTACATGAAGTCCTACTCGCCGTACGAGAACGTCGCGGCCAAGGACTACCCGGCGATCCTGGCCATCACCAGCCTGAACGACACCCGCGTGCTGTACGTCGAGCCCGCGAAGTGGATCGCCAAGCTGCGCGCCACCGCGACCGGCGACGCGCCGCTGTTGCTGAAGACCGAGATGAGCGCGGGCCACGGCGGGGTCAGCGGACGCTACGAGAAGTGGCGGGAAGTGGCCTTCGAGCACGCGTGGGTGCTCGACGCGGTCGGTCTCGCCGACGCGTAGCGGATCGGATCGCCGCCGGTGGCGGGCGGGTAGCCGCGGCGCGCCGCGCGCGGGGTGGCCGCCCCGCGCAGGCGTGACGGAGTGTTCGCCACCTGGTCACGCGGCCTGCACGTCGAGGACATGTGCGGCTGGCACCGTAGGTTCATGAACGCTGAGCTGATCGTATCGATTTCCGGGATCAGGGACACCACCCGGGACGCGGCGATGGAGTTCGCCGAGCAGATGGATCGGCGCGGCGTGCCGCTCTCGCTGCTGGTCGCGCCGCGGCTGAAGGGCAAATACCGGTTGCTCGACGATCCGGCGACGCAGGCCTGGCTGCGCGGGCGCCGAACCCGCGGTGACGCCATCGTGTTGCACGGCTACGACCAGGCGGCCACCAAGCGGCGGCGCGCCGAGTTCGCCGCGCTGCCCAGGCACGAGGCGCGGCTGCGCTTGACCGCGGCGGACCGGGTGCTGGAGCAGGTCGACCTGCGCACCCGCCTGTTCGCGGCGCCGCGCTGGGACGCTTCGGCGGGCGCGCTCGCCGCGCTGCCCGAGGCCGGTTTCCGGCTGGCGCTCGGTCTCACCTCGATCATCGACCTGGAGCGCAATGTGGCGCAGAAGTCCAGGGTCTACGGCATCGGCGAGGGTTTCCGCGCGGAGCCGTGGTGGTGCCGGGCCTTGATCATGGGCGCCGCGCGCACGGCCCGGCGCGGCGGGGTGCTGCGGCTGGCCGTGTCCGCGGCCCAGCTGGCTCGTTCCGGCCCGCGACAGGCCATGCTCGACGCGGTAGATCTGGCGCAGTACCACGGGGCAGCCGGTACCACCTACCGCTGGGAGCCCTTCCCGTCCCTTCGAGCCGCATGACTGACGCCGCGGCGCGCGGTGCGGTCGGCACCGTCGCCCGCGGCCGGTCGGGACCGCTTTCGCGCGACCGATCGGCGCCGCCGCCCGCGAATGGCGTAGCCGGGCGGCGGCGCTGTCACGACCGGGACGCGGCGATCGTCGTCTGCGGGACCGAAGGCGTCGCGTCGTGCGTGAAGCCGCCCGCCTCCTCCCGCGTGAGCGAGGTCGAGAACGGCCGCTGCCGCAGCTGCCGCATGCAGCGGGCGAGATCGGCGATCAGCAGATCGGCCATGTCGACGGTGAAGCCGTGGCGCAGCACCGCGCGCATGACCGTCTCGTCGCCCCGGTCTGCGGGCAGCGGATACGCCGCGATCAGCCAGCCGCGGGAGCGCAGCCGGTCGGACAGGTCGTAGAGATTGAAGCCGGGGTCACCGGTCAGCCGCCAGCACACCGCGGTGATGCCACGCTGTGGGTCACCGTCGTGGATCAGCTCGAAGACTTCGAGCCCGCGCAACCCCGCGGCGAGGTGCTGGGCCACCCGATAGATCGCGGACTGCACCCTGGCGTAGCCGGCGCGCCCCAACCGGATGAATTCGTAGTACTGGGTGATCGCCTGCCCGCCGGGCCGGGAGAAGTTCAGGTTGAAGGTGGCCATGCTGCCGCCGAGATAGTCGACGTCGAAGATCAGCTCCTCGGGCAGGTCGGCGGCGTCGCGCCAGATCGCCCAGCCCGCGCCGAGCGGAGCCAGCCCGGTCTTGTGACCCGAGGCGTTGATCGACTTCACCCTGGGCAGCCGGAAGTCCCAGACCAGATCCGGAGCGGTGAAGGGGGCGAGGAAGCCGCCGCTGGCCGCGTCGACATGGATCGGGATGTCCCAGCCTTTCTCGCGCTCCAGCGCGTCGAGCGCCGCGCTGACGCCTGCGACGTCTTCGAACAGGCCGGTGTAGGTCTGGCCGAACGTGGGGACGACCATCATGGTGTTCGCGTCGCAATGTTCCGCGAGATCGTCGGGGCGCATGGTGAGCCGGTCGCCGCGCAGCGGGATCTGCCGGATCTCGACGTCGAAATATCTTGCGAATTTCTCCCAACAGACCTGCACGGGGCCGCACACGAAATTGGGTGTCCCGGCCCCGCCGCGTTTGCGCCAGCGGAACTTCGCCGCGAGGCCGCCGAGCATGGCCGCCTCGCTGGACCCGATGGTCGAGGTGCCGTGCGTGGTGGCCGGATCGGGCGCGTGCCACAGGTCGGCGATCATCCGGACGGCGCGGCGCTCCAATTCCGCCGTTTGCGGATACTCGTCCTTGTCGACGATGTTCTTGTCGAGGCATTCGGACATCAGCCTGCGCGCCTGGTCGTCCACCCACGTGGTGCAGAAGGTGGCCAGGTTCATCCTGGAGACGCCGTCGAGCATCAGTTCGTCGTGCACGATCTCGTAGGCGACCTGCGGGAACATTTCGTGCGCCGGAAATCCGGCCCGCGGCGCGGACCGGCTGAGCCCCGGCAGGGCGAACAGGTCATCGGCTCCTTCGGACATGAGAACGGCCTCCCGGTTCGACTTGTGCGCGGGCGTGCACGCGGAGTATGCCAACTGTTTGCCAGTACCCTTGATCCCCAGCTTGGCACACCCTTCCCGCCACCGGACGCAGTTCGCGCATACCTCGGATTCCGCGCTGACGGCCGGCCGGGCGCGCGGCCCCGCCCGGCGGTGCGGACTTCGTTCGCGGTGCGGGCGATAGGGTGAGGGAATGGCGGAGGATGTGCGGGTAGCGGAATTGCGCGGTGCCGTGGCCGGGTTGATGGAGCAGGCGAGAATTGATCTGGCGCAGCTTGTTTCGTTCCGTTCGGTGGCCGATCCGCGGCAGTATCCGCTGGAGGAGTGCGACATGGCGGCGCAGTGGGTGGCCGACGCGTTCGTCGCCGCCGGACTGACCGCGGTGGGTCTGCACGAGACGCCGGACGGCACCAAGGCCGTCGTCGCGTCGCGGCCGGCTCCCGATGGCGCGCCGACAGTGTTGCTCTACTGTCACTACGATGTTCAGCCGCCGATGGACGAGGCGGCATGGCGCACCCCGCCGTGGGAGCTGACCGAGCGGGACGGCCGCTGGTACGGCCGCGGCAGCGCGGACTGCAAGGGCAACATCGTCATGCACCTGACGGCGCTGCGCGCGCTTGGGCCGGACCTGCCGCTGGGCGTCACCGTCGTCGCGGAGGGCTCCGAGGAGCAGGGCACCGGAGGACTTGAGCGATTCGTCGAAGCCAACCCGGACCTGCTGCGTGCGGACGCGATCGTGGTCGGCGACTGCGGCAACTTCGCCGCGGGCGTGCCGACGCTGACGCAGACGTTGCGCGGCGGGGTGAACGTGGTGGTCACCGTCGAAACCCTGGCGGGGCCACTGCATTCCGGGATGTTCGGCGGCCCGGCCCCCGACGCGCTTGCCGCGTTGATCCGGCTGCTCGCCTCGTTGCGCGACGAGCGCGGCAACACCACGATCGACGGACTGCCCAACGATCAGGTGTGGACCGGTGTGCAATATCCGAACGAGCAGTTCCACGCCGACGCGCGCGTCCTGCGCGGTGTCGACCTCGTCGGCGACGGCACCGTCGCCGACATGCTCTGGGCGCGACCGGCGCTGACGGTGCTCGGCATCGACGCGCCCCCGGTGGTCGGATCCGCCGCCGCGATCCCGCCGATCGCGCGGGCCCGCCTCAACCTGCGCGTTCCGCCGGGCACCGACCCGGAGCAGGCGCATCGGGCGCTCGTCGCGCATCTGGAGGCGCACACGCCGTGGCACGCGACGCTGACCGTCGAACTGGAAGGAACCGGCGCGCCCTTCCGCTCCCCGACCGGCGGACCGGCGCGCGCCGCGATGGAGGCGGCTCTGGCCGCGTCCTACGGCCGCCCGGCGACCACTCAGGGACAGGGCGGATCGATCCCGCTGTGCAACGTCTTCGCCACCACCTACCCGGACGCGGAGATCATGTTGCTCGGGGTCGAGGAACCGAAATGCCTCATCCACGCGCCCAACGAGAGCGTCGATCCGAAGGAGATCGAGCACATGGCGCTGGCCGAGGCGCTGTTCCTCGCGACCTATACCGGGTAGCGCCCTACAGTTCGGTGGCGTCCTCCGGCTCGAGCACCCGAAATTCGGTTCCCTCCGGTGCCATCTCGGTGAGGCGTCCGAAATAGATGCCCCGCGCTTCGCGCTGGATGATGCCGAAATGGATCGGCAGGGCGACACGCGGGGCGACCGCGCGCAGGTAGTCGACCGCCTCGCTGATCCGCATCCACGGAGCCGCGGCCGGGGCGGCCAGGACGCCGACCGGCACCGGCGGCACCCACAGCGAGTCACCGGGATGGACCAGTTGGGCCGGATCGCCCGGGGTGCCCAGCAGGAAGACGGTGTTGTCGATCACGGGGATCTCCGGATGGATGACGGCATGCCTGCCCCCGCCGCCGGTGATCTGCAGACCGCCGATGGTCAGCACGTTGCCCGCCCGCACCGCCTCCCACCGCTCGCCGCGCTGCTGGGCGGTCTGCGGATCCGACAGCAACCGTGCGCCGGGGTTGGCTTCGATGAGCGCCTCGATCCGGTTCGGGTCGATGTGGTCGGGGTGCTGGTGGGTGACCGCGATCGCGTCCAGGCCGGTGAGGCCCTCGAAGCCGTGCGAGAAGGTGCCCGGGTCGAACAGGATCTTCTTGCCGTGCAACTCGACGAGGAGGCAGGAGTGACCGAAGTGGGCTATGCGCATGCCGCCATGCTATCCACGCGCGGTGTGTTCTCCGCGACAGCGCCGATGTCTCGGCGACCCCGCGGATGCCGCGTCCCACCAGCACAACTACGCTGCTGAGGTAACCCCACAACCACATGAGGAGCAACGCGTGGCACGAGTCGTGGTCGAGGTGATGCCGAAAGCCGAGATCCTGGATCCGCAGGGGCAGGCCATTGCCGGCGCACTCCCGCGCCTGGGATTCGAGGGCGTCTCGGACGTGCGGCAGGGCAAGCGATTCGAACTCGACGTCGATGACAGCGTCGACGACGCGGCACTCGAGCGGATCGCCGAATCGCTGCTGTGCAACACGGTGATCGAGGAGTGGAAGGTGGTTCGCGTCTCATGACCGCCCGGATCGGGGTCATCACGTTTCCCGGCACGCTCGACGACGTCGACGCCGTACGGGCGGTGCGCTTGGCCGGCGCCGAGGCGGTCAACCTGTGGCACGCCGACGCCGATCTGAAGAGCGTCGACGCGGTGATCGTGCCCGGCGGCTTCTCCTACGGTGACTACCTGCGTGCCGGGGCCATCGCCCGGTTCGCCCCGGTGATGGACGAGGTCGTGCGCGCGGCGGGCGGCGGGCTGCCGGTGCTGGGCATCTGCAACGGCTTCCAAGTGCTGTGCGAGGCCGGGTTGCTCCCCGGCGCCCTGACCCGCAACGAAGGGCTGCACTTCATCTGCCGGGACGAGTGGCTCACCGTGGAATCGGTGTCGACGGCGTGGACCTCCCGCTTCGAGCCGGGCGCGCAGATCCTCATCCCGCTCAAATCCGGTGAGGGGCGCTACCAGGCGTCGGAAGCCGTGCTGGACGAACTGGAGGGTGAGGGCCGGGTGGTCTTCCGCTACGCGAGCGGCAACCCGAACGGCTCGCAGCGCGGTATCGCGGGCATCGCCTCGGCCAACGGCCGCGTGGTCGGCCTGATGCCGCACCCCGAACACGCCACCGAGCCGTTGACCGGCCCCAGCGACGACGGCCTCGGCCTGTTCCTCTCGGTGCTGGACACGCTGGTAGGGGTGTAGGGGGTTATTCGCGGGCGTGCACGACGCCAGTTGGCCAGGTAGGTGGTATCGGTTCAGCTGATGCGGTCGATGATGTGGAAGTCGACGCCTTCCGCGCGGGCGAGGTAGCCGTGCTGGAGGGCCTGGTTGCCTCGGAAACCCCGGATGCCGGAAGGCATTTCGAGTATCAGGCCGTGATCGAGGGCGTGGAGGATTTCGGGCACGCCCAGTGAGCCGACCGTCCGCGCGAGCGCGCCCAGCGTGTGGACGGCTTCGTAGGTGGCGTTGCCGAAGCTGGTCAAACGCGGGGGCGAACGCGCCGTGGCGCGCGTGGTAGCGGGTCAGGCGGTCGCATCCGTCGGCGGTGCGTCCGTCGAGGAAGAAGCTGGACGCCACGAAGAAGTCGTTGTTGGCCTCCGGGCCCGCCGCCAGCAGCACGTTCTCGTCGGCGGACGGGCTGACCCGCAGTTGGCTCGCCCGCGCGGCCGGTGGCCGTGTACTGCCGGTTGAAGCGGGCGACGTCCGCGCCCACCATCAGGATCACCACGCCGTCGGCGAGGTCGAGTGCCGGATCGGCCAGGCTCGCGCGACGGTCCGGCGGACCGCGGAGGTGTGCCACCCGGTGATGGCGTGCACCATGCCGGTGGACAGCAGTGCGGAGACCTCGGCGGCGACCTCCCGCGGCGGCCGACCGCCGTCGATATTCGTGGTACGAATTTCTCGTCCCAGAATTCCCGCGCTCCGGTTGATTTCCTCGACCGCCAGCGTTATCGCCGCATCGCGGGACGGTGCGACGATACCGCCCGGTCCCAGCCGCGGAACTATGTTGCGGATCTCGATCGTGCCGTCGAGGCTCTCGATCGGCGTCGGTATTCGGTACTCTTCTTCTCGTTCGAGTGAATTTCACGGCAGGCAGGGAAATAATGACGTCCATTGTAAGCGGAAATTCGACGCTGCATGGCGCGCTGCGTGCCGCTGAGCGCGGGTGGGTGCGGCACTTGGACGCGGCACTGTGCGCCAGGCAACTCTCGCCGGATCAGTGGTCGATGCTGTCGAATCTGTGCGGGGACGCGGGGATCACGATGACCGAGCTGGCGGCCCGATCGCAGCTGGCGCCGTCCTCGGCCACCAGGCACGCCGACTATCTGGCCGAGCGCGGCCTGATCTTCCGGCTCGCCGCGCAGGACGATCGGCGGCGCATCCTGATCGGTCTCAGCAGGCTCGGGGCGGACTTGGTCGCCGAGGTGCGCGCGGAGGAGGCGCGTGCCGAACAGGAGTTGCGCGGGCGCATCGGAGCGCGTCGATATACCGAACTCATGCGATTGCTCGACCTGGTTTCCATCGCCTCGGAGTAAATACTTCGAAGTACCGGACATTCATCCGATGAATGCCCCGATCGTCCGATTCGTGATCACTCGGCAAACCATTATCGGCGTTATGTTCCGACGGGAATCGGTGCATCGCGGATGGCTGCAACGGGTGGATTCTCGGCGATTTCGGTATCCACCACACCGGCCCGGATCCGGTATTCGGCACGCGTGGCTACTCGACCGCGACAGGCCGGTCGCGGTCGGCTTGCCTAGGATCGCAGGCATGCCCGTCTCCACCACCGCAGCCACCGCCGCCGGGTTGTGCGCGTTCATCGATGCGTCTCCGTCACCGTTCCACGTCTGCCGCACGGTCGCCGCGGAATTGGACGCGCGCGGATTCACCCGGCTCGCCGAATCGCAGCCCTGGCCCGTGGACGGCGCGGGCAGGCACTACGTGGTCCGTGGAGGATCGCTGGTCGCCTGGGCCGCGGGGGAGGCCGCGGGCGCGACCCCGTTCCGCGTCGTCGGAGCGCACACCGACAGCCCCAACCTGCGGGTGAAGCAACACCCCGACCTGACTTCGGCAGGGTGGCAGTTGGTCGGCTTGGAGCCGTACGGCGGCGCGTGGCTGAACTCCTGGCTGGATCGAGAGCTCGGCATCTCGGGGCGACTGAGCGTGCGCGACGGGAACGCGGTGCGCGAGCACGTGATCCGCATCGATGAGCCGATCCTGCGCGTGCCGCAGCTGGCCATCCACCTGTCCGAGGACCGCAGGGGCGTCACCCTGGATCCGCAACGGCACGTCAACGCGATCTGGGGTGTGGGGTACGAGGCGGACGCGTTCGTCGACTTCGTGGCCGATCGGGCCGAGGTCGATCCCGGCGACGTGCTCGGCTGGGAGCTGATGACGCACGATCTGACGCCGAGCAGGCTGGTCGGCCGCGACCGGGATCTGGTCAGCGCGCCGCGCCTGGACAACCAGGGCACCTGCTACGCGGGCCTGCAGGCGTTCCTCGCCGCACTCGACGAGCCGGGCGCGGCGACGCCGGTGCTTGCCATGTTCGACCACGAGGAGGTCGGCAGTCAGTCCGACCGTGGCGCGCAGTCGGATCTGCTGCCCGCGGTGCTGGAGCGCATCGTGCTCGCGCGGGGCGGCGGTCGCGCCGATTACCTCGCCGCGCTGGCCGGTTCGGTGTGCGCGTCGGGTGACATGGCGCACGCGACGCATCCGAACTATCCGGAGCGGCACGAGCCCGCGCACCGCATCGAGGTCAACGGCGGGCCGGTGCTGAAGGTGAACCAGAACCTGCGCTACGCGACCGACGCCACCGGCGCGGGCGCGTTCGCCCTGGCCTGCGCGCAGGCCGGAGTCTCGCTGCAACGCTACGTGCATCGCGCCGACCTGCCCTGCGGCTCCACGATCGGACCGATGACGGCGGCGCGGACCGGCATGCCGACCGTCGACGTGGGCGCGCCGCAGCTGGCGATGCATTCGGCGCGTGAGTTGATGGGCGCGTCCGACGTTCCGGCCTACGCGGCGGCGCTGGCCGCCTTCCTCACACCCGAGACCACCGGGCGGTAGGTGGCCACCGCCACGACGAACACCGCGAGAGTGGCGAGTACGTAACTGCTTCCGATGATCTGCTGCCACCAGGCCCAGTCCAGCTCGCGGTCGCGCGAGTGCGGCAGCAGCCAGTGCGGGCCGATCAGGAACAGCACGCAGCCCGCCGCGACCGCGCCGATCACGCGCGGGCTGCGCGCGCCGCGCACCATGAGGTCGGCGGTGAGCACCAGGGCGGGCGCGATCCACACCCAGTGATGCGACCAGGACACCGGCGAGACCAGCAGCACCGCCGCGGCGTTCACCAGCAGCGCCGCCACGGTCGCGCCCGCGTCGATCAGCCTGCGCATCCACACCGCGGCGAGCGCGACGGCCAGCACCGACAGCGTGATCCACAGCAGGGTGGCCACCGTGTCGCCGACGCCCAAGCGGAACGCCATGCCCTTGATGGATTGGTTGCCCGCGAAGTACGGCGGTCCGATCCGGCCGGTATCGGCCAGGGTGTGGAACCAGTAGTCCACGGAATCGCTGGGGAACAGCAGGAATCCGAGCCCCACCGCCGCGATCGCGGAGACCACCAGCGTGCCCGCGGCCTTCCAGTCCTTGCGCAGCACGAAGTACAGCAGGTAACCGGCCGGGATCAGCTTCACCGAGACGGCGATGCCGATCAGCATGCCGCGCGGCCAGAACGGCTTGCGCATAAGGCAGTCCAGCGTGATCGCGGCCAGCAGCACCAGGTTGATCTGGCCGAAACCGAAGGTCTGGCGGATCGGTTCGAAGAACTGCGCCACCGCGACCGCGGCGATCACCAGGGTGAGCACGGCCGGGCGGGACAGCTCGGGACGCAGGCGCGCCAGCACCAGCCACAGCGAGATGCCCAGGCTCGCCACGTTGGTCGCGACCACCAGCACCTCGGCGAGCAGCAGCGGCATCAGGGCCAGCGGCGCGAAGAACAACGCGGCCAACGGCGGATAGGTGAACGGCAGCCCGATTCCCTCCACCGGTGGCATCGGACCGTACAGGTCGCCGCCGTCCAACCACACCCGGGCGCCGTTGCGATAGACCTGCAGGTCGATGTAGCCGTGCCACCAGTGCGCCAGCAGCGAAACTAGTGCCGACACGGCGAACAACGCGATCGCAGCAATCAGCCAGCGCACTTGCGGCGCCCGCTGGTTCGGCGCCGCGACATCGGACGCGGTTCCCGCTTGCCCGATCCGGGTCGACGCGGTGTCCGTGGTGATCGATCCGCCACCCGGAGTCGCGGCTCCCGATCCTTCGTTCACCGGCTCAGAGTAGCCGGTGCGTGGGGCCGCTACCCACTGCCTCTAGACTTACACCAGGCATCTCGCCGCCACCCAGTGACAACGCTCGTCGCTTCACAATGCCCGGCCGAAAGGACCCTGGTACTCCGTGACTCCGCAGGTCGACACCGTCAGCGCAGCCGCAGCAAACCCCGACGTGCCGCAACCCTATAAAGAACTCGGCCTCAAAGACGACGAGTACGCCCGCATCAAGGAGATCCTCGGGCGCAGGCCGACCGACGCCGAACTGGCGATGTACTCGGTGATGTGGAGCGAGCACTGCTCCTACAAGTCCTCGAAGGTGCACCTGCGCTACTTCGGCCAGACCACCACCGACGAGATGCGCGAGTCCATGCTCGCGGGCATCGGCGAGAACGCGGGCGTGGTCGACGTCGGCGACGGCTGGGCGGTCACCTTCAAGGTCGAAAGCCACAACCACCCCTCCTACGTCGAGCCCTACCAGGGCGCGGCCACCGGCGTCGGTGGCATCGTGCGCGACATCATGGCGATGGGCGCGCGCCCGATCGCGGTGATGGACCAGCTGCGCTTCGGCGCGGCGGACGCGGCCGACACCCGTCGCGTGGTGGACGGCGTGGTGCGCGGCGTGGGCGGGTACGGCAACTCGCTCGGCCTGCCGAACGTCGGCGGCGAGACCGTGTTCGACGCCTCCTACCAGGGCAACCCCCTGGTGAACGCGCTGTGCGCAGGCGTGATGCGGGTCGAGGATCTGCACTTGGCCTTCGCATCCGGCACCGGCAACAAGATCGTGCTGTTCGGCGCGCGCACCGGCCTTGACGGCATCGGCGGCGTCTCGGTGCTCGCCTCGGACACCTTCTCCGGTGACGAGTCCGGCGCCGGCCGCAAGAAGCTGCCCTCGGTGCAGGTCGGCGACCCGTTCACCGAGAAGGTGCTCATCGAGTGCTGTCTCGAGCTGTACGCGGCGAAGCTGGTGGTGGGCATCCAGGATCTCGGCGGGGCCGGATTGTCCTGCGCCACTTCCGAGCTCGCGGCGGCCGGCGACGGCGGCATGCACATCGAGCTGGACAAGGTGCCGCTGCGCGCGGCCGGAATGACGCCCGCCGAGGTGCTCTCCAGTGAGTCGCAGGAACGCATGTGCGCGGTGGTAACCCCCGAGAACGTCGAGGCGTTCATGGCCGTGTGCCGCAAGTGGGACGTGCTGGCCACGGTGATCGGCGAGGTCACCGACGGCGACCGGCTGGTGGTCACCTGGCACGGCGACACCGTGGTGGACGTGCCGCCGCGCACCGTCGCGCACGAGGGCCCGGTCTACGAGCGCCCGGTCGCGCGGCCCGAGGAGCAGGACGCGCTGATCGCGAACACGCCGGACGGGCTGGCCAGGCCGAAGACCGCGGACGAACTGCGCGCCACGCTGCTGCGGATGATCTCCAGCCCGCAGCTGTGCAGCCGCAAGTGGATCACCGAGCAGTACGACCGCTACGTGCGCGGCAACACCGTGCTCGCCGACCAGGCCGACGCGGGCGTCATCCGGATCGACGAGCGGACCGGCCGCGGGATCGCGCTGGCCACCGACGCCTCCGGCCGCTACACCAAGCTGGACCCGTACGCCGGTGCGCAACTGGCGCTGGCCGAGGCCTACCGCAACGTGGCCACCACCGGCGCGACGCCGAAGGCGGTCACCAACTGCCTGAACTTCGGCTCGCCGGAGGACCCCGGTGTGATGTGGCAGTTCCAGCAGGCCGTGCGCGGCTTGGCGGACGGCTGCGTGGCGCTGGGCATCCCGGTCACCGGCGGCAACGTCAGCTTCTACAACCAGACCGGCCAGACCGCGATCCTGCCGACCCCGGTGGTCGGCGTGCTCGGCGTGATCGATGACGTGCACCGCCGCATTCCGACCGGGATCGGCCTGGAACCGGGCGAGACGCTGATCCTGCTCGGCGAGACGCGCGACGAGTTCGGCGGCTCGATCTGGTCCCAGGTGGCGCACGACCATCTCGGCGGCGTCCCCCCGAAGGTCGACTTCGCCCGCGAGCAGTTGCTCGCCGATGTGCTGACCGCCGGTTCGCGCGACGGCATGATCAGCGCCGCCCACGACCTCTCCGAGGGCGGTCTCGCGCAGGCCGTCGTCGAGGCCGCGCTCGCAGGCGAGACCGGTTGCCGCATCCTGCTCCCCGAGGACGCGGACCCGTTCGTCACCCTGTTCTCCGAGTCGGCGGGCCGGGTGCTGGTCGCCGTGCCGCGCTCGGAGGAGACCAGGTTCACCCGCATGTGCACCGCGCGCGAACTGCCGTGGGTGCGCATCGGCGTGGTCGACCAGGGCGCGGATTCGGTCGAGGTGCAGGGCCAGTTCTCGATCACGCTGGACGAGTTGCGCGCCGCGCACGAAGGCACGCTGCCCAAGCTGTTCGGCGCGGGCGCCGTCTGAGCCGGACGCCCACCTGGGCGGGCCTGGACCCCTCGTTGCCGGGCCCGCCCAGGTGCGCGTGATCAGGCGACGGAATTGAACGGATCGTGCTCGGCGAGCAACTTCTCCATCCGCGCCTGGTCGATGCGACCGTGGACGGTCGCCGCCTCGTGCTGGTCGCGAACCACTTTCGCCAGCGTGAACGTGCTCGTGACCAGGAAGAGCATCGACATCCCGAGGAATCCGCGCTGCCAGATGTCCAGGGGCAGTCGGCAGATGCCGATGCCCGCTCCGACGAAGCTGATCCCGAAGGCGATCGCGGCCTGCGCGACGTAAGCGGCGGTAGCCTTCGTGCGGGCGGTCGATGTGCTCATGGACAAGAAGTTTCCGGGCGGCGCGGCCCCCGCACCCCGGTACAACTACTCGAGCGGAATGGGTAGTTGCCATCCGTGCCCGCGCGTTCGATTACCGGGCTTTCCAGCGCCGGGCGGCGTGATCTGCGTCGACCGCTTCCGCGTCACGCCGGGCGACGCGCCGGATCGTCGGAGGCGCCCGCCATACTTGTCGAATGTTGGAGACCGCCGGTGCCATGCGGCGGCTGCGCAGACGCGCGGTCGCGGCGACCCGGCGCGCCGAGGACGTCATCGATCTCAACTACGTCGGCTTGGTGGTCGCCACGGTGTTCTTCGCCCTGTCGGTGACGCCGTCGCTGCTGCCGCGCGACTGGCTGTTCCAAGGGTTGATCAGCGGGATCAACGCCGCGCTCGGGTACGGCGTCGGTTGCCTGCTGGAGTGGCTGTTCCGGCTCTGGGTGCGGCCGCGGCTGAAGATCGCCGCCCCGCCCACCTGGGTGCGCTACGCGGTCAAGTCGGCGGTGCTTTTCACGGCCGCGCTCAGTGCCGCCCTGATGCTGGTGCAGTCGGCGCGCTGGCAGCGCGAGATCACGGCGTTGATGGGCATGGAGGGCACCACCACGCCCGCCTATCTGCGCACCGGCTTGCTCAGCCTGGCCGTCGGCGCCGCGGCGGTCGCGGTGTACCGCACGGTGCGCGAGGTCATCCTGTTCCTGGCCCGTTTGCTCAACCGGTGGGTGCGAGTGCCGCGCGAGCTGGCGCCGGCCGCCGGGTTCCTGGTGCTGGTCGTGCTGGCGGTGACGATCTTCAACGGCGTCGCCACGCGGGCGTTCTTCGCCGTGGCCAACTCGGCCTTCAGCGTGCGCAACGACCACACCTCGGTGAACGCCGTGCAGCCGCAGCGGCCGGAGCGCTCCGGCAGCCCCACGTCGCTGGCGAAATGGGAGACCCTCGGCTTCGAAGGGCGCTGGTTCGTCTCACACGGCCCCACGGCGAGCCGTATCAGCGCCCTCACCGGCCGTCCGGCGAAAGAACCCATCCGCGCCTATGTCGGTTTGGAATCGGTCGAAGGCGACCGGAAACCGGCCGAGCTGGCGGTGGCCGAGCTGGAGCGCACCGGGGCATTCGAGCGCAAGGTCATCGTCGTGGTCACCACCACCGGCACCGGATGGGTGAACTCGCTGGCCGCGGCCGCGCTCGAGTACATGTACGACGGGGACACCGCGATCGTCGCCACTCAGTACTCCTACTTGCCGAGCGTGCTGTCGTTCCTGGCCGACCGCGGGAAGGCCGCCGCGGCGGGCAAGGACCTGTTCGACGCCGTGTACGAGCACTGGACCGCACGCCCGCCGCAGGTCCGTCCCAAGCTGCTGGTGTACGGGGAGAGCCTGGGCTCGCAAGGATCAGAGGCGGCCTTCGACGGTCTCGCGGACCTGCGGGCCAAGGTCGACGGTGCGCTGTGGGTCGGTCCGCCCAACTCCAACCGGCTGTGGCAGCAGTTCGTCGCGCGCCGCGATCCGGGTTCCCGTGAGGTCCAGCCGCTGTACGCGGACGGACTGGTGGTCCGGTTCGCCTCCGACAGCGCCGACCTGGCGCGGCCCTCGACGGAGTGGCGGTCGCCGCGCATCGCCTATCTGCAGCACGCGTCCGACCCGATCGTCTGGTGGTCGCCGGATCTGATCTTCTCGCAACCGGATTGGCTGTCGGAGTCGCGTGGTTCGGACGTCTCCTCCCAGATGCGCTGGTGGCCGTTCGTCACCTTCTGGCAGGTGGCCGCCGACCTGACCAACGCGCAAGCCGTCACCGACGGGCACGGGCACCGCTACGGCAGCCTGGTGCTGGACGGCTGGGCGGCCATCGCGGCCCCGCCGGACTGGACCGCGGAGCGTTCCGAACGGATCCGCCTCGAAGTGGAGGCCGCGGAGGACTACGAGCGGACGACCAAGTGAGTTCGCGTCGCACCGCGAGAACAATTGCGGCCGTGGCGCTTCCGCTGCTCTGGAACAACGCGGTGCTGCCCCGCCTCGGTCTCGGTGTGCGCGGCCGGACCGCCGCCAACGCCGGTTTCGCCACCGCGTACGCGCTCGCGCTGCGCGCCGAGCCGGGCCGATACTCGGTGCGCGGGGTGCGCTACGGGCTGCTCGCGGCCTCGGTCGTCGTGGCTGGTTACGGTGTGGCCCTTACCGTTCCGTCGCTGCGGCGGCAGCTGGCCGAGCTCGCCGTCCGCGGGCCCGAGGTGTCGACCGCGGAGTGGGTGGCGGTGCACATCCCCGTCGGCACCGTCTACAGCGAGGAACTCGTCTTCCGCGGCACGCTCGATCCGCTGTTGGACAACGTTTTCGGCCCGCGAACCGGGGTCTGGCTCGGCGCGGCGACTTTCGGCCTCTGGCACGTGGCCCCTGCGCGCGCGGTGGGTGACAGTGTGCCCGCCACTGTCGCGGTGACCACGGCGGGCGGCCTCGTGTTCGGTTGGCTGCGCCGCCGCACCGGGGGCGTGGTGGCCCCCGCGCTGTTGCACCTGGCCATGAACGCCGGTGGGGCGATTGCGCCACGCGTGGCCCGCCGTCTGGAGGTTTCCGCACGCGGAGGTGGCGCGCCGCGCTCGGGCCCAAGCGCCCGGATCTCGCGCCTTCGAGGGAACGCCGGGCGACCCGGCCGAGTGCGCAGAAGGGGGAAGTAGGGTCGGGAACGTGGCAGGACGAGGGACGGTCGACCCGGCACAGACGCGGGCGGCGGTGGCGGTGGTGAGCCAGTGGTTGCGGGACGAATCGGTCGATGCCCCCGCGCGTAGCGAACTCGCGGCGGCGGTGCGGACGACGGCGCGGTCACTGGCCGCCGCCGCGCCCGGGCACTCGGTCGAGGTGCGGGTGCCGCCGTTCGTCGCGGTGCAGTGCATCGAGGGTCCGCGGCACACCAGGGGCACCCCGCCGAACGTCATCGAGACCGACCCGCGCACCTGGTTGCTGCTGGCCACCGGCCTGCTCGACTTCGACGCGGCCCGCAGCTCCGGCGCGGTGAGCGCCTCCGGCAGCCGCGCGGCCGAGATCGCCCATTGGCTACCGATCGTCCGGGTGACGACCGGCTGACACCGCGCGCAACCGAACGACATATCTGAACTGTGGTGGGGCGCAACGCCTTCGGTGTCGTACGCGAAATCAGCATCGGTACGCGGCGAACTGCCGATCGCCCGTGCCTGCGGGCGGGCGACTCACACCTTGAGGATGTTGCGGCGCTCGAGCCCCTTGCGGTCGTAGAAGCGGGTGACCGCCGCGCCGAAGACCAGCCCGATCGCGAGCCCGAGGACCGCCATCCACACGCCGCGGGTGAGTCCGGCCTCGAACTTCGCGTCGAAGTACAGGATCGCCCGCACGCCGAGGAACACCTGGTGCATGGGCTCGAAGGAGGCGAGCCAGCCGAAGTACCGCGGCGTCGCCTCGATCGGCACGGTGCCGCCGGAGGACGGCAAGCCCAGGATGACGAACAAGATCAGGTTCACCAGCAGGCCCGCCGAGCCGATCGCCGCCAGCATGGACAGCCCGGTCACGCCGACGGCGGTCAGTGCGAGCGCGCTGTAGAGGTACAGGGCGAGCGGATTGCCGATCGGCATGTCCAGCAGCTTGCCGACGACCAGGAATACCGCGGCGACGATGTTCGCCGCCAGCACGAACACACCCCACTTGATCAGCAGCGTCTTGAACCGCGAGATCGGGGTCGGCGGGTAGTGCACGTACCACGGGCCGTACTCGGTGGGCACGAAGCCGAGCTGCGCGTCGATCATGGTGTGGATGACCATCGCGCCGACCACACCGGCCAGCAGCAGTAACAGGGCGTAGAAGAACGCGGTCAGGCCCTGGCCGCTGCCGTGCGGCAGCGGGTGGTACTGCTGTTCGACCACCTGGATCGGCGACGCCAGCGCGACCTTCGTCGCGCCGGTCAGTTCGGGCGCGGGCGGGCCGCCGGGGCGCGGGGCGAGCTGCGCGTTCACTTGGTCGAGCAGCTGCTTGCCGACCTGCTTGTTCACCTCGGTCAGCGCCTGGTCGCCGATCCGGAGCACGATCTGGGTGCCGAACGCGCCGGTGCGCGGGTTGGTCTGCAGTGTGATGATCGGCCGCTGGATATCGCCCGGTATGACACTGCCCACACCCAGATTGCCGAGCCCCTTGCTGAAATCGCCCGGGATGACGATCGCGCCGTAGACCTGCCCGGACTGCATCTGCCGCTCGGCCTCGCTGATGCCGAGCACGCGCAGGTCGACCTTGTCCGAGGGCACCCCCGCGATGAGCGCTTCGGTGATCCGATCGCCGAAATTGACCTGCTGCCTGGTGTCCCCGCTGCCGATGGTGTCGCCCACGTCCTGGTTGACCAGGGCGATCGGGAAATCGTGCAGGTTCTTCTCCGGATCGACGACATAGTCCAGGTACATGATGCCCAGCAGCGCGGTGAGCAGGCTCAGTACCGCCAGCGGGAAGAGCACCATCCGCGGCCATGGCCTGCGCCCGGCGCCCGCCTCGGTCTTGCTCGTGTCGTCCGTGGTCGTCACGGTGCGCACCGTAACAGTTGCGGACGCCGGAAATACCCGGGTTCGGTCACCTCGGATTGCTGCCCGGATGCGGCGGCGTGCGAGTGCGCCGCCGCCCACCCGTAGAATGAAATCTGCCCCCAGCCCGCCCGAACAGGGAGCAAACGGTGACCAACGCCGAACTGCCGGTCGACAGCATTTCCGCCACCTCCTGTCCCGCCCCGGACGTCAACGAGAACGAGCCGCGCGAGGAGTGCGGAGTCTTCGGAGTCTGGGCGCCGAGCGAAGAAGTGGCGAAGCTCACGTATTACGGTCTCTATGCCCTGCAACACCGTGGGCAGGAGGCGGCGGGCATCGCGGTGTCGGACGGTTCGCAGATCCTCGTCTTCAAGGACCTGGGTCTGGTCAGTCAGGTGTTCGACGAGCAGACGCTGGCGGCCATGCCGGGTCACATCGCCGTCGGGCACTGTCGTTACTCCACCACCGGTGGCGTGACCTGGGAGAACGCCCAGCCCATCTTCCGCACCACCGCTGTCGGTTCCGGCCTTGCGCTCGGGCACAACGGCAATCTGGTCAACACCGCCGAACTGGCCGGTCGCGCCCGCGAACTCGGCCTGCTCGGCGCCTCCGTTCGGGGCGGGCGTCCACAGCCAGCCGCGGCCACCTCCGACTCGGACGTGGTCACCGCGCTGCTCGCGCACGCCTCCGCCGATTCCAGCATCGAGCAGGCCGCGATGGAGTTGCTGCCCACCTTGAAGGGCGCGTTCTGCCTGACCTTCATGGACGAGCACACCCTCTACGCCGCGCGCGACCCGCACGGGGTGCGCCCGCTGTGCCTGGGCAGGCTGGAGCGTGGCTGGGTCGTTGCCAGCGAGACTGCGGCGCTGGACATCGTCGGCGCGGCGTTCGTCCGGGAGATCGAGCCCGGCGAACTGCTGGCGATCGACGCCGACGGCGTGCGCTCGATGCGCTTCGCCAACCCCGAGCCCAAGGGCTGCGTCTTCGAGTACGTGTACCTGGCCCGGCCGGACAGCACCATCGCGGGCCGGTCGGTGCACGCCACCCGGGTGGAGATCGGCCGTCGCCTGGCGAAGGAGCATCCGGTCGAAGCCGACCTGGTGATCCCGGTGCCCGAGTCCGGCACGCCCGCCGCGGTCGGCTACGCGCAGGGGTCGGGGGTGCCCTACGGTCAGGGCCTGATGAAGAACGCCTACGTCGGGCGCACGTTCATCCAGCCCAGCCAGACCATCCGGCAGCTGGGCATCCGGCTCAAGCTCAATCCGCTGCGCGAGGTCATCCGGGGCAAGCGCCTGATCGTCGTGGACGACTCGATCGTGCGCGGCAACACCCAGCGCGCGCTGATCCGGATGCTGCGAGAGGCGGGCGCGTTGGAGATCCACGTGCGGATCGCCTCGCCGCCGGTGAAGTGGCCGTGCTTCTACGGCATCGACTTCGCCTCGCGTGCGGAGCTGATCGCCAACGGCGCGGGGACCGAAGGCGACGTCGCGGACATGGTCGAGGGCGTGCGCCGGTCGATCGGCGCCGACACCCTCGGTTACATCTCCCTGGACGGCATGGTCGCCGCCACCGAACAGCCGCGCTCGCGGCTGTGCTGCGCGTGCTTCGACGGCAACTACCCGATCCCGCTGCCCACCGAGGCCGCGATCGGCAAGAACGTGCTCGAGGGCATGCTCACCGGCCAGTCCGAGGCGGCGTTGCTGAGCGACAACGCGAATGCGAGCGCACTGAGCCGCCCGTGAACGCGCGGAGTCGCTGAGCGCTCCGTGCTCACCCGTGCCGATGGGATCGTCCGCTTCCGATCCCACCGGAAATATCGCTCGCTGCGGCGCGTAGTGGTTTCGTGCTTTGCCGCTGTGGGTAGTGTGATCCGTTGTCGCGCACTGGGATCTGGCGTGCTCGAGACATCGCCCGCGCCAATTCTGGACGTACGACCGGTTTTTCTCCGCGTCGTAGGCGTCACGCATAACGCCTGCTGACGACGCCACGGATTTTCTTCGGAAACGTAACGTGCCGAAAATGCTTCGTAGGTACGGTGCCGATCAGATCGGAAGTTCACCCGTGTCCGTACCGGGCCTGCGATCCAGGCGAACGCGGTGCGGCGCTCGAGAAGTGGGGCCGTGATGAGGATTTCGAGGGTTGGGCGCCGGACCGGGAGGCGAGCCGTCGCGACCGCCGGCTTGCTGGCGCTGGTCGCGTCGGTGCTTGCGGGCTGTGGTTCCGGGCGAACGGGCGAGGGCGGTGACGGCGCCGGACTGGTGACCGGCACCACCGACAAGATCTTCGCGCTCGATCCGGCGGCCGCCTACGACAACGGGTCGCTGGTCGCCGAGACGCAGATCTACCAGTACCTGCTCAACTTCGCGCCCGGCGACGCGACGCCGCGACCGGACGCGGCGCAGAAGTGCGAGTTCACCGCGCCCACGGTGTACACCTGCACGTTGAAGGACGGCCTGAAGTTCGCCAACGGCAACCCGCTCACCGCGACCAGCGTGAAGTTCTCCTTCGACCGGATGCTGCGGATCAACGACCCGAACGGGCCCGCGGCCCTGCTGGGCAACCTGGAGAAGACCGACGTGGTGGACGCGCGCACCGTCGCGTTCACCTTGAAGGTGGCCGACGACCAGACCTTCCCCGCCATCCTGCCCACCCAGGCGGGCCCGATCGTCGACGAGAAGGTGTACGCGCCGGACCGCGTGATGCCGGACGAGGACGTGGTGCGGGCCAAGGGTTACTCCGGTCCGTACACCATCGCCAGTTACGACAAGAACAAGCTGGTCGAGTACCAGGCGTTCGCCGACTACAACGGCATCCTCGGCACCCCCGAGACGAAGACCGTGTCGACGAAGTACTACGCCACCACCGACAACATGAAGCTCGACCTGCAGAACGGATCGCTGGACGTCGGGTACCGGTCGTTCACCCCCACCGACATCGAATCGCTGCGCAACGACGGCAGAGTCGCCGTGCACGAGGGCCCCGGTGGCGAGCTGCGCTATCTCGTGTTCAACCTGAACACGATGCCGGGCGGCACGCCGGAGCAGAAATTGGCTGTGCGCAAGGCCGTCGCCTCCACCGTGGATCGGACCGCGCTGGCCGACAGCGTCTACAAGAAGACGTATCTGCCCGCGTATTCGTCCGTGCCGCAAGGCATGCCGGGCGCGACCGAGCCGTTCAAGGACATCTACGGAGCCCAGCCGAACAGGGACCAGGCGGCGAAGTTCCTCGCCGACGCCGGGGTCGCGACGCCGGTCGAGCTGAAACTTCAGTACAACCCCGATCACTACGGTTCCAGTAGTTCCGAGGAGTACGCGGCGATCAAGTCGCAGCTCGAGGCGACGGGTTTGTTCCGAGTCGACCTGCAATCCACCGAGTGGGTGACCTACCAGCGCGAACGAGCGCGCGACGGGTACCCGATCTACCAGTTCGGCTGGTTCCCGGACTTCCCGGACCCGGACAACTACCTCTCGCCGTTCTTCGGCCCGAACAATTTCCTGCAATCGCACTTCGAGGACCCCGGCATCTCCGCGCAGTTGATCGCTCAGGCGACCCAACCGGACAAGGACAAGCGACTCGCGCAGATCGGGCAGGTGCAGCGTGACCTCGCGCAGAACTTCCTGCCGATCATCCCGCTGCTGTCCGGCAAGCAGATCGCGGTGGCGGCCGCGGGCGTGCGAGGCGTGGAGCAGACGCTCGATTCCTCGTTCAAGTTCCGCTATACGGTGCTGAGCAAGTGAGCTCCGGCGACGCGGCCGGGTCGAGGACGACGATCGCGCCGGAGCTCGCGCGCACACCGATCCCCGCCCGGCGCTTCGGCATGCCGCGCCGGGGAAAGGGCGGCGAGGAGCCCCGTCACTCGGCGCTGCTGCGCTACCTGGGCATCCGTCTGCTGCTGATTCCGGTGACCGCGTGGATCCTGGTGACGGTCGTGTTCTTCCTGATGCGCGTGGTCGGCGACCCGATCAGTGCCGCGATGGGCGGGCGGATGACCCAGGAACAGATCGCGGCCCGCAAGGAGGCGGCCGGGCTCAACCGGCCGGTTCTGGCCCAGTACCGGGACTACCTCGCGGGGCTGCTGCGCGGGGACCTCGGGCGCTCGCAGGACAACCGGGAGATCAGCGAGGTGGTGCTCACCTACGGCGCGGCCTCGCTGGAGCTGGTGTGCTGGGCGCTGGTCGTCGCGTTCGCGATCGGCGTCCCGCTGGGCAGATACGCCGCGACCCACCGCGATTCGGCCGCCGATACCACGCTGCGGTTGCTGGCCATCCTCTGCTACGCCGCGCCGGTGTTCTTCGTCGGCCTGCTGCTGAAACTGGTGTTCGCCGTGCAACTGGGCTGGCTGCCGGTGGCGGGGCGCGCCAGCACCAACGTGGAACTGCGACTCCAGCATGTTTCGCCGAAGACGAACGTCATGGTGATCGACGCGATCCTCTACGGCGACACCGGATACCTGCTCGACGTACTGAGGCACGCCGTGCTCCCGGCCATCGCGCTCGGTCTGCTCACCGCGGGCATCTTCTTGCGGCTGGTGCGGATCAACCTGATCCAGACCCTGCGCGCCGACTACGTGGAGGCGGCCAGGGCCCGCGGCCTGTCCCGGCGCGTGGTGACCGGGCGGCACGCCTTCCGCAACGCGATGATCCCGATCGTCACGGTGATGGGCATGCAGATCGCCATGATGCTCGGCGCGTCGGTGCTCACCGAGACCACGTTCGAATGGAAGGGCCTCGGCTATCAGTTCGCGCAGTACCTGTCGGCGCGCGACTTCATCGCCGTGCAGGGCATCGTCGCGTTCATCGCGCTCATCGTGGCGGTGCTGAGCTTCGTGGTGGACGTGCTGGTGGCGCTGATCGATCCGAGGGTGAGGTTCTGATGACCGCTCCGGAGCTGTGGAACGAACCGCTGGTCACGCCGCCCGCGGCGCGCCGGGGTGTGCCGGGCCTGCGGCTGTTCGGCATGACCGCGGGCTTGCAGCGCGCGACGCTGGTCTTCGGGCTGGGCCTGGTCGGTGTGTTCGTGGTCGCCGCCGTCTTCGCCCCGCTGATCGCGCCGTACGGGTTCGCCCAGAGCGCCGCCGACGGGGTCGATTTCGCCCGCCAGCAGGCGCCGTCGGCCGAGCACTGGTTCGGCACCTCGGTGCGTGGGGAAGACGTCTTCTCCCGGGTGATCTACGGCGCGCGGACCGCGCTGTGGGTGATCACGATCTCGCTGGCGCTCTCGCTGCTGATCGGGGTGCCGCTCGGGCTGCTGTCCGGCTACGTCGGCCGGTGGCCGGACCGAGTGCTGGTGTTGTTCACGGACGCGATGTACGCGTTCCCGACGCTACTGCTGGCGATCGTGGTGTCCATCGTGGTCGCGGGCGGCCGCTCGACCAGCCTGGGCGGTGTGCTGTCCGCCGCGGTGGCCATCACGGCGGTGTTCGTACCGCAGTACTTCCGGGTGGTGCGCAACGCGACCGTGGCGGTGAAACAGGAGCCCTATGTCGACGCCGCCCGGGTGACCGGCGCGTCGACCACGCGCATCCTGTTCCGGCACATCCTCGCCAACGTCACCCAGTCGTTGCCGGTGATCGTCACGCTCAACGGGTCGGAGGCCATCCTCACCCTGGCGGGCCTGGGCTTCCTCGGTTTCGGCATCGAACCGACGCAGGCCGCGGAGTGGGGCTTCGACCTGAACAAGGCGCTGTCGGACGTGTCCAACGGCATCTGGTGGACCGGCGTCTTTCCCGGCACAGCCATCGTGCTCGTGGTGCTCGGTATGACCTTGGTCGGTGAAAGCCTGAACGAAGTGCTCAACCCGATCCTGCGCACCCGCCGGGCCGCGACGGTCGCGGTGCCCGCGACTGCTACCTCCGAAGGCCTTTTCGGCGAGCAGGACGCCGTGGATGCCCGAGGGAAGGACGCGACCGATGGCTGAGCCCACCGCGACAGAGCGGCCTCGCCCCGCCTTGTCCATCGAATCGCTGTCGGTCACCTTCGCCACCGACGCCGGGCCGGTGCCCGCGGTCACCGGCGTCTCCTACGAGGTCTATCCCGGGGAGGTGCTGGCCATCGTCGGAGAATCCGGCTCGGGCAAGTCGGTGAGCGCGCGCACGGCGCTGGGGTTGTTGCCGGAGACCGCGACGGTGCGCGGCCTGGTCACCCTGGGGGCCGAACAGGTCACGGCGATGAGCGAGAAGCAGCTCACCGCACTGCGCGGCGGCGCGATCTCGATGGTGTTCCAGGAACCCGGTCTGGCGCTGGACCCGCTGTTCACCGTCGGCTTCCAGATCGGCGAGGCGCTGCGGGCGCACACGAACCTGGGCAAGAAGGCCGCGAAGGCACGAGCGGTGGAACTGCTGCGCCTGGTCGGATTGCCTGATCCGGAGCACCGGGTGGACTACTACCCGCACCAGCTCTCCGGCGGGCAGAAACAACGCGTGATGATCGCCATCGCCATCGCCTGTGAGCCGAAGGTGATCATCGCCGACGAGCCCACCACGGCGCTGGACGTCACCGTGCAGGCCGAGATCCTCGCCTTGCTGCGGGAACTGCGCGACCGGACCGGCAGCGCGATCGTGCTGATCACCCACAACATGGGCGTGGTCGCCGATATCGCCGACCGCGTAGTGGTTATGCGGGACGGCGCGGTGGTCGAGCAGGCACCGGTCGACGAGCTTTTCGCACGACCCACCACGGACTACACCCGTGCTCTGCTGGCGGCGGTGCCGCATCTGGGCACCGAGCAGTCCGAGCACGGCCCGGCCGCCTGCGCCCCCGCCGAGGGCGATCCGGTGCTGGATGTCCGTGACCTGGTGGTCGAATTTCCCGGCCCGTTCGGCCGGCCGCGGTCGCGCGCGGTGGACGGGGTGAGCCTGCGCATCGGAGGCGGGGAGACCCTCGGTCTGGTCGGCGAGTCCGGCTCGGGCAAGTCCACCATCGGCCGCTGCGTCGCGGCGCTGCAACGACCGACCTCGGGGACGGTGCGGGTGCGTGGCCAGGACATCGCGGGGCTGTCACCGCGCAAGCTGCGTCCGATCCGGCGGCGCTTCGGGTTCGTCTTCCAGGACCCGGCCAGTTCGCTGAACCCCCGGCTCACCGTGGGCGAGTGCGTGGCCGAACCGCTGATCGTGCATCGGGCAGGCAGTTCCGCCCAGATCCGCGCCAAAGTGCGCAGCCTGCTCGACGACGTGCGGCTGCCCGCGGGCGTCGAACGCCGGTATCCGCACGAGCTGTCCGGCGGGCAGCGTCAGCGCGCCAGCCTGGCCCGCGCCCTGGTGCTCGACCCGGACCTGCTGGTCGCCGACGAGCCGACCAGCGCGCTGGACGTCTCGGTGCAGGCGGCGGTGCTGGAGCTGTTCGGTCAGTTGCAGCGCGAATGCGGCTGGGCGTGCCTGTTCATCAGCCACGATCTGGCGGTGGTCGATCAGCTCGCCGACCGGATCGTGGTGTTGCGCGACGGAGCGGTGGTCGAGCAGGGTGATCGTGATCGCATCCTGCGCGCGCCGCGGGAGGAGTACACGCGGCGTCTGGTCGCGGCGGTGCCGGTGCCCGACCCGGTGCGGCAGCGCCACCGCCGGGCGCTGGCGGCCGGATTGTTCGACGGGAACGAGATGGACTGATGGTCCCCCTGTACGGCTCGCGCTGCCCTATTGTCAAGAGGGCGAGCCAACACCGGTGCGGGGTCGTTATCCGGCTCCGGTAGCGTGAGCAGGCATCTATCCGCCGATTCGGTTTGGAGCTTTCCCCGAAGATGACTGAACAGACCCCCAGTGGTGGTGCCTCGTACGCCGCGGCAGGCGTGGACATCGAGGCAGGTGACCGCGCAGTCGAGTTGTTCGGGCCATTGGCGAAGAAGGCGACCCGGCCCGAGGTCCAAGGCGGCCTCGGCGGTTTCGCCGGGCTGTTCGCGTTGAAGGGCGGCTACCGGGAACCGCTGCTGGCGGCCTCCACCGACGGCGTGGGCACCAAGATCGCGGTGGCGCAGGCGATGGACAAGCACGACACCGTCGGCCTCGACCTGGTCGCGATGGTGGTGGACGACCTCGTGGTCTGCGGCGCGGAGCCGCTGTTCCTGCAGGATTACATCGCCATCGGCAAGGTCGTGCCGGAGAAGGTCGCCGAACTCGTCTCCGGTATCGCGGAGGGCTGTGTGCGCGCCGGTTGCGCGCTGCTCGGCGGCGAGACCGCCGAGCATCCCGGGCTGATGGATCCGGACGACTACGACCTGTCCGCGACCGGTATCGGCGTGGTCGAGGCCGACGCGGTGCTGGGGCCGGACCGGGTCCGTCCCGGCGACGTGGTGATCGCGATGGGGTCCTCCGGTCTGCACTCCAACGGCTACAGCCTGGCCCGCAAGGTGCTGCTCGACATCGACCGCATGTCGCTCACCGGACACGTCGAGGAATTCGGCCGCACCTTGGGTGAGGAGCTGCTCGAACCGACCAGGATCTACGCCAAGGACTGCCTCGCGCTGATCGCGGAGACCGACGTGCGCACCTTCGCCCACGTCACCGGCGGTGGTCTGGCGGCGAACCTGGCCCGGGTGCTGCCCGCGGGAATGGTGGCCGAGCTGGATCGCGGCACCTGGAACCCGGCGCCGGTGTTCAAGATGATCGCCCAGCGCGGCCGGGTGGAGCGGGCCGAGATGGAGAAGACGTTCAACATGGGCGTGGGCATGGTCGCCGTCGTCGCTCCGGAGGACGTGGACCGGGCGCTGGCGGTGCTGACCGCGCGGCACATCGAGTGCTGGACGCTGGGCACGGTCAAGAAGGCGAAGGACGCCGACGCGGTGCGCGCCGTGCTGGTCGGTGACCATCCGCGGTTCTGACCGCGGCGAAGACACGTCAGAGTCCCGCATCCTCGTTCGATGCGGGACTCTGGTGTGTTGCAAGCCTTTTCGGCGCCTGTGACGTCAACCCGCGACAACGATCGAAGGGGGAGGCCCGTCGGCCTCCCCCTTCAGACGTGAATCCGAGTCAGCGGCGCCAGTCGTCGTAGTCGTCCTCGTCCCAGCGAGACAAGGAGTCGTCCGCGTCGTGCTCATCGGACAGCACACCACTCCGCTGGGAGGTGGGGCTTCCCGAAAGCTCGCGCTGAAGGCTCGCGAAGTCGGTCGGCGTCGAGCTGTACTTCAGCTCGCGTGCGACCTTGGTCTGCTTTGCCTTAGCCCGGCCACGGCCCATGGCTGACCCCCTCGCGTCACAGCGGGGCGGCCTGGGGTTTGGTGGCGGCCCCGTTCGAATTAATACTCTTCCTGACAGACACTTTAGCGTGTGTCCGGCGGTCTCGCTTCCAGGAGTGGGTGAAGAACTCCGGAACTGGGCCGTTTGCCCGCCTGTCGCCCCGGCGTGGAATAGCTAGACGACCCCGGGTATCGCGCGAATCACACCGACTCGAGCACCGCCGCCGAGCACCGCGGGGGCCGCCAGCTCCGCGTGCGCATCGGTCCACTCGATCCCCATCCGGTGCAGAATCGCCAGCGTCAGCGGCATTCGCGCACGATCGTGGCCGTCTTCGATCTTGTACGCGAAAGCCGATCCATCCGGCAGCGCACCGGCGTGCACGCCGTCCGCGCCGATCTTGCACACCAGGCCGGGGGTGGCCAGCATGACGAGCAGATCGGGTGCGTTCGTGCCGGAAATCACTCGCGGATGGGCGCGGATCGCGTCCGCGACCCGGCGTTCGGGAGTGCCGGGCGCGGCCGTCGCCATGGTCGAGAACACCCGCGCGAGGTTGATCAGCGAGACCGGGATGATCGGCAGTCCGCAGCCGTCGATGCCCAGATCGGCCTCCGGCTCGCCGGTCAGCTCGGCCACCGTGGCGAGCACCGCGCGCTGCAGCGGATGCGCCGGGTCCTGGTAGCCCTCGGTGGGCCAGCCGTTGACCGCGCAGGTCGCGAGCATCGCCGCGTGCTTGCCCGAGCAGTTCATGTAGAGCGGGTGCGGCTGCTGTCCTCCGGCGAGCAGCGCGGCGCGGGCGCGCTCGTCGTAGGGCAGATCGGCCGGGCACGCGAGGGCCGAATCGGCGAACCCGAAGCGGTCCAGCAGCCTGCGCACCAGCGCGATGTGGTCCGGCTCGCCATAGTGCGAGGCGGTGGCGACGGCCAGCTCGGCGTCATCGATGGGCTCGAAACCGTTGCGTAGCAGCGTGATCGCCTGCATCGGCTTGTTCGTCGAGCGCGGGAAGATCGGCAGGTGCACTTCGCCGAGCTCGCGGGTGGGCTCGCCCGCGGCGTCGAGCAGCACCACCGAGCCGCGGTGCACGCATTCGCGGAAGCCCGAGCGGACGACTTCGACCAGTTCCACACTCACAGGCGCGCTCCCGTGCCGAGATCGTCGGTGTCGGCCGTCATATCCCGGTTCGCGGCGGCCGCACTCCCGTGCCGGTGGGTGGCGGACGCGGTGGCGTCCCGGTTCGCGGCGGCGCGCGCGGCGTTGGCATGCCGGCGCGCGTGCCGTTCGACCTGCATGCGCACGTCGTCGGAAACGGTCGGCTCGTCGGCGAGCAGGATGGCCAGCAGGTCGAGATCGGCGCCGGTGAACACGTCGCGAACGGTGATGCCGTGCTCGGGGACGTGCACCACCGAGATCCGGTCGCCCGCCCCGATCGTTCCCTCGGTGAGCACCCGCAGATAGGCGCCGGTGTCGCTGCGCAGCGCGAACCGCTTCACCCATTGGCGCTCACCGCTCCAGTGCTGGAACGTCGCGCACGGCACGCGCGGCGCGCTCACCTCGAGCAAGGTGTCGCCGACCGACCAGCGCGCGCCGACCACCGAGTCGCTGATCGGAAGCCCGCTGACACGCAGGTTTTCACCGAACCACCCGGCGGGCAGTTCGCGGCCCAGTTCCGCGCCCCAGCGGCGGGCGTCCTCGTCGGCGTAGGCGTAGACGGCCTGGTGCACGCCGCCGTGGTGCTTGGTGTCGCAGACGTGGTCGCCGGCCAATCCGAGCGCGCGCACCGCGACCCGTCCCGTTACCGGCCTCTTGTCGATGGCGGTGCGGCCGACCCGGCCCGGCACCTCGAGGTCGGCGTGCACGACGCAGGCGGCGAGGACCTCGCCGGAATCACCGACGCGCATGGGCAGCGCTCCTCTCGTCACGAATGGGGAGCTCGGCACTGAGCAAGGGTGGGGCTGTCGGCCGGGGCACGTCCCAAGCCGGAGGGTGGTTCGGCAACTGGTCAGCGCCCGCGCAACCGGTCGACCGCGATCCGCCCCGCCTGCGGTTCGTCGTCGGCGGGCACCGAATCGGGATCGATGGACGCCGCGACCGTGCCGGCGACCAGCGCGGTGTCGGCCGGAACCGCGCGTTTGACCAGGGCGAGGGCGATCGGGCCGAACTCGTAATGGTCGACGACCGTGCCGAGCCTGCCCACCGCGCGACCGCCCGCGGTGACGTCGTCACCGATGGCGGGGCGTTCGTCCGCCGAGCCGTCCAGATGCAGCAGCAGCAGGTGCCGCGGCGGCTTGCCGAGATTGTGCACCCTGGCCACGGTCTCCTGACCGCGATAGCAGCCTTTGTCCAGGTGGACCGCACCGTACTCGGTCACGCCGCCGATCCAGCGCGCCTCGTGCGGGATGGTCCGCTCGTCGGTGTCCAGGCCGATCCGCGGGCGAACGGCCGCAACGCGCAGCGCCTCGAACGTCCACATACCGGCGGGCACGGCGCCCGCCGCGGTGAGCCGCGCCCACTGGTCGGCGAGCTGGTCGCGCGGAACGACCAAGTCGAAGGAGTCGGCCGTCGGCCACGGCATCCGGCGCAGGAAGCCACCGCCGGGCAGCGGCGCCGCCTCGTACACACCGGGCAGAGCGGCGATGCCGAGGGTTTCGGTCAGTCCGGCGACACCCGGCCCGAGCAGGCTCAGCACCGCGTGGTCGGCGGCTTCGACCGGCTCGGCGGCGGCCCAGAAGACCATCTTCCGCAGGAACGCCAGCAGGTCGGGGCCACGCTCGGCCTCGGTATCGATCCAGACGACGCCGTCCAGTTCGGTGAGCACGAAGTGATGCTGCACCCGGCCGTTCAGATCGAGATCGAGGTTCTCCGCGGACTGCCCGTCGCCGAGCGCGGCGACGTGCTGGCTCGAGATGGTGTGCAGCCAGGTGAGCCGCTCCGCGCCGGTGATGCGCAGAACGAAGCGATGCGAACGATCGACGACAGCCGCGCGCTCCACCGCGGCGCGCTGTTCGCCGAACGGATCGCCGTAGTGCCAGGCGACGGCGGCATCGGGTGAACCCGCCGCTCCCGCGACGGCTCCCGACACACTGAGGAGGGGGCTGGGCGCAACGACCACGGACACCTCTCCCACTCTAGGCGGGGCCGCCGGGTGGGGCGAGAACCGGGCCGCCGCGTCCGAGTCCGGCATAGCGGATCGGCATTGTGCGAGCACTACGACCGGCGCTGTGGAGAACCTTGACAAAAGGTCTTGCGAAAGCGGCCGTGACGTAGGCATTGTCCGCCCCTACCGCCTACGCTCGTCGCATGGTGGATCGAGTTCTGGTAACTCTCGATGGCGCGGTGCGGGATGCCGATGCGCCGTTGTTGTTTGCGGACGATATCGGCGTATTGCGTGGCGATGGTGTTTTCGAGACGGTGCTCGTGCGCGCGGGCGTCGCGTGCGCGATCGAATTTCATCTAGGCAGACTGCGCCGCTCCGCTCAGGCGCTCGATCTGCCCGAGCCGGAGCTGGGCAAATGGCGCGAGGCGGTGGAGACCGCCGCCAAGGAGTGGGGCAGCGACCGCGAAGGGGTGATGCGGCTGGTGCTGACCCGCGGCCGCGACTCCGAGCTGGCAGGCACGGCCGACAAGGTCAAGACCGGCGACCTCGCCGCCGCCGTGCCGGTGCCGACGGCCTTCGTGCTCGTGGCGCCGGTGCCCGAGCGCGTGGAGAAGGCCCGCACCGAGGGCATCGCCGTGGTGACCTTGTCGCGCGGCATCTCGGTCGACCTCGCGCAGGCGGCGCCGTGGCAGTTGCTCGGGGCCAAGACCCTGTCCTACGCCACCAACATGGCCGCCCTGCGGTTCGCCGCGCGGATGGGCGCGGACGACGTGATCTTCACCAGTACGGAGAACCGGGTGCTGGAAGGCCCCAGGTCCACCGTCGTGATCGCGCGCGACAAGCAGCTGATCACGCCGCCCGCGAAGAACGGGGTGCTGCCCGGCGTCACCCAGCGCGCGCTGTTCGCCGAGGCCGAGAAGGCGGGCTGGCAGTGCCGCTACGAGTCGCTGTTCACCGCCGACCTGCTCACCTGCGACAGCATCTGGATGCTGTCGAGCATCTCGCTGGCGGCGCGGGTGAATTCGCTGGACGGGCTGCGGATGTCGGCGCCGGACAACGCCGCGGAGATCATCGAATTGGTCGATCGCGGCATCGAACGAGCGGGCGCCATCGGCGACTGGTGACGCTGTTCCGCGTCTCCGGGTATCCAGGCCGTACCGGTTGAGCAGCCGGGGGTTTGCGTCGGGTCCTGCGTTGTGGTGGGTGGGTTCTGGCGTCCCCGGTGAGTTACCCATGTGCTCGCGAGATCAGTTGTCCCGTCAGGGAGGTGTGGTCGGCGGGCTAGTGATCGCATTGGGGAGGCTGGCCGCGGTGTCGGCGGGTCAGTTGTCGGCGAGTTCAGTTGTCGCGTTGCGGTTCAGGCGGGCGGCGGTGTCGGCGGCCTAGTTGTCGCGTTCGGGCGGCGGTGTCGCCGGGCCGATTGGCGCGTTGGCTGGTGGGGCGCGGAGTTGGCGTGATCAGTTGTCGTGTCCGCGTGCGCGTCGGGCCGATGGCGATGGCTCCTACCGATCGCGGCTGTCCGTGATCTCCGTCCTAGTCGGCGGGGAGATGGGTGGCAATGAGCACGGGAAACGGCTGGTGAGGGCGGGAATGTCCGGGTTGCCGTGTTCCAGGACTCATTTTTGCGGGGTGCCTCCGGCGTTAGTCTTACTACGACACGTCGTAGACACAGGAGGTCGGCTTGAACGCCTTGGACATCTCCCGATGGCAGTTCGGCATCACGACGGTCTATCACTTCCTTCTGGTGCCGCTGACCATCGGACTCGCACCGCTGGTCGCGGCCATGCAGACGGCGTGGGTGATCACCGGCAAACAGCACTGGCTGCGGCTGACCAAGTTCTTCGGCAAGCTGTTCCTGATCAACTTCGCGCTCGGCGTGGCGACCGGCATCGTGCAGGAGTTCCAGTTCGGGATGAACTGGAGCGAGTACTCCCGGTTCGTCGGTGACGTCTTCGGGGCCCCGCTGGCGCTGGAAGGCCTGATCGCCTTCTTCATGGAGTCGACCTTCCTCGGACTGTGGATCTTCGGCTGGACCCGATTGCCGAAAGTGCTACACCTCGGCGCGATCTGGATGGTCGCGATCGGCGTGAACGCCTCGGCGTACTTCATCGTCGCGGCCAACTCGTTCATGCAGCACCCGGTCGGCGCCCGCTACAACCCGGAAACCGGTCGCGCGGAGTTGCACAGCATCGTGGAACTGCTCACCAACAACACGTTGCTGGCGGCCTTCCCGCACGTGGTGGCCGGATCCTTCCTCACGGCGGGCACTTTCGTCGCCGGCATCGCGGGTTGGTGGATGGTGCGCAACGCCCGCGGCGGCAACTCGGCAAAAGCGGCCGAGGCCCGCGAGATGTGGCGACCGGCCGCGCGGGCGGGCATCGTCGTGATGATCGTTTCGCTGGCCGCGCTGGTCTACACCGGCGACGTACAGGGCAAGCTGATGTTCGAGCAGCAGCCGATGAAGATGGCCTCGGCGGAATCGCTGTGCCACACCGCGACCAACCCCGCCTTCTCCGTGCTCACCGTCGGCACGCACAACAACTGCGACAGCGTGACCCACGTGCTCGAAGTGCCGTATGTGCTGCCCTGGCTGGCCGAGGGCCGGTTCACCGGCGTCACGCTGGACGGCGTCGTCGACCTGCAGAAGGCATACAACGAGCACTACGGCGTCGGTGACTACCGGCCGAACCTGTTCGTCACCTACTGGTCCTTCCGCGCCATGATCGGCCTGTCGGCGGGCTCGGCACTGCTCGCGCTGGCCGGGCTGTGGCTCACCCGGCGCGGTCGGGTACCGGACCAGCGCTGGTTCTCCTGGCTGAGCCTGCTGGTCATCCCGACGCCGTTCCTGGCCAACAGCGCCGGATGGGTGTTCACCGAGATGGGCCGTCAGCCCTGGGTCATCGTGCCCAACCCCACCGGTGACCCGAACCTGCGCCTCACCGTGCAGCAGGGCGTGTCGAACCATTCGCCGGGCGTCGTGCTGTTCTCGCTGATCGTCTTCACGCTGCTGTACGGCGCGCTCGCGATCGTGTGGTTCTACCTGATGCGCCGGTACGTGATCCACGGGCCCGATCCGGCCGCGCCGGTCGCGTCCGAGTCGCACGACAAGGACCAGGCCTCGGGCGGGCGTCGCGCCGAAGAGCCCGCCGTCGAACAACTTTCGTTCGCCTACTAGGAGCCGGCGATGAGTTTGCAAGAGTTCTGGTTCGTCTTGATCGGCGTGCTGTTCACCGGCTACTTCGTGCTGGAGGGCTTCGACTTCGGCGTCGGCATGCTCATGCCGATCCTCGGCAAGGGGTCCGACGCGCGCAGGCGCACGGTGCTCAACACGATCGGCCCGGTGTGGGACGCCAACGAGGTCTGGCTGATCACCGCGGGCGCCGCGATGTTCGCCGCGTTCCCGGAGTGGTACGCCAGCTTGTTCTCCGGCTTCTATCTGGCATTGCTGCTCGTGCTCGTCGCGCTCATCCTGCGGATCTGTGCCATCGAGTACCGCGGCAAGATCGACGACCCGCGCTGGCGGGCCCGCTGCGACATCGGTATCGGCATCGGTTCCTGGGTACCGGCGCTGGCTTGGGGCTGGTTGTTCGCCAATGTGGTGCACGGGGTCCCGCTGAACGAGAAGAAGCAGTTCGCGGGCTCGGTGGCCGACCTGTTCGGGCCCTACGCGGTGCTCGGCGGGTTGGCGACCGGACTGCTGTTCGCGCTGCACGGTGCGATGTTCCTGGTGCTGAAGACCGCGGGCGTGGTGCGCGACGACGCGCGGCGCACGGCCCGGTTGCTGCTGGTCCCGGCCGTGCTGGTGGTCGGCGGATTCGGCGTGTGGACCCAGCTGTCCTACGGGACCGGCTGGACCTGGATTCCGCTGGCGCTGGCCGTCGGCGGCCTCGTCGTGGCGACGGCGGCGGATCTCGCGCACCGCGACGGGTGGGCGTTCACCGGCACCACGCTGACCGTCGCTGCGGCCACCGCGCTGCTGTTCGGGTCGCTGTTCCCCAACGTGCTTCCCTCGACCATCGACGCGGCATTCGATCTGACGGTCTACAACGCGTCTTCGACGCCGTACACGCTGAAGGTGATGAGCTGGGCCGCGGCGCTGGTCACGCCGGTCGTGCTGCTGTACCAGGGCTGGACGTACTGGGTGTTCCGCAAGCGGATCACCGTCGAGCAGATTCCGGCCTCGGTCGGGCTGCCCCTGCGGCACGGGCAGGATTGATGCCATGGCCCGTCCGCCGATCGATCCGCGCCTGTGGCGGTACGCCCGCTCGGCACGCAGCTACCTGGCGCTGAGCGTAGCGCTCTCGCTGGTCGTCACCGCCGCGATCGTGGTGGCGGCGGTGACGATCGGACGGGTGCTGGCCGGGGTAGTCACCGACCCGGGCCTGCGCACCCTCGGCGCGTGGACGGCCGAACTGGTCGTGCTGGCGCTCGCGATCGCGGGGCGGGCGCTCGCCACCTGGTGGCAGTCCCGGCTGGCGCACCGGGCGGGCGCGAGCGTGGTTGCGGAACTGGAGAGCGCGGTGCTCGGCGCCGGCGCGCGCCTGTCCCCCCGCGAACTCGACGCCCGCCGAACGGAGTTGGCGGTGGTCGTCGGCACGGGATTGTCCGGACTGCGCGGCTATCTCGTCGGCTACGTGCCCGCGCTGTTGCTGGCGGTGCTGGTGCCGCCGATCGTGCTCGCCGTCATCGCGGCCCACGATCTCACCTCCGGCGTGATCGTGGTGGTCACGTTGCCGCTCATCCCGATTTTCATGATCCTCATCGGCCTGCTGACCCAGGGTCGGGCCGAGGCCACGCTCGCGGCGACCACCCGGCTGTCGGACCAACTGCTCGACTTGTTCGCGGGCATGCCGACATTGCGTGCGCTCGGACGGGAGACGGGCGCCGCCGAAGCGGAACCCCCTTCGCGAGAAGGGCAGCAGGGCGGCGCCGGGGGCACCATGCGGCACCGCGTGCGCGATCTCGGTGACGCGCTGCGGCAGCGCACCATGCGCGCGCTCCGCATGGCCTTCCTGTCCTCGATGGTGCTGGAGATGCTCGCCACGCTGAGCGTCGCCCTGATCGCGGTGTCCATCGGGTTGCGGTTGGTGTTCGGTGAGATGAGCCTCTACGCGGGCTTGGTGGCGCTGGTGCTCGCGCCGGAGGTGTATCTGCCGTTGCGCATGGTCGGCGAACGGTTCCACGCCGCTCAGGACGGTATGGCGGCCGCGGACAAGGCGTTCGCGATTCTCGACGACACGCCTCCGGGGCGGGACGACATCCCGACCGGCGCGGGTGCGGCGGCAGCGGAGCAGCCGAGGCCCCGCGGTGCGGGCAAGGGCCGGTCCACTACGGCAAAGGCGGCGACGGAACGGCGCGGAAGTTCCGTGAGCCCCGGCACGGTGGAACTCCACGATCTCTGGGTCCAGGCCAGGGACGGGTTCGCGCCCGCGGGTCTGTCCGCGACGTTGCGGCCCGGCTCGCTCACGGTGCTCGCCGGTCCCAACGGAAGCGGCAAATCGACCGCGCTGCAAGCCATCCTGGGTCTGCTCGGGCCGGACCGAGGCGCCGTGACCGTCGACGGTGTCGACGTCCGCGCACTGGACCCGGAGCGATGGTGGGCGCGCGTGGCTTGGCTGCCGCAGCGGCCGGTGCTGGTGCCGGGCACGTTGCGAGACAACCTCGAATTGCTCGGTGCGCGTCCCGTGGATCATGCCGCACGCGGCCCGGTACGCCTCGTCGACGATCTCGAAGCCGCCTGTCTGGCCACCGGTTTCGACGCCGTGCTCGACGATCTGCCCGATCGGTGGAACACCGTGGTCGGCCCCGGCGGCATCGGCCTGTCGCTCGGTCAGCGCCAACGCCTCGCGCTGACCAGGGTGCTGGCCTCCGACCGCCCGATCCTGCTGCTCGACGAGCCGACCGCACACCTCGACGCCGCCGCCGAAGCCACCGTGCTGGCCGCCCTCCAGCTCCGGGCCCGCGCAGGCGCCACGGTCGTCGTCATCGGCCACCGCCCGACCGTCCTGGCCGCCGCCGACCACGTTGTGGAGGTCCGCTCCGATCGAGCGGTGGGTGTCCCGGTCGCCGCCGACCACGTTGTGGAGGTTCGCTCCGATCGAGCGGAGGGTGTCCCGGTCGCCACCGAGCACGTCGCTCAGGTTCGCGCCGAACGCGGGAAGATGCTGCGGTGAGCGCCGCGAATAGTACGGCCGTCGGTGCGCACACCCTCGACCAGGAAGGACCGGCAGTCGGTGCTCGGCGATGGCACGATCGATTCGGCGCGCTGCGGCTGGGCCTCCGCTACGCATTTGCGCGGCGCGTCGAGGGACCGGCCGTTCGCGAATCGGTGGCTGGTGGATCGGCCTCCGCGATCCGACACGGGAGCCGGGCGAGAGGAGCGATCGCGATGACGCGGGCAGTCCCGCGCGACACCGGCGCCACGGTGCTCGGTGATCTGCGGCGGATGTGGGCGCTGCTGGAACTGTCCCGCCTGCGGGTCGCGGTGGCGATCGGGTGGGGCGTACTGGCGCTCGGCAGCGGGCTCGGGCTCGCGGCGCTGGCGGCGTGGCTGATCGCGCGGGCCTGGCAGATGCCGCCGGTGCTGGACCTGAGCATCGCCGTGGTCGCGGTGCGCGCGCTCGGCATCTCGCGGGGCCTGTGCCGGTACCTGGAACGTCTCGCGACGCACGACGTCGCCCTGCGAGCCATGACCACGGCGCGAACCACGGTCTATCGGACGCTGGCCCGCTCGGACCACTGGCTGCGCCGGCCCGCGGCCGCGCGCGGCGGTGACGACCGGCCGGACGCGTGGCCCGAAGAGACGAAGCCGCCGCGCCGCGGTGATCTCCTGGTCCGGATCGGCAGCGACATCGATGACTTGGGTGCCGTGGTGGTCCGCGTGTTCGTGCCGGTCGCGGTCGCGGTCGTCCTCTCGGTCGTGGCCGTCGCGCTCCTGGCCACGATCTCGCCGCTCGCGGCCGCGATCCTCGCGGGTGCGCTGGTGCTGTCGGGCATAGTCGCGCCGTGGTTGTCGGCCAAGGCGGCGTCGGAAGCGGAACGCGGCGTGCGCGCCGACCGGGCGGAGTTCACCGCACAGGCACTCACGGTCCTCGACCACGCCGCCGAACTGCGCGTCGCCGGTCGCCTCGACGCCGCCCTCGACGCGGCCTGCGACGCCTCCCGCCGGGCGGTCGTGGCCGAGGATCGCGCCGCCGCCCACAGCGCGTGGTCGGCCGCCGCCACGCCGCTGTCCATCGGAGCCGCCGTACTCGGCGCCTTGCTGATCGGCATCACCGTCTACGGTCCCGACGGCGGCACCGCGGGCGCGATGACACCCATGGCGCTGGTGATCCTTGTTCTGCTGCCCCTGTCCGCCTTCGAAGCGGTCGGCCCGCTGCCCGCGGCGGCGCAGGCCATGACGACCGCCCGTGCGGCGCTGCGTCGCCTGGACGGGCTGGAAGCCGATTCACCCACCGGCACGTCGACGGACCCCCGGGAGGCTGCCCAGCCACTGCACGCCGGGGAGTCGGCGAACGTCGCGCGACTCGAAGCCCCCGTGCCGGAACTGCCACGGGGACGGCGGATCGCGGTGGTCGGCCCCAGCGGCGCGGGCAAGACGACTCTGCTGATGAAGTGGGCAGGGTTGTTCGACGTCTCGCGCCCCGGCGTCACCTTCTTCGCCGAGGACGCGCACGTGTTCGGCACCTCCGTGCTGGAGAATCTGCGGGTCGCGCGCGGTGATCTGACCGCGGAAGAGGCCGAGAAGGCGTTGCGGACCGCCGGTCTCGGCGAATGGCTGGACGGGCTGCCGGAGGGAGTGCACACCGATCTGGTCGGGGGAGCGGCCGCGGTGTCGGGCGGCCAACGCCGCCGGATCCTGCTCGCGCGGGCACTCGTGTCACCGGCGCGGGTGTTGCTGCTCGACGAGCCGACCGAGCACCTGGAAGCCGAGGCCGGGGCGCGACTGCTGCGCGACCTGCTCGACGCGGAGAGCGGTCTCGTCGCACCCGATCGCGTCGTGATCGTCGTCACGCATCAACTGCCCCATGACCATCAGGCCGACGCGGTGCTACGGATCGCCGCATCAGGCGAGGTCACAACCGATTTCGCCGGTGACGAACCAGCGCGCCGCGCGGCCGTTTCAGCCCACCGAGAAATTCCGTTGCCGAGCTACTGACGCATCGCTAGATTCGTTCGTACACGAGGAAGGAGGTGGTTCGAAGAATGGATATTCATAGGACACGTGAGGTGGCTGTCCGCTAGCGCCACCGCTGCAGGTGGATTTCGCCCGCGCGAGCGCTGAGCGAATTCCAGGCAGTCACCCGGCCCCCGAGCCCCGGTCTGTCCGACCGGACCCGTGCGACGCAAGAAGCACTGGTATGGCTCGGGGGCTGTTCTGTTTCCGCCTCTCCGGATATTCAGGCGTACCAGTGGGTGGGTGGCGGCGGCCCGCGAAAGGGCGGCGCTTCTCAGGATGACTCCGCGTAACAAGTGAGGATTGCGGCGGCGCGGTCACGCAGAGAGGTGCGTAACCACTGCGGACTCAAAGCTTCCGCGTCCGTGGCGAGCTGCCACAGCGCCCACTCGGCGTGTCTGGGATCTTGAAAGGTCACCTCCAGCCGCAGCAGGCCGTCTGCGTCGGCTTCTTCGGAGCGAACCGCAATCGCGGTGCTCACCAGGTCCTCTCGCCGCGCCGGATTCACCCGCACCAGGACGGTGACCTGGTCGCCGCCGATCCGAAACCGCGTGCTCCGTTCCTGCCAGGCCCGGTCCAGATCGACCCGGTCCGGTCGTTGGGCGGGTTCGGGAAGTTCCTCGGCGGCCAACACCCGCGACAGCCGGTAGGTGCGGTCCGCGCCGGACCTCGTGGCCAGCAGATAGCCCTGGCCGCGTACGGTGACCAGCCCGATCGGGTCCACCGTGCGCCACTGCGGGGCCTGGTCCACCGCCGCGTAGCGGATGCGCAGCTTGTGTCCGGCGAACACCGCGCGCCGCACCTCGGTCACGATGGTGTCGGGCACCTCCTCGGCAACCAGCCGCCGCGAGAGGAGGTCGGTTTCCGGTTCGATGAGCAATCGCCGGGCCGCGTCGCTCGCGGTGGCCCGGTAACTTTCCGGCAGCGCGTCGACCACCTTGAGCATGGCCGAGGCGAGCGCCGAGCCGAGGCCGAAAACCTGCGCGCCGCGCCGTGACCCGGCGACCAGCAGGGCGAGCGCCTCGTCGTGATTCAGTCCGGTGAGCTCGGTCTGGAAACCGGGCAACAACGCGAAACCGCCGTGGCTGCCGCGTTCGGCGTAGACCGGGACGCCTGCCGCGGAGAGGGCTTCGATGTCGCGCAGCACGGTACGGGTGGACACCTCCAGCTCGCGGGCGAGCGTGTCCGCGGTCAACCGACCGCGCTGACGCAGCAGCAGCACCAGCGAGACCAACCGGTCGGCGCGCATACGAAAAACCTACCGGAATACCTGACCGAAGATGTCGTGATTTGTTGGGAGGCTGATGGGCGTACGGATTCTCGATGGATTGGAGCTGATGTGGTGCTGGAACGAACGGCGGTCAACCCGGTGACGTGGGCGGCGGAGCTGGGATTCAACCAGGGTGAGATCGTCTCCGGGCACACCCGGACCCTGTACTGCTCCGGGCAGACCGCGATGAGCGGCGATGGCAAGCCCCAGCATGACGGTGACATGGCGGCACAAGTGGCGCTGAGCCTCGACAACCTGGAGGCCGTGCTCGGCGAGGCCGGCATGTCCCTGGCGAACCTCGTCCGGCTCAATGTCTACACCACCGACGTCGATCTGCTCTTCTCGCACTACGGCGTGCTGGCCTCGCGGTTGGGCGCGGCCGGGGTGGCACCGACCACCACGATGCTGGGTGTGACACGGCTGGCGATCCCCGGCCAGATGGTCGAGCTCGAGGGGACCGCCGTCGCGTGAGATGACCTCGCGCGCCCGCTACTCGTGCCGGTCGAACCGGTACGAGTAGCACGGTTGATCACCTGGTCGCGCGGCAGAGCCCGGATCAGCCGATGTAGCGCTGGAGACGGGCGGACAGGCGGGGTTCGAGGGGGCCGTCGGCTACCACGCGCTCCTCGACGTAGGCCAGGTCGCCGCCCTCGACGATGCCGTAGAGGCGCTTGGCGCCGCCTACGACGACGCCGGACTGGCTGCGGATCACCACGTCGGTGGCCAGTTCCCAGGACGACTGGGTCAGCGCCTGCCCGTAGAACAGCTCCACGATGCCGCCGCTGTGCGCCAGCAGCAATTCGATGACCTCGTCGTCGCCGTCGATGCCGACCCGCCAGAACCCGCTCTCCCGCAGGTCGGGGCCGTCGTAACCGCCCTCCGCGCCGATGACCCAGGACCGCGACTCCCAGGCCAGGTAGTCGCCGCCGTCGTGCGAGACGACGATCTGCTGGCCGAACCGGTAGTCGCCGCGCTCGGGGTCGTTGCCCTCGCCCTCGCCGCGCCACACGCCCACCAGGGGGAGCAGCGCGAGCATGGAGGCGCTCAGATCCGGGCCGAGCCGCAGATTGGCGGTGTCGTCGGGCAGCGGAAGATCCGGCAGGACCGGGATGTTCCGGGCGCCGGTCGACTTCGCCCGTTCGGCGGCGTCGGCCACGGCCTGGTCGCCGCTGCGGCGGCCGGCGGCGTCGGCCGGAGCGTTACCGTTCAGTTGTTCACTCGCTCGCTCGGCCGGGTTGGAACCTTCGCTCGCGAGTTCGCTCATGATTCGGTGAACAGCCGGTAGAAGACGTAGAGGCCGAACCAGCCGATCAGCACGGCCACGGCCACCAGCAGAATCTCGAAGAAGAGGACCACGATCCCGAGTCTAACGACCCGCTCGCGGCGGCACGCAAACGGCCCCGGCGCTTCCGCGGAGCGGAAAACGACCGGGGCCGTCGGCGTGAGTGCGATGTATTACTTGGCGACCGCGACGTCCACCGAGTGGATGCCCGCGCCTTCGGGGCGCACCTCGGCGGAGCCGTTGCCCGCCGAGGACAGCGCGCGAACGGTCCACGAGCCGGGAGCCGCGAAGAACCGGAAGTCACCGGTGCCCGAGGCGACGACCTCGGCGGTGAAATCACCGTTGCCGTCGAGCAGGCGCACGAACGCCCCGCCCACCGGCTGGCCGTCGGTGCTCAGGACACGGCCGGTGATGACCGTCTCCTTCTCCACGTCGACTCCGGCCGGGATGGCCTGACCCTGAGTAGGTGCTGCACACATATCGATTACTCTCCCAACTCGATCGGAGCGCCGACGAGGGAGCCGTATTCGGTCCAGCTCCCGTCGTAGTTCTTGACGTTCTGGTGGCCGAGCAGCTCCTGCAGCACGAACCAGGTGTGCGAGGAGCGCTCGCCGATCCGGCAGTACGCGATGGTCTCCTTCTCGCCGTCCAGGCCGGCTTCTTTGTAGATCTCGGTCAGCTCGGCGTCGGACTTGAAGGTGCCGTCCTCGTTCGCGGCCTTGCTCCACGGCACGTTGATGGCGCCGGGGATGTGGCCCGGACGCTGGCTCTGCTCCTGCGGCAGGTGCGCGGGCGCCAGGATCTTGCCGGTGAACTCGTCAGGAGAACGCACGTCGACCAGGTTCTTCGTGCCGATGGCGGCGATGACCTCGTCGCGGAAGGCGCGAATGGACAGGTCGGGCGCGGAGGCCTTGTACTGGGTGGCGGGGCGGTTCACCGGCTCGGTGGACAGCGGACGGCCGTCCAGCTCCCACTTCTTGCGGCCACCGTCGAGCAGCTTGACGTTGTTGTGGCCGTACAGCTTGAAGTACCAGTAGGCGTACGCGGCGAACCAGTTGTTGTTGCCGCCGTACAGGATGACCTCGTCGTCGTTGGAGATCCCGCGCGCCGAGAGCAGATCGGAGAACTGCTCCTGGTTCACGAAGTCGCGACGAACCTGATCCTGCAGGTCCTTCTTCCAGTCGAGCCGGACGGCACCTTCGATGTGACCACCGTCGTAGGCGGAGGTGTCCTCGTCGACCTCGACGAAGACGACGCCGGGGGCGTTGAGGTTCTCTTCGGCCCAGTCAACGGAGACCAGGACATCGGAGCGAGCCATTGTTTTCCTTTCAGAGATGACGTGCAGGGTCAGTTCGATGCCGGTGACGGGCTCCGGCGGAGGCGGGCTGCCAGCGGATAGATCCGGCAGCCCAGGCAGATCCCGAACGCCGCGTTCAGGAACGCCGCGAACAGGGCGAAGCCGGCGAATACCGCGCCGACGACTGTGGAGCCGAGCGCGAAGCCCAGCAGGCTGACGGCCGCGAAGACGAAACCGAGCAGCTGCGCGAATCGCAGCGGAGCCGTCGGCTCGGTCGCACCGGCCGGCGCGAGACGCGGCGCGACGACGGCCGCGTAGATCCGACCGTACGGGTGGCGGCGCGGGCCCAGGGCGGCGCCGAGCGCGAAGACGACCGCCTGCAGGGCGATCAGGACCGCCGCAGCGACCGGCGAGACCGCGGCGGCGAGCAGGACGAGGACGAGCACGCCGGTGGTGACCCAGGCGACGAAACGCGGTCCGCGTACGTCGACCTGGTCGGTGGCAATGGGAGTGGTTCCGGAACTGTTACGGATCTCGGTGGACATTGTGCGTACTCCTGCGCTGAATAAGTCCGATGACTGAAGATTTGCCAATTCGCCGGGGGATCGTTCGATCACTCGCGCGGCGGACAAAGGTCGGCGTCAGGAAATCCCGGGGAAGCCGACCGATCAGCGGCACAGGCAGCAACAACCACCGAGCCGACACAGATCCACTGTGCGGCGTCGGGTGAGCATCAGCTCGTGGTTGGAAAGCACGTCAAGCAGTTTACCCAATTCGGCGGGAGAATTGGACCCGGGGTGGATCACTTCCGTCCAGGGGGCTTGTCCGCGCAGCTCAGGCCGCCGCGGTGAGCGGCTCGAGGGCGGAGTGCAGATCGGTGTCCTTGGGCACGCCGGAGATACGGAACCGCTCCCGGCCCGCGGTGTCGAAGACGAACGTGGTGGGCAGCGAGAGCACGTTCAACTCCCGCGCGAGCGCGGGCTCGGCGTCGATGTCCACCTCGATGTCCTGCGGCGGCTGCGGTGATCCCGCGAGCTGGCCGGTGACATTGGCAACTACGCGGCGAACCGCCGCGCACGGGCCGCACCATTCGGCGGAGAAATGCAGCACGGTGGGACCGGCTCCGGTCACGCCGACGGCGGCGAGCAGTTCGGCGCGGGCCGGCTCGGACGCGTCGATGCTCGCGCCGGCGCGGACCTTGCCTTCGCGCCTGCGCAGCAGGATGCCCACCGCCAGCGCGGCGAGCAGTACCACTGCCAAAATGGTGATCTGGATCATGGTCGCTGCAATCGGTCGAGGTCGATCGTGACGTTCACGCCCTTGCCCTCCACGACGATCTGACCGCCCTGGGCGGAGACCTTGGTGGGCCGGACACCGAACGGCAACTCCTTGGTGTCGATGGTACGGGTGAACCGGGCGAGCACCGCGGGGCGATCGGCCTCGGTGATCACCGCCACAGGCATGGTCTCGGTGCCGGGCGGGCCGCGATAGAAGCCGGTCGCGACGATCTTCACCTGGTCGCCGTCGAGGAACAGATCGGCTTGCACGCTGACCTTCTCCCCGCCGTACTGCGCGCCGGGGGTCTCCGGCAGGGTGCCGGTGAGCACCAGTGCGCCGGTGGTGGTCATGCCGGAACCGCCCGATCCACCGGTCCCGTCGGACTTGTCCGCGGGCCGCGAATGCACCTGGAGATCGGGAATGGTGAACAGCCTGCCCAGTTCGGTGGGCTCCACGCGCAACCGGCTGTCCACCCGCTCCACGGGGACGGCACGCAGACTGCCGTCGACCAACTCGCCGACCGGCAGCCGCACCCCGGTCAGCGTCGCCTCCAGCGCGGTCTCGCCGGGGATGTCCGCGCGCTTGGCGCGCGCCCTGATCTCCACGTGGTCGTAGCGGCTGTCCCAGGCCTGGCCGAAGAACGGGAAACCGTGAATGGTCACCTCGGGATCGGCGGTGAGATCGGCGCCGTCGCGCAGCGCTCGGGACACGCGGTACTCCGAGTAGGCGGCGGTGCTGAAGTCGGCGACGACGGCGAATCCCGCCAGACACAGCAGGCCGATGATCAGCTTGCGCATGCTCCCCCGTCTCTCCGGGTCTCGGGCCGCGGCGGCTGGGAGCCGCGCGGCGCACGTCCTGGTGTCGTGCCGGGCGTCCCGCCGGTGGCAGGGCTGCCCGGTACGCAACCCATGTAGGCACCATATCGGTTGTCCCGCGCCGGGCTCCCGGGTGGCGGCGGGTGCGGCCGCACACCCGGAATGCGTGGTCATGCCTTGTTACGCGCTAATCTTGCATCCGATTACCTGTGATTAGCGACGCGGCCGCGGCGGTGCTGCCGCATCCGCGTGGCTACGAGATGGGAGGAGGGCCCTGTGGAGCTGCTCCTGCTTACCTCCGACCCCAACCCCGAGTCGGTGTTGCCCTCGCTGGCGTTGCTGGCCCACAACGTGCGGCCCGCGCCCACCGAGGTGGCCTCACTGCTCGAGGCAGGCACCGCGGACGTCGCCCTGGTGGACGCCCGGACCGACCTGGCCGCCGCCCGCGGCCTGTGCCGCCTGCTCGGCAGCACCGGGTCCTCCGTGCCGGTCGTCGCGGTGCTCACCGAGGGGGGCCTGGTCGCGGTGAACGCGGACTGGGGACTCGACGACATCCTGCTGCCCGGCACCGGCCCCGCCGAGCTCGACGCCAGGCTGCGGCTGCTCGTGGGGCGCAACGGCGGCGTGGCCAGCCCGGAGAACACCGGCAAGATCACCCTCGGTGAGCTGGTCATCGATGAGGGCACCTATACCGCGCGGCTGCGTGGCCGCCCGCTCGACCTCACCTACAAGGAGTTCGAGCTGCTGAAGTACCTCGCGCAGCACGCGGGCCGGGTGTTCACCCGCGCGCAGCTGCTGCAGGAGGTGTGGGGCTACGACTTCTTCGGCGGCACCCGCACCGTCGACGTGCACGTGCGGCGGTTGCGCGCCAAGCTCGGCAGCGAGTACGAGTCGCTGATCGGCACGGTGCGCAATGTCGGTTACAAGGCCGTGCGCCCGTCGCGCGCGGCGGCCAAGGGCGAGCCGGTGAATTTCCCGGAGGACGAGAACGAGGGCACCGACGATTCCCCGCTCACGCCGGTCAACGGCTCCGCACAGTGAATTCCCGCGGTCGGTGGCCGGAGTCCCGATAGTGCGGGCATCGGCCGAAATGCCGCGGGCTTCTGCGACGTTTCCAGGAGCGGGTCCCGCGCGGGGCCGGCTGGCTCGATGAACGGAGGCCGATGAGCGGCGCGACGACAGAGTGGACCGACCGTCCCGACCCGGGCACGGCGCGGGCGATCACCGATCTGCTGGCGCGTGCCACGGCGGCGGACGGGGTCGCCCCGATCTCGGAGCAAGCCGTGCTGTCGCTGACTTCGGGCGACGGCGCCGGAGCGCGCCATCTGCTCGCGCGACGCGACGGTGCGATCGCCGGTTACGCGAATCTGGTGCCTGCGCACGGCGGACATCCCGCGATGGCCGAGGTGGCGGTGGATCCGTCCCAGCGCGGCCACGGGTTGGGGACCGATCTGGTCACGGCCGCCCTGGCCGCGGGCGGTCCGGGCGCGCGGGTCTGGGCGCACGGCGACCGGCCGGCGGCGAAAGCCGTCGCGGCGCGGCTCGGGCTGCGTACGGCGCGGGAGCTGTGGCAGATGCGGCGCTCCTTGGCTACTTCAGAGCTACCGGAATTGGCGGTGCCGGAGAGCATCACGGTGCGCACCTATGCCGGTGCCGCCGACGACGCGGAATTGGTACGGGTGAACGGCGCCGCCTTCGCCTGGCATCCCGAGCAGGGCGGCTGGACCGCACGCGACATCGAGATCCGCCGGGCCGAGTCGTGGTTCGACCCGGCTGGCCTGTTTCTCGCGTTCGATGCCGCCGTCCCCGACCGGCTGCTCGGTTTTCACTGGACCAAGGTGCATTACGCGGAGGATCCGCCGCTCGGGGAGGTCTACGTGGTCGGCATCGACCCCGCTGCGCAGGGGCGCGGCCTCGGTCGGCTGCTCACCCTGGCCGGCTTGCGCCACCTGCGGGATCGCGGGGTGCCCGAGGTATTGCTCTACACCGAGGCGGACAACGTCGCCGCGGTGCGCACGTATACCCGGCTCGGCTTCGCGCCCGCCCACGTCGACGTCGCCTACGCCGCGGCTGAATAGCAAGCGGCAGACCGGCTATCGCCGAGTAAAACTGGGGCAAACGTCACATGCACCAGGGGCAATCGCGCCAGCCTGTTCACTCTCCGTTCACTCAGGTCGGTCCAACTGTCAACCACGTGACCTTAGGTTGTGTGAGGGCAGCACACTGCTGCCTGGTGCGCAAGTTCCCCGCGAACAGCACCACGACACCCGTCCGGGCCGGTGAGGGACCGGACGAGTAGGACGCCATTCCGGAGGAATACGTGAATTTCAAGCGCAGCAGCGCCCTGGTCGGTGTGCTGGCCGTCGGCGCCATGACGCTGGCCGCCTGTGGCAGTGACGACAACACCTCGACCGACACGGGCAACGTGGCCAAGGTCGACGTCGCCTGTGGCGGCAAGGAGGCCCTCAAGGCCAGTGGCTCCTCGGCGCAGAAGAACGCGATGGAGCGCTTCATCGCCGCGTACGAGAAGAACTGCGACGGCGCCACGCTGAACTACACCTCCAGCGGCTCGGGCGCCGGTGTGAGCGAATTCATCGGCGGACAGACCGATTTCGGTGGCTCCGACTCGCCGCTGAGCTCGAAGAAGGACGAGCCGAAGAAGGCCGCCGAGCGCTGCGCCTCGCCGGCGTGGAACCTGCCGACCGTGTTCGGCCCCGTCGCGATCACCTACAACATCGACGGCGTGACCGACCTCGCGCTGGACGGCCCGACCGCCGCCAAGATCTTCAACGGCGCCGTGACCACCTGGGACGCTCCCGAGATCAAGGCGCTGAACCCGAACGCCAAGCTGCCGTCCGAGCCGATCGCGGTGATCTTCCGCAGCGACGAGTCGGGCACCACGGACAACTTCCAGCTCTACCTGGACGCCGCTTCCGACGGCGCCTGGGGCAAGGGCGCGGGCAAGGCCTTCAACGGCGGCGTCGGCGCGGGCTCGAAGGGCAACGAGGGCACCTCGGCCGCGGTGAAGACCACCAAGAACGCCATCACGTACAACGAGTGGTCGTTCGCGAAGGCGCAGAACCTCTCGATCGCGCGCATCATCACCTCGGCCAGCAAGGACCCGGTGACGCTGAGCGTCGAGTCGGCGGGCAAGGCGATCGAGTCGGCGAAGATCTCGGGCCAGGGCAACGACCTGATCATCGACACCTCCTCGTTCTACAAGCCGTCGGCGGCGGGCGCGTACCCGATCGTGATGCCGACCTACGAGATCGTGTGCTCGAAGTACGCCGACGCGAACACGGCCAAGGCGGTGAAGGCTTTCCTCACCTCCGCGGTCACCAACGGTCAGCAGGGTCTGGACGAGGCCGGGTACATCCCGATCCCGGAGCAGTTCAAGACCAAGCTGACCACCGCCATCAACGCCATCTCCTGATAGCAGACCCCACATGACCGTGCACGACGAGGTCGCCGCCGCTGGTCAGTCGGATTCGACCGACCAGCGAGCAGGCGGAGATACTGCGCTCATGCCGAGCAAGCCGAGCAACGAACCGGCCGCCAGGAGCGGTCGCCCGCACAGCCCCCGAGCGGAGATCATCTTCCGCTCGCTGGCGACGACCGCGGGTGCGATCATCGTCGCTGCCATCGCGCTGATCGCGCTGTTCCTGCTGATCCGAGCGGTGCCGTCGGTGCTGGCGAACGAGGCGAACTTCTTCACCAGCACCGACTTCAACACCTCGGATGCCAACAACCTCCGTTTCGGCATCCGCGATCTGTTCATGGTGACGGTGCTGAGCTCGATCTTCGCTCTGGTGCTCGCCGTTCCGATCGGCATCGGCATCGCGCTGTTCTTGACGCACTACGCGCCGAAGACGCTGGCGCGGCCGTTCTCGGTGGTCGTCGATCTCCTCGCGGCGGTGCCCTCGATCGTGTTCGGTCTGTGGGGAATCCTGGTCCTGGCTCCGCAATTGGAGCCGATCCAGACCTTCCTGAACGACAACCTCGGATGGCTGTTCCTCTTCTCGGACGGCAATATCCCGCTGGCCAGCGGCGGCACGATCTTCACAGCGGGCGTCGTGCTCGCGGTGATGATCCTGCCGATCATCACGTCGGTCAGCCGTGAGGTGTTCAACCTCACCCCCCGCGCGCACATCGAGGCGGCGCAGGCGCTCGGCGCGACGAAATGGGAAGTCGTGCGGATGACGGTGCTGCCCTACGGTCGCAGCGGCATGATCGCGGGCGCCATGCTCGGCCTCGGCCGCGCGCTCGGCGAGACGATCGCCGTACTCATCGTGCTGAAGACGGCCGCGCAGCCGGGACAGTGGTCGGTGTTCGACGGCGGCTACACCTTCGCCTCCAAAATCGCCTCGGCCGCGGCGGAATTCAGTGACCCGCTGCCGACCGGCGCGTACATCGCGGCAGGCTTCGTGCTGTTCGCGCTGACCTTCGTCGTGAATGCGCTGGCTCGTCTCGCCGCGGGCGGAAGGGTGAACGGGTGATGACCACCTCGACTCTGGACCGGCCGATCAAGCCGCCCACCTTCCGGGATGTGAGTTTCTCCCGCAAGGTGCGCAACAACCTCGCGACCGGCTTGGTCTGGCTGGCGTTCGGTATCGCGCTCGTGCCGCTGGCCTGGGTGCTGATCATGGTGATCACCAAGGGGATCGGCGCCGTGGTCCGGCTGAACTGGTGGCAGAACTCCCTGAAGGGTGTGCTGCCCAATCAGGTCGCGGGCGGCGTCTACCACGCCATCTACGGCACCCTCGTGCAGTCGCTGGTCGCGACGGTGATCGCCGTGCCGCTGGGCATCATGGCCGCGGTGTATCTGGTCGAGTACGGCCGCGGCGTGCTGGCCAAGACCACCACCTTCATGGTCGACATCCTGGCCGGCGTGCCGTCGATCGTCGCGGCGCTGTTCATCTTCGCGCTGTGGATCGCGACCCTCGGCTTCCCGCAGAGTTCGCTCGCGGTGTCGCTGGCGTTGGTCTTGCTGATGTTGCCGGTGGTGGTTCGCAGCACCGAGGAAATGCTCAAACTGGTGCCCGACGAACTACGCGAGGCGTCCTACGCGCTGGGCATCCCGAAGTGGAAGACCATCGTCCGGATCGTGGTGCCGACCGCGCTGCCCGGCATGATCAGCGGCATCCTGCTTGCGATCGCCAGGGTGATGGGTGAGACCGCTCCCGTGCTGGTGCTGGTCGGCTACAGCAAGTCGATCAACACGAACATCTTCGACGGCAATATGGCGTCGCTTCCGCTGCTGATCTACCAGGAGTTGGCGAACCCCGAAGCTGCCGGACGCGAGCGGGTCTGGGGCGCGGCTCTGACCCTCATTCTCATCATCGCCTTCCTGTACCTCGCGGCTGCGGTCCTCAACCGCCTGCTCACCCGGAACCGATAGAAGCGGAACGGATTACCGAAAATGGCCAAGCGGATCGACGTCAAAGATCTGAACATCTACTACGGCAAGTTCCATGCCGTTTCCGATGTCTCGCTGACCGTGCTGCCGCGCAGCGTGACCGCCTTCATCGGTCCCTCGGGCTGTGGCAAGTCCACCGTGCTGCGTTCGCTCAACCGAATGCACGAGGTAACCCCGAACGCCAGGGTCGAAGGCGCGGTGCTGCTGGACGGCGAGGACATCTACGGCACCCAGGTCGACCCGGTAGGTGTGCGCCGCACCATCGGCATGGTCTTCCAGCGGCCGAACCCGTTCCCCACCATGTCCATCAAGGACAACGTGGTCGCGGGCCTGAAGCTGCAGGGTGTGCGCAACAAGAAGGAGCTCGACGAGGTTGCCGAGCGCTCGCTGCGCGGCGCCAACCTGTGGAACGAGGTCAAGGACCGCCTGGACAAGCCGGGCGGCGGCCTCTCCGGCGGTCAGCAGCAGCGTCTGTGCATCGCGCGCGCTATCGCCGTGTCGCCCGACGTGCTGCTCATGGACGAGCCCTGTTCGGCGCTGGACCCGATCTCCACCTTGGCGATCGAGGACCTGATCACCGAGCTGAAGAAGGAATTCACCATCGTCATCGTCACCCACAACATGCAGCAGGCCGCGCGTGTGAGTGACCAGACCGGCTTCTTCAACCTGGAGGCCCAGGGCAGGCCGGGCAAGCTGATCGAGATCGACGACACCGAGAAGATCTTCTCCAACCCGTCGCAGAAGGCCACGGAGGACTACATCTCCGGCCGCTTCGGTTAAATCCCCCCGGCGCAGCCCGCGTTCCACGCGGCTGAGCGAAGCGAAGGCCCTGGCCAGCGTATTGCTGTCCAGGGCCTTCGCCATATTCGGCGCAGGGAATACGCTGCCGCTACTCGTTGGCGTGCGGGGTCTCGAACAGCGGGGTCGGCTCTGCTTGTACTCGACGCGTGTGTTCCGAATCCGATTGCCTGCTCGCCGCTGGTGCGCCGAGCAGACCGGTGCTCGCCGGAGCGGTCGACGGGGAACCAGGCGCGGGAGTACCGCCGGGGTTGGCGGATTCCGTGCCGGTATAGCTCGCGGTCCGGACGGAGTCCGGTTGGTTCGGGTTGGATTCCGCGGGCTGCGAGGAATTCGGTTTGTCGGCTTTGCTGTTATCGGTGCTCGCCGAGTTGTCCGTCTTCGATTTGTCGGCCTTGCTCTCGTCGGTCTTCGCCGAGCTATCCGCCGCCGAATCGGTGGCTTTCGCGTTCGGGTCGGTGGCGGGATCGGTGGGCGCCGGCGTTTCGGCCTTGGCCGGGTCGCCGGTAGCCGGGGAAGTCGCGGGCGTGCCATCGGCCGCACGGTCGACGCTGGTGATCACCGTGTCAGCCGCATTCGCGAACTTCTCCGCCGCCGTAGCGGTGGACTCGATCAGGTTCTTGCCCGCCTCGCCGCCCGCTTTGATGATGTCGGCGAGATTGTCGTCCAACTTGCTCACGGACTCGATCAAGGTGGGCACGTTGCCGGTGATCTGGCCGATCGTGGAGATGAGAGTTGTCACGTCCGACGGCTTCCACGAATTCGGGTCGCTGGCCGCACCGGTGGAAGCGGGTTGGCCGGATTTGTTCGTTTCCGTACCGTCGCCGGTCTTGTTCTCGTCCTTCTTCCCGGATTGATCGGCGCCGTCTTGCTTCCCGGATTGATCGGTTCCGTCCTGTTTCCCGGGTTGGTCGGTTCCGTCTTGCTTGCCGGATTGATCGGCGGCGATCGGACTCGCCTGTGGCGTCCCCGCCGGTGTGGTGGGGGCGGCCGCCTTGTCCTCCTGCTTCGACTGATCCTCCGGCTGATCGCCGGTGGGCGCGCCGGATGGTTGGCTGTACACCGCGAGCATCGGGTCGCCCTCCGGCGCCTGGCCGCTGTCGAGCGGGTCGCCGTCGCCGAGCTGTTCACTGCGGGCACGGACGTCCCCGCTTGCCTGCTCGATCTTGGTGGCGAGATCCGACTGGGTGCCCAGCAATTCGTTCAGCGCGGTGGTGATGGCGGTCTGATGGGTGTACTGGGATTCGCCGTCCTCATCCGAGCCGCCGGGGCCCGGAGTAACCTGCCAATCCTCGGAGACGGTGAATCCGGCCGCTACGGCCTGGTCGACCTTGTCCAGCAATGCCTGGCGGAAACCTGCCAGGCTGGTGCCGCTGTCGATCAACGTTTGCGCGAGTTCCTCGGTGTCCAGCGCAACCTTGTTCGCGGCGTCGCGATCGCCGGCGATCCGGTCGTAGGCGGCGTAGTAGGCGTCGCCGCTCCAATGCGCGCCCGCTGCGCGGATCTGCGTGACCGTCTCATCGATCAGCGTGACGAATTCGCCGTTACGAGTTCGTATTTCCGTTCCGGCTTCGCTCAATTTCCACGGCTGCCATTCCGAACGCACCTGGCTGAGGGTGGGCGTCGCGTTCGTGGTCCTCACAGTTGTGCGCCCATCGCGTCGAGCCCGGCGCGAAACTCCTGGTCGGATACCTCGTAATTGGCGGCGCCGCCCTTCGCGATATTCGAGACACGCTTGCAGCGCATGGCCATACGCCGCCACGCGTCTTCGAGATTCGTGCCTGCCGTCGAGCACACATCGCTCAGCGACGAACCCGGCAGAACGTTGCCGAGCCCGTCTGTAGTGGCGCGCACGGTCAAAGCGCCGATATCACCGCCGATTTTGTCCATCGACGCGGCCAGCGCACGTAGCTCTGCTGGATCGACGTTCATAACGCCCCCCTTCGTACCGGATCCCCTCCGGCGTAACGCTATACCCGAGCTATCCCGCCCCGGTGCGCCTCAATCTATCATTCGCCGCCCGCGAAACGTCAAGCCCAGCAAGCCCTTCGGTTATCCCTCCGCATCCGGGTCGGGCGGGAGGATGCCGGTGACCAGGAAGATGACCCGGCGGCCGATTTCGACCGCGTGATCGGCGAAGCGCTCGTAGTAGCGGCCGAGCAGCGTGACGTCCACGGCGGCGGCCACGCCGTACTTCCAGTCCCGGTCCATGAGCAGCGTGAAGAGGTGACGATGCAGATCGTCCATCGCCTCGTCGTCCTCGTTCAACTGCGCGGCGCGCTCGGGGTCGCGGGTCTCGAGCACCTCGCGGGCGCCGGAACCCATGTTCACCGCGATGCGCCCCATCTCGGCGAAGTAGCCGTTCACGGCTTCGGGTAGCGCGTGGTTCGGATGACGCCTGCGAGCGACTTTGGCCACGTGCAGTGCGAGCGCCCCCATCCGGTTGACGTCGCCGACGATCTGGATGGTGCTCACCACTTGCCGCAAATCGCCGGCGACCGGCGCCTGCAGCGCGAGCAAAGCGAAGGCCTTCTCCTCGGCGTCCTGGATCAGCTCGGCGATCCGGTCGGATTCACCGATCACCTGCTCCGCCAGAGCGAGGTCCGCTTGGAGCAGCGACTGGGTAGCCCGCTCCATGGCCGAGCCGGCCAGGCCGGCCATCTCGCCCAGCAGGTGCGCGAGTTCGGCCATTTGCTCGTTGTAGATGACACGCATGGAACCTGACACTAGTTCGCCGCGCTGACCAAGTCACGAACACGGAGTGAATGAGCGGTGTGCATCATTAGCGCGGCGGTTGCTGTTGAGGATTCAACGATCGGGAGTCATCCCACTCGCCGGGCTCGAAGGACGCGATCGGGATGATTTGTGATCTGGGTCGCATTCGGACCGAGGTGCCTTCGAGCGCTACTCGCCGTGCCGAATCCGGTGTTCATGTGCGCCAGGCGCTCGGGCAGGCGGCCGATACCAGCGCTTGGTGAATGAGAACTCGGTCGAATCCGTTTCGGTGAACCTGATCCGACACGTATCTGAGAGCGGCGGGCTCGGTCGCCTACTTGCAGATATCGTCGGCCGCGTTGACGTGTTCCAGATCCGAGGGCAGTACGGTCGGCGTCGTATCCGTCGGGGTGCTGGTCACAACGTTGGTGATCTCGTCACCGACCGGCGTCGGAGCCTTCACGGTGACGCCGTTCGCCGAGTCGGCTCCGATGACGACCTCGACGATGCCGCCGAGATCGTCGGCGGCCTCGATGGTCGCGCCGGGGATCGCGGTTGCCACGGTGGCGGCCTCGGCTTCCAGGCCCGCGGCGTAGCGCACCTTCGTCGTCGCGGATTTGCCGTTGGCGTAATTTGCGGTGTTGTAGATCGTGAAGCCCTGGTTGCCGAGCTTGGTAGCGGCCGTACGCGCCAGACCTTCCAATCCGGAGCCGTTGGACACCAGCAGCGAGACGGTGGAGGGCATCACCGCCGTGTACTTCGTCGGTGTCGGCGCGGCCTGGGTCGGCGCGGGTGCGTCGTCATGGACGGTCGGCTTCTCGCCCGGCAGCGGCTGATCGTCGCGGATCGCCTTGAAGATCGCCTTGATGTCGGATTCGCGGGGGATCTCGTTGCCGTAGGAGGTGGTGCCTGCGGTCGGGACGGTGATGAAGGTAACCGCGCCCGCATCGATTTTCTGCAGTGAGCGTCCCAGCATCAGCAGGTCGTTCGTTTCCACCTTGTTGACCCAGGTGTGTTCGCGGAACGCGCCGATGAAGCCGTTCAGCTTGCCCGGATTGAACAGCACCTTGCTGGACAGCGCGCCGCGCAGCAGCGAAGCGAGGAAGCGTTGCTGCCGATTGATGCGGTCGTAGTCGCTGCGCTCCTCACCGTAGACATGCCTGGCGCGCACGTAGTTCAGCGCGGTCTCGCCGTTGATGCGCTGTTTGCCCGGCTGCTCGAGGATGGTGCCGAGCACTTCGTCGACGAGCGGCTTGGTCGCGCACACCTCGACGCCGTCGAGCTTGTCGACCATGGACTCGAAACCGGCGAAGTCGATGCCGATGAAGTGATTGATCGACGCGCCGGTGAGCCGCTGGATCGTGGAGACGAGGCACATCGGGCCGCCCAGATTGTAGACAGCGTTGAGCTTGTCGCCGATGGCAGAGGGGAACTTCTCGTCGGTGTAGCTGTTCTTCTCGTTGTCCCACCCGTTGCACTGCGGCCTGGTCACGTCCAGGTCGCGCGGGAAGGAGACCACGACGACCCGACTCCGGTTCTTCGGGATGTGGACGAGCATGGTGGTGTCGGCGCGGGACCCTTCGGCGTCGTCCAGCGTGCCGGCGCCGAGCTTGCCGTTGGCGCCTGCGCGGGTGTCGGTGCCGACGAGCAGGTAGTTCTCGTCACCGAGCTGGGCATTGGAATCGACGATGTCCTCGGAGTTCTCGTCGAGGGCGGAGACCTGGTTGAAACTGTCGCTGGTCGAGCGCAGGTAGCTCCAGCCGCCGCCGGTGGTCAGCAGGATGAGGACGGCGCACACGGTCATCCCGGCCCGTGCGGTGGCTCGCAGCCGCTTGTTCCGGCGCGCCCGGGAGGCTTCCAGTCGGGTCTGCGCGGGGGTGCCGACGGTCTTCGGCTTGGCGTCTCTGCCTTCCTTGGTCGGCCAGCCGACCCCCTTGCGCTTGGCGCGCGTCTGCTCTTCGAGGGGAGGAAGGATGTCGGTGACCTCTTCGGCCTGCTCCGGCTCCGGACGCGCGACAGGCCCGGCGGCTACCGGGCGCTCGGCGGTGCGGCGGCTCGTGGGGCGGGCGGCTGGTGTGGCGCCTGTGATGTCCTGGACTACCGGTGAGTTTCCGGTCTGGCGCGGCGGCGGGACGTCGGGTGCGCGCCGGGGACCTGCTGCTGCGCCGCGGCCGTTGGCGGGCTCCGGAGGACGGTTCGCGACCGGGTCGGCGGGGCGGCGGGGAGGTTCCTGCCGCGGCTCGGCGCGGTTGCCCCGTTGCGGTGGCGGGCCCGCCTGCGGCGGTAGTGGCTCGGGACGGCGCGTCCGGTTCGGGGGGGTGCCCGCACCCGGTGGCGGGGGTTCGGCTCGGCGTCCTCGGCTCGGCGCGGCGGCCGGGTCGGGAGGCGTGGGCTCGGCGCGACGGCCTCTGCGGCCGCTGCGTTCGTTGTCGACCCGCTGGACCAGATCCTGGACTGTCAGGGGCGCGGAACTCTGATCGGGAGTGGCATCGGCATGGCGGGAACGACGAGGCGTGCGTGCGGCGTCTGCTTCTGGGTAGTCCTCCGCGGGATACCGCTCCCACGGGGCGCGACCTCCGGGCCGTGGCGAACGCCCGTGCCGATCGTCACCCACCAACGAACCTCGCTTCTCGTCTTGCTTTCCGCCTGGGTCACACCGGACCGGCGGCACCGATCCCGTAATGATAACGATTCCGCCACGGCGGGCCACCCCACGGCGAAACAGAACAGGTCACAACGATGTTTGGCGCTTCGTTCGCTGCGCGGTTGCCCTATCACCCACCGCTGTGCATCACATCGGCGGCTCTCGGCACCGCGGGATCGTCCGGGTCGTCGAGCCAGCCGTGCGGCAGCGCGACCTTGCCCGGTGAGCCCTGGCGCCCGCGCGGGCCCTCCGCGTCCTTCGGGAAGGGCGCGGTCGGATCGAGCTGTCCGACAAGGTCTTCGAGTTGCGCGAGGCTGCCCACCGTGGCGAACGCGCGCCGCAGGTCCGCGCCGACCGGGAAGCCCATCAGATACCAGGCCATGTGCTTGCGCAGATCGCGCATGGCCTTGTCCTCGCCCAGATGCTCCGCCAGCAGCGCGCCGTGCCGGTACAGCACCGCGCCGACCCGGCCCAGATCGGGAGCAGCGGGCAGCGGCTCGCCGCGCAGCGCCGCTTGCAGTTCGGCGAACAGCCACGGCCTGCCCAGGCAGCCACGACCGACGACGACGCCGTCGCAGCCGGTCTCGTCCATCATGCGGACCGCGTCGTCGGCGGCGAAGATGTCGCCGTTGCCCAGCACCGGGATCGTGGTGACGGCCTCCTTGAGCCGGGCGATCGCGCTCCAGTCGGCCTGGCCGGAGTAGCGCTGCGCGGCCGTGCGCGCGTGCAACGCGACCGCCCGCGCGCCCTCGGCTTCCGCGATGCGCCCTGCGTCCAGGTAGGTGAGGTGGTCGTCATCGATGCCGATGCGGAACTTCAGGGTGACCGGTACCCCCGCGGGCTCGGCCGCGCTCACCATGGCGCGCACGATGCGCCGGAACAGCGTCCGCTTGTACGGCAGGGCGGCGCCGCCGCCGAGGCGGGTGACCTTGGGCACGGGACAGCCGAGGTTCAGGTCGATGTGGTCGGCCCAGCCCTCGCCGACGATGATCCGCACCGCTTCGCCGAGGGTGGCGGGGTCCACGCCGTAGAGCTGCATCGAGCGGGGATGCTCGTCGGCGTCGAACGCCATCATGTGCAGCGTCTTCTCGTTGCGCTCGACCACGGCCCGCGCGGTGATCATCTCGCACACGTAGATCGAGGTCGGGCTGCCGAACTCCCGGCACAGCTTGCGGAACGCCAGGTTCGTGATGCCCGCCATCGGCGCGAGCACGACCGGCGGATCGACCGGATACGGCCCGATCCGCAGTTTCGCCATCGCCTCGGTAGTCATCGTCACGCCGACCAGTGTCTCATTTCCGCACGTTCGTCGGCCGGAGCGGGGCGCGGGCCCCGCGCGCATGTCGCCGTGGGGGCGCTACACCGATCCGTTCATACCGCGCCGCCGCCCAGTGCCCGGACGGCGGCGTTGTGCTTCGTCGCGGCGGTCAGCCTACCGAGCTGCCTGCCATCTGGCGGTCGCGCTTGGCGGCTTCGCGAGCGAGCATGCGGTCGCGCTGCTCCTCGAACTTGATGACGTCCTTGGCCAGCTTGTCCAGGAAGAGGCCGAGGCGCTCGCGGACCGCTTCGCCACGGGGGGTGAAGTCGGTGCGCTCGAAGATGTTCCACTTCTTCAGCACCGGCTGGACGACTTCCTCCAGGTGCTGGCGCAGGTCGTAGATACCGTGCTTGGCCATCAGCACGCCGTTGCGGCGGAAGTTGGGCATGCCCGCGCCGGGCATCTGGAAGTTCTCCAGGATCAGTGTGATCGCCTCGATGGCCTGGTCGGGAGCCAGATCGAGGGCGGCGCCGCACATGTTGCGGTAGAAGATCATGTGCAGGTTCTCGTCGGCGGCGACGCGCTGCAGCATGCGGTCGGCGATCGGATCGTCACAGACCTTGCCGGTGTTGCGGTGGCTGACCCGGGTGGCGAGCTCCTGGAAGGTGACGTACGCGACGGAATGCAGGAACCCGGCATCGGCTTCGGCGGGAGAGGCGAAGCCGTTGGTCATATGGACCATGCGGGCCTCTTCGAGGGCGACCGGGTCGACGCCGCGGGTGACGACGAGGTAGTCGCGCATGACGATGCCGTGGCGGTTCTCCTCGGCGGTCCAGCGGCCCACCCAGGTGCCCCACGCGCCGTCCTGCGAGAAGTTCTCGGCGATCTCCCGGTGATAGGAGGGCAGGTTGTCCTCGGTCAGCAGGTTGGTGACCATGGCCGCCTTCGCGACCTCATTGAGCCGGGACTGCTCCGGGTCCCAATCGACCCCACCGAGTGCCGCGAAATTGCGGCCGTCGTCCCACGGGACGTAGTCGTGCGGATGCCATTCCTTTGCCATGGAGAGGTGCCGGTTGACGTTTTCTTCGGCAACCGGCTCCAACTCCGTCAGAAGCTCGAGTTGAGTCAGATCCCTTGCCATGTATGAACCCTTCAGTGTGTGCTTCCGGTCGTGCAGGTCATCCCAAGGTAGACCGATACCGATGCGGCCATACCTTACGGCACCGTAGGTGTGATGCGAAACGCATCTGTTAGACGATCGATGCCCTGGTGATCCACCTCATACGACGTCGTCGCCGATCAGTGATCCACACGAGTGTATGGGTTCCACCCGTGGCGAGGGGACTATCGACGCGGGGCGCGACGTGTTAGCAGAACGTGCTCGACCGCACAAACCCGGTCGCGGACCGGCATGCCGCGTGCGACCGGTGCTCGAGTGAGTCGGATCGTCCCGCCGTGTCGCGCCGACGGAGTTCCGGCCGGCGACTCGCCGACATGAACTCGGAGACCGGGGCGTCCACCGACAGCACCCGCGTAACCCGCCCCCCGGCGTGCTCGCCGCCACCCGGGCGGCAATGTCCTCGGTCGGCCACCCGCCCGCCCTCCGTGCATTTGTGCCCTTCCTCACAAGCCGACCGGTACCCACTCCGGTGCAACGGCTCGTTCGGGTCTCTGGCTCTATTGTCACGACCCGGCGTGAATCTGTCCGGAAACGGCGTCTGCGGCCTGACTCGCGCTCATCGGCAGAAGGCCTCTATATCCGCCTGCGCTCAGTGTGGTCGGAAACGGAGCGCCGAACGGCCTGCGGAGGGAGTAGCGGCGGCGGCGCCGGTATGACCCACCATGGAGAACTCGGCGAAACAGATCGGGCGCCCGGAGTGACCGGGCGCCCGACGCGTGTGCCCCCAGTAGGGCTCGAACCTACGACCTGCGGATTAAAAGTCCGTAGCTCTACCAACTGAGCTATAGGGGCGCGCGGAGGAACAGTGTAGTGCGATAGGGCGCCGATGCCCCAATCGGGGGAGTTCGTGTCGGCGGGACGGATGGATGGGTGGTGTCGGTGTGGCGGGCCGGGTGCGTCGCGGGGCGGAGTGGGGAAGGGTAACGCCATGTGCGCAGAGGGCGATGCAGGCGGTAAACATTTGGTACCCAGCTTTGTTCATCTCCGCCCGATCTGGATATCATTCAATCATGTTGGCTGGCAATGAGTTTGGATTTGCAGGGGGTGAAC
>NZ_JABLTE010000190.1 GCF_013315795.1 Nocardia barduliensis
CTACGGCTGGACGCGCAGCCGGTCGATTACGCGCTGGTCGCCCTGTATTTCGTGTTCGTCATCGGCATCGGCCTGCTGGCCAGGCAGCGCGTGTCCTCCAGCATCGACTTCTTCCTGTCCGGGCGTTCGCTGCCCGCCTGGGTGACCGGTCTGGCGTTCATCTCCGCGAACCTCGGCGCTGTGGAGATCATGGGCATGTCCGCCAACGGCGCGGAGTACGGGTTCCCCACCTTCCACTACTTCTGGATCGGCGCGATACCCGCCATGCTGTTCCTCGGCGTGGTGATGATGCCGTTCTACTACGGCTCCAAGGTGCGCAGCGTGCCCGAGTTCATGCGCCGCCGCTTCGGCACCGGCGCGCACCTGGTGAACGCACTGAGCTTCGCCGTCGCCCAGGTCCTCATCGCCGGGGTCAACCTGTACCTGCTCGGCTCCATCCTGAACGTGCTGCTGGGCTGGCCGCTGTGGGTGTCGGTGGTCGTGGCCGCCGTCATCGTGCTGTCCTACATCACTCTCGGCGGTCTCTCGGCCGCGATCTACAACGAGGTGCTCCAGTTCTTCGTGATCGTGGCCGCGCTGCTGCCGCTCACCCTGGTCGGCCTGCACAAGATCGGGGGCTGGGACGGCCTGCGCGAGAAGGTCGGCGCGTCACCCGGCGGCCCGCAACAGCTGGACTCCTGGCCGGGTAACGCGCTCAGCGGATTCGGCAGCGACTTCCTCTCGATCCTCGGCATAGTGTTCGGGCTGGGGTTCGTGCTCTCGTTCGGGTACTGGACCACGAACTTCGTCGAGGTGCAGCGCGCGATGGCCACGCACTCCATCGCGGCGGCGCGGCGCACCCCGATCATCGGCGCCTACCCGAAGATGTTCATCCCGCTGATCGTGGTGATTCCCGGCATGATCAGCGCCGTGCTGGTGCCGCAGATGGCGGAGTACAAGGCGGCGGTCACCGCGAATCCGGACTTCGAGAGCGACACCACCTACAACCAGGCGCTGCTGTACCTGATGAAGGACGTGCTGCCCAACGGCCTGCTCGGAGTGGGGCTGGCCGGTCTGCTCGCGGCGTTCATGGCGGGCATGGCGGCCAACATCTCAGCGTTCAACACGGTGTTCAGCTACGACCTGTGGCAGCAGTACGTGCGGCGCGACCGCCCGGACGGCTACTACCTCGGCGTCGGCAGGCTGGCCACCATCGGGGCGACCGTGGCCGCGATCTTCACCGCGTTCATCGCCTCCGGTTTCAGCAACATGATGGATTACCTGCAAACTCTGTTCAGCTTCTTCAACGCTCCGCTGTTCGCCACGTTCATCCTCGGCATGTTCTGGAAACGGATGACGCCGACCGCGGGCTGGATGGGTTTGGTCTGCGGAACCGGTTCGGCAATCCTCGTTTTCATCCTGCACGAGACGAAAGTGTTCGAACTGTCGGGCCAAGGGGCGAGTTTCGTCGCCGCCGGTGTGGCGTTCGTGGTCGACATCGTGGTCAGTATCGCGGTCACCCAGGTGACGCAGCCGAAACCGGCGGCGGAACTGGTCGGGCTGGTGTACTCGGAGACACCGAAGGAAGTGCGCACCGACCCGGAGGCGGACACGCTGCCCTGGTACCAGCGTCCGGTCCTGCTGGCCGGTATCGCTTTCGCGCTCGTGATCGTCCTCAACATCGTCGTCGGATAGGGAGCCGCCGCAATGCTTTTCGATATCCGCACCATCGTCGGCGCGTTGCTCGGCTGCTACGGGGTCGTGCTCGTCGTCACCGGACTGGTGCACGACACCGCGGCCCAGCAGGCCAAGACCGGCGGCGTCAACGTGAACCTCTGGGCCGGGCTCGCCATGGGCGTGGTGGCCATCGCGTTCGTGGTTTGGGCGCTGCTGCGTCCGGTCCAGGTGCCGCCCGAACCGCGTCCGGCCGAACACGCCGAGGATGAGCCCGACGCCGTTTGACACGGGCAGCGCCCCCTGGAATTCCAGGGGGCGCTGGTTGTCGCGCGGCTCAGGCGTCAGGGCCGGGTAGTTCCACCCGGCCAAGTGCCGCCTTCGCCCGGGAGGCCGGTTCCGCCGACGCCACCCGGGCGAGGAGTCTCGCCGGGCATGGTGCCGGTTCCGCCCACGCCACCGGGGCGAGGGGTCCCACCGGGCATGGTGCCGGTCTCGCCGGGGCGAGGAGCCCCGCCGCGCTCCGTGGCGGTGTCGCGGGCATCCGGACGCGGGATATCGCCGCGCCAGGCACCCGTTTCGTGCCCTCGTTCCTCGACGAAGTGCTTGAAGCGCTCCAGGTCACCGCTCACCCGGTGCTTCAATACGCCGAGCTTGTCGGCGACGTTCTCCACGAACCCTTCGGGGTCGACATCCATCTGCGCCGTCACCCTGGTATGGGTGTCGTCGAGCCGATGGAAGGTGACGACCCCCGCGTGCTTGGGTCCGCTGTCGGACTTCCAGGCGACCCGTTCGTCGGGATGCTGTTCGGTGATCGTCGCGTCGAACTCCCGCGTCGACGGGCCGACATGGACACGCCAGTGCGTGTGCCGGTCGTCGAGCTGGTCTACCGCTTCGACACCTTCCATGAACTTCGGAAACGACTCGAACTGCGTCCACTGGTTGTAGGCGGTGCGAACCGGAACGTCGACGTCCACCGTGGCGGCCATTGTGCTCACTTGCTACCCCTTTCCTCGCCCACCCGCACCGATCGCGCGGACGGGCGTCTTTCGGTTGACAAGCGCTCCCTTGGGGGCGACTCGGGACATTCATCGCATACCCGGGTCGCCCGGGGACAAACAGCCCGAGGACGGTCACACCAAGACGGTCGCCGCGTACGCGTCCAGATCCCGGACCGGTTGCGCCGTAGCCCACGGCTCGAAACTCGCCCTGGTCTGCGCGTACGCCTGCCGCAGCCGGGGCGAGGTGTTCCGCGCTGCCAGGACCAGGGCACGCCGGGCGGCTTCGCACGCACGGTCGATATCCCGCGTGACCGTCAACTGGGCGAGGCTGAGGTTCCACAGGGCACGGTCGCGGGTCGCGTGGCCGGGAATGAGTCCCAGCGCCGCTTCGATCGTGTCGGCCGCCGCGTCCGGTTCGCCGCACGTTTCCAGGCAGCGGGCAGTCATGGCGCTCGTGGTCCACGCACTCTGGTAGTAGCAGTACGACTCGTCCGGCGTCGTCTGCTCGGTGAACTCGTCGCTCACCTGGATCAGCAGTCGCCACGCATCGATCTTTCGTCCATCCGACGCGAACGCCTGCGCCGCGCACAGCTTTCGGAAGTCGTCGACCCGACGGTCCCGTACGGGCAGTCGCAGCATCCCGTCCGCGATCGTGGCGGCATTTCGGAACGAACGCATCTGAACCGCCAATTGGGTGCGGTGGCAGAGAATGCCGGTCGCGATGTCGATGTCGCCGGACTCATCCGCGTGCTCGTGGGCGGTACGGAACAGAGTTTCCGCTCGGTTCAGGTCGCCCTGGTCCCACGCCGACCACGCACTGCTGGCCATGGCCTCGCCGGTCAACGAGTGCAGTGCTGGCCGCAAAGTCGCCGGGCAGTCGCGCAGCAGCGCCGCGCAGGTCCGCGCTTGGGCTTCGACGATCGGCCGGGCGGCATCCGAACCGAGCTGATCATCCAGTAGCTGTGCCGAGTGGACGGTGTCGCGCAGATGCCCGATCGCATCCGATGTGACGGTGGGAGAATCACTGTTGTTCGTTGTCGCCGCGCCGATGACCGCGCCGGTGGCGGCGATGAAGTCGCGCCGGTTCACGTCCAGTTCTCCAATCAACGCCCGGAAACGCCTGTGCGCCCCATGGTCCGCATCTTTGAGTACCCTGTCCAGCCGCGCTTGATGGCTGATACTCACCCGGCGGTACGGTCGGCTCTCCCAGAAGCTGACCGTCCGCTGCGCACAACGCAGCAGCTCGGCGAGCTCGCTCTGGGTCAACCTGCACGCGTCCCGAAGTGTCTTCACATCCGCGCCGGTCCACATCGTCACATTTGCCACGGTGCCCCCTTACCCCTGCTGGACGGTCATTGCTGCCGATTGCTCCAACCTGCGTATCCATTACCTTCCACCAGGGATTTTGCACCGGCACCCTGGTATCCGTACCCGGAACCGGGAAACCCTGTCGCACAACCGGACTCCTGTGCGAGGGGACATCCGAATGGTGCAAACGCACCGGGACGGGTGGCGATCCCGCCCCGGTTCCGGGTCGACCGACGACCGCGAGGGACTATCCGTGCCGCACACCCCGTACGGGGACACTCCGGTGTCCCGCCGCGACTACCTGCATGCGCACCGGGGCTGCGGGCCGGAATGTGAACCGTGGATCGCCGTATCACATTGCGGCGCGGCGAAATACGATCCGGATACCGGCGAACTGCGCGCCGTGCGATGCCCGTCCCGGTACTGCGCCGACGCTTTCGTCTCGGTGGTCGGCGGCAGGATCGCAGCGCACAACGGCCCCACCGCGCTGCCCGGCGTCTGCCCATGGGCAGGCATCCACATCGTCGACGACCGCACCGACTCTCGATTTCGCGATTCGCGGACGTCCGCATGACCTACGACGACCGCGCCGAAGCCGAGATAGCCGTACTCGCCGAAGTGATCGCCGCCGTCGACGCGGCCCTCAGGGAAACCGCCCTCGCGCAGCGGCACCCCCGCAGCCGCCGCGCCCGAGTGCTGGCGGTAGTGCTCTACGAACTGATCGCCAGCGCCCGAACCACGGCAGGCCCCGACGCCGGCCGCCTCTACACCGCCCCTATCCTCGATTCGCTCATCGAGAACGTGCCCGCCGTCGATGAGCTGTCCGTCCTCGACCTCCTGGTCGGGTTTCTCGCCGCTCAGCACACCGCCACGGACCCCTGATCGTCTCCATCCTCGCGTCCGCGTGCTCAGCTCGCGGGGGATATCCATCGCCCTGCCGCAGGTCGAAGACCAGTTGGTGCACATCGAGTCATGTGGTCACCCGGATCGGGTCGCCGTTCACGAGGACCACCCGAAATGTGCGAGGACGACAGGCCGGAGTGCGGTGCATCCAGGCATCTCCTTGATGCGTTACCGACCTCCCGAAGTAGCCCGTTCCCGGCGTCAACGGCAGCAGTTCGGGTCCAGCACCACGCACAGCGCCGCCAGGGCGTCGCGGCGGGCGCGGTGGAAGGTGTTCATGCCGCGTCGTTCGGACTCCACCAGCCCGGCCTTGCGGAGCTGGCCGAGGTGATGGCTGACCGTCGATTCCGACACTCCCACCGCCGCGGCGAGATCACCGCCGTTCTCCTCGCCGGGTGCGCTGGTCAACAGCAGTGACAACAGCTTCACCCGCACCGGATCGGCGATCGCTTTCAACCGCAACGCCACTTCCAGCGCGGCGGCGTCATCGACCGGCCCGGCCGCGACCGGGGGGCAGCAGACCGGGGCGGACATGTCGATCACGGGCAACGTCTTGGGCATGCGATCGACTCTACCCAAGGCATTGACATATGTCGAAAAGGTGGCAGACTCGGCATCGAACCGGTTCTTCGATATATGTCAAACAAGTGGAGGTAGTCATGTCCCGCATCCAACTCGCCCTCAATGTCGACGACATCGACCAGGCCGTGCAGTTCTACTCGACTTTGTTCGCCGCCGAGCCCGCCAAGCGCAAGCCCGGCTACGCCAACTTCGCCATCGCCGAACCACCCCTCAAGCTGGTGCTGATCGAGAACCCCGGTCACGGCGGCAGCGTCAACCACCTCGGCGTCGAGGTCGAAACCTCCGACCGGGTGCACGCCGAAATCGCCCGGCTGTCGGAAGCGGGGCTGTTCACCGAAGAGCAGATCGCCACCACCTGTTGCTTCGCCACCCAGGACAAGGTCTGGGTCACCGCCCCGGACTCCGAACGCTGGGAGGTCTACACCGTCCTCGCCGACAGCGAAACTTTCGGCACGGCCCCAGGTCACGCGACCGAACCCACCGACGCCGAGGCGGTCCAGGCATGCTGCGGCACCGCCGAGGAGGCCGCCGCCGAGGGCGCTTGCTGCGGCGCGGCCGCGAAGAAGGAGGCCGTCGCCTCCGGCGCCACCTGCTGCAATTGACCCCACCGCACGCGGCAGCGAATCGGACCAGGTGTCCGTCTCGCCGCGGACTGCCACCGCCGCGGTCCTCAGCAGACCTGACAAGCCCCGGCCGGCATGCGAGCCGGCCGGGGCTCCCCATACGCCAGCTTTTGGCGAGCCGCGCAATCGAACTTCGCGTTCGGAAGCAGTCTAGAAATGACAACCGGTGCCAGGTTCTCGGGGCCTGTTGACCTGCGGCGGTACCGCAGCGGTGTAGCGCGAGCCTATCCGCGCGTGATGCCCGCTGCCGCGTCCGTCGTTCCGGTGATCTCGTCCATCAACATCCGCAGCGTGAGCGAGTGCTTCTCCGGCGCAAGCGCATCCATCGCGGTGCGCGCCGCTCGGATACCCTCGGCTCGATCACCGGCTCTCACCAACATCAGACCCCGGTGCATCTCCAGGTGAGTCGCGAAGCGCGGCAGTTCGGCCGGAAGTTCTCTTCGCGCTTGCTCTTGTGATGTCACCGCCAATTTCTCATCCCCGAGTCGTGCGGCCAGCAAGGAGAGGAACACGTTCATGCGCCACCAGGGGACGGCGTAGTCGGAGGTTTGCTCATACGAGCCGGACTTGTCGAAAACACGGCGCCCCTCTTCCACGAGAGCGCGCGCCGTCCGGTGGTCGCCGCGCAGCACTGCCGCATGGGCCTTGCCCATGATCGCGTTGAGACGCCCCAAGCTCGGTTTGTCCGACAGCGACAGCGCTTGGTCGGCGAAAAGGTCCGCGACCCGTAGCGCCGCACCTTCGTACCCGAGGGCGATGGCTGCCCGCCCGCGCACCCATACGCGAGTCTGCTCGTCTTCGGAGCGGTCTGCGGCCTCAGCGGCCATTCGATACCAGGTAACCGCCTTCGTGCCGTCGGACCCCGGGAACGTTTTCGCATACAGGGTCATCAGCCGGGCCGCCGCTCCCCACATCTGCGGGCTGTCCAACTGCTGTTGCAGGATCGCCAGGTCGATGGCCAGGCGTCGTTGAATATCCGCCGCACCCAACGACATGTAGTCCGTGCCATAGGCACTGAGCTTCGCCTGCCACCCCTCGATATTCGGTCCGGCATGATCCAGCCGCGCGGAGAATCCGGCCGCCAGCAGATCGGACGCCACTACCGGCGCGATGCTGGTCGCGGCCACCTGTGCCAAGAACTTCCGTCTGTTCATGCCATCGTCCTCGAAAACAGCCAGAGGCACGTCCAGCACGGCCGATAAATGGCGTAGCCAAAACCGGCTGGGCACCGTGTCCCCGTTCTCCCAACGCCTCGAGATGTACTCCCGAGAGATACTCGCCCCCGAGTGGGCCGCCAGCTCGTCCGCCAGCCGCCCCTGCGACCATCCGCGCGCCTTCCGGAGCTCACGGATCAACTCGCCCACACCCATACCGCGATCATCTCCCGGTCGAGCAGTGCGCGGAAGGATAAGCAGCAGCGACATCTCAAGTGCCACTACCAAATGCCACTATCGACAGGCCCATGCAGTGTCGCTGGTCAGTGATCCAGCGCATAATGCCACTCCTGTGTGCCACTGCACAGGCCGATCTCCGTGCGTGACGCTCGATTCAGCCCCGACGCCGGGTGCCGCCGGTTCCTCACCCCGGCTCTGCCGGTTGCCCGAGTATGGGCAGCCAGCGGTTCGGTCTCGGCGTCGGGTGCGCACCAACGCATCGAGCAGGGGAGCCGTTCGTGGATTCACCCAAACATGCTGGGCACACACCGTTGTCGTTGTGCCACTTCTACCGACACATGTGTGACCTGCCCGCCGAAGTCCATCCACCGCATCAAGGCCGCATCACGCTACGCGCGGCGCGGGTGTGTGGATTGATGATGCCCGCGTTCATCGGCTCGGAAGTCAAAGCGTGGATGCACCGCACGGGCCAACCGTCCGGGCCGGTATTGACGCATCCGCATTCGCAGCGGTGGACGTTTCTGACCGGCCCGGATCTGCCGGACGATATCCGGTCGTTCGCACAGATGTCACGGTTAAGTGTGTCGATCCCGCAACCAGTTCAACCGTCGCGGGTGGGGCGGTGACCGGGGATCCGGACACCGAGCGCGACGCCGCCGAACTCGATGTCCTCACTGACGTGATCGGCACTCTGATAGCCACCACCGCGGACGCGGTGCAGGACGGGATGAGCGACACCACCCGTGTTCGCGTGATGGCGATGCTGGTCTATGAACTGATCAGCAGCGCCCGCACCGCCGCCGCACCCCACACCGGCCGCTTGTATGCCGCGCCAGTGCTCGACCCGATCATCGACAACATTCCCGCCGCTGACGACATCACCCTGTTGGACCTGTTGATCCCCGCGATCATCGGCCAGCACCTCAACAG
>NZ_JABLTE010000191.1 GCF_013315795.1 Nocardia barduliensis
ACCGTCACCACCGCACCACCCCGCCGAACTACGACCGGCCCGAACGACGACGCCACCATCGCCACCCCACCCCCTAACGGGACCACGAACCGCCCGAGCGACGACGCCACCATCGCCCAGCCCCGGCTTCCCGGCCTCGAACGAGCCTCCGTCGGCCGACGATCCACCGCGGACGACGCGACGGTCGCGGCGGCCCATGCCGCCCCCACCCGGGCAGGAACCGACGACACCACCCGCACCAGCCCGCACCGCCCAGGCCGCGACGGAGCGGCGATTCCCGACCGGGAGGCCGAGCCGTCCGCGAACTCCGGCGACGGCACCACGGTCCTCGCCCGTCCGGACGCGACGCTGATCGACTCGATCGATCCGGACGCCACCCTCCCAGGCCGGCCGGACCATGCCGACTCCTCGACCGGGCCGCCACCGCTCACCCCGGCGGCCCGGCCGGCCCCACTGCCGCGTCTGGTCTACATGCAGTACCTTCCCGGCGGCACCGCGGTCGGGGTCCTCGAGCAGCGCCGTCGCGGCCCGGTGACCGACGGCGGGGCGCTGCTGCTGCGCGCGGTGGACACCGCCATGGAGGCCAAGGGCGAGATCCGGCCATCGGATTCCAGCGTGCGCGCCGAGATCGCCCGGCTGAGTTGGCCAGAGACCGTGGCGTGGGTGGGCAGGCGGCTGGCCGACGCCCTGGACTACGCCGAGCACCACGGCGTGCTGCACCACGACATCAAACCGGCCAACGTCCTGTTCACCGCGGAGGGCATCCCGAAGCTCGCGGATTTCGCCCTCGGCGAGGCGGCGGCCCGCATCCCCGCGCCGCGCGATTCCGGCAGCACAGCGGCACTCACCTACCGCTCCCCGGAGCAGCTGGCGCACTATCTCGATTCCAGCGCGCCCGCCCCGGGCAACGCCAGCGACATCTACTCCCTCGGCGTGCTGCTGTGGGAGATGCTGACAGGTGTGAGTCCGTTCGACGAGCCGCCGCGCATCGAGGACGGCTCCGTGACCGAGACCTACGCGCGGATGCTCGCGGTGCGCCGTGGCGGCGTCTCGGCCGCGGCACTGTCGCGCCTGCCCGACGACACCCCCGCCGCACTGCGCCGGGTGCTGCTGGAGTGCCTGCACGCGGACCCGCGGCGCCGCTGGCACAGCGGTGCCGAACTCGCGGGACAACTCGATCTGTGCCTCGACACCCGCGCCCGCGACCTGGTCGATCCCCCGCCGGACAGCTTCGCCCACCGGGCCCGCGGCTGGCTGCTGCCGGTCGCCGCGCTGTGCGTCGGCGTCCCCAACGTGCTGGCCAGCTTCTACAACATCCAGCTGAACCAAGCGCTGATCATCGACCGGATGTCGGCGGCGGATCAGGAGAAATTCGCGGCGGTCGGATTGATCAACAATCTGGTCGCGTTTCCGGTCGCCGCGCTGCTGCTGCTGTTCATGACCCGGCGGCCGCTCACCATCGCGTTCCGTCTCAGCCGCGGCCGGGGGTACTCCGCGCGCACGCTGGCGAAGGCGCGCAGGGACACGCTGCTGATGGGCGATTGGGCGGTCTGGATACCGTTCGGCTTCTGGCTGGTCGCGGGCATCATCTGGCCGCTGGGGCTGGCCTCATCCGGTGTCGATCTACCGCGCGGCACCTTCCTGCATTTTTTCGCCGCGCAGGTGGTGTGCGCGGCGATCGCGCTGGCCTATCCGTTCTTCCCGATCATGGTCTACGCGGTGCGCTCGATCTATCCACAGCTGTTGGTGCGGGGTGGCATCGGCCGCGACGACGAAAGGCAATTGCGCGCGCTGGCCAAGCGCGGGAATTTCTATCTCGGTGTCGCGGCATCGGTTCCGCTGCTGGGCGTGGCGAGCGCGACCTTCGTCAACGCCGCCGACCTGGAGCTGGTGATCGTTCCGGTGCGCGTGCTGAGCGTGGGTGGCATCCTGGCATTCGTGCTGACCTATCGGCTGTTCCGGCTCCTGGAAGCAGATCTGCTCGCGCTGGCCCGAGCGATTCCGCAGCGCACTCGATGAGCACACCGAATCCGCTGGGACGGTTGGTGAATCTCGCGCACGTCCACGATCCGGTCACGACGCCGCTGTACCCGGACGATCCCGAGTTCCGCACCGACGTCGTCGCCACGATCGCCGACGACGGCTACTACTTGAGCTACATCCAGCAGGGCGAACACACCGGAACCCATTGGGGCGCACCGATCCATTTCCGCGCCGACGGGCTGGCCGCCGACGAACTGGAGCTGGACGACCTGCTGCTGCCCGCGGTGACCATCGATGTCCGGCAGCGTTGCGCGCGGGATCGCGACTACGCGATCACGGTCGGCGACCTGCGACGATGGGAGGCGGAGCACGGCCGGATCCCGGACGGCGCCGCGGTGATCGCCTGGACCGGCTGGGACGCCAAGTGGGGCACTCCGGAGTTCGCAGGCACGGGCGAATCGTCCGGCCGTCAGCCGGGTTTCGCGGTGGAGACGGTGGAATGGCTGCTGGGCACCGGCAGGCTAGGGCGCCGAGGCGCGCTCGGCATTGATACGTTCGGCCCGGATGTGGGTACCGACGAGACGTACGCGGTGTCCAAGCTGCTCTACGGCGAACACCGGATCAGCCTGGAGTGCTTGGCGAATCTGGCCGCGCTGCCCGCGACGGGCGCGTGGGTACTGGTGGGCGGAGCGCTCTACCGCGGCGGTTCCGGTTCCCCCGCAACGATTTTCGGCATCCTGCCCGGCTGACGCCTCAGCCGCCGTAGACCTTGGGGTCCAGGGTGCCGATGTAGGGCAGGTCGCGGTAGCGCTCCGCGTAGTCGAGGCCGTAGCCCACGACGAATTCGTTCGGGATGTCGAAGCCGACGTGCGCGACTTCCACCGGTGTGCGTAGCGCGTCGGGCTTGCGTAGGAGGGTGACCACCTCGAGCGAGGCCGGGTTGCGGGTGGACAGGTTCCGCTTGAGCCACGAGAGCGTGAGCCCGGAGTCGATGATGTCCTCGACGATCAGGACGTTGCGGCCCGCGATGTCCTTGTCCAGGTCCTTCATGATGCGCACCACGCCGGAGGACGAGGTCGACGATCCGTAGGACGAGACGGCCATGAACTCCATCTGGGTCGGGATCGGCAGTGCCTTGGCCAGGTCGGTCATGAAGAAGATGGCGCCCTTGAGCACGCCCACCAGCAGGAGATCGCCCTCGGGGGCCCCGGGGGGATACCGCTTGGCGATGAGTTCGGCCAGCTCCTGGGTCTTCGCGGCGATCTGTTCCTCGGTGATCAGCACCGACGCGATATCGTCCCCGTACACGTCAGCTGGATTCCCTTCCGTGGTGGTGAGCCCGTTGGGCCGGTTCGGTCCGCGTCATCGCCCGCGATGCCCGTCCTCACTCAGCCGCAGTGTCAGCCTGCCATGTTCGCGCCCGGCGACCAACCTGCAATCCGGCGTTCCTCCGCCGACCGCGACACCGCCCTGCCCGCGCCAAGCCGTCACCAGCTCGTCGACTGCTTGTAAATGCTTAGTGGTCAGCGCTTTCGCTCCCCGGTCGAGCAGCCATGCCCGAATTGCCCGTTTCCGCAGGGCCGCGGGCGCAGTGGCGAGGGTCTCGATCACCAACGCGTGCCCATCACTCGCGGTGTGCCGCAGTTCGGCGGCGAGCGCGTCCAGCACCGCGCCGTCCTCACGCAACTGCTCGGCCGTGCGCGCCAGCGCCGGGGCCACACCGCCGCCGAGGATCTGCTCCAGCAGTGGCAACGCCTCGGTCCGCAGCCGGACCCGGGTGAATTCCGGAGCCGCGTTGTGCGGGTCGTCGTGTGGTGAAACACCCAGGTCGGCGCACACCTCCCGGGTCGTTGCCCGGCGCACGCCGAGCAACGGCCGCCCCCACGGCTCGGCGCAGGGCGCCATCCCTTGGATCGAGCGTCCACCCGAGCCGCGCGCGAGCCCGAGCAGCACCGTTTCGGCCTGGTCGTCGAGCGTGTGCCCGAGCAGCACCGGCAGGCCATCGCGCGCCGAATCGAGCGCGGCGTAGCGCGCCCGGCGCGCGGCGGCTTCCACGCCGCCCTCCGTGCCGACCGCCACCGCGAGCACCCGCGCGGACCGGCAGCCCAAGGCGAGCGCCTGGGCGGCCGCCTCGGCCGCCACGGCGCCGGAACCGGGTTGCAACCGGTGATCGACCACCAGCGCGTGGACGACGTTCGTCTCCACCACCGCCGCGGCCGTGAGGGCCAGCGAATCCGCGCCACCGGACAGCGCGACCGCGACCGCCTGCTCCTCGTTCTCGCGCGGCCCGAAATCGGCCAGCCAGTCCCGGACGGCCCTGCGGACGGCGAGCACGGCAGCGGTCTCGGGCAGGCGCCGGACGGTCTCGACACCAGGCGCTCCCGGCCGCACGGAATTCGACGACCCGGCCTTCGATCCGAAGCGCCCGGGTGTCGTTCCTGGCGCACGCCCCATGAGCGCAGCCTACCGGCCGGCCTCGCTCGGCGGTCCGCCGCCGGGACCGAACGGCCTGATCACTCAGGCCAGCACGCGTTGGATCCAGCGCTGTGGCTGCTCGATCTCGTCGGGGCGCGGCAAAGTCTCGGCTTCGGTCCACACCGTGTTGAATCGCGCCGTCCCGACCGTGCCCACCACCTCGTCCACGAACTTCTTTCCGCGCACGTACTGGGCGACCTTCGCGTCCACGCCGAGCAGGGCGCGCAGGATGCGCTGCACCGGATTGGTCGGACGCTTGCGCCGCTGGTCGAACGCGGTACGGATCTGCTCGACCGACGGGACGACCGCGGGGCCGACCGCGTCCATGACGTGATCGGCGTGCCCCTCCAGCAGGGTGCCGAGCATGAGCAGACGGTCCAGCGCCTCGCGCTGCGGCGGCGCCTGCGTGGCGCGCAGCAGCCCGACCACACCGCGCGCGGCGGGATCGTCGGAGGCGGTGCCCCGGCGGCGGTCGCGCACCTCCTCCACCAGCCGGGCCAGCATGTCGCTCACCGGCTCGTCACCGACCTCGCCGAGCACCTCGACATTGGCGCGCATGTATTCGGCGAGCCAGGGCGCCGAGGAGAACTGCACCCGGTGGGTCACCTCGTGCAGACAGACCCAGAGCCGGAAGTCGCTGGCCGACACCCCGAGCGCGCGCTCGACCGCCACGATGTTCGGCGCGACCAGCAGCAGGGTGCCGTCCGCACCGGTGAACGGGTCGTATTGGCCGAGGATCGCGGTGGACAGGAAGGCCAGCATCGCGCCCGCCTGCACACCGGCGGGTTTGCCCGCCAGCAGCTTGCGTTCGACGGGCGCGCCACCGGTTCCGGTGAGCTGGGCCATCGAGTCGGCGGCGGCCGAGATCCACCCCGGCCGGTCGACAATCCTGGCCGCCGGCACCGGACGGTCGTCCAGCAACCCGCTGACCTCGCGCACCGGCGCCTCGGCTCGCACGGAGGAATCGGCGAGTTCGGCCACGACCTGCTCGGCCGAATAGCGCGACGTGCGCGGACCGGCGGGCGCGAGGGCCGAGCCGGTTCGCGCGGCCAGACGCCAATCGACCACGCCGGACAGACCCGAGCGGGCCTTGCGTCGCTCGGCCACGCCCGCGGAGCCGAATTCGGCTGTGTCGGAACCTTGCTGGGTCATGATCAACCACCCGTCACGTGCATCCACAGTTTCGCAGCGTGCCTGCGATCGCGTCCAACGCGGGCCTGCTCACCTCCGGCGGTCGATCGTTCGACATCAGAGCGAAGGTCAGCACCCGCCCATCGGCGTCCAGCACATACCCGACCAACGCGCTGGACACCGACAGAGTTCCGGTCTTGGCCCGCACCCACCCCGCGGCCTGACGGTCGCGGGCGACGTAGCGGCCGGTCAGCGAGCCGGTGGCGCCCGCGACCGGCAGCGCGTCGAGCATCGGAGCCAAGATGGCCGCGGTGCGGTCGTTCTCCGGCTTGGCCTTGGTACCGGCCGGTTGCACCGCCGTGGCGCCGGTGGGCTTGGCCGCGGTCGCCACGACCCGGTCGAGCAATCGCGCGGGAATCCGGTCGTCCACCGAAAGCCCACTGCTGTCGTGCATATCCAGGCCGGTCAGATCGAAACCTGCCGCGCTCAGCGCCGTGCGCATCGCGGCGACCCCGCCCGCGAAGGATGCCGGGCCGCCGGTCGCGGCGGCGAGCTCGCGCCCGATCGCCTCGGCGAGCACGTTGTCGGAGTACACCATCATGTCGCGCAGCCGGTCACGCAGCGGCGCCGACCGCACCGAGGCGACCTCGGCCGCGCCCGCGGGCGCGACGCCCGCCCGTACCCGCGCCGGGTCGAGCCCCAAATCGACGGCCAGTCGACGGCCCGCGTCCAGTGCGGGCGTGGCGGTACGCGGCGAGTACTCGACAAGCGGTTGCAAGCGGCCGCCGTCGATCATCACCGGCTCGATCGGGGCGATGGAACCCTCGGGGATGTCGATCGGGTCCCAGCCCTGCGCCATGGTCGGGCCGGTGTAGAAGGAGGTGTCGACCACGATCGTGTCCACTTGGCGGCCCGCTGTCTTGATCTGATCGACCAGGTCCGACAGGCGCGGCCCGTTCGGGTAGTACCCCTTGCCGTCCGGCTGCGCGGTCAGCGTCGGATCGCCGCCACCGACCAGCACCAGTTCGTTCGGCGCCGCACCGGCGACCACCTTCGTCGTCGCCCGATGCTCGGCGGGCAGCGTGAGCAGGGCGGCCGCCGTGGTGAGGATCTTCGCGGTGGACGAAGGGATCATCGGCCGGTTCGCGTCACCGCTCCACACCACCATCGCGCTGTCGGCGTCGGTCACCTGCCCTGCGAACGCACCGAGGTCCGGATTGCCGATCACCGGCGCAAGCGCGGCGGCGATCCCGGCGGGACTCGGCGCCGAACCGGCCGACCGGGCCGGACCGACCCGAGGCGACGGCTCGACCGGCGCGGGTGCGGCGGCGATGGTCAGCCCCCCGTGCCGGAATTCGTCGGTCCACGGCCGCACCGTGACCAGCGCGACCACGGCGACGGCGAGCAGCACGATCAGCGTGGTCGATATCCAGATCCATCTGTTGCGGCGCCGCCGGGCGGCCAGCCCACCGATGTTCTCGTTGCCACCAAACACGTCGCCGCCGCTCTCCTGACCGATTCCCGCAGCAGCCGCCTGCCGCACCCATGTCCCCGCCGACCACACTATCCTCGTTGCGCAAACGTTCCCCTGAGCAACCTGGCGAGTCGGCGCACTCCGCAGCGACCGAGTCGGCAGTCGCCGAAAGAAGCCGAGTCGCCGGCTCGGCACCGACGCACGAAGGAGATGGCGTGGAGTTCGACGTCACGATCGAGATCCCCAAGGGTTCCCGGAACAAGTACGAGGTCGATCACGAGACCGGCCGGGTCCGGCTCGACCGCTTCCTGTACACGTCCATGGTCTACCCCGCCGACTACGGCTACATCGAGAACACCCTCGGTGAGGACGGTGACCCGCTGGACGCGCTGGTCCTGCTGCCCGACTCGGTGTTCCCGGGTGTGATCGTGGAGGCCCGGCCGGTCGCGATGTACAAGATGACCGACGAGGCGGGCGGCGACGACAAGGTCCTGTGTGTGCCCGCGGGCGACCCGCGCTGGGATCACATCCAGGACCTGAAGGACGTCCCGGAGTTCGAACTGGCCGCGATCAAGCACTTCTTCGAGCGCTACAAGGATCTCGAGCCCGGCAAGTACGTGAAGGGCTCGGAGTGGGTCGGTCGCGCCGAGGCCGAAGCCGAAGTGGAGGCGTCCATTCAGCGCCTGAAGGACCAGGGCGGACACTGAAAGTTCGCAGACACGGCAAAAGCGGGGAGTCCGATGCGAACGGACTCCCCGCTTTGTCGTATGAACTGAAATCGAAATTGTGGCGGGCGAAAAGGGACACCCGGATGCCGGATGCCCCTTCTCTGTGACAGGTGGCTCAGTAGTAGATGTAAAGGTCCCAGCCGTCCCAGGTCTCGATGCATTCCCAGTAGTAGCCGCCGGTGCTGGGCGACTCGCCGTCGGCGCGGCAGGCGTTCAGCGTGGCGTAGGTGCCGACGTAGGTGCCGCTGTAGGCGACGTCCTGGTAAACCGGCGCGGCCGAGGCCGAAGCGGCCGTCGACACCCCGGCGACGGCAGCGGTGGCCAGCAGACCAGCGACGAGGAAGGACTTGATACGCATTGGTTTTGCTCCTGAATGCGAGGCGAAATTTCTGACGTCCCAAACGATATGGACGATCCGCGCCTCGCACAGCCACCCCTAGGGTGAGCGCGACGCAACCCTGAGGCGAATCACCTTGCCCACCCTCGATACCC
>NZ_JABLTE010000192.1 GCF_013315795.1 Nocardia barduliensis
GCCCCGCACACCCGGCTCGACCACACCGCCCGGCTCTGCCGCGCACACCCGGCTCTGCCGGACATCACTCGACTCCGCCGCATATCCCACTCAGCGTGACACCACCTGGCTCAGCCGCGCCGTCGCCGAAGCCCTCGGCCACGAGGCCGCGGCATGACCGAATCAACCAAACCGATCGCGTCGCAGGTGAATCCGATCGTCCAAGCCGCGCCGCACATCCGACTCGGCCGCGCCCTAACTGGGCTACCTCACACACCGCCAGCCAGACGTCACCTGCCGCACCGGCTCAACCGCGCACCACCCAGGCTCAGCCACACCACCCGGCTCAGCCACACACCACCCGGCTCAGCCGCGCGGAACCGGCTCGGCTGCGCATTACCTGACAACCGAGCATTACCCGGGCTCAGCCGCACGCCGCCCAGCTCCGCCGCACACCACCCGGCCTGCGCACCCCCGCTCAACTACGCATTACCCGGGCTCGGCCGCGCGACCGCCGCGCACCGCCCGGGCTGAACCGCACGACGCCCGGCCTCGCCGCGCATACCCGGCTCAGTCGCATCCCCGGCTCGACCACACCGCCCGGCTCAGCCGCGCACACCCGACTCGGCCGTACCCCGGCTCGACCGCACCCCGACTCAGCCACACACCACCCAACTCCACCGGACACACCCCGCCTCGGCCGCACAGCTATGCCGGACCGCCGCGATCTCGGTGGCCCATGGCGCCGCATGCCGCGGCTCGCGTGACTAGGAGGCGCGCTGTGCTATTCGCACCGCCCAGCACCTCGCGGATGCCGGACCGCCGCGATTCTCGGCACCCACGGCGCCGCTCACCCGGGTTCGCGACTACGAGGCGCGCTGCGCTGTGCTGTTCGCTCCGTCCAGCGCCTCGCGGATGATGTCGGCGTGGCCTGAATGATGTGCGATCTCGCGCAGAATGTGCAGCACCGTGTAGCGCACCGACTGCCAGATCCGCTCCGGAGCCCATGGCGCCGTCGGCGTGGGGATCGAGCTGTCGAGGCTGTCCACCGAGCGGATCAGCTCCGCCGTGGCCGCGGCGACCTCGTCCCAGGTGGTCAGCAGACCGGCCACGGTTTCGTCGGCCGCCATCACGTACTCGCCGCCGAACTTGGAGACGTCCACTTCGGCGTTCTCGTCCCGCTCCACGATCACCGAGGTCCAGTGCCGTTCGCAGCTGACCAAGTGGTGCAGCAGACCGCCGAGGGTCAGTTCACTCACGGTGGTCCGCTGCCGCGCCTGCTCATCGTCGACGCCGCGCAGGGTGATGCGGAAAAGCGCGCGCTGGTCGGCGAGCATCGCGATCAGATCCTCGCGTTCCTGTTCTGTACTCATGGCGCACACGCTACGGGCAGCGCCATGAGCCGAGAACTCACGACTTCCCGACGCCGGTCTTCTTCGCCGCCGTCTTCTGCGCCGCGGTCTTCTTGGCCACCGTCTTGGTGGTGGTCGCCTTCTTGGCGGCGGTCTTCTTGGCCGCTGCCTTCTTGGCGGGCGCCTTCTTCGCCGCGGTCTTCTTGGCCGCCTTCTTCACCGGTCCGCGCGCCCGCCGGTCGGCGAGCAGTTCCATGGCCCGCTCGGGCGTGATCGACTCGATCTCGTCGCCCTTGCGCAGCGTCGCGTTGGTCTCGCCATCGGTGACGTACGGGCCGAAGCGGCCGTCCTTGATCACCATCGGCTTACCGCTGGCCGAATCGTTGCCGAGTTCACGCAGCGGGGCGGCGCTCGAGGCCTGCCGCCCCCGGCGCTTGGGCTCGGCGTAGATCTTCAGCGCCTCATCCAGCGTCACCGTGAAGATCTGGTCCTCGGTGTTCAGCGACCGCGAGTCGGTGCCCTTCTTCAAGTAGGGCCCGTAACGCCCGTTCTGCGCGGTGATCTCCTCGCCGCTGGCCGGGTCGGTGCCGACCACGCGCGGCAGCGACAGCAGCTTCAGCGCGTCGTCGAGGGTGATGGTGGACAGGTCCATGGACTTGAACAGCGAACCGGTGCGCGGCTTGGGCGCCGCGGCCTTCTTCGCGGTCTTCTTGGCGGGTTCCGGTCCGTCGGCGGCCTGCGGTTCGGGCAGGATCTCGGTGACGTACGGACCGAAACGCCCTTCCTTGGCGACGATCTCGTGCCCCGACTCGGGATCGACGCCGAGCGAACGTCCTTCCTGCGGCGTCGCGAACAGCTTCTCGGCCACCTCGGGCGTCAGCTCGTCCGGCGGCAGGTCGTCCGGCAGATTGGCCCGCTGGGACACCGAATTGCCCTCGGGGTCATCGGGATCGGTGACCATCCGCTCCAAGTACGGACCGTACTTACCGACCCGGACGACGACATCACGTCCTGCGGAGTCGCTGAACAGTTTGATGGAGTTGATCTCTCGCGCATCGATGTCGTCGAGCCGCTCCCCGACCATCTTCTTCAGACCGCCGGACCGCGCGACCGAGCCTTCCACGCCGTGATCGCCACCGAAGTAGAAGCTGGACAACCAGTTTCCGCGCTGCTCGCGCCCACCAGCGATGGCGTCGAGATCGTCCTCCATGGCGGCGGTGAAGTCGAAATCGACCAGTCGGCCGAAATGTTCTTCCAGCAGGCCGATCACGGCGAACGCCACCCACGACGGCACCAGGGCGCTGCCGCGCTTGTAGACGTAACCGCGGTCGAGGATCGTCTTGATGATCGACGAATACGTCGACGGACGGCCGATGCCGAGCTCTTCGAGCGTCTTGATCAGCGACGCCTCGGTGTAGCGCGCCGGTGGGTTCGTGCTGTGCCCGTCGGGATTCAGCTCGACCGCGGTGACCGCCTGGCCCTCATCCAGCGCGGGCAGCCTGGACTCGGCGTCGTCGGACTGGCCGCCCGCCTCCTCGTCGACGCTCTCCACGTAGGCCTTGAGGAAGCCGGGGAACGTGATGGTGCGGCCGGACGCGGAGAACACGCATTCCTCGCCGGTGCCTGCGACGCCGGTGATGCGCAGCGTCAGCGTGGTGCCCCTGGCGTCGGCCATCTGGGAGGCGACGGTCCGCTGCCAGATGAGCTCGTAGAGCCGGAACTCGTCGTTGTCCAGGCGCGCGTGCAGCTGGCCCGGCGTCGCGAAGGTGTCGCCCGCCGGGCGGATCGCCTCGTGCGCCTCCTGCGCGTTCTTCACCTTGCGGTTGTACTGGCGCGCTGTCGGGTGCACGTACTCGGCGCCGTAGAGCTGAGTCGCCTGGGCACGGGCCGCGGCGATGGCCGACTCCGACAGCGTGGTCGAGTCGGTGCGCATGTAGGTGATGTAGCCGTTCTCGTACAGCCGCTGCGCGACCCGCATGGTCCGCTCGGAGGTGAAACGGAGTTTGCGCCCCGCCTCCTGCTGCAGCGTCGAGGTCATGAACGGCGGATACGGCTTGCGGGTGTACGGCTTGGCCTCCGCCGAGGAGACCACCAAGTCGGCGCCGTCCAGCGCCTCGGCCAGTCGCCGTGCGTAGCCTTCGTCCAGTACGACGACGCTGCTGGCGGCCTTGAGCTGCCCGTCCGATCCGAAATCTCGTCCGGTGGCGACCCGCGCCCCGTCTACGGCGACCAGCCGCGCACCGAAGGTCCTGGGGTTGGTGGCGTCGCCGCCCTCCCCGTTGCCCGCGTCGAGCTTGGCGGCGATGTCCCAGTACTCGGCGGAACGGAACGACATCCGCTCGCGCTCGCGCTGCACGATCACCCGGGTGGCCACCGACTGCACGCGGCCGGCCGACAGCCTCGGCATGACCTTCTTCCACAGCACCGGACTGACCTCGTAGCCGTAGAGGCGGTCCAGGATGCGGCGGGTCTCCTGCGCGTCGACCAGGTCGTTGTCGAGATCGCGGGTGTCCGCGGCCGCGGCCTGGATGGCAGGCTCGGTGATCTCGTGGAACACCATTCGCCGGACCGGCACCTTGGGCTTGAGCGTCTCCAGCAGGTGCCAGGCGATCGCCTCGCCCTCGCGGTCGGGGTCGGTGGCCAGATAGAGCTCGTCGGCGTCCTTCAGCAGGCTCTTGAGCTCGGTGACCTTGGCCTTCTTGTCCGGGCTCACGACGTAGATCGGCTCGAAGTCGTTGTCCACGTCCACGCCGAGCCGCGCCCAGGACTGGCCCTTGTACTTGGCCGGGACGTCGGCCGCGCCCCGCGGCAGATCCCGGATATGACCGACCGACGCCTCGACCGTGTAGTTACGCCCGAGGTACGGCGCGATCTTGCGGGCCTTGGTCGGGGACTCGACGATCACGAGACGACGCAGGGCACGGCCCTGGTCGGCTGCACCGCGGTCTCGTGTTGCCACCGGCGAATACACCTTTCCTGATCGACCCGCGCTGCGTTGTTTCCCGCTGTGCGCGGCTGGGGTAAGCGGCTGCGACGGCTGAACGTCGCACCAGACACGTTTATACCGTGACGCCGCGTGTGGTCGAGTGCTTGCGACTCGAACCACTGAGCGTACGCGCGTCAGTTCGAATCAGTATGCCTTGTCTTTTCGCCACGCTTGCGCCGCGGCGTGCTCAGCGGGCCGTTCCGCCGGCTCACGCGGGGCGTGACTACCCCAGATATAGCTCGTCCCCCACCCCGTTGCCGGTGGTGAGGGACGAGCTGTGGATCTCGCGCCGCTCAGCTGAGCGCACGCACTCCGGTGGCCTGCGGGCCCTTGGTGCCCTGGCCGACCTCGAACTCGACCTTCTGGTTCTCCTCGAGGGTGCGGAAGCCCGAACCCTGGATCTCGGAGTAGTGGACGAAGACGTCAGCGGAGCCGTCCTCCGGCGCGATGAAGCCGAACCCCTTCTCCGCGTTGAACCACTTCACAGTTCCCTGTGCCATTCTGTTCCTTCTCTTTTCTTACCGGAACGGCGGACAACTGGGTTCGTCCACCGGGTCCGTTGTGACCGTTGTACTGTTGGTTCCCCCTGCAGGAAAGCACCAAGCACACCGTTCGCAACATCGATCCTGCTGACGGTTTGGACTTTGGATCCGTCCCTCGAACACAGAAGCTTGCGACCAGGAACCAGTGAACCATGTCTTCGGGCAATTCAACAGTCGAGTTACCGACAATTTGCAAAAAAGTTGATCTTGCGAATGCGCAGGTGAGGGACACAATGGCGGAATCCAGACTTGGGGTTCGTTTGCTTGCTGATAACCGAGTCGGCGTTCAGCAAAGAAGCTGTGACCCAGGTCGCTATTTGGTATCGAAATGGCAGGTGGCGGTTGCCGGACACACACGTTTCACACTTCCCGAGCGTGTTGCGGGGTTCGCCGCGTGAATCGGCCCGCCTCAGCGCCGCGTGCGCGGCCTCGAACCGAGCTCAGCTACGGGACATCGTTGCTGAATCGTGTCCTAACCGGCGGCCCGGCTGACGACCCCCGGCTGACCCATGTGGTCGAGCTGCCCGCGCGGCCCGCCGAGCACTCCGCCTGGCCCACCTGGACATCGCCGGAAGTGATTGCGGCATTGCGCGACACGGGCGTGGACGCGCCGTGGCGCCACCAGGTGGAGACGGCGGATACGGCGTTCGGCGGCAGGCACGTGGTCGTGAGCACCGGGACCGCTTCGGGCAAATCGCTCGGGTACCAGTTGCCGGTGCTCACGGCACTGCAAGCGGATCCGAAGGCCACCGCACTGTATTTGTCGCCGACGAAGGCGCTGGGCGCCGATCAATTGCGCGCGATCGGCGCGCTGACCCACGAAGGTCCGCTGCGCGACGTGCATCCGGCCACCTACGACGGCGATACACCGGCCGAGATCCGCCAGTGGGTACGCGCGAACGCGCGCTGGATCTTCACCAATCCCGACATGCTCCACCTGGGCATACTGCGGTCACACCAGCGCTGGGCCCGCGTGCTGCGCAAGCTGCGCTATGTGGTGGTCGACGAATGCCACGCCTATCGCGGCGTTTTCGGCTCCCACGTCGCGCTGGTGCTGCGCAGGCTGCGGCGGATCGCCGCGCGATACGGCGCCGATCCGGTATTCGTGCTCTGTTCAGCGACGTCGGCCGAACCGGCGGCGGCCGCGTCACGTCTGATCGGCGCGCCGTGCGTCGCGGTCACCCGGGACGGATCGCCGCAGGGCCCGCGCACGGTCGCACTCTGGGAACCGCCCCTGCTCACCGCGGTGACCGGCGAGAACGGTGCGCCGGTGCGCAGAGCGGCCACCACGGAGGCAGCGCGGATCATGGCGGATCTGGTGACCGAAGGGGCGCGGACCTTGACGTTCGTCCGGTCGCGCCGAGCCGCCGAGCTGACCGCGATGGAGGCCAGAAGGTTGTTGGCCGAGGTCGACCCCGACTTGGCCGCGCGGGTGGCGTCCTACCGGGCGGGATATCTCGCGGAGGATCGGCGCGATCTGGAAGCGGCGCTGTCGGACGGATCGCTGCTCGGCGCGGCGACGACCAACGCGCTGGAGCTCGGCGTCGACATCGCGGGACTGGATGCCGTGGTCATCTCCGGTTTTCCCGGCACGGTGGCATCGTTCTGGCAGCAGGCCGGACGGGCGGGACGGCGCACCCAGGGTTCCCTGGTCCTGCTCGTGGCGCGGGACGATCCGCTGGACACCTACCTCGTCCACCATCCCGAAGCGCTGCTGGACAAGCCGGTCGAGGCCACCATCACCGATCCACGAAATCCCTACGTGCTGGGGCCGCAACTACTCTGCGCCGCGCTCGAACTCCCGCTCACCGACGCCGAGGTGGACGACTTCGGTGCCCGCGAGGTACTGGCCGATCTGTCCATGAAAGGGCTGATCAGGCGGCGTGGCACAGCGGAAGGCGCGCGCTGGTACGTGACCGCGGAGACGCAGCCGCACGACGCGGTCGACGTCCGGGGCGGCATCGGCGCTCCGGTGGCCATCGTGGACGGCGAGACCGGCAGGCTGCTGGGCACCGCCGACGCGGGGCGGGCGCAGGCGACGCTGCACCAGGGCGCCGTTCACCTGCATCAAGGCGAGACCTACGTGGTCGACGAGCTGGATCTCGACGATGGCGTAGCCTTCGTGCACGCCGCCGAGCCCGGGTGGACCACCAGCGCGCGTCAGGTGACCTCGATCGCCGTCGACACGGTGACCGAGCACCGCTACCACGGTCACGTGACGGTTGGCCTGGCACAGGTGCGGGTCACCAGCCAAGTGATCGGCTACCTGCGCACACTGGTCACCGGCGAAGTGCTCGACCTGGTCGAACTGGACCTACCGCCGCAGACGCTGCCCACCAGGGCGGTCATGTACACGGTGACCCCGGAGTTGTTGACCGCGGCGGGAATCGAACCCCAGGACGTTCCCGGGGCATTGCACGCGGCCGAGCACGCGGCGATCGGACTGTTGCCGCTGGTGGCGACCTGCGACCGTTGGGACATCGGCGGCGTCTCCACCGCCGAGCATCCGGACACCGGGCTGCCCACCGTCTTCGTCTACGACGGCCAAGCCGGCGGGGCGGGTTTCGCCGAGCGCGGGTTCGCCCGGCTGCGCCAGTGGCTCTCGGCGACACGGCTGGCCATCCAGTCCTGCGACTGCGCGGCGGGCTGCCCGTCCTGCGTCCAATCGCCCAAGTGCGGCAACGGGAACCATCCGCTGGACAAGGCGGCAGCGGCACGCCTGCTCACCGCTGTCCTGGCCGAACTATCGGCCGATGAGGCCGTGTCGGCCGATTCGTGACGGCGCGGAGCCTGGGCCGTGACCGGTTGTGGACCTTGCCAGGGCACATGCTGGTGGGGTTGGGAGACCTCCTAGTGGAATGGCGACGCTTCACCTCTCCCGAATAAAAAGGAATAGATTCATGTTAACTAGACTATTGCCACCGCCGTCATTGCGGACATGCGCATCCATTCGTTTTTGATATCCGGACTCTGCCGGGGAATTCCCCGAGCCCGCTTTTAACCGGCCAGTAGAATTACCGATTTCCGCTACCGGAAGCGACGTAAGCGCGAGTGTGTATCGAACTCCGTCACTCTTCAACCGGTCCGGCTCGCGCGCTCGCCCGAACGATGCGATCGCCATACAGACCTATTGGTACATTCCTTTCGACAGTCACCGTGACGTCCCACTCCACTGTCGTACACGCGCGGATTCGTGTCCCCATCCGCCGCGCCAGCTCTGCGGCCTTGTCGCATGCGGCGTCGGCGCCTTCGACCAATGCGTCCGCCGCGGCGATGGCCGCCAGATCCGCCGCCGCCTGCGCTCGATGGCGCGCCACCACCACGAAGCCCACCTGCGCGATCAGCAGCGTCGCTCCGATCAGCGCCACGAGCGCCAGACACGCGAAGAC